>JANQID010000073.1 GCA_028282325.1 Chloroflexaceae bacterium | reverse complement strand
ATTCTGAGCGCAACGAAGAATCCCGGCTGTTGGGGACGCTGAGACCCTTCCCCTTCGCTGCGCTCAGGGTCAGGGTGACATGCGGCCTGTTCATTATCGTTTGTTATCGACCTACGATGCCGATCTGGCCGGGGGTCGATCCCATACGCATTACACCGATCTTACAGATTGCCTCCGGCGATATTGCCAATACCTCACGTATCGATTGTGATGCTCATACGGGAACCCATGTCGATGCACCCCGCCATTTCGTATCCAACGGTGCAACGGTCGAACAACTATCGCTCGACATCCTGATTGGCCCTGTATTCGTAGCAGACGTTCCCGAAGTGTCTGCTGTCACCGCTGCTGATCTTGCAGGACTGGAGCTGCCGGCTGATATGCAGCGACTGTTGCTGCGTACGCGTAATTCCACACAATTGTGGGCTTCCGGTTCAACAGACTTCAACGAGGACTATGTGGCATTGACTACTGATGCTGCACAGTGGGTAGTTGATCGGGGCATTCGGCTGATCGGCATTGATTATCTGTCAGTACAGCGTTTCTATGATGGACCGGAAACTCATCAGATCCTGCTGCAAGCAGGCGTGATCATCCTGGAGGGGATCAACCTGGTTCACGTCAAGCCCGACACCTATGAACTGATTTGCCTGCCATTGTTGCTTGCCGGCGTTGAGGCAGCCCCGGCCCGGGCAATCCTGCGTGCTATCTGACACTTTCGGCGATACGGTGGCTTTTAGTGAAGGGCGCTTATGATATGCAAATCGTTGCTCTACTGCCTATGCGTCACCATAGCGAGCGCGTTCCGGGTAAGAATTATCGTCCATTCGCCGGCAAACCGCTCTATCATCGAATTATTCAAAGCCTCCTGGACTGCCCCCATATTACGGGAATCGTGATTGACACCGACAGCCCAACCATTATGGCCGATGCTGCCGAGACGTTTCCACAGGTGCGGGTGCTTGAACGCCCAATGCATTTGCGAGCAGGAACCGTACCCACCAATGAAGTCTTGCTCCACGATATCTCTTGCGTAGAGAGTGACTACTATCTCCAGACTCATAGCACCAATCCGCTTCTGCGTTCGGAAACGATCGACCAGGCAGTCGAGACGTTTCTGGACAATCTGCCCATGTACGATTCGTTATTCTCGGTTACGCGGTTGCAGACTCGGCTCTGGGATGGACTCGGCCGAGCGATCAATCATAATCCGTCCATTCTCCTGCGAACGCAGGATCTCCCGCCAGTCTATGAGGAGAATTCCTGTATCTATATCTTCTCCCGATCAATATTAGAGCAACGACATAATCGGATCGGAGAACGCCCGTTTCTCTTCGAGATTGATCGGTTTGAAGCAGTCGATATTGATGAGGAGCTGGATTTTCAGATAGCGGAGTCGCTGTTCATTCAGTCTATAGGGAAAGAGTAGAGTATGTGCCTCCGTCCGGTTCGAGCTGGAACAGGGCGCAAACCGCGTGATCACGGGAGATCGCGTGCGTTGAAATCGCTGGAGACGAGCGATGCGTGAAACTATCGCTCGCCTGGGCCGATTGAGTGCTATCTATGCCGCGGGCGACATTCTCACACGCGGAGCGGCGCTGCTGCTGTTGCCGATCTATACCCGAAGCCTTAGCCCAGCCGATTATGGGATCGTCGGCGTAACCGAAATGCTCAAGCAGGTGCTAAATATGCTGCTCTCGCTTGGCGCAGCCGGCGCGGTTATCCGCTTCCACGCAACCATTACCGACGAACCCGAGCGCCGGCGCACCCTTAGCATGCTCTGGCTGCTCTTGTTCCTGGTATCTGGTCTTGGGAGCCTGGCATTGTTGACCTTTGGCCGCCCGCTGCTCGAGGCGCTCTTTGCTCAGGTTGATGTTGATCGCTATATTCGACCGGCCGTCATCATCGCCTTTCTCAACAGCGCTTTTCTGGTCATTCCCCAGAGCCTGTTTCGCGCCCGCGAGCAAGCCGGACTCTATGTTGCGTTTAGCCTGGGAATATTTTCAAGTACCAATCTGGCGATCATCTGGCAAGTCGTGCTGCATGATGGCGGGGCAGAAGGGTATCTCAAGGGTCAGCTGATCGGATCAGGACTGATGGCGCTGATCGCGGCGCTCTGGCTGGTGCGCCAGGTCGATCTGCGTCCAGCCTGGCATGCCGCACGTCCGCTGCTGATCTACGGCTTGCCGCTCGTGCCGCATTTCGTAGCCCATTGGGCCCTTGGACTCTCCGATCGACTCATCCTAGAACGGTTCGTCTCCCTGTCCGACCTTGGCGTCTATACCCTTGCCTACCAGATCGGTATGGTGGCTCAGTTACTGGTACAATCCGTGAGCAACGCTCTGCTGCCGATGTTCGGACGGGCTGCGATAGATAGTAGCGAATGGGATCGTTTGCCACGTATCGCAACCTATGTAGTATTCGTCGATGCGCTGGCAGTGCTGGCGCTGGCTCTCGCTGCACCGACCTTGATTCGGATGGCGACCCCACCGGCCTATCATGCTGCGGGTCATCTGGCTGTGCCGATCTTGCTGGGCTATCTGGCGTTTGGCCTTTACTCCTTACCGACGAATAACCTGGCGCAGACAGCGGGACGTACCGGCTTGCTGCCATTTCTTACGCTCGGTGCGGCAAGTGTGAATATCGGTCTGAATCTGTGGCTCGTGCCGCATTTTGGGATCTGGGCAGCCGCGATCACCTCGGCGATTGGCTATATCGTCTTGCTCCTACTGGTCTGGTTGGTCTCGCAGCGTGCTCGGACGTTGCCGTATGAGTATGCTCGTATCGGAAAGATCCTTCTGGCTACCGCGATTGCGTTTATGATCGGTCGATACATTCTGCAGTTTGAGTTACTTCTGAACCTTATGCTCATGCCGCTGTTGCTGTTGTTGCTGCCGGCCATACTCTGGTTGCTCGGTTTCTGGACAACACAGGAACGTGCCTTGATCGATTCTCTTCGCGGCCGCCTAAACGTATGGCGATAATGAATGAAAGTATTAGCTATGGATGCGCTACGTAACTTGATGTCGCGTATTGTCGTGCGATTTCGTCCGTATCCCTATACGATTGCTTTGCCGCAAACCGGTTTTCCACCGCTGCGCTTCATGATTCATAATCCGGTGGAACGCTATCGTACTGTTGAGTATGGCGGTGAGCGTGTGTTATGGCAAGCCTTACTTCAGCAGTTACAGCCGCAGGACATCTTCTTCGATATCGGAGCGAGTGTCGGACTTATGGCGCTTGGCGCAGCTCGAATCTGTAAGCAAGTCTACGCTTTCGAGCCTGATCCGGAGACGCGCGCCAGTTTGCAAACCAACGTTGAGTTGAATCGTCTTACCAATGTTTCGGTTGTGTCCTGGGCCGTGAGCGATCGCTCTGGTGAAGTTCAGCTCTATAGCGATGGTGCAGCCGGGTTCGCCCCGACACTGATAAAGCAGCCTCGTCCTAATGCACCGAGTGATGAGATTCGCGTGACTACCCACACTCTCGATGACGCGATCGAGAGCGGTGATCTGCCTTTGCCAACAGTCATAAAGATCGATATTGAAGGCGCCGAGATCCTCTGCCTGCGCGGCGCACGGCGGATGTTTTCCGGTGAGTTTGGAGAACCTCCACGCTTAATGGTGATTGAGGTACATCCGGAATTCTTGTCGGGTTTCAGTGCTACGGTTGCTGATGTCGAGGCCCTCATCGATTCGGAAATATACGAATTGTTCGATGCCCAGGAGCGCGATGCCCAGGAGCATCACTGGTATCGTCGCCGAGATGCTTCGGCTGGTTGAAATGCTACCTTATAATGGGTTCGTCTACTGTTCTGGGTTTTGCCTGCTTTGTGTGCTGCCGCTGCAATCTGTGGTACGATCGGAACCGCTATGAAGGTGATGATTACTGCGCCCTACATGCTCCCTGAGATCGATCGGTTTCACCCAATCTTCACCGAGCGGGGGATCGCCTTGCTGATACCCAGAGTGAACGAGCGCATGGAAGAGGCTGACTTGCTGCCGCTAGTCGGCGATATCGACGGCACGATCTGTGGTGACGACCGTTACACGGCTCGTGTGCTGGATGCCGCGCCGAAGCTGCGCGTGATTGCCAAATGGGGCACCGGGATCGATTCGATCGACCGTGAGGCCTGTGCCGCACGCGGCGTGGCTGTACTCAATACGCCAAATGCCTTCAGCGAGCCGGTGGCCGATAGTGCGCTGGGCTATATGCTCTGCTTCGCCCGCCGCCTACCCTGGATGGATCGTACCTTACGCGAGACTGGCTGGCGCAAGATCCCCAGCGTAAGTCTCGGTGAATGCATACTGGGGATTATCGGGGTCGGCAATGTTGGGCGAGCCGTTGCCCGCCGCGCCACTGCGTTCGGGATGCGTCTCCTTGGCTGCGACCCGGTCGAGCCACCCACCGACCTGCTTGCAGCCGTTGGAATGACGATGGTAGATCTCCCTACGCTGCTTGAGCAGTCTGACTTCATTAGTATTAACTGCGATCTCAACCCGACCAGTCTTCATCTCATCAATGAAGCTGCTCTGGCACGGGTCAAACCCGACGCAGTGTTGATCAACACCGCTCGTGGGCCGGTCATCGATGAGCCAGCCCTCGTCGCGGCGCTGCAGGCCAGCCGCCTCGCTGGCGCGGCGCTCGATGTCTTTGAGGACGAGCCGTTGCCGGACGATAGCCCACTCCGTACGATGGAACAGGTCATGCTGGCGCCGCATAATGCTAACAGCAGCCCAGTCGCCTGGGAGCGAGTTCATAAGAATACGATCCGTAATCTTCTGCGTGGGCTGGGACTGGAAGAAGGCCATTTATGAGTCGGGTGGTACTGATTACTGGTGTTGTCGGCGGCATTGGTCGAGCGACTGCAGCTGTCTTCGCTGACGCGGGGTGGTACGTGGTGGGAGTTGATCGCGGTGCAGCGACAGCACCCGACGGCGTGGCACGCTATATTCAGGCCGATATCAGCGATATCGAGGCATCGCAGGCGATCTTCGACGAGGTTACTCGCGGCCCTGGCCGGCTCGATGCATTGGTGAACAATGCCGCGATCCAGGTCGCCAAACCCCTCGTCGAAACCACCCCTGAGGAATGGGACGCGGTGATGACCTCGAACTTGCGCTCGGTTTACCTGGCGATTCGCCACGCCTACCCGCTGCTACGTGCCAATGGGGGGGCAATTGTTAATGTGAGTTCGGTACACGCTGTGGCAACCTCCGCCAACATCGCAGCCTATGCTGCCAGTAAGGGCGCGCTACTGGCGATGACCCGCGCCCTGGCGATCGAAATGGCTCGCGATGGCATCCGGGTGAATGCCGTGCTGCCCGGCGCGGTCGATACCCCCATGCTCCATGCCAGCCTGAGCCGCGGCCATCTCTCCGGCACGAGCCTGGAAGAACAGATGGAGCTTCTGGCTGAACGTACTGTGCTGGGGCGGATTGGCCGGCCCCAGGAAATCGGCCGGGCCATCCTCTTTCTAGCCGACGATCAGCTCTCGTCGTTCGTCACTGGTCATGCGCTGGTGGTTGATGGCGGAGCTACCGCGAGGTTGAGTACAGAATGAAATTGATGAGACGACTGACGCAACATTTCTTTCAGCGGCCACGAGCGACGATCAATCCCTATCTCTATGGTGCGTACGAGATTGCATTGCGCCTGGCATGGGACATACATCCACAGTCCTGGGTTTCTCGCCGGAGAATCCGTTCACTTCAGAATGCCTATGTTGGGAGAAAAGCCGTCATCATCTGTAATGGACCGAGTTTGCTCAAGAGCGATCTGTCGCTGCTGGATGGTGTATATACGTTCGGGTTGAACAAGATCAATCTGCTCTTCGACAAGTCATCGTTTCGGCCCTCCTGTGTTGTATCGGTTAATCCTCACGTGATCGAGCAAAATGCCGATTTTTTTAATCGATCATCATTGATGCTCTTTCTGGATCGCTATGCTGTGAGTTTTGTACGTTCTCGTTCGAATGTCATCTTCCTGCACTCGTCGATGCATCAGAAATTTGCACGTGATTGCTCGATGAGTATCCATCAGGGCGCGACTGTAACCTTTGTGGCTATGCAGTTGGCATTTCATATGGGCTTTCAAGAAGTTGGTTTGGTTGGATGCGATCATAACTTCGCCGCCAAAGGTCCGCCGAACAAAGAGGTGATTGCGGGCGAACGTGATATTGACCACTTCGATCCGAGCTATTTCGCTGGTGGCGTGCGCTGGCATTTACCTGATCTAGCCCAGAGTGAAGTGTCATATACACTGGCAAGGGAAAGCTACTATGCCGCCGGACGACGGATTGTCAACTGTACCGAGGGCGGTAAACTGGAAGTTTTTCCACGTATGCCTCTGCATGAATTTGTGGAATGATATCAGAGGCTCTACAATATTCAAACAACACGTTGGTGTAGAAGATAGTCGCATCAAATGACACATTAGGTCGCCACGGTGGCGAGTCAAGTCTCTTTGGCAACCTGGTCGCAGACCACGTAGCGCACCGCACTCATATCGCCGCCGGAACGCTGACTGCGGCACTGGTCGACATTCACGCCAACTCGCTGGCGCGCCTCAGCGCATTGAACGATCAGCGCCTAGGCATCTACCGCGTCGTTGGCGTATGGCTGCGCGCCGACGCCCCGCCCGACGCCAGCATCGGCACACTCGAAGTCGGCATTATCGGTTACTACGCCGAGCGCCGCATGATCGACTTCGCCGGATTGCTCCAGCCCGACACGGCGCACCAATTGACGCCGACGACCACGTACGAAGATGCCGCGATCTGGGCATTCGAGCGCTATCAACCAGACTACCTGGCACTCCAGCAGGGCATCTTTCCGCGCCTGGAACAGGATCAGGGTGTGTTATAATATGCAAACTTTGGAGTGAACCGGCACGACACCTTAATATAGTTTTACACTGCCGCTACAGAGCGGCCCATTTATCGCAAACAATTCCAGGCGATTGAGCTGATCCATAAATACCTTGATGCAATTCACATCAATCTATCGAAGATGTTCCCATGGCGGCAAACAATTCAAAAGGGATAGCGACATTCAAACGCCGCCTCGCCATCCGGGCGCTAGTTGCGCTGGCCGGCGTTATGCTATCTATCCTGATCCTTCCGCATTTGATAAGCGCCTACTATCTTCAAGCCGGAGGCAAAGCGCTTGACGACAAAAATCGCCTGACCTATAATCCTTCTCTAGCTCTCGAACATTTACAGACAGCCCTCGAATGGGACGTCCACAATGCTTATGCCTACCGTCTGATGGGCAAGGCCTACCAGGCCCAAGGCAACTGGCTGGGGGCCATACAAGCTCTGAAACGTTACACTGAACTACAGCCCGACAGTCTATCCGGCCATATCGAACTAGCCCAGGTATATGAAGCCGTTGATGCTGATATACACGCAATGAATGCTGCCGATCTGGTTTTGGCCTTGTCAGAAGCAACGGTGACGGCGCTTGATGGTTCTGTGAGCACATACCATGTTCGGTCTAATGATCCCACTGAGCATGGTTATGTAACTGCCACAACCCTTAGCTTGCCACCTGACTTTGACAACCAACCAGCGCTGCTTATGCATATGCCATCCTGGGTAAGCTACACTATCTCATTGCCGCCAGAGCCAACCATCCTTCGCTTTGGTATGAGCATAGATCCACAATTGCACAACTTGCCCGGCGACAACGTGGTCTTTGAGGTACAGGTGAATGGTGAGAGTATCTTTTTGGAGCGTATGGACCAAGCGATGGCTTCTGAGGGCTGGCATAAGCGAACGGTTGACCTGACCCCCTGGTCTGGAAAAGAGATAGCGCTAACCCTGGTCGCTACGCCCGGCTCTATGTCCGACATCAGCGGCGACTTAGTCGGCTGGGGCAAGCCGCAAGTGGTAGATTCGCGGATCGCGTCGCTGGAAAAGTTGCAGCCCGAGTTGTATGCGATAGAGGAATGGCGTCGCGCTGGTGTAACGGCGCAAGACCTCATCAGGGAAGGTAATAGAGCTTTCGCACAACAGCAGTATGACAGGGCAATGAGACTGTACAAACGCGGCGAAACAATGGAAGGAGCATTTCAGTCCTCAGAACTCTTCCGATGGGCTATAGCTGCCATAATGACAGATCATACATTGCCGCAATCATTGATGAACTCAACAGCAGTTCCTGTTTACGATTTAATCGAAAGTGCGCAGATTGAGGCCGAGAAACTGAAATGGATGCTGGCCGACTCATACTGGGATATTAACTACGGTGACCGGCTGATAGACCATCCCTCTCGTAATCCATCGGTGGGAGTTCTTTGGTGGGGAGGGCCTGCCGTAGCATTCGTACATGTACAACATGAAGCGACCTATCAAATCACCGTTCGCGCGAAGCATAGCATATCAGGGCCAGGGCAATTGCATATTGAAAAAAACTTCTCACCAATTGCACTGTTTTCACTGACCCCGAACTGGCAAGATTTTACAGCCACAGTGCATTTATCTGCTGGTTTCCATATTATAGATCTCCAGTATACGCAGCTAGCTAAGGGAGTTGACGGAGACGCAATTATCGATTGGATTCGGTTTCAGAGAAACGCGAATTCTGGCAAATAGCATTGTCAATGCTTGCAAATCACCAGGAACATGAAGGTGAAAATCCTCCATATCGTTGGCGCGCGGCCTAACTTTATGAAGATCGCTCCCATCATGGCTGAGATGGCGCGGTATACGGATCGCTTCGAGCAAGTACTCGTGCATACCGGACAACACTACAATGATTGCTTTCGAATCGACGCTTATAAAAGAGCAGCCCGACCTCGTGCTGGTCGTAGGTGATGTGAATTCGACCCTGGCTTGCACGTTGGTGGCAAGCAAGCTGCATGTGCCGGTAGCTCATGTCGAAGCGGGGCTGCGCTCCTTTGACCGTCGTATGCCGGAAGAGATCAACCGCGTGGTTACCGACCAGATCGCTGAATTGCTTTTCACCACCGAACGAGACGCGAATGAGAATCTCCTGCGTGAGGGCGTGGATGAGGCAAAAATCCACTTTGTGGGCAATGTGATGATCGACACGCTGCTACGACACAAGGAGCAGGCGCTGGTACTGAATACATTGAAGGAGTACCAACTGGAAGCGTCAGGCTATGCTCTCCTGACGCTCCACCGACCTCCAAACGTAGATACGCCGGAAACGCTGGCAGGCATTCTGTATGCTTTAGCAGAGATTCAGTCTCACTTGCCTATAATTTTTCCCGCTCATCCCCGTACTATGAAACGGATTGCCGAGTTTGGTTTTAAAGATCAGTTAGCGGCTATGCCTAATTTGCGGATAATTGATCCTTTAGGCTACCTGGCGTTCCTGAATCTGATGACCAACGCACGGCTGATGCTAACCGACTCAGGCGGTATTCAAGAAGAGACGACCATCCTGGGCGTACCCTGTCTAACATTACGCGAAAATACTGAACGCCCAGTAATGGTAACCCAGGGGACGAACAAAATTGCGGGAAACGATCCAGGGAATATTCTGAGCGAAACACTGAAGATACTGCAAGGAAGTAACAAGAGCGGAAATGTGCCAGAGCTATGGGATGGTCAAGCGGCTGAACGCCTGATCAACGTAATTAGCCAAATGGTAATCTCATGAGGCAAGTTTTCATCAAAAGCGGCAGCGTGATCGTGGATCAGGTGCCGGCGCCGTTGCTTGACAAAGACAGTGTTTTAGTTGAAGTGGCCTATTCTCTGATCAGCACGGGCACTGAGCTATCCGGCGTTGAACAGTCGGGTAAATCGCTGGTCAAGCGGGCTTTCGAGCAACCGGAGAAGATCCAGAAAGTGGTTGATCATCTCCGCAGCCAGGGTATTCACAAGACCATCGCCAAAGTACGGGAGAAGGCTGAGGAGGCGCGACCGACCGGCTATTCCTGTTCCGGCATCGTCCTCCAGGTTGGTGCAGGTGTGACGGATATTCGTCCCGGCGACCGCGTAGCCTGTGCCGGAGCAGGCCTGGCCAATCACGCTGAGATGGTTCTGGCGCCACGCAACCTGGTGGTTACGGTTCCTGAGGGTTGCGATCTGCGCGACGCCGCCTCCGTGACTCTGGGCAGCATTGCAATCCAAGGCGTGCGCCGAACTGCGCCCCAGCTTGGTGAGATTGTTGCTGTTATTGGTCTCGGATTGTTGGGACAGTTGACGGTCCAGTTGCTCAAAGCCGCCGGGTGCCAAGTAGTTGGATTTGATCTGGATCCACAGCGGGTACAGTTGGCACAACAACTGGGGATGCAGTATGGTTTTGTTGCTGGTCAGACGTATATAAACAACCAAATCCGCCATCTGACCGGTGACCACGGCGTGGATAGCGCCATCATCACGGCGGCGTCGAACAGTGATGCTATTGTCCAGCAGGCGATGGAAATCACCCGTAAGAAAGGGCGTGTCGTTGTAGTCGGCGCAGTGGGATTAGGACTGAAGCGATCCCCGTTCTACGAGAAGGAGTTGGATTTCCTGATCTCTTGCTCCTATGGTCCCGGGCGCTATGATAAGCGCTATGAAGAGCAGGGTGTGGATTATCCCTATGCGTACGTGCGTTGGACCGAAAACCGCAACATGCAGGAATATCTGCGGCTGATCGCTGCGGCTCAGGTGAATGTCAAGGCGATCATCCAACGCGAATATACAATCGACGAAGCGCCGCAAGCGTATGAGGCGCTGCGAACGGATGTCGAGAAACCACTGGGTGTGTTGCTTTCCTACGAGCTTGCATCAGGTAACTCGGACGCCAAACTGGCGACAATGACGCCCCTTCGGTCGTTCAAGCGCTCGGACAAAATCCAGGTGGCGTTGGTTGGCGGTGGAAACTTCGCCCGTGCGGTCCATCTACCCAATCTGAAGAAACTCTCTGATCGCTACTATCTTCGTGCGGTCGTGAGCGGACGAGGCAGTAACGCCAAAATTACGGCCGATCTCTTTGAGGCCGACTATGCCACAACAAACTACGACGATGTTCTTGCCGACGAAACGGTTGATATGGTGCTGATCTGCACCCGTCATAACCTGCACGCACCGATGGCAATCAAGGCTGCTCGCGCCGGGAAGGCGATCTTTCTCGAAAAACCGATGGCGCTGAATCAGGCCGAGCTAGAGGACTTGACCGCTGTGCTGTATGAGACGCAGGTTCCGTTCATAGTTGGTTTCAATCGGCGCTTCTCATATGCAGCGCAACGAGCCAGAGCAATTCTGGAAGGACGCCGAAGCCCGCTTGTGATCCTCTACCGAGTTAACGCCGGGTATCTGCCTGCCGATCATTGGACCCAGATCGAGGAAGGCGGCGGGCGAATCATCGGCGAGGCCTGTCATATGTTCGACCTCTTCCAATACCTGATCGGCCCGGCACGTGTGAAGGATGTAACCTCGATGGCGATTGGAGCGCGGGTTGAGCATATCTTGCCGTCCGACAACCTCTCGGCAACGCTACGCTACGACGATGGTTCAGTGGCCACGCTGATCTACACCGCACTCGGCGCTTCCGATCTGCCCAAAGAGTATGTCGAGATCTACGCCGACGGCAAGGTGCTGGTGATCGACGACTATCGATCTTTACGGGTCTATGGTACATCGGTGGAGGGTTGGGAGTCACGAACGCAGGATAAGGGACATTTGGCGGAGTTGCGGGCGTTTGGAGAGTCACTGAGGGACTCCGGGGAGATTCCGATCTCCTTAGAATCGATGCATTCCGTTACGTACGTGAGTCTGGTTGTTCATAATGGGGCGAACAATGAATAAGACTGAACGAAGTTCTAGTCTGCAAGCGCCCCTGAATCTTGGCCTCATCGTATCCTTACTCAGTCTGTACTTTCTATTGACCCTTCCGCGGCTGATCGATTACCCCCCACCCTGGGTCGATGATGCGTATTTTATGGCTCCGGGACACAGCTTACTCACAAGAGGAGTCTGGGGTTCTGATCCAATGGCAGGTGCAGCGAGTCGATGGCTTGACTCTGCGCCTGATCGCATGACATTTTTTCAGCCCCCACTCTACTTATTACTCGTGACCGATTCATTCAAGGCCTTTGGGTTCGGGTTGCTGCAGGCTCGACTTGTGTCAGTCGTACTCGGTGCTCTGACTGTTACAAGTACCTATGTTCTTACGCTAAAGATTACGAAAAATCGAGTTGCTTCGTTTGTAGCTGCACTATTTCTCTTAACTCAACCACTTTTTATCCTGATCTCGAGACAGACGAGACCAGAATCGGCGGTCATATTCCTAACGATCCTTGGTATGTATGTCTTTCTGAAGTACTGGGAAAAGCCTGGGCCGGTTCTGGCGTTGCTAATTGGAGTATTGCTTGGGCTTGCTGCAATGTCGCACTACAATGGCTTTTTTGGTGTTATCACCTTCTTGGCGTTGTTTCTGATAGCGCGATTGCCGGTAGGTGTGTTGGATGTCAAAGGTGCCGGTCTATTCGGGCTAGGCGTGTTGATCGCGTGTCTACCGTACATACTCTATGTCATTATCCAGGATTTCAGTAGTGGGTTTTATTATTTTCGAACCCAGATAGCTGTTATTGGAAGAGTTGGGAGTTTTACAACCATTGGAGACTACCTTGATGCTGAAACTGAACGATATCATGCTTTTTTTCATGATTTTCGTTTTGTGCCTGGGGGCTCCCTGTTCTTTCAGGTGGTCTACTTTATAATCCTCGCATCTTCTTTTCTGTGGCGTAATAGAGTTGTGAAATCGCTGCTGTTGGTCATCGGGATTTACCTATTATTGTTGGCGTGGCCTTCACCGAACAAGACTAATCTGTATCTGGGAGTGGTTCTTCCGTTCTTTAGTGTTCTGCTTGGGATTCTACTTGTAGAATTGCATCAGAGATTCAGGCGATATCTTCAGGAGTATGTGGCTGGTTTCTGGGTGTTGAGCACCGTTCTGGTTCTGGCATTTACCGGTATCAATGCTAGAGTGTGGTATTCATACTTCGACAAGTATCGAGACTGTGATTTTGCGCGAGTCATGTCAAAGGTGCGCGATATCCTGCCGGGGCCTGGTGTGTCGGTCATGGGGCGTTACACATTCTGGATTGGTTTACCTGACTATACATACTACCGTTGGGGTTTCAGGGATTTTGAGGATATCAAGGCAGTTCAGCCAGATATCTTCATTCACAATGATTTTCGGATGACTCGTCCGGAGCTGGCTGAGTTCAAGGCGGCGCTGGATGCGTATTTTCGGGAGCACGCCGAATTCATTGGGGAAGTGCCTGGCCACCCTCGGGAATACTGTAGAGTTGGTCATTTAAGGATATACAGTGTGCAGTGGGAAGGGGCAATCATAATTGAGCATTGAGTCCGTATAATGGCCCTTTTTTGCTCACGCGTGTCTTGATCCTGCTTCGCCGCTATTCTTGAGAAGATTTGTGCTAAGAGCGTTATGCCAGAAGACATTCTCGCTATCATACCCGCTCGGGGTGGATCCAAAGGTTTACCGGGAAAGAACATTCTTCCTCTAGCCGGTAAACCGTTGCTTGCATACAGTATTGAACAGGCTCTTGCTGCCGAACCTGTTGTAGCAGTGTATGTCTCAACTGACGATCCAGCAATCGGTTCAGTAGCACGTGTTTATGGTGCGGAAGTTATCTGGCGTCCCCCTGAAATCAGCGATGATTGGGCAAGTTCGGAGTCAGTTCTTATACACGCGCTCGATCAGTGGATGTTGCACAATGTCCAGATCGATCTGGTTTTGTTTCTCCAGTGTACATCTCCATTGCGGCGACCAGACGATATTACACGTGCTATTCAGCAGTTTTACGCCACCGGTGCGGACTCGCTCTGCTCAGTTGCACCGTCGCATCGTTTTCTCTGGCGTATCGGAGAGGATGGTCAACCAGAGTCGGCAAATTGGGACTATCGCCAACGATCGCGACGCCAAGATCGTGCACCGGAGTTCTGGGAAAACGGTTCGATCTATCTGTTTCGGCCCTGGGTATTGCGACAGTTCAACAATCGATTGGGTGGCAAGATAACACTCTATGAGATGGATGAGTGGTCTTCTGTTGATATCGACACCTACGACGAATTTGAGTTATGTGAGTGGCTCATGACTCGTCGCGGAATGAGGCAGCAAGGTACAGGAAACCTATGAACCAAGTAAGTCAGAGTATTACCATTGGTGAACGACGTATCGGCACGAACGAACCATGTTTTATTATAGCCGAGGCTGGAGTTAACCACAATGGCAGCCTGGATATGGCGCTGAAGCTTGTTGATGTGGCTGCAGATGCCGGTGCGGACGCCGTGAAATTTCAAAAGCGCGATCTAAAACAGCTCTATCCAACTGGCCTTCTGAATGATCCTAACTCTGCTGAGTGGGCTTTTCAGTATATGTTGCCGATCTTGAAGCAGACAGAGTTGACTGATGATGATTTTGTGAAGATAAAGGCCCATTGCGATGGACGTGGGATTCGCTTTATGTGTACTCCCTGGGATGAAACCAGCCTGGCCTTCCTCGAATCATTGGGTGTGCTGGCCTATAAGGTTGCATCAGCCGATCTGGTGAATACTCCGATGCTTGATAGTATTGTTAGGACGGGAAGGCCGTTGATCCTATCGACTGGAATGGCAACACTATCTGAGGTCGAGCGTAGTGTTGCATTCTTGAAGGAGCAAGAAGCAAGTTTCGCTCTTCTGCATTGTGTTAGTACCTATCCTGCGCCGTTTGAGAGCCTCAACCTGCGTATGATCGAAACTCTAGCCCAATTTAATGTGCCTGTGGGGTACAGCGGCCATGAGCGTGGTATTGCGGTTCCAGTCGCTGCATTGGCGATGGGCGCCTGTATTATTGAGAAGCACATCACCCTGGATCGAACCCTACCTGGCCCTGACCATCCTGCCAGCCTGGAGCCAGGTGGTATTCAGCGATTGGTACGCGATATTCGGAATGTTGAACTGGCGATGGGGGGCCGAGAGAAGCACCTTTCTACTATGGAGATGCTTAATCGACAGGTATTGCGGAAAAGCCTGGTAGCTGCGTGCCCTCTTAGTAAAGGCACCATTGTGACGCGAGATATGGTTGCGGTGAAGGGGCCTGGAAAGGGCCTGTCTCCCCAACGTCTCGATGAATTGATTGGAACAGTTCTCGAGCGTGATGTTGCAGGTGATGAGTATTTCACTGAAGGTGATTTGAAGGTGGGCGTTGGCGCCGTCATTGTGACTGAGAATTTGCACCGTCCCTGGGGCCTCAAAGCACGTTTCCACGATCTAGCTGACATCCTTGAAAAAAAACCTCAACTTGTTGAACTTCACTTCAGCGAGTCTGATGTCGATCATCTATTCGAGCCGCCGCTGAAACCATATCTCCAGCAGTTGTTCATTCATGCCCCGGAGTTTTCCGATAGCCGTCTGCTTGATCTCTGCTCGATGGATGATGAAGTACGTGAGCGATCGATCGCGTTGATCCAGCGTACGATCGACAAGGCTGTGACGCTTCGTCAGCACTTTGCTGGCCCGGTTGGAGTGGTTATCCATGTTGGCGGTATGAGTATGGATGAACCGATACGTGATCGCGCTAAACTTCTGCAGCGCGCTGTGGATGCTTTCAAGCAATTTGATGCCAAAGGAACTGTGCTACTACCGGAGAATTTACCGCCGCGACCATGGTATCTTGGCGGCCAGTGGTTCCAGAATGTCTTTATTCGCCCTGAAGAGATGATCGAATTTTGTCAGGAGACTGGTACCGGTATGACTCTCGACATCTCACATGCACAACTCTATTGTAATATCTATGAGCGCGATCTACGAGAGTTTGTGCGGATCTGCCTACCGTTGGTACGGCACCTGCATTTAGCCGATGCGAGTGGTATTGATGGTGAAGGATTGCAGATAGGTGAGGGGGTGGTACAGTGGGATGATCTTCTGACACTACTGGCCCGAGAAGACTTCACCTGGGTACCTGAGATCTGGAGTGGTCATTTACACAATGGTGCTGGATTTGTCGAAGCAATCAATCGCCTGGGCCGCTTGGGAGGGTTGTAGCTGGGCGCTGTTCTGGTATTCATTGCATGTCGGTATCACGTAATGGCTCTATACGGTCAATAGGGAGCCTTTAGTGCCTACCCATCGTTCAAACCATGCCCTGTTTAGGCCCACCGACTTAGGCAATCTTCACACCTGGGGCGGCCCGCACACCCGCTGTGGTCTCCGCAGGGGGAAGTTCCTTTACGTTTGTGCGTACCTGCTGACGCAAGCAGTTGGTCAAGCCTACCATGATGCCTTTCCGTATCCATTGTTGGAAAGAACAGCACATCGTGCTCCGCGGCTGAAGGCCAGAAATTGCTTGCGCCGCCAATAAACGGTTTCTACAATCTTGGATGGAGATCGAACGAAATATCGGATGCCCCTGATCCTGAGCGGAGTAGATATGGATTCAGGGGCGTAACTTGATAGACAGTGATACCTCGCTTTGCTCAACATGCTTAGCGTGGTTAGTGCAAGATCCTTTGGTGGCATCGTGGTACATGCAGATTGTCTGTAGGTTATACATTGATACAAGTTCGACGTGTTCTGCGTGCTTTTCGAGAGCACGATTTTCTGGGCGGCGCTGCTGTCTATATTCTGGGAAACACCCTTCAGAAAGCTGCTGCATTTCTCTTAATACCTCTCTATACCTATTACTTGTCTCCGGGAGATTTTGGGATTACAGGAATTGTTCAAAGTGTGAATCAGGTTTTAACTATTGTATTGGCATTGGGTATTCATTCTGCAATCCTGCGATACTACTATGAGTATTACAACGACGAAGAGCAATTACGGAGGTTTATTTCTTCGACATTTCTTTTTTTGACACTTACTGCAACCACTTTCAGTCTGGGACTATTTCTTTGGGGAGAGTCGCTTTGGAACCTGATCTTCCGGCAGGTGTCTTTCACGCCCTATGCGCAGCTTATGATATGGACTGTTTGGGGGAGTATCATTACGCAATATGGGCTGAATCTGTATCGTGTTCGTCAGCAACCAGTGCGATTTGTGGTGACTCAAATCGGTGGTTTTATCATTGCTACGGTTGCGACAATCTATTTCGTGGCTTTTGCTCGTCTGGGTGCGACTGGTCAGTTACTGGGCTTAATGCTAGGCTCAATAACTACTGCAGCATTCTCCATATTATTGCTTAGAGAATTTGTTTCATTTCAGTTCGACTGGTATTTTGTACGTGTCAGCCTGATCTATGGTTTGCCCCTGGCTCCACATCTGATTGCTCAATGGGTGAAGACCGCGCTCGATCGTTTGATACTGGAGAGCTACACGACACTGGAAGAAGTTGGGATCTATACACTGGGGTTCAATTTGGGTTTTGTGATGCAGGTTCTCGTGCTTAGTACAAATCAGGCATACGTTCCATATTATTTTGATATCATGAAGAACGCTTTATATTCTGAAAGACAGTTTAGACGGATTGTGGAACTCTATGTTATGGTCTTTGGTTTGATTTGCCTGATTGGCATCCTCTTTGGGGGCGAGGTATTACAATTCCTCGCTCCTCCAGAGTATTACTCCGCTGCACGGATTGTTCCTCTCATACTGTTCGGTTTCTTGATGAATGGCTACTACCTTCTAGCGGTAAATCCTCTGTTCTTCTTCAAACGGACAAATGTGGTGCCCTGGTTGACTGGTGCTGGTGCCGTCATAAGTATAGGGTTAAATCTGCTGTTTGTGCCTCGGTTTGGTTCATTGGGTACTGCCTGGAGTCTTTTGATTTCGACAACACTGACATTTCTGTTGACCGCTTTGGCTGCTAGTCAAGTCTGGAAGATAGATCTCCGTTGCACTGGCTGTGTGTTCATCACGCTGTATATCTTTGTCGTGGCCGTGTGGGAAAGCCTGAATGGGTATACGCAAACGAATGTCATGTCATTTGCCGGACGTGTTTCTTTGCTTCTCGTATTTGTGGTGATCGTGTATGTTCGTTTCCGGTACACTGAGCACTTGTTGAAAGAACCTCATTCCGAGAGTTGATCCATCAAGAAAATTGCCGAAAGCGCTGCCGAATAACTATTAGGAGGTACAATGCATATGATTAGTCTGCGTTATGACAACGATGGTAAACCTCTGCTGAAGCTCAACGAACTTCAATTGAGGATGAAACAACAGATCGAACAAAAAGTAGAGAGTGGTGTGTATGAGTTTGAAACGGTGTCATGTCTTGTGTGTGATGGGGTTGACTTTGAGTTGTTGTCAAAAAAGGATAGATATGGTTTGTATTTTCCTGTAGTTGTTTGTAGAGACTGTGGTTTGATACAGACAAACCCGCGAATGAATCAGGTTGCTTACAACGAGTTTTACAATATCGAGTACCGCAAGCTGTATGTCGGTAGTGAAAACCCTACGAGTGAGTTCTTTCAGATCCAATACGAGAAAGGTCGCCGTATATTTGAATATTTGAAGGATAAGGGGTTCCTGGGCGTATTTGAGAATGGGTGTGTGTTGGAAGTTGGATGTGGCGCAGGCGGTATCCTATATTACTTCAAGCAACAAGGATGTCGCGTGAAAGGTATCGATCTGGGTGAGGCATACATCGAGTATGGACGTAGTCAATATGATTTGGATTTGTCTCTTGGTACCATACATACCCTCGAGCTTGATGAGTCGCCGGATCTGATTATCTATTCTCATGTTCTTGAACATATACTGGTACCTAATGAAGAGTTGCAGAAAGTGTATGATACCTTGAGGGATGAAGGTTTGTTGTATATAGAGGTTCCCGGGATCAAGAATCTTATGAGCAGCTATGAGATGGATTTTCTTCGGATCTTACAGAATGCCCATACTTATCATTTCACGTTGACAAGCCTTGCTAATTTGCTTAGTAAGAATGATTTTGAGCTCTTGTCAGGTAACCAGAAAGTCAATAGTGTTTTCGGGAAGGCGAAGAATAAGGGTTTGCTTGGCGGGATAAAGGATGAGTATTTGAGCGTCATAGAGTATCTTCAAAAAGTTGAACGGTTTAGGAGGATTTGCCCGCTCCCCCCCTATAAGGTAAGGGATTCGCTGAAGTCTGTGGTTATGAATATATTGAAGACAGTGGGCCTATTTGGATTTATTCGAGGTTTGTACCGCAGAGTTAGAACTAGGTCATGATTACGCATCATTGGTCGGATCGTTTCGCGTGTCGGAATCCTGTTCTTAGGGGCTTATTCTAACTGGTATGCCAGATTCTGAACCTGCTGACCAGTTTATCATATGTGCCGAAACGATTGCGAAAGAACTGGCGTCAAATTCCTGTCGAGGTCTTGGGTATCCGATGGGTATGTGAGTAATAATGAAGATAAGTACGTTTCATGATATGTCGCCAATTCTCTTCTTTATCTTTTGCGACGAAGACATAGAAGAGTTATCCAGGCATGTTTCGCGCTCTGCTGCAAAGAGAATTATTGATTTCTCGTATCATGTAGGGCTTGAACCTCGTATGCAGGAGCCAAACTACCTGGAAGCTCATACGTATCTGTCCAAAGCTGATTGGGAGTATATCGCCAGAAGTTCAGTCGATTTGATAAAAGCCTGGCCTTATCGCAGATTTCTTGGTCGGTCGATCATTGATTGGCTTCGTTTGCATGATTTTTCACTCTGGTGGCACCTAGAAGGGCTATTGTACTATAACGAGACGAGTGGGTTCTACGATATTGTGAAGGTTGCGACACTCATTCGGCGGATTATTGATCGGGAAGCACCCTGTGCAGTGTATGTTGTTGATCGAGGAGATATACGTACACGGGTTGTGACTCATATTCTTTCTGAGATGGGCGTCGTAATTCATTCTGTTGCTGCGGGTCGGTATGCCTCGTTGTGGAGGAGTTTTCTTTCGTTAAAGGTGAAGACGGGTTCGCTGCACTGGATTTGGTCGCTACGCCTCCAAATCCAACGATACTGGCGTAGCCTGCTTTATTGGTGGAGCGCCAAGCATCAACGGTATACTGATTCCACTGGAGCTGGCGTAGTTCGCGTATTGCTTGTTTCTGAACAAGGGAATGCAATACGTTCTTTCATTGACCACCGTAGTGGCCGTTTGCGTTCTGGGGACTCGTATTATGCTGGTCTTCATGAGATGTTACTGCAAGATGAAACAGTTCAGACAATCGAATTACAGCTCAATATACCTGGTGTAGGTTCAAGACCCGTGTTGGAGGATATCAAGTGTGTTGCTGCTCGTGATAGAGATTATGTTCCAATTGAGGCATTCAAGAGATTTGTCTGTGTTCTAAAAAGTATTCCTGTGCGATATAGGATGCGGAGAATATGGGAATGGTTGCTAGGAGATGCCGATTTCCGAGGCTCGCTTATATTCGATGGAATAGACTTATTTCCGTTGTTGCATAAGCAGTTTGAAATTGCCTTCTTGCATAACGCGGTTGTGCAGTGGCGCCAAACGGAGGTATTCAGAGAAGCCTTGCTGCAACTGCGGCCTGATGTAGTTCTGGTGAATCGGTATGATACGGCAATGATCGATGCTTGCCAGTTGGAACGTGTGCCGCTTATCGAGATGGAGCATGGCACCTGGAGCCGTTTCCCGGCAGTCTTGTTGCGCTACTACCAGTATGAAGAGAAAGGTTCAACAGGTTGTGAACGGGGAGGACGCCTTTTTCCGAATAGAATCGCCGTGTGGGGGAGCTACATGCGTGATCTTTTGCAAAGCTGGAATTATCCTCCTGAGCGTATTGCCGTGACTGGCTATCCAGGATATGATCGCTTGTTCAATATTGATCTTGAGTTGGTGCGTCAGTTCGCAAGAGAGCATAATCTTGATCCAATGAAGAAGATTGTTGTCTATATGACTGGCAACCCCTGGATGGAGCTGTATCAGACACCACAAGAGCAGGTTGAAACTGCCAGGTATTTGCTTCAAGAAATCAAGAAGCTTGAGGACGTGTTTCTGGTGATTAAGGTGCATCAGTATGATGATGTGAATTTGTATCGTAAATTGCAATCCAAAATGGGTGTTGATTGGTGTTCGCTGGTGTTACAGAAGTGTGATACAACTATGCTCATTGCTGCTAGCGATGTGATTGTTGCTAAGGGTTCCAGTACATTGCTGGAAGCGGCAATTGCCGGTAAAGCGGTGATCATGGTCAATTTTAGTGCTAAACCAGATATGTTCGAGTTTGGGAAGTATCGTATTGGCCCACGTGTTGATACTATCGGTGATTTTGCGCAAGCCCTACATATAGTTTTGTATGATGATGATGCAAGGCAACAAATGGCTGCTGCACGCAAGACCTTTGTTGAGGAATGGGCTCACAATGCTGATGGGGCAGCTTCGTTACGGCTTGCAACACTTCTCAAGGATCTTGCCAGGAACAATCGGATCCGCGCCAGTTCATCGAAGGTGTGAGTGTGCAGAGCCGTGCCAAAGCATTCATACTCGTTATGATCCGGATCATTCGGCGAGGGCCTCGTAAGTTGCACGGCGCATTCCTGCGTTATCTGGGACGAGTACATGCGCGGGTCTGTGGGACAGAGATCAGTGGATCTGCGTTGCGGCAAGCGCTGGCTATTCCGGTATCTGATGACTATACCCTGTTGCGCGACCTGAAATCTCGACAGGCTCCTGTTTTTTTTGTTGAACCTGATAGGCATAACCAGATTGTTGACAGCTTGCGTGCTGTGTGTGTACAGATCGACGTTCCAATGATTGCCGCTGCCGATCAAGTGTGTGCCCATACCTTCGATCTGCTCGGATCTGGCCCGGCGAACCTTGGTCAGCAGATCGACTGGCACCTGGACTTCAAGACTGGTTATCGCTTTAATCCTCGGCAATACTATGCGACTGTCCGTTCGGCGTCATACCCTGGTGGCTATGATATCAAAGTCCCCTGGGAGTTGAGTCGCTTCCAACACCTTGCCTGGTTGGGACAGGCGTACTGGTTCTCTAATGATGAGAAGTACGCCGAAGAATTCGTAGCGCAGGTGTCAGATTGGATCGAGCAGAATCCGCCCCAGTTCGGCGTAAATTGGACCTGCACTATGGATGTGGCGATCCGAGCAGTCAACTGGTTGTGGGGATATTATTTCTTCAAAGATGCCAGGGCGCTAACCAACGCGTTCGTGCTGACATTCTTCAAGAGTCTCCTGGCGCATGGCCGGCATATCTTCCGCAATCTGGAGAATCAGGCTGATTTTACCGGAAATCATTATCTTGCAGATATAGTCGGTCTGATCTACCTCGGCATACTCTGCCCAGAATTCAAGGAGGCCCGGCGCTGGCGCGAGTTCGGTCTTCGTGAATTAGAACGAGAGATGTTCAAACAGGTCTATCCGGACGGGGTGGATTTCGAGGCTTCCACCAGTTACCACCGCCTGGTCACCGAAATGTTCCTTTCAGCAACTATCCTGGCACGGTTGAATGGCCATCAGTTTAGCGCTTCGTTTATGGAATGCCTGGAGAAAATGATCGAATTCGTGATGCATCTCACCAGACCTGATGGGACAGTTCCGCTCATCGGCGATAACGACAACGGGCGCATCCATCGTCTAAAGGTCTGGAGTACGCCAGAACGGGAATGGAACGATTTTCGTTATCTGCTGGCGATCGGCGCGGTTGTCTTTCAGCGCGAAGACTTCGCCCACGCTGCCGGCGATCAGTGGGAAGAGGCGCTCTGGCTGTTGGGGCAACCGGCGCTAGCGATGAGACAGGCAATCCATGAATGCCCTATTCCTTTGCAGTTTGCATCGAAGGCATTCCCGGACAGTGGTCTCTATATTATGCGCCATAATGATCAGCATCTTGCCATCAGTGTGAATGACACCGGCCAGAGTGGGCGGGGTGGGCACAACCACAACGATAAGTTGAGTTTCGAGTGGTATGCCTACGGCCGGGTCTGGCTGGTCGATCCGGGTACGTACATTTATACTGCCGACTATGCGCAGCGCAATCGCTTCCGTTCAACCGCGTTCCACAACACCGTGACCGTCGATGGTCAGGAGCAACTGCCCCTTAATCCTAGAGAACTCTTCCTGCTGCCCCAGACCTGCAAAGTGCGGGTATTGCGCTGGCAAGACGAACCGGACGCGATCTGCTTTGAAGCGGAACACGATGGCTATACTCGGCTCTCATCACCGGTGGTGCACCGACGCCTGATCCGGTTCGATAAACGCAACGCGACATTGCGGATCGAAGATACAATGCTCGGCAATGGCAAGCACTCCCTCCAACTGCATTGGCACGTGCCAATGCAGCGAGGGGATTCTTCGCCAATCAAGGAACCAGTCATCGATGTCACTGTCGAATCGCCGCTGTACAGCCGGTACCGGTATGTCCAGGAAGAGAGTATGTCACCGGGCTACGGCTTGCAGGCGCAGCACACCCATATCGTAGACGAGTTTGCCGGGTGTCTCCCTATCACAATTGTGTCGCAAATCAGATTTGAGGCTGCCGTATGAAGACCGACCTGAGCCAGATCCCAGGCATTTCATTACGTATTGGCCTTGTTCCCAGAGATTTCCGCTGGCTCTTGTTTGGTGTTGCCGGTCTAGTTGTTGTTGTATTCACTGCTGCCTGGTTGGTTGGCTTCAATAGCAATATCGTCCTGTTCGCCCTCCTGCTTGGGGTGAATATGTATGTAGCGTTCCGTAATTTCAACTACGGCATGGGACTCTTTCTGGTGCTGAGCTTCATCAATGGCTATCTAAACCGGGTTACCTTTGCCTTCAGCGATATCGGCTTTTCGTTCTTGTATGCATATCCGCAATTCGCCCTGGCCGGATTGAGTGCTATCGCTCTGTTGAACCATTTCTCTGAGCATCAGGGAAAGTTCAGACTGCGACTGCTTGATAAACTAATCTTGCTATTTCTGGCATGGTCGCTTCTACAGGCCTTGAACCCGACTCAGTCAGTTGTTGTGAGCCTGTATGGTATCCGCTTCAGGTTTGTACCGGTATTGCTCTATTTTCTTGTCCGTGTGTATATCAAGAGTTTGGCCGACCTGTTGCAGTTCCACAAGTTGCTGCTTACACTGACGATCATAACGGCAGCCTATGGAATCTACCAGAATGTGGTAGGGTTGCCGGATATCGAATTTGCCTGGATTGAAGCCTTCCCCAGCATCCTGGCGCAGAAAACAGCTACGCTTGGAGGAGGGCAAGGTGGTTGGTATAACGACGGGCAACTACGGGTCTTCTCGACCTTTAGTGGCGGGAATGAGTTCTACTATGTGATGGTGTTTCTGGCGCTGTTCATCCTGGGGTTTAATCCGTTGCCGCGCCGGTTCTCGTGGCAAGCGTGGCGCTGGTTAGCCGTCATTCTCTTCTTCGTCATGCTCTTCGTTACGCGTGAGCGTACCCCACTCGGCATGTTTCTGGTAGGGTCGGTGGTTCTGGCGATCTTTCGTTTCCGTCCTGCGCTCGTGCGTCCAGCCATCCTGGCTGGTCTGATGGCAGTGCTGGTTATGCTGGCCGTGTTTGTGCAGTTGAACCGTGAATATGTTATACATGCCCTGGGTGGTGATCTGGCAGCAATTCGCCTGGTCGAACTAGCCAACCCGTTCCAGGCCAATACAGTGGCCTGGCGTATGCAAGAAGTCTGGATGCCTTCAGTTGAGTTGATTGCATCCAACCCTTTGGGCTATGGCCTCGGCAGTACACGCTATAGCCGGGCTACGCGCGATGGCGATCTGGTCATCGCGCCCCATAATACCTACCTTGAAGTGGGTGTAGAATTGGGTGTGATTGGTCTGAGTCTCTTTTTGTTGATTATTCTCGAGTCGGTTCGCCTGGCTCTAGCAATTAAGCATAGATACGCGGGCGATAGAAGACTCTATTTCCTTCCAGACGCAATCCTGGCGGTGCTGGCTGCCGCTCTGGCCTGTGCCGTTATTAGCACAGTCTTGCTCGATACGGCCGGGTTGTTGATCTGGCTGATGCTGGGGTTACTGCATGTCGCATCTGTTCTGAAACACCAGACGAGCGTGGCATTATGAGGGATGCAAGATCGATAGTCTTTGCCGAGTTTCATCCCTGGGAGACGCCGCTGAAAGTTGGTGGGCATCGCTATGCCGAACAGTTTGCCAACGATCACTGGCAGGTATTGTGGCTCGCCAATTTTCTGAATGTGAATCGGATCATTCGTCGGAATGAGTATGATCGGATCTATCTGCAGAATTGGCGGCGGGGCGTGGCTCAGGTGGCCGAGCATATCTATACCTACACCCCCTTCAGTCTCCTGCCCTATATCAATATGCCGGTGCTGTCGAGCCTGCCAATCGCACGCCGGAGCCTGCGCTGGTGCTGGCCGGCGCTGCCGGATCTACTGCGCAAGATCCGCTTTCCTGCAGTTGACGTGTTGTGGATCTCCCAGCCCCGCCTCTACTCGCTTGTGCATGTGGTCGAACACCAGGTGCTGGCGTATCGTATGTTCGACGATGTTCAGCATTTCAAAGGCGAGCCGGGATCGATCCAGACGGTTGAGCGGCAGCTCTGTGAGCAGGCCGATGTGGTCTTCGCTACGTCGCGCCTGCTCGTCGAGAAGGCCCGGCGTTGGAGTTCGAATGTGGTTTATCTGCCGAATGGCGCAGATGTTGAGCGGTTTACCGAGATTGTGGCGCCTGAACCTGCCGATCTTGCGGCCATTCCGCATCCGCGCCTGCTCTATGTCGGCGCGATCTCGTACTGGTTCGACTTCGAGTTGATTGCAGCGGCTGCCCGGGCCCGACCGGACTGGTCGTTTGTCTTGATCGGCCCTGTGGCGCATGCCGAGGGACCGCGCGAACACCGCTTCGAGAACCTGCCCAATGTCTACCTCCTGGGGCAGCGCCACCCGCATGATGTACCGGCCTATATGCACAACGCCGATATCGGGCTGATCCCGTTTCAGGCAACCGATCTGACTCATTCTGTCAGCCCGATCAAACTCTTCGAGTATAGTAGTGCCGGGTTGCCGGTGGTTGCGCCTGCGTTACACGAAATGCAGGCCTATGTCTCACCGACGTTGTTCTACACCGATCGCGACGGATTTATTGGTGCCGTTGAAACGGGCCTGCACAACCACGATGCCCTGGCGCCGCAGTTTGTTGCATTCGGCCTGGCCAACTCATGGCACAATCGCTACCGTACCGTGCTTGATACCCTGTCAGCGCTCCAGGGTGTCGTAGAAGCATAGCTGGATACACTTCCGAGATAGCGCCGGAGCGAGCAGAGTATGCGTGTCTTGATCGTATCGAATATGGACGCAGCTCATCCTTACGGAGCATGGACGCGGCCATACTACATCGGGCAGTATCTGGCCGAAGCACATAGTGTGTTCCAGGTGGGGTATAATTGCGCGGGAGTCGCATACGGCAACTCGATCTCGGTCGGCGGCAAGAGTATTCCTGCCTATATTCGCGCAATCAATCGGGCGATTGAGGAGTACTGCCCCGACATCATTTATGCTCACGAGACCTTTCCCGGGATTGCCGCCTCTATCGCTTCTACTGGCAAACCGGCAGGGCGCTTCCGCCTGGTTCTCGATTTTCACGCGGCCAGCGCCCACGAGTACCTGACAATGTTCAATCACTACCAGAACCGCTTCAAAGCGTTGGCACTGTTTCTGAAAGCGTATTTCCCGCAGCGATACCTTGCTTCGCGCGGGCAATCCATTATTGCGGCCTCGCCCGAACTCAAGGAACTGGTGACACGCTGGTATCGGGTGCTTGATGGGAACGTTCACGTCATTCCGAACGGCACCCCGCCTGAGTATATCGAACAAGCCGCTCATCCACGCAATCCCTATCCGGAGCGAATAAGCCCGGTACTTGTGGTTGCGCCGAAAAATATGATGCCGAATATACTGTCAGTTCGTTTTGTTCTTGAAGTAGCCGCGATGATAGAGAAGGTCGCAGCACAATCCCGATTGCAGATTATGATCGCTGGCGGTGGATGGCAGAGAAGTGAGGTCGAGCGTAGCTCGAACGTCAAGTATCTCGGTTTTGTGGAAGAGCTGTTGCCGTACATTGACTATGCCGATCTCTGCCTCCTGCCCTTTTCCGAGGCGGCTGTCTGCGGAGGAGCCCGAAACAAAGCGCTGGATTTCTTCGCACGTGGTAAGCTGGTGCTTTCTACATCCGAAGGACTGCGCGGCCTACCGGATTTCAGGCACCAGGAGCATGTGCTGATCTCCTCATACGATCCGAGGAAATTTGCCGCCGACCTTGTTGCGGCGGCGGAACAGTCGGAAACATACGCCAAGCTGGGTGTGAAGGCTCGCATGCTGATTAAACAGCGCTATAACTGGCGCTGTTCCGCAAACAGCGTGGCCTCGTATTTTGAACACCTCCTCGGAAAGGAGGTACACCATGCCTAGGGCGTTCCTGGAGCATCTTGGCAGCGACAGTGATTACCTGCCACTGATGAGGCAGGGGCTGGTGTATATTCGATTCGGTGACCTGATCACGAAGGATAGCAAGGTCTTCATCAAGCCGAATCTGACGTTTCCCCATTTTCGCCCCGGCGTGATGACCAATCCGCAGGCGATTGAGGCCGCCGTTCTAGCAGTCAAGGAGTACACGCCCCACATCATCCTTGGCGATGCTGACTCCGGGGGATACAACCGCTTCTCGATGGACGAGGTGTACCGCAAGACCGGTATTATCAATTTGGCCGAAAAACATAACGTAGAGATTGTCAATCTAAGCCAGGGCGAGCGAAAAACGATCGGATTTTGCTACCGGCGCCGTGATTTCAGGCTCGACCTTCCACGTCTCTTGACCGATGAGATTGATGCGTTGATCACCATGCCGGTGCCGAAAGTGCATGCTAATACGGGGGTAAGTCTGAGCTTCAAGAACCAGTGGGGCTGTATTCCCGAGCCGACTGATCGTTTGAAGTTACACCCGTTTTTGCAGCATGTCTTGCTTGAGGTGAATCGGGCTATCAAGGCCCGCATTGCAATTGTTGATGGCAAGTATGGCCTGAATGTGAATGGGCCGATGAAGGGTGAGCCAGTTGATCTCAACTGGGTCTTGTTGACCGATGATATTGGCACCGCGGCCGCCGTTGTCACCGATTTGATGCAGATACGTTTGGAGCGTGTGCGACACCTGCGCTATCTGAAGCAGCAGGGGTGTATACCCGAACTTTCCGAGATTGAGTTGAATCGTAGCCTGGCGGAGTTTCAGAAAGTGAAGTTTCGCCTCAAACGCGAATGGACGGATTACCCGGGCTATCTCGCATTTAACAGTCCGTTTCTGGCCTATCTGGCCTATTTCTCACCGTTGGCGGATCTCTTGCACCGCATTCTCTACCTGTTTCGGGAACCGTTCTATGACTACCGGCGGGATTGAGGTATGCAAAATGGGCCGTGTGTGGGAAGTAGCATCTTCGTCGCTACAACACACGCCAATCACCTTTCAAAACGTAGTTCTGGAATAACGTACTATGTCCTGGGTACTGCTATCGAAGGAGTGTTCTATGGCTGATACGAAAATCCTAGTCACCGGCGCCGGCGGTTTCATCGGTCATCATCTGGTCAACAAACTGAAGGCCGAGGGCTACTGGGTGCGAGGCGTCGATGTCAAACATCCTGAATTTGTTGCGACTACTGCAGACGAGTTTGAATTGCTTGACCTGCGGCGCTGGGAGAACTGCTTGCGTGCGACGCGAGATGTGCAGCATGTCTACAACCTTGCTGCCGATATGGGAGGTATGGGCTTCATCTCCCACAACCACGCCCAGATCCTGCACAACAATCTGCTGATCAGCACCCATGTCATAGAGGCTGCCCGTATCAATGGAGCGCAGCGCTTCTTCTACACGTCATCGGCTTGCATTTACCCCAACTATCTTCAAACGGAGACGAGTGTTGCTCCCTTAAAGGAGGATGACGCCTACCCCGCCGATCCACAAGACGCTTACGGCTGGGAAAAACTGGTGAGCGAGCGTATTTGTCAGTATTATCACGAAGAATACGGCATGGATACGCGAATCGTGCGCTTTCACAATATCTTTGGTCCCCTCGGAGCCTGGGAAGGCGGGCGCGAGAAGGCACCCGCGGCGATCTGCCGGAAGGTTGCTGTCGCTAAACTTACGGGCAACCCGGAGGTCGAGATCTGGGGCGACGGCGAGCAAACACGTTCCTTTTGCTACATCGATGACTGCACCGAAGGGATTCTGCGGTTGATGCATTCGGACTATGCTGAGCCACTTAACCTGGGGCAGGACCGTTTGATCACGATCAACGATTTGGCGGAGATGGTGGCTGAGATTGCCGGCATCAGAATCGTTCAGAAGCATATTCCAGGACCACAAGGCGTACGTGGACGCAACTCAGACAACACCCGACTGCGAGAAGTGCTTGGCTGGGAGCCGTCAATCTCGCTGGAGGAAGGTATGGCCCGCACATACACCTGGATCGAGGAGCAGGTACGACAGAAGTTGGTATCGACTGCGGATAACACGCTCGCTGCAGATCCGAGTATCACGTAGTGCAAATCAAGAGATCTATCGGGAAATGCGGTCGTTTCCCGGACATATAGAAACTAGATGTTCTACTCATCGCTCATCACTCGTCACTTATCACTGTCTATGCTCCCCGAACGCGTCAATGTGCTCGGCGTAGGTGTGCATCCGATTACGATTGCTCTAGCACTTGATACAATCGATAGCTGGATCGCCCGGCAGGAGCAGCACTATGTCTGCGTCTCGGGCGTGCATGGCGTTATGGAGTGCCAGCGCGATCCGGCGTTGCGCCAGATCCATAATCGGGCCGGGCTTGTGACACCCGACGGTATGCCGCTGGTCTGGCTCAGCCGATTCAATGGACACCGGCAAGCGGACCGGGTCTATGGTCCCGACTTGATGCTGGCGGCCTGTGAACGTTTCTCCGGCTATCGCCATTACCTGTACGGGAGCAGCGACAAGGTGTTGGAAGGTCTTTCAACTAACTTGCAGCAGCGCTTTCCGGCACTGCAGATTGTCGGTACGTTTTCACCACCGTTTCGCCAGCTTACTATGGACGAGGACCAGGAGATCGTCGAGATGATGAACCAGACCGAGCCAGATATCGTCTGGGTTGGCCTTAGTACCCCCAAGCAGGAACGCTGGATGGCAGAACATATAGGCAAGTTAACTGCCCCGGTGCTCATAGGAGTCGGCGCGGCCTTCGACTTTCACGCTGGCCTGAAGCCACAGGCTCCTCTCTGGATGCAACGTAACGGACTGGAGTGGTTCTTTCGTTTGTTAACCGAACCACAGCGCCTGTGGCGGCGCTACTTGCTGAATAACCCGCTGTTTGTATGGTTGGTTCTTCAGCAGTATCTACGGGTGCAACAGTATCCGTGTGAATGGTGAAATCTGCTGTCTGGCATAGCCCACGTTGGGCCTGAAGTGGGTTGGGTTGCTCATATCTTGAGGCTATACTACTAACAACTAGCCAATGTGTGGTGGTAGGCCTTGTCACGACTATGGCCAGGCATATAATGTTAGGAGACTATGGAGTCCGCTCGTGGCGCGGCTGGCATCATCATATGACCTTCGTGATCCTCGCGCTGGCCTTCCTGGTGCGGCTGCAAGGTCGGTTTGAAAAAACGCTCCGTGCTTGACTTTGCCCCAGGCCCAGTTCCTGGTCGCCCATGTGCTCCCACGAGCGCGGGTGGATGCCCGCTGGCTGTTGGAGGTGTTGAAGTACTGGCAGGAGGCCAATCATCGAGCGACCCGGTCTCACGCGCAGCGCCGCGCTGCGCGTGAGCGCTCGCCGCCGTAAAGTCTCGTTGTAATACTAGTACAGATTGGCGTAAATAACCCCATGATTTTTCTGGTTTTCAATCGATTGATGCGGACAGCAAACTATGGGGAAACTTAGACCCACGTGTGCTAGTGTTATTTGCCTGCTATCTCTGTTCGTGGTAAACTTCATACGTTTTGTCAAGCAATAGTAACGTTTTTTATCCCCAATGCACACCCATGTGACGGTGATTCTCGAAAATGCCGTCGTGCTGTGCGGCTCATCTCAACTTAGCGTGCAGATGCGGGCGAAAGCAAATACGCTGGATGAGGCCATCCGTACGGTGTTTCGCATTGACGATCGCTTCATAGATAGCGAGGTAGCAGGCGAGAAAGGCTTTATGGACACCGCGAAACCGGCGCAAAAAGGTCCGCAATCCGGCGCCGGTGCCTTCACAGGTAGTGGAATGCACTTCACGGCGCCCGTCGCCATCGGCATCGCGCGCCCATTCGCGCTGGGAATGGCACACCGTCTCGTGCACTGGCCAGCCGGTGGAGCCCGACCATTCAGCGCTGTACAGGACGGCCTCCGGCGGCAGCAACGTGCGGAGCACGGCCTGACAGGCTTCCTGATCGGCGAGGTCAAGCACCCAGAGCCGCAGTTCGCTGGTCTCGCGGCAGATGACCTGCATAATCGGCAGGCGGTCGTTGGCGGAGGTCCCATGGCCCCTCCACTAGCTGGCCCGGCACCGCGCTGGATGACCAGCGCGGGTTATTTTTTGGCGGGAGAGGTCGGCGGGGTATAATATAGAGGGTGAAGTATGAAAATGGGCAAGGAGAGACAGGTAATGGTAACAGCCGTGAAAGATAAGGTCGAGCAGCAACCCCGGCTGCCCAGACCCAATCCGTTACCGTTAGAAAACGGCGCGCGACTAACCCGGGCGGAGTTTGAGCGGCGCTATGAGGCGATGCCCCATCTCAAAAAAGCGGAATTGATAGAGGGAGTAGTCTATATGCCCTCACCGGTACGAAACACTCACAGCGAATCGCACGGGCAAATAATGCTTTGGTTAGGGACTTATCAAGCTTTTACCCCTGGGGTCAGGCTGGGTGATAATGCCACTGTAGGTCTGGACGCGGATAATGAAGTGCAACCAGATGCGCTGTTGCGGACAGATTCTGCATTGGGGGGCACGTCACGCATAAGCGACGACGATTATATTGAAGGGGCGCCGGAACTGATCGTAGAGATTGCCGCCAGCAGTGCCTCGTATGATCTGCACGACAAGAAGAAGGTCTACCGGCGCAACGGGGTGCAAGAGTATATCGTGTGGCGGGTGTATGATGATGCGCTGGACTGGTTTCACCTGCAAGCAGGAGAATATCATCGCCTGGCGCCGGATGAGGCCGATATCATTCGCAGTCAGGTGTTTCCGGGGTTGCATCTGGACGTCAAAGCCTTATTGGCGGGTGATTTAGCCACGGTGTTGGCGGTGGTCCGAGCGGGAGCGGAAACGGAAGCACACGCCGCCTTCGTGGAGCGTTTAGCCTCCGGCGCATAGCTCGCTCTTCCTCCGCGAACCCCGCCGCCTCCGGCAGCGCTATCTTATAGGCAACCCGCTCTTCCTCTGGCGGGCGCCCCGGCAGCGTTTGGGCCCGTTGCGTTTGGATGATCCTTATTCTGGAGCCGCATCAGCCGGTAGACCTTCGTGTCGTTGGATGTCGGCTCGTTGCCCATCAGCTCCACCTCGCTGTCTGACTACTGGTTAGTACGTCATCTGGTGGTCTGACTGTCCAGCGGGCAGTATACTGTTGCGTATCAAATAAAGCGCCACAACCGGCGATCGAGCATCAGAACCTGATAGATGCTTGCCCCTTCCGTACTCCTGTGGTACACTCCGCACGTTCTTCGCTTTTGTTTCAGATGGAACAAAAGCTCATTTGAGTCTGTGCTCCCAAATCATTGTGGATATGTCGCCGGCCTCTGAGTGCGAGTGTGAGATACGCTCACTTTGATAACTTGCACTCCCAGTATGTGACGTGTCAATCAATCAATGGCTACGCAAATGCCCGCAGTGCAAAGCCTTTCGCTTTGTGTAATCCAATGAGGTGTGCCGCATGCTGAAACGACTCAGTCATCGTTTCACGGGGAGCGTGCTCGTCTGGGACATCTTTCTTACTCTGTTATGCCTTCACTTTGCAGCGACTATTCGCCTGGAACTTGAGTTCGGGCGCGATCTCATCCATAGCCAGGTGCAACTCCCCTGGTCACTGTACCTTGTGGTCGGGGTCATCTGGCTGATCAGCTTTCTGCTGATCGCCCCCCAGCGGGCTGTGTTCCGCGGCGGGTTGCTCGAAACCGTTGGCCGGCTGGTCGCCGCCGTGGCATTGGCCGCACTCACGTTCGCGGGCATGCTCTATCTTTCGTTTCGTGATGTTTCACGTTTGCAATTTCTCTACTTCGCCGCGATCGACCTGGCGGCATTGCTGATCCTGCACGTCACCGTTCATTCGTACGTGCATTTTCGCCAACGCAACGGCTGGCAGCGGCGTGTGCTGATCGTCGGCGGGCGCAAGATAGCCCATCAGTTGGCCCACGAACTGCAACGCAACCCCTGGACCGGCATTCAGGTCGTCGGGTGTACGTGCGACGAAGCAATGGAAGACCATACGATGACGTGGCTCGGCGATATTCCAGACACGCCCCGAATTATCACCGAACAGCAAATTAACGATGTCATCTTCACCCTTCCGCCGCAACGGCATGACGAGATCGCCCGTCTCTCGCTGCAACTTCACCAGCTTCCGGTGATGATCCATATGGTCCCCAGCGTACTCGACCTGACCTTCAGCCGCACTGCGGCGGAGACGATCGGCGGGGTGCCGCTGATCAGCCTCCGCGAGTCGGCGCTGAGCGAGCCGCAGCGCATCTTCAAACGACTGTTTGATATGAGCGCCAGCGCATTGCTGCTCACGTTGCTCGCACCGCTTATGCTGTTGATCGCCTTGCTGATCAAGCTTGAGTCGCCGGGGCCCATTTTCTTCTTGCAAGAGCGCATCGGCGAGCACGGCAAACGTTTCAAGATGATCAAGTTTCGTAGTATGTATCAGGATGCCGACCGGCGCTGGCGCGAGGTGGCCCGACGCGATGAAAGCGGTCGCCTGATACACAAGGCCAGCGACGATCCACGGATTACCTGCGTCGGGCGCAAGCTGCGTCGCACCAGTCTCGATGAACTGCCGCAGTTGTTTAATGTGCTCAAAGGCGAGATGAGCCTGGTCGGACCGCGCCCAGAGATGCCTTACATCGCCGCCGAGTATGAACTCTGGCAATGGAAGCGCTTTCAGGTGCCACCGGGCATCACCGGCTGGTGGCAGGTGAACGGGCGCAGCGATAAGCCAATGCACCTGCACACGGAAGATGACCTGTATTATATTCAAAACTATTCGTTCTGGCTCGATCTCCAGATTCTTTTCAAGACCATCTCGGTTGTATTCAGTGGCCACGGGGCGTACTAAGCAGGTGTCTAAAAGCCTCTTCCACTTCGTAGTGCCGCCTTCAGGCGGTTGTTCGCATCAGGACCGCCTGAAGACGGCGCTACAAACATATTGGCGCCTACTGCGGTTGTTCGCATCAGGACCGCCTGAAGGCGGCACTACAAACATATTGGCGCCTACTTAGGAGTGAAAAATAACCAGCGTGGTATCCCATAAGCCTGGCTTCAAGAGGCGACATTGACATCTCACCTACAGCAGCGTCCAGATAGGTCGCCGGCCTACTCTCGATCATCACCGCTCCCCCTCTTGCTACTTCTGGCATTGCTGCACGGACTACTCTACACATTCATCACGCCGCCCTGGCAGCACTACGATGAGCCGAACCACTTTGAATACGCCCGCCAGATTGCAACCCTGAACCACGTTCCCGATCTCACAGAGCGCGATCTCGATGCGACACGCGAGATCGCCGACTCGATGTATCGCTTTCGCTTTTGGTCGCCTGGCGTGCAACCCGACCTGATCGGCCCGCAACCGCCGGAAATTGGCATCAATCAGCGTATCCATCCGCCGCTCTACTATGCGATTGCGGCAATTCCCATCCGCTGGGTTCGTTATCTGTCGATCGAGACGCAGCTCTACGCCGCACGAATGGTCAGCGTGTTATTCTATGCGCTCACACTGTTGGCGGCATGGCGGCTGGGAGTTGTCCTGACCCCCGATGCGCCCGCATTCCAAACCGCGTTTCCTCTGCTGGTCGGCCTGACGCCGGTCTTCGCCAATATTATGAGCGCGGTCAATAGTGATGTGCTGGTCAATTTCAGCATCACCGCCTTGCTGCTCAGCTGCGTCCTGCTCATTCGTGACGGCCCGCGCCCGGCAGCATTGCTTCTGGTGTTCCTGAGCCTGACCGTCGGACTGCTCACCAAACGCACTGCTGTCGTAGGAGTCGCCCCTCTCCTGTTCGCGCTGTTCTGGTCGGTCTATCGTCGCCCGGTGCGCTGGCAAATCTGGATCGCTGGCACGCTCACGCTGGCGCTGATCGCAAGCCTGACTATGCTGCGCGTTGATCTGATCGCCACGGACGCCGGCGTCCGCTATGCAATCCACCCTCGCCCCTGGTTGGAAAACCTGACGGCAACCTATCTGCGCGTTAATATTGACGCCACAATTCAGTCGCTGCTTGACTGGGAGCGCAGTCGCGCCTATTATCCGCTGGTGGTCGGCGTCTCGTTCACTACGTTCTGGACGCGTTTCGGCTGGGCGCATGTCTCGATGGCGGCGCCCTGGGAGATCACGATGGTCGGCATCGTCGGCGCGGCGAGCATCGGGGCAGTGATCCAGGCCGTGCGCACATTTCGGCGTATGGCGCTCTGGCAACAGCGCAGCCTCTGGATCTTCGCACTGACGCTGTTGATGGCATGGCTTGCCGTCGTGATCCGCTTGCACCCCTTGCTGCCGCCGGGCAGTCGAGTTTTTATTCCGGGCGGACGCTACCTGCTTATGACGATGATCCCGACTATCTGGCTGGTCGCCTGGGGCTTCCAGGGGTTGTTTCCACGTCGTTGGCAACCCTACGCACTTTTCGGGTTGGCGCTCTTTTTCGCCCTGCTTGATGCCAATGCCTGGTTGGTGACGTTGATCAACTTCTACTACCATTAAAACCAGGGTATCGGAGCGCCACCTTATGTCCTTTTTACGCATTCTCCAACGTATGCAGCCGTTCATAGCTCCGCTCGGCATGTTGATCGTTCTGATCGCAAGCAGCGTCACCGTTGAAACGCCTGGAACGGCGCCAATCCGGCGCAACTGGGTTATCGGCAAATTGGATCGCGATCACGTCTTCGACCAAACCTTCGTTGTTGATCAGATCAACTTCAGCGCCATCCGGGTGCTGCTCTTGCCATCGTTCAACGACCAGAGCGACGAACCGGTCATCCTGCGGCTGCGCACCGAGAATGTATTCGCGTTCGAAGTGGCCAGCGTTACTCTGCCCGTGCGCGATCTCTCACGCCAGGGAATGACCAGCTTCACGCTGCCGGCCATGCGGATTCGCGCCACGCCGCATACCATCACCACCACGCTGCGCCTCACCCTCGAGGCGCCGACCATTCCGCCGGCAGCGGGAATCAGTGTGATCGCCGGGCCAGACGACTATCCCCACGGCGAGGCGTGGATCAATGGCCAGCCGCGACCGGACGTCGATCTCGCATTTCAGCCGATCTATCAGCAACGCTGGCTCGACCGGTTAGCGCCCATCTCGAAACTGGCCGACGGCAAGCCGGGGCTGGCTGGCTGGCCGCCATTATACGCGCTGCTGATTTATGGCTACGCCTATATCGCAGCGATCGGCTTCGCCCGCCTCTGGCGGCGATTTCGGCCTCTTTGACGCTCTCCAGGCCTTCTGGTACAATCCGTACGTTTCACAGGCAGCGCCGAGGAGAGAGTGATGGAAGAAGAGATCGACCTGCGCCCCTACATCCTGGCTTTGCTGCGGCGCTGGCGTTTCATTGTCGCACTGACAATCGTCATAGCCGCCGTCGCAACATTACCGCTACTGCTTTCAAAACCCGGCTACACCGCAACCGCCGATGTGCTGATCACCAATACACGTTCCCAGGTAACATTCGACTCACGCTTCGTAACCAGCGACCAGACCCAGGGAACTTCCACGCGCCAACAGGCGCTGATCGCCCTCGCGTCAAGCAATTCGTTGGAGGTGGCAGTACAAACAACGCTTCCCGAAGATGTCGTTGCTGTCGATTATGAACCCGGCGATCTGCTCAACTCCATCGACATCGCCCAGCAAGGCGATCTGTTGAAGATCAGCGCCAGCGCGGATGATCAGAACAAAGCATTGGTCATCGCCGAGACCTGGGTGCAAGCATACGAACAGCTCGCCAACGACATTTATGGCCGCGATGAAACGCTGCTCGCCAATATCCAGAAGCAAATGACCGAGGCGGAGGAGCGCTATGACGCCGCCCAGCAAGAATTAGAGGACTTTATCAGCACGAACGATCTGGTTCGGCTGGAACAGCAGGTCAAAAGCCTGGAGTGGTTGCTCGACGGATCGCGCGAGGCCAACCAGACGCTGTATACCGAATACCTGACCCGAACCCAGGAGCTTGATCTGATATTGAGCGACATCCAGACCCTGCGCCAACAGGTCGCCGAAGACCAGTCGGCAAGCCTCTCGAGCAGCCTGGCAGCCCTGGCTCTCCGGGCGCGCTCGGTTGGGATCGTCGGGCTGCCCTTCGACCTCCAGTTCACCGATCCCAACGCGCTGACACAAATCGAAAGCGTCACCCTGGCCGATCTCGACGTGCTGGCAGCGGTTGTGCAGCAACGCCAGAACGAATTGCGCGCGCAGACAGAAGCGTTGGCGGCAGCAATCGCGGGGAACGAAACCAACATCGCTGGGATCGATCCAACACCGCGCTCAACCTACGAGCAGCAACTGGCCGCAGCCCGGTCAGGATTAGAACAACTGAAAGCCCGCCAGAATCTGCTAGAAACTCGGCGCAATCTGGCGCAGGAATCGGTCTCGATCCTGCAACGCAAGCTGGATGAGCAGCGGATCGCCCAGAACACCGTCGAAACCGATGTGCGCGTGGTTGGAACCACGATTGATCGTCCCGAGTCGCTGACCTCGCGCATAGCGCTCCGGGGAGCCATCGGGTTGTTCGCCGGATTTTTCCTTAGCATCATCTTCGTACTGTTCGTGGATATCATCCGCCCCGGTATCGCATCTATGCAAGCTGGTCAGGCATCGGCCAAGCGCTCTGCAGACAATCCCATTGCAAGTTAGGACAGTTCAAGCGTCTTATGGATCAGCCCCTGCTTTCCGTGATCATGCCCTGCTACAACGAAGCCGCGACGTTGGCGGAGATTTTGCGCCAGGTGCGCGCTGTTGATATCGACAAAGAGATTATCGCGGTTGACGATCACTCCTCCGACAATACGCTGGAGATTTTGCACGCTGAGGCGGTGAATGACCCGCGGATGACCGTGATCCATCACCCGCGCAACCGCGGCAAGGGCGCAGCCATACGCAGCGGGCTAGCTCACGCGCAGGGCAAGATCGTCATTATCCAGGACGCCGATCTAGAATATGACCCCAACGATTATCACGAGCTTGTGCGCCCAATCGCTCAGGGCCGGGTCGATGTCGCATTTGGCAGTCGGTTTATCGGACGCCACACAGGAATGTATTTCTGGAATGCAATTGGCAACAAAGGACTGACCTTTCTGACCAATTTCCTCTTCAATAGCTGGATCTCGGATATGGAGACTTGCTATAAAGCAATGCACACCGATATTATGCGCAGTCTACAACTGGAAAGCAACGATTTCCGGCTGGAGCCGGAGATTACCGCGAAGGTGCTGCTTCAGGGCCATCGCATTTTCGAGGTGCCGATCAGCTATCTCGGACGCACCTACGAAGAAGGCAAGAAGATGAAACCCATTCAGGGCTTCTATGCCATCTGGGCATTGTTGCGTTACCGGTTTTTCTACAAGCCGCCGCGCGCAGCCCGATCTTCACGGACGCGCATATCGCATCACTGAAGGCGAATCGTTTCGTGGCAATCGCATACCTACGGCACGCGTGTGTTACAATAGCTTCGAACAGGGTTGCCGTAATATCCAGGGGAATGAGCAGGAATGGAAGATCGAGCAAGAGCTGTCCAGCCAAGCCCTATTTTCCGTTTGTTCATCAGACAAAATAATCTTAACTATGGCAGAATATATCATCACCATCGGTCTGGAAGTGCATGCCCAGGCCCGCACCAGGTCGAAGATGTTCGACGGTTGCAGCGCCGATTACGCCGGCAGCGAGCCAAACACCCACGTCTCGGTAGTGAGTATGGCCCTGCCCGGCGCTATGCCGGTGATCAATGCGCGTGCGATTGAAATAGCGGCGTTGAGCGGTCTGGCGCTGAATTGCACGGTCAACCGCACATCGGTCTTCGCACGCAAGTCTTATCCATATCCAGACTTGCCCAAAGGCTATCAGATAACCCAGTATGATCAGCCTATCTGCACCGAAGGCTGGGTCGAGATCATCGGTGATGACGGCAACCTGAAGCGGATCGCGATCGAACGATTACATATCGAAGAGGACACCGGTCGCCTGGTGCATGCCGATGGCGCGACCTCGCTGATCGACTACAACCGCAGCGGCGTACCCTTGATGGAAATCGTGAGTAAGCCGGATATCGCTTCGCCGGAGGAAGCGAAACGCTACTTCCAGAAGCTGCACCAAATCATGGTCTGGATCGGGGCCAATCACGGCGATATGGAACACGGTGAGTTGCGTTGCGATGCCAATGTCAGCTTACGGCCCAAAGGCCAGGTCGAGTATGGCGCAAAGGTCGAGATCAAGAACATGAACTCGTTCCGCGCCGTAGAGCGCGCCTTGAACTATGAAGTTCAACGCCAGATCAAGGTGCTGGAATCCGGCGGCGAGATTGTGCAGGAAACCCGCGGTTGGAACGAGGATCAGGGCGTTACCATCGCGCAACGCAGCAAGGAGTTCGCCCATGACTATCGCTACTTCCCCGAACCCGATCTTCCGCCGCTGATCTTGAGCGACGAGTGGATTGCGGCGCGCAAAGCTGAGTTGCCCGAATTGCCCGACGCCCGCCGGGCGCGTTTTGAGGCCGAGTATGGCTTGAGCTTCCAGGATGCCGATCTGCTGACCAGCGAGCGCCCGATCGCCGATTATTACGAGACGGCGGTTGAGGCGGCTCGGGCCGTAGGCGGCAGCCCGAAAGAAGTGGCGAACTGGATCGGCGGCGAGTTATTCCGACTGCTGAAGGATGGCGCCTGGGATGCCGGCCAGTTGGCCGTCCAAATGCCGCCGCAGCACATTGCCGCGCTGATCGATATGCTGGCAAAGAGCGTGATCAACCGTACCGTCGCCAAGCAAGTGTTTGAAGAGAGTTATACGACCGGCGCAAACCCGACGCAGATCGTCAAGGACAAAGGGCTGACCCAGATCAGCGATAGTGACGCGTTGTCCGCCGTGGCGCGCGAGATCATCGCCTCGGACGCCTGCGCCAAAGCAGTCGCCGAATATCGCAACGGAAAGGCCAGTGCGATCCAGTTCCTGGTCGGTCAGGTGATGAAAGCAACGAAAGGAAAAGCGAATCCGCAGGCAGCGCGCGCTGCATTGGAGGCGGAGCTTTCCCACTGAGCACACGATGGATATGGCATAGCATGCACAAGGGCGCGAAGACGAGCGTGATCTTCGCGCTCTTCGTAGTTTATTCCCATGCAACACACTATGGCCGCTTCTGATCAGGACGATCATCGAACGCCGGCGGAGCTGATTGCCAGGAGCAAAGAAAAGTATGCGCTGGGAATAGCCCGCATCCGGCGTGAGCACTACACGCTGGCGTTGCTGAGTCTGCACGGCAGCCTGGAAGATGGGCTGCGCGCGCATCTGCAGCTGCACCATCACCCGGCAGGCAGCGGCGACTGGGATACGATCCTGGATACGCTAGCCAAAGCCGTCGACCAGGATGAAAAGCCCGTGACCCGCCTGACGCCGGTTGAAGCAGAACGGCTGCGGCGCATCGACAAATTGTGGCGCAAAGCCCGGCGGGGTGAGCATATTACCATTCTCGATGAGCATATTCAGGTCTACCAGCAACTCGTCGCGCAATTATTGCTGCGTTACGACATTATCGTTGTTGCGCCCGAAACGACGACATCAGCGACAAAGCGTATCGAATATCGAGAACTCGCCCGATCAACACCCACGTTCTGGCAGCGCTATCGTACGCATCTCGCGCCAACTGTCACCGTCATATTGATGTTTGTGATCGGCGCGGCTGTGTCCATCGCCGTCCAGCAGTCGCGTTCACAACCGGCGCCTGTTCCGACAACAACGGTCCGATCATCAATCACCACGCCCGCGACGCTTGAAGCGCAACCGACCTACGCCACGGCCAGACGACCAACCATAGCGCCGACGCCGCACTTGTCGCCCGGTCGCGACGCATATGTACGGGACGGCATCTCCGAAGGCCTGGCCTTGCGCGCCCAACCCGGAACAACCGATGATATTCCAATCCTGCTCTACCTGGAGCCCAACACTGCTGTACGTGTCATCGGCGGGCCGGTAGAAGCGGATGGGTATACCTGGTGGCAGGTACGGGCGGCAAACCAGACAGGATGGTGCGCAGGCGAGTTTCTGGAAATGCGCTGAGTCGACGCACAGGCAAAGCATCTATTGTATTCATGCGCTATAATAGCCGCAGATGCCGGAGTGGCGGAATGGCAGACGCTGGGGTCTTAAAAACCCTTGGCCGCAAGGCCGTGCGGGTTCGAGTCCCGCCTCCGGCACCAGATACTGATGCAACCCCTTGGCCGCAAGGCCGTGCGGGTTCGAGTCTCGCCTCCGGCGCCACGAGCAGAAGGAGAGAACGATAATGACAACACACGCCCACGGATGGATGGCCGCAACGGCGCTTTCGTACTCTCCAGCACAGCGGCCCGCTAACGCGCGGCGCCCAGCAGTTGTCGATTACGATCATACCCGATTCGGGCACGGGGCAACCGGCGGGCATCGTCGGTACGATGACAGTCACCATCGCCGACGGCAACTCCTACAACTTTGTATACACCCTCGACGAGAAGTCGTAACAAAACGACGTAACACCTCATAAGCCTTTTAGGTACGGCGCTATGCTTATTTGCTAAAGTCGGGAACACCGCACCTGAAAGGTGTTGAATTTGTAGAGAGTCAGCCATATTCATACAGAGCGAGTGCTCTTTGCTCACGCCAATCGGTCATCAGCAGCCGCGACCGGATCGTGATCTATTCGATCAGAGGCGGCAGGATCGAAAAACGGTTCGGCCCCGCGGTTAAGCCGATATACCGGATCAAACGCCTGCTTGAGCTGCTGCATAAGCTCAAGAGCCGGACCGGTAAGCGGTCGCCCCCAACGCAGCATCTCGTGCTGCGGCGGCAATGCACCTGCCAGTATATGACTGTGGGGCCAGCGCTCAACCAGGCGCTGCTGCAGAGCGCCCACACCTTCTTGCGATCCGCCAAGGCGAGCATAGATCACCCCGTTGAGCGCTCGTCCGCCCGTGACAAGATCAAGGTTATACTGCTCGGCGAGAGTCGCCAGATCGGTTAACGCGGTGACAAATTGTTGCGGCGGCGCAGCCAGACGCAGGAGCCAGATCGTCGCGTCGCGGGGCGGCCCTGGAAGCGCGCTGACATCGGCCCAGAGCCGCTCCTGGGCCTCGTCTTCATCAATCACTTCGGTATGCGCTGCGTGCTGCGCAGCCAGAGCGATGCTATCACGCACCTGGCGAGCGCATGCAGCAGCGCCGCCTTCAAACCGCAGCGCCAACCCGGCGACAGCGCTCAACCCCAGACGCCGAAGCGCATGCGCATCAAGATACTCAGCCGCCGTCGGGCAAAGAGCGCTTGCCGCCAGATCAGCGAGAAACGCATCCAATCGTACGCGGTCGGGGAAAGCCGTCACCAGACTCGCCGTCGCCGGAGGACGCGGGTATGTGCGCAAACGCACTTCGGCAATGATACCCAATGTGCCGCGGCTGCCCAGAAAGAGCTTGACCAGATCATAGCCGCTCACATTTTTCACCACCTGGCCACCCAGACGTACGACCGCACCATCAGCCTGCACTACTGTCAAGCCCAGCGTCAGGTCGCGCAGCGCGCCATAGCCGAGGCGGCGCGGGCCATCGGCGGCAGCGGCGATCAATCCGCCCAGCGTGGCCTGATCGGGCTGCGCGATCTCAAGCGGGAATTGCTGATTGTGCTGACCCAGAAGCATTTGTAGCTCGGCAAGCGTCATACCTGCGCCGACGCCGATCGTCAGATCATCCGGATCGTAATGCAGCACGCTGTTCAACCGTCGAGTCACAACCATCACATCCGGCGCAGCGGGAATTTGACCTGACGTTTGTTGCGTACCGCCGCCCCATGGCATCACGATTGCTCCGGCCTGATGACACGCCGCCATCACCGCCGCCAGTTCATCGAGCGAACCTGGCATCACCATATAGCCTGGGCACTGACCCTGCACCGCGTAGGCAACTGCCGATTCGCCCTGCAGCAGATGGGTCGAGCCGACAATCGCGGCCAACATATCACCCAGGAGCGTTTGCGATTGCGGCTGCGCCGGAAGATTCAGCGCCGCGCGGTGAGCAGCGGCCAGCGCCAATGGATCGACATCGCGGGGAAAGACCTTACCGGGATTGAGCTGATTGGCCGGATTGAAGATGGCGTACACGGCCGCCTGAGCCGCAAGCTCAGCCGTACTGTAGAGCCGGGCCAGAAAATCTTGTTTCTCTACGCCAATGCCATGTTCGCCGCTCACGGCGCCGCCTTCGCGGATACTCATCTCCAGGATGTCCGCCGTGATGGCATGCACCCTTGCAACCTGCTCTGCATCGGATGGATCATAGAGCGCCAGCGGGTGGAGATTACCATCGCCGGCGTGAAAGACGTTCGCGATCGGTATGTCGTAGCGTTCGCTAAGCTGCTGGACATACGCCATCATCGCCGGCAGACGCGTACGCGGAACCACCGTATCCACCAGATAGTAGGAAGGCGCCAGGGTGTGGAACGAGGCAAAAGCGCTGCGCCGCGCCGACCAGAGACGCTCCTGATCTTCAGCAGCGGCGGCGGTGTGCAGGCTAAACGCGCCCTGGGACTCGCACTGCGCGGTGATTTCCGAGAGCGTAGCGTCAAGGCCATCTTCCACACCGTCGATCTCGATAATCAGCGCCGCACCCGCTGTTTCGGGAAGACCGGCGTTCTGGGCCAGATTCACCGCTCGCATCGTTGTAGCATCCATCACTTCGAGAGCAGTCGGTACATGACCGGCGGCCAGGATGGCGCTCACCGCAGCGCAAGCCGCCACCACATCGGGAAACAGCGCTAGAACCACCCGATTCGCTTCGAGCATACGGCAGAGGCGCACAAGGGCACGGGTGACGACGCCGAACGAACCCTCGCTCCCAACGATCAGGCCGGTGAGATCGTAGCCCGCTGCGTCCAACACGCCGTCTCCGGTCCAGAAGCTCCGCCCGTCGTGCAGCACAACCTCCAGAGCCAGGACATGGTTCGTAGTCACGCCGTATTTCAAACAGCGCGGCCCGCCGCTGTTGTTCGCGATATTGCCGCCGATAGTACACATCTTCCAGGAAGCCGGGTCGGGAGCGTAAAACCAACCCTGCGGCATCAGAGCCGCGCTCAGGTCGTAGGTAATCAGCCCCGGCTGCACAACAGCCTGCCGATTAGCGAAATCAACTTGTTCGATCTGGTTAAGTCGCGTTGTGACAATCACCGCGCCGCCTTGGCTCGGTCGAGCGCCACCAGCAAGCCCGGTACCCGCCCCGCGCATAACCACCGGCAAGCCGGCCGCAGTCGCGGCTTGCACAACCGACGCTATCTGATCGGGGCTGCTCGGAAAGACCACGAGATCCGGCAGTCGATAATCGCCGGGTATCCAATCGTGGCTGTAGTCTCGCAATTCGTTCGGGTCGTCGATAACGGCATCGTCGCCGCAGATGCGGCGTAAAGCTAAAGATAATGGATGGTATTGCATATCTATTCCGAGTTATGATATTTCTTCACAATATTCTTCTGCTTTTCAGGATAGCCTTAAGGCCGAAGTTCGGCCAGGGGATAATCTCCCCTGCGAATCGGGGGCGGCGACACGAGATGACGAGATGATTTCCCTGCGCTCGGTGAGAGAATGTTCCGCCGAGTCGAACCGACGGCGGAGCATAGCAATGAACTGCTCTATCGAGAACTGCGCCTGCCTGATCGCCGCCTATGGGGACAATCCCTGGTTCGTAATAAGGAATCAGAGAAGTATGACGGCGGCGGATAGCAACATATGCAAGCTATAACAAAACCGAGGAAAACCGATATAGCAATCCTACTCAGGTTGTGAAGTCACTGTAGTGCCGCCTTCAGGCGGCGAAGGGAACCGCCTGAAGGCGGCACTACGCAATCCTTACGACTGCG
>JANQID010000060.1 GCA_028282325.1 Chloroflexaceae bacterium | reverse complement strand
TTGGGACGCCATCGGCTACGTAACGCTCAAACGTTCTGATATGCGCTTTGCCACATCAGGCTACGAAATCGCTCAAACGTTCTCTCGTTGTAGTACTAGGCAAACTTATTCCTAATTGTCCATCAATGTTTTTCAATATTGCCTTTCCACATGGTAATTCGATTAAATCAATAGAAAAGGTTGCCCAATATAAAGCTGTCAAAGAATATCTGCCCAAGCTTGTACTGCCAAATTTATCCTAACAATAAAAATGCATCCGAACACTTGGAGCTTGGTTCTTTTCGCAAGGCTTGGTTTATAGTCGAGGCAGGCTCGGCGGCGGCTAATTTTGGGGCATTATGAGGCTAAGAAATTGTCTGCCGTAGCCCACATGTCTGATATCGAGGCAATTCTCGCACGACGTCACGACAATGGTGCCGATTACTGGGGCACTGCCGATGGTCGCATCTACGTCGGCAATCCGTTTAGCACAATCTCATCGCTGGGAATGCTTTATGAACTCGGTGTCAACAAAACTCATGAGGCTGTGCAAGGTGGACTGCGTCTTATTCTCGATGCCGTGCGAGACGACGGTCGTATTCGCGTTGCACCGAAGGCACCGATGTATCCCTGTTACACCGCTGAAGCGGCTCGGATACTGTGTCGCTTCGGCCTAAAGACCAACGTGGCCGTAAAACGAACCATCGCGTATTTGCTTGAAAACACACACGAATCCGGTGGGTGGCGCTGCAGCTTCACCAGATTTGGCCGGGGACCGGAGACCGAATTCGCCAATCCTGGCGCGACGCTGTATACATTAGACGTAGTGCGTTGGATTTCCAAGCATCGCACCAGCAGCAAAGTTGTTGATCGAGCCGTTGAGTCGTTGCTCGAGCATTGGGACACTCGTAAACCAATTGGCCCGTGCCACTGGGGAATCGGCAGTCAGTTCATGCAAATTGAATATCCATTTCTGCGTTACAATCTGTTCTTTTACGTTTATGTCCTTTCGTTCTTCGAGCGGGCGCGCAGCGATTCACACTTCACCGCCGCGCTACACGCCTTGGAATCGAAACTCGATGACGGGAAAGTGGTCGTCGAAAAAACTCACCGCGGATTGAAAGGGCTCGTGTTTTGCGAGAAAGGCATACCTTCCAAACCGGCTACAGCAAGATATCGCGAAATCCAGAAGAATATTCGGCGCTGACATCGCCTCAAGGGCCTCATAACAATGTCGTGAACCGGAGCGACCGGTAACCCGTGCGCAAATGGAAAATTTGGGACGGTCGCCCGGTTACGACTGCCGTTGGGCGGTGCCTCAATCCGTAACGCCCTTCCAAGCTGGACAGATAGAGGAATACAGTCCTTAAAGCTATCCTACGTACGGCTGGATGCGAGCAAAGAAATCACGAGGCTATCATAAACGCTATACAGGCTATTGTTTAGAAAACCTCCCCAACAAGAGAATATCAGCATAATCGTAAACCATATTCCTCCATTGCGACGTGCTTGAGCCTGGATGCGCCGATAGGTGCGCAGCGGTATGCTATACTTGCTCTGGTGACCATACATGTGAAGGTACGACCTGTGGCATACCGTATCGAATACACGGACAGTGCGATCGACGATATCGCCTACTTCACCAAATACGAACGGGGATTGATCACTACAGCGATTGAAACCCAGTTGACCTATGAGCCGTTACGCGAGGTACGCAATCGGAAGCCGATGGAACCCGCTGGCCCGCTGGGAAGTTCGCGTCGGGAAGTATCGGATCTTCTACGCTGTTGAAGTCAGTGACCAGGTGGTTCTGGTGAAAGCCGTGGGCTGGAAAGAGCATAACCGGCTCTACATTCGTGGTCGGGAGTATCACCTATGAAAACTGTAGAACTCACGCGCGTCGGAGACGCAGTGGAAGAACTGCTTGATCTTGCGACGGATGCTGGCGTCTTGCTCCGGCTGCCAAACGGGAAGGTCTTTTTCCTCCGTGCGGTCGCAGAAGACGATGCGGAAGATAGTGATTTTGCTGATGAAATCGCACGAACGCGACAGAATAGTGTCCTGATGGAACTGCTTGAGGCACGGTCGCAGGAGCAGTCACGGGTGACAGCGGAAGAAGCACGACGACGCCTGGGATTGGATACCTGAGCCATCGAGTATAGCACCGGGCACGCCGTGATGGTCACGATGGGGTACGACATAAATACTTGACGGTTTACACAAGATTACGTCTTTGTAAAGAGCTAAATCACTGTGTGTTGTCAACCCGCAGCCCAACATCGGCTCGTAGCGGACGCCGCTGGCGCGGCCCGCAATCTGGCGCTTTTTACCAATGTCGTCGTGTGCCATCAGTCGTGCCGGTTCATCGACCCCGCCAGCCGCGCCGCTAAAGCCCGGCGTTGGGCCGCCCTCAGCCCATAACGCAGTCTATGTACGTCGTCGCCCTTCACGAATGACATCAATAATTTCATCACGCGTCATTCGTATATCAACCGCTGGTACATCTAATGGTGAGGCCGTCGTCACCACCTGCGAGATCAGAAACACACGCCCATCACGGCGACGAATGCGTACGCCACCTTCTCGTTGCGCAAGTTCCAACAGATCTGCCAGCCGTTGACGGGCCTCAGAGTACGTATATTCTTTCATTCTGTGACCTCCAAGATCTTCACGCCTGCATGGATTGCTGCCTGGCGCAGGTCGCCATCGAGTGTGAGGAGCGGACTCTTCTGCTGGAGCGCACAGACAATCACATAGGCGTCATAGGCGTATATATCGTACTGAGCCGCGATACGCAGAACCTGTTCCATGTCTACCTCCACGAGACGAAGCGGTATGTGCGTATAGGCATTCCAGGCCTGATGCACCTGCGCAAGTGTGGCACGTTTTCGTTTCAGCATCGCCGACAAGGCGTTGCCCATTTCCCAAGGAACTGACCCAGGTGCAAGTAAATGGGCCTCTGCAGTTAATTCAATCAGCCGAGCGCGCGTAGGCTCATTGGTAATCACCGCAATGAGGATCGATGTATCAACAATAATATCCACGTCCGCATGTCCTTCTATAATTTGTACAATTGTACAACAAATATACCATACACCCTCACCCTTGACAAGGAGCACCGAAGCGCATACAGCTGCGTTACCGCTCCCCTATGCCATAACATCAGTACCGCAACATCAAGGCTCGTCCAGCTATCGCTGACACACTCGCCCCATCGCTGTGGCAATCCCCGGCCCAACGGCGGCTGCGGTGCACCTGCACCCACACGCCTGCAACGTCCCGTATAGCCCGTTCGTGGGTACCGCACTGCCGGGGTGCGACAACGCTCACCTGCTCCCCAGCCGCGCTGCCCAACATCGGCTCGCAGCGGACGCCGCGGGCGCGGCCCTGAAGCTGGTGTTTTTTAGAACGCTGCCCCATGCTGCCAGGAGTGCCGTCTACAAAACCCGCCCGCAGCGCCGCTAAAGCCCGGCGTTGGGCGGCTCACATAGAGCTGTGCCAGATGCATGCTCCACCGAGCAGGTGGTATCCGTGAATATGCTATCATCGAACCAAGGAAGAAGCCGTCCGAAAGCAGGAAATCAGGCATCATTTGTAAAGCATTTATGACAGAACTGAGTATATTGTGCTATACTTAAATCGCATTGAGTCAATGAACAGATAGTCATGGTATGTACACCATTGCGTTTACACCATCAGCACGGGAAGATATACGATATACGATGGTTTCGGAAATACGATCAACAGCGAATCGTGGCCGCTATTGAAGCGCAGTTACTCCATGAACCAGACGTTCCAACGCAGCAACGAAAATACATGCGACCCAACCAAACTGGCGCGTTGGGAGTTACGTGCTGGTCAGTATCGCATTTTTTATGATGTCATGCTTGAAGATACGGTTGTTTCCATTCTTGCTGTTGGCTATAAGGATGGCAATCGGCTCTATATCCGTGGAACGGAGTACACGCTATGAAAACGGTCAGTATTACCGAACCGGAAGCGATGCTGCTTGCCCTCCCGAACCAAGCCCGCCAAGAGGATATCTTGGTGCAACTCGCGGATGGACAAGCCTTCATCCTTACGGCGATTGATAGTTTCGATGAGGAGATTGTCCGTACGCGAAAAAATGCAGCCCTGATGGCGTTATTGGATGCGCGTGCACAAGAACCAGCAACGATTGATCTTGCCGCATTGAAAGCTGACTTAGGTATCGACTAACGCCATCAGCGTTGGATACTACGTCGCGATGCATGTGAAAAAAAGATGTATATTTCGCTCAATATCTTAATAAGAATATACAGTATCAACAAAAACACTGTATATTCTTAACTATAATGTGCATATAAAATAACTGCTATAGTCGCCCAACATCGCTCGCCGGCGACGCTGCGGGCGCGGCCCGGAACCTGGCGTTTGTTTGCAGCGCCGTCGCGTGCCGTCAGTTCTGCCATTTATCGAAGCCGCCAGTGGCGCGCCTGAAGCCAGGCGTTGGGCGGCGCATCAATGTGGAGCATCAAACGGAACTCTTGGAGGCATGGCATGACTACTTCAGCCAGACCTAATCTCCGCCACGTGCGGGCGTATATTCCAACGACTGCGCTTGCGAAAGCGGTCAATTTTGACGATGCGCTTATGCATGTCACCCTAACGGATGGACGGATTGTGAGCGTGCCAATCATCTGGTTTCCGCTGTTGCACGCCGCCGCATCCGAACAGCGCAGTCGTTACGAAATCGGTGCTGGGGGGCGATCCCTGCATTGGCCGGAGTTGGATGAAGATATCTCGGTTGCCCAATTACTGGCCGGTGCGGATCACACCTCGACCTAACCGCACCCATACACCGCAACCACCGCCGCCCAGCTTGTCGTTGCGCCGCATCTGCCGCGTCCTGGCGGTTCCCCGCTCGACCCTGTATCAGCGCTCGCAGCGCCGCCGTCATCCGCGGCCAGCCGTAAAACGGGAGCTTCCGGTATTGCGCATCGATTGTGCGCATCACCTCCAGGCCCGGCTCAGCCCCAGCAGGGCGCATTGGCGGCGGATGCTGAGGTCTACCAAACAATATGGGAGGCACCGCATGCGGTCATTCTGAGCGCAGCGAAGAATCTCAGGTTCCAATAACGCCGAGACCCTTCCCCTTCGCTTCGCTCAGGGTCAGGGTGACATGCGGCATGGGTATCATCATTTGGTAGTCGGGATGCTCCGGTTCTCGGAGCGCCTGTTTCTGCTCAACCCAACCGGGCAACTTTTTTTCAGCCCCGCCAGCTCCATCGGGAGCCGACCAATCTGCTCGAACAATTCGGCTTCGCGGGCGGTCTGCGCCTGATGTTCGCGGGCGCGCTGCTGGCCAAACAAGCCGCTCCCGCCGTCGAGGAATGGCTTTTTCCATGGGGTGATCGGGGTCGGATGCACCTCGTACTCGCTGGCCAGCTGGCTGAGCGTCTTCTGCGCTTTCAGCGCTTCAGGTGCGACCCGGAACGTGAAGTCGGCGCAGCGCCGTTGGCGTTTCTTGGCCATGCACTCCTCCACATGCGATGTGCGGATCTAGGAGGATCCGCACATCGCATGTGGTCCAGTTTCTGGAGCCAATTATAACTATCTACACATCACCGGATGCATATCACTGCACGACGATGGGCAAGAAATAATCGTAGCGCAGGTAGACTTTGGTTGGCTGGTTATCATCCTTTGGATTCTCATCCCCATCGGGATCGGGATCGGTTCCTGGGCTCGATACATCCCCGACATCGATCTCCAGGTCGCCGGCTTTGGCGGTTGCGGAAACGCTGTTATTAAAGGGACCGTAGCCACCCGACCCGGTTCCGGGTTGCACCTGAATTTCCAGCGTGATGGTCGCTGTTGTTTGTGATTGCAGCGCATCATTGCCCAGCAACAAGCGTTTGTCGGTGATACCGTCGAAAGTCGAGTTGACTTCCAACTCATTGCTCTCCAGGCGAATGACGCTGAAATCGCTCGCATTGGCAAACACCTGCTTCAGATCATCGGTCACCTGGAGATACGATAAAGGAGCCGGGTCGCTGCCATAATTTTGCAGCGTGATCAGATATTCAATGTCGTAGCTGTCATCGTCGTTTTGCGTCTGTGACTGCAAGGCTTTGGCAACACCCAGACCCGACACACACTGCCTCAAATTGATCTGGGTCATTGCAAAATCATCGCCGACTTGATCTCCCGCCAGATCGTAGATCTCCAGGGTTGCGGACGTCTGGCTTGCATCGGTCGTGAAAGCAAACTGAACCGGGACCCACTGATCGGGTGCCTCAGGAACCACCACCGCCGGACCGGCTGTTTGCCCATCGACGCGCAGCTCGATCACCGGTTCGGAAGGAGCGCCAATATCTACATTGATGAGATTATCGAAGTACGCATAAAAGTTATAGGTAGTTCCCTCAACCACCGTCACTTCCTGACGCCAAAGAAGAATCTCCTCCGTGTTTAGTTCCCAAACCGGATTGGAATAAAAATAGGTCTCGGTAGCCGGAATATCGCGCCCGCTATCGCCAGGAAAAGTCCGACCAATAATCAGTGGCTCATCAGAGGCGGGATCAGGGTCATAGGTCCGATTCCCGCTCCAGATCGAAAAAAAACCGACCCCTTCGCCGTCATTCGGATATTTGTTTGGCCCGCGGTTTTTCAGTTCGCTGGTGAAACCTGCCGCAGGATTAATGTCCGGACCCGGTCCGGCGGAAGTCGAGAAATCACCATTTGCTATAAGATTGGGACCGCCAACAACCGTTCCATCGGCGCAACCGCGTTGTCCAAGAGCTTTCACAGTCGCATGGCTAGTATGGGGGATACCTAGTGGAATGATCAGCGCAAACAGCAAAACACCTAACCACAACCAACGCCGCGATTGAACTATGAGCATCCTTTTCCTCCGTGCAGAGCAACAATACATACGAGATCGAATGCATACGATGGGTCGATACGAATTCTGAGGGCACATGCGACCTGTGCAAAATACTGTTGACTTTGCGCGCAAGCAGGAGCGATTATTGCTCCTTGTCAGTCTGTATTCGGCGCTTGCTGCTACCAAACGATAATGAACAGGCCGCATGTCACCCTGACCCTGAGCGAAGGGGAAGGGTCTCAGCATCCCCGATAGCCGGGATTCTTCGCTGTGCTCAGAATGACCGCTTGCGGTAGATCCAAATTCGTTTGGTAGCTACATAAAACAGTATTTACGATATTAAAGCTCTATTAGTAGATCGAAAGTAAATCGTTGCACGTTGGGCATCATTCTAGCATCATCACCGTCGCATCAGGATGAATTATGGACAATGATTCAGTGACAAAAAATTACAGATACAGTGCATCATATAACAATGCGGAATGCCGTCACACAGTCGTTGTTACAATCGATAGTTTCTGGAAGATAACATTACAACCTCGTCAAGTTCAACGTAAATTCTCCGCAAACAGATATGCATCGCAGTTTACCGCTGGAATATAGCCACACGCTCACGCTTGACTCTCCCGTCGCTGGAGGCGCTACACTGGAGCCGACAGTATGAAGCATTGAACGACGGGAGGAATAGCATGAAACGCGTATGGATCATCATCGGGGCGATACTGGCAATGCTGTTGGTTCTTGTCGTTGGCGTGGGCGCATTCTTCTGGTATGTTTCCGGACAACCGCTCTACGAGCCAGGTATGGTACGCGCTGGCGACGGGCTACGCGCACCGCTCGCACCACCGCCTCAGAACGACAACCCGGACTTCTGGCAAGTTGAGAACGATATTGCGTTGTATCATTTCACTGCCGGAGAGGGCCAACCGACGCTGGTTATTCACGGCGGACCAGGGCGCCCCTATCGCGAACCGTGGCCTGGCCTGGATCGGCTCACTAGCACCTATACGTTCGCGTACTACGACCAGCGTGGATGCGGAAAATCCACACGACCAATCGAGCGTTTTGCTGCCAGCAACTACATCGAGAACGTGCATTCGCTCGATACGACGCTCGGACTCGGCGCACAAATCGCCGACATTGAGCGCATCCGCCAGATCCTCGGCGAGGAACGCTTGATTCTCATCGGCCATTCCTTTGGCGGCTTCCTGGCGTCACTGTACGCAGCAGAATTTCCCGAACACGTGACCGCGCTGATCCTCGTCGCGCCCGCCGATGTGTTGGTGATGCCCAACGACGGCGGACTCTTCACCCAGATCGAAGAGCGCCTGCCGGAAGACCAGCGCGCCGCCTATGCCGACTGGTTGCAACGCTATTTCGACTATGGCACGATTTTCACTCGGAACGAGGCGGAGCTGGCGGCGCTAAACGACGAGTTCGCAACATTCTACGCCGCGATCACGTCGGACGCGATTCCGGAGGGCGGCGCAGGGGGAGGATGGATGACCCACGCAATGTACTTCAGCATGGGCCAGCGCCACGATTACCGCCCTGCCTTGAGTCGCGTAACCGCGCCTGTGCTGGTGCTCCACGGGGCGAACGATCTGCAGCCGGAGGCTGCCAGCCGCGCATACGCCGAAGCTTTTCCCAACGCGCAGTTTCAGGTCATCGCCGACGCCGGCCACTTCCCGTTCTACACCCAGCCCGATGCGTTCGGCGCGGAGGTCGAAACGTTTCTGAGCGCGATAGATACGTCGGTTCGTATTCATTATGCAAACTCCTGAGCGAGGATTTGATTCCCTTATAAGAATTATCATATCGAGTTTGGTATCGCTTGGTAAAGCTGTCAGATCTTGTGCTAAGCTGTAAGCAGCACTAGCAAACTTGCGGTATGATTCAGATCAAGCTGATGTGCCAGAGTAAGCGCAGCGCGTTTAAACCCGAAGCTTTGGCCGATCTGAACAGCAGCCAATCGTCTGGAGCGCCTATGCCATCACATATCGACGTGCGTCTGTACCACGAGCAACTGGAAGCAACGCATCTCTCGCCGCTGGCCGCCCGGAGCGTCGATGCGGTGCGCGACCGCCCGGAGGAAGCCTGCCCGATCCGCACCGCCTTTCAGCGTGACCGCGACCGTATTCTGCACTCGAAACCCTTCCGTCGTCTGAAGCACAAAACGCAGGTATTTATCGCGCCCCTGGGCGATCACTATCGTACGCGCCTGACCCACACGCTGGAGGTGACGCAGATCGCCCGGACGGTGGCACGGGCGCTGCGCCTCAACGAAGACCTGGTCGAGGCCATCGGCCTGGGGCACGATATCGGACATCCGCCATTCGGCCACGCTGGCGAAACGGCGCTGACGCGTATCTTTCCCAAACACTTTCGGCACAACGAGCAGAGCCGCCGCATCATCGAGGTACTGGAGAAAAACGGCGCGGGACTCAACCTGACCTACGCGGTGCGCGAGGGCATCGCGATGCATTCCAAAGCCCGCCGCGACATTACCACCACGGCCTGGGGAACAGCAAGCACGCTGGAAGGCCAGATCATCAAGCTTGCCGATAGCGTGGCCTATATCAACCACGATATCGACGACGCCATCCGCGCCGGAATCCTGCGGCTGGAAGATCTGCCCGCTGATTGCATCGAGCTTCTGGGGCGCACGCACTCGCAACGCATCAATACGATGGTCGCAGATATGATCGCCCACAACTGGCGGGCCGCCGGCACGGAACCGCCGCCCGCCGAACCGCGCATCTCGATGAGCCAGCCGGTGCTGGACGCAACCAACAAGCTGCGCGAGTTTATGTTCGAGAACGTCTACACCAGCGACTCGGCCAAGGCTGATGACAAAGTTCGTTTTATCATCGAAGCGCTCTACGGGCATTTCACCCAACACGCTGAACAATTGCCCGCCGAGTTGTTGCAGATCAATCAACAGCGCCAGGAGCCGATCGAGCGCGCCGTCGTCGATTACATTGCGGGTATGACCGACCGCTACGCGCTGGAGGTCTTCCAGCGCCTGTTTGTCCCGAAGACGTGGAGTGCATAGCGGGCCGACGGCTTGGTCGCGGCATAGAGGTGCATCGATGGGCATAATTGACGACATCAAAGCGCGGATCGACATCGTCGAATTGATCGGTGAGAGCGTGAACCTGCGCAAAACAGGCCGCGCCTATGTCGGTTTCTGCCCATTTCACCCGAATACGCGCACCCCGGCTTTCACGGTCTACCCCGACTCGCAAAGCTTCTACTGCTTCGGGTGCCACGCCTCCGGCACAGCCTTCGACTTCGTGATGCGCAAAGAAGGTCTCGACTTCCGCGAGACGTTGGAACGGCTGGCGGCGCGTACCGGCGTGCAACTGCGCGAACGCACCGACGAAGAACGTCAGCAAGACCAGCAGCGCACCCGCCTGCTCGACCTGACCGCAGCAGCGGCGCGCTATTTCAACTACCTGCTGGCCAGCCACAAACGCGGCCAACCCGGTCGCGATTATGTCGAGCAACGCAACATCAACGCCGAAACGATCGAAGCGTTCCAACTCGGCTATAGCATGGACGAATGGAGCGCGCTGCTAACCTATCTGACCGATCGCAAAGGCTTCACACCACAGGAGGTCGAGGCGGCGGGATTGGCGATCCACCGCGAGCAAGGCGGCTTCTACGACCGCTTCCGGGGCCGCCTGATCTTCCCGATCCGCAATGTAAAAGGGGCAGTGATCGGCTTCGGCGGGCGGGCGTTGGGCGACGCCCAGCCGAAATATCTGAACACGCCGCAGACGCTGCTCTTCGACAAAAGCCAGACCCTGTACGGAATCGATCTGGCCCGCGATGCAATCCGCAGCGCCGACGCCGTCGTGCTGGTCGAAGGCTATATCGATGTTATCACCGCGCACCAACACGGCTTCCGCAATGTGGTCGCGCCGCTGGGCACCGCGCTGACTCGCGAGCACATCGCGCTGTTCAAGAAGCTTGCGCGACGGCTGTATTTGTGCCTGGACGCCGACGCCGCCGGGCGGAAAGCGACACTGCGCGGGCTGCACATATTGCAAGAAAACGCCGCGAGCGACGCCGCAGCTCACCCGGTGACGACGGCGCAAGGACTCGTGCGCTGGGAAAGCGACATCGAGCTGCGCATCATCAAGCTGCCCGAAGGCCGCGATCCCGACGATGTGATCAAGGCCGACCCGACGCAGTGGGAGGCGCTGGTCGAGGCCGCCGCGCCGGTGATGGATTTCTACATCGACGCGTATACCGCCGATCTGGATATGGCCAACGCCGCCGACCAGCGGACCGCGCTCGAACGGCTGCTGCCGCTGCTAGCCGAGCTTGGCGCGACCCAGCAGCGTGTATATGTCACACGGCTGGAGCCTATCGTCGGTATGCGCGCCGAGTTGATCCTGGGGCTGATAGCCGGACAGCGTCCGCTGGCCGGTCGCGGCCCGGCGAAGAAGAGCGCGTCGCAACCGGCGCCGCAGCAGCCGCCAGTCGGGGCGGTTTCGAGGCCGCGTCAGCCGTCGGCGGGGCTCACCCGCGAGGAGTACCTGATCACGCTGGCGCTGCGCTATCCGCCGGTGCAACCGGCGATTGAGGAATGGCTCGCACAAAGCTTGCAGGAATTCCCGCGCATTCAGGCGATGCTGGGTAGCGACATCGCGAGTCTGCTAGAGCGCGCCGACCACCGCGAAATCTGGCGCGCCTGGTCAGCGCAGATGGATAGTAACGCCGCCGCGCCGGATGACGAACAACTCATTGAGTGGATCCAACAGCTTGACGAAGCGGTGCGCGACCAGGCTGCACGCCTGGTGCAAGCCGACCAGCCGCCTGCCCAGGAATATCGCCACCGCCAGGAAGCCGAAGAATGCGCCCGCCTGATCCGCGTGGATCAGGTAAATCGCCGGAAGTGGCGTCTCAGCCAGCAGAACATCGACCTGGAGGATTCGCACGATCGTGAGCACGCAACCGAGATGATCGTCGAACTCAGTCGCTACTTGTCTCAAATCAACACGCAGAAGCGCAGCAGCGCCTACAACGACTTGCGCACCACGATCCCGCGCGAGTAGCCGCCGTTGCTAACAATCAACCGGAGCGCGCACATCAACCGTTTTACCATACTCACTAAACGTCATTGTCCATATGCTCGGATTCGCCGGATCGGTTCCGATATCCGTCAGCACCATGCGGGTCAATTGCCGGGTCGTGGTATCCGCCCACAGATCCGCACCCACACGCCCCACGCCGAGCGTGTTGGCGCTGATCGCCATCAGCCATTGCCCCTCGATCTCGCCGCGCAGGTGATAGTGCGCGCGCCCGTCGAGATCTTCGATCCCGACCAACTCTACCTCTTCAAATTCCTCCTGGAGCAGATGTTCCACGCCTTGATCCGGGCTGAACAACACCACCGGATCGAAAAGCGCGCCCGATTCCAGACAGCTCCACTGGCGCGTGATCGGATTGGTGAAATACTGCTGGCCGGCCAACGACACCGAGCGAATCTCCGCCAACGCCGCCGGACTGGTGACCTGGATCGTCGCCAACATGCCATCGGGGCGCTTCAAATCGCCTTCAATGCTGGTGATTGCAAACACCTGCGTCGGATCGGCATAGACCGGCGCGCCGCTGAGCGTGATCGTAAAATGCAGGCTCTGGCTGGCCCGCGTCGCCTCGGCGATTCGTACGCCGATCTCGCGCGGGGTCGGCGTGGGTGTCGGAACAGCAGTCGGCGTTTCCGGAGCGTCGACCCCGCACCCGGCCAGTAACAAGACGAACAGAAGCAGCGGCAGCAACAAACGCAGACGGAAGCCCACCCGCATAAAGCACCTCGCATCAATCAGACAAGTATATGCAAACGACCGGGCGCATGGTTTTTCAGCGCATCGGGAAAAGCTAAACACTGCGGGTATCTACCAAACGATGCTACCCATGCCGCATGGCACCCTGAACGGAGCCGCAGGCAGCGTGGAGGCTACCTATGCCGCATGTCACCCTGACCCTGAGCGCAGCGAAGGGGAAGGGTCTCGGCGTTGGGGGAATCAGAGATTCTTCGCTGCGCTCAGAATGACCCCATGCGGTGTCTCCCATATTGTTTGGTATCGTACCATGAAACTCGCCAGAAATGGTAATCGCATAGTAACGCTGCCTTGCTATGGTCAGCATTCAGAGTGCCATCTACTGCCTTCCACAACCGTTCATTCCTGCCAGGCTCCGCATCTTGTCCTCTCCCAACGTCAATAAGCGCTAAAGGAGGTTTCGCTTATGTCCGATCCGCAATGGCGTGAACAATTCGAATCGTCGCTTCCAACCGGGCAGCCCATGCCATCCAAAAGCTCGAATCGCGGGATGATGTTTGCGTTGATCGGGGCCGGCGTGCTGGCCGTCGTTTTGATCGCCGTCGGCGCGGTTGCGCTGGCGATGACGATGTTTCAACGCCCTAGCAGCATCCCACAATTGCTCAGTGCGGACACACAGGTGTACGCCACCCTCACACCAAACTTGAGTGACATTCCGAATGTACAGCGTCTCCAGAAAGCTTACCCGGAGTTGTTCGTTGATCGGGACTCATCGAACGCGGATGAGCAACTCGAGGAACTGCTCGGAGTGACATTCCAACAAGACATCGCGCCCTGGATTGGCAACGAGATGGCCTTTGCAGTTAGCGGCCTGGAGGAATTCGACCTGACGAACAGCAGTCTCGACTCCGACGCCGTCGAGCAGATGGCCGAACAGGCCGATATCGCGATCATTCTGGCTTCACGCGATAATGAGCAAGCCCAGGCTTTTCTCGACAAGCAGCGCGCCAGCCGCACCGAGCAGGGTGAAACGTTCAACGAGAGCGCGCATAACAACGTGACGATCTATGAGCAGCAAGAATCCGATAACAGCCCGATCGCAGCGTTTGCGCTGGTGCAAAACAACGTCGTGTTTGCAAACCGGTCCAGTGTAATCACCGCGATGTTGGATCGTGACCCCAACGGCGCGGATACGCTCCAGAGCTCGGCGCGCTTTACGACCGTAAAAGACAACCTGCCCGACACAGCGGTAGGATACGTCTATATCGACGGGCAGCCGCTGAGCCAGTTTTCCCGCGCGAGCATCACCTCGGCGCTTACGCGCATGCCCCCGGATCAACGTGATCAGCTTGAAGAGCAGATGCAGAATGTCGATGCTTTTCAAGGCATCGGACTGTCGATCTCGGTAATCGAGACCGGCGTGCAATTCGATACCGTAATGACAATGGATCTGAGCAAATTGAATGAAGCCGCCACGGTGCAGATCGAAGAGATCCGCCAGCCGGTCGACGCCGCAATGCTCGCAACCATTCGTGATGATGCGTTGGCGCTGATGACTTTCAAGATCCCCAGCACACTCAAGGAACAGATCATCACGGCGATTGAAGTGCAGCCGGGCGGTTCCGAACAGCTGGCCCAATTCGAGGATATGTACGGCTTTGACCTGGAGCGCGACCTGCTTGACTGGTTTGTCGGCGATGCGGCGCTGGTGCTGCTGCCCGGCGAGCAAATGGCCGATTTCACCCTGCCGATGACCGGCTATTTCACCATTCGTCCGCAAGACACAGCCGCCGCCGAGGCTGGAATGTCGCGGATCGCCGCCGCGATTGAGACGGCTTCCAGCGGCGAAGTCGTCTTCAGCGAGGAACAACTGGCCGATGCAAGCTGGCAAACAGTTAAAGAACCCTTTATGCAGCAATCGGTCGGCGGCTACAGTTTCATCAACGATGCCCTGGTGATCGCATTCGGCAACACGGCGATGGAAGGCGCGAGCAACGGCAGCCAGTCGCCGATTACCGCCAACGCGATGTTCCAGACAGCCTCAGCGCCGTTGGCCGATCCAAACGGCGGCGTGATCTATGTGAGTATGGACAATGTATTGACGGCGTACGAAGACTTTGATCCGTTCTTCGCAGAGAGCGAGGAGGCGCAGAACCTCAAGCCGATCAAGGCGATTTCGGCAGCCGGCGAGCCGGGCATCGACGCGAACGGCGTGGCCCGTGCGCGGTTATTTGTGCATATCGGCGAGTGATGTGAAAGAACTATCCGCAGAGTGCGTTTTCTGGACGGGCAGGCGCTGTAAGCCTGCCCGTCCATTTGTGCAATTACTGTCTGCCCTCGCGAGCCTTGGCAGCAACCTTTTTCACCACTGTGGCAATGCCGGAAATTGGACTCAGCAACGTGCTTGCAGTGACCTCCAGAATATCGGGCGTCATGCGCGCAATTACGGCAAACGCTCCCTCAATCTTGCCGGTGTCAGCCTGCTCGCCTTTCGCTGCTTCCTCTTCAACCGATTTCACCTGCTGAATAACAATCTGCTTGATCGGCTCCGGATCGGCGGCGCGGGCATTGATGCGGTCATAGATCGCAGCGAACGCCCGCGCCAAATCCTCGCTCCCGCCGCCCGTACGCACACTGGCGCGCGCCCCGCGCCCAATCGCCACACCGCTGCCGCTGATGTCACCCGTGCTGATGCGGTCGCCCACATTGATGTCGGTCTTGTAGATTCCACCTCCGGCTACATCGCCTATCGTAATATCGCCGATTGTCTGACCGCTGCCAAAGGTAATGCCTGAATCACCAACGATTTTGTCACCGCCGACCTTATCTCCACCAACCTTGTCGCCATGGATGGTATCACCGAAGGTCTGCGTCACCGGGCCGGTCGGTCGGTTGACAAAGCCCTGCGACCCCTCGGCGTTGATCTGATCGCCGCCGATCTGGGTCACATCACGCCCAGCCTGGATCTGGAGCAGGTTCTGGAGGATCCGCTCGCTGCGAGCACGATCAGATTTCTGTACAGGCAAACCATCGTCAAGGTCTTCCGGCGCGCTGAACTCACCCAACGTCGTCGCGCCGTTGTAGATCGCCACGGCAAACGGGCCGACGCCTTTCAGCACGGTCAACTCCGGCTCTTGCTTATCGCCGTAAGTCTTGCGCACACTCGCCGACACCCGCCGAGTCGCCCACTCGCCGAGCGTGTAGTAGAGATGAGTGTAGAGATCAAACGCGCTGATGAAACCGTCGCGGTTGACAATGTCCATCCCCTCGCCACGCAGTCCCTCGGCCAGCGCCTGGGCGAACAACGTCAGGCCCTTGTCAGCATCACCGATAAACGAGTACTGATTGGCGCGGCTGGCGGTGATAATCACCCGTCCTTCGCCGGTGGCCAGCAGCGCCGTCGTGGTCTGCACGGGCGGATTCGCGCCGGTGAACGGTTCATCGCCTTCGCCGAGCACGGGCGAGATCTCGCCGGAGTGACAGGCGTTGAAGATCAGCAGCGCGCGCTTCGCTTCGACGGCGCGCAGGCGCTCTAGCAGCTCGATCTGGCTGATACCGCTGCCCGGCGCGACTTTGTCGCCGCTCAGCCGGGTATCGCTGGCGGTCAGGTAGTAGTTGCCGTCCGTCCCGTAGGATCCGTGGCCGCTGTAAAACAGAAACAGCGTATCATTTTCGCCGACGGCTGCGGCAAGGTTGTCGAGCGCGGCGAGAATGCCGTCCCGCGTCGCCGTGTCGTTGGCAAGCGTATGCACCTGCGACGCCGGCTATCCGGCGTAACGCTGGTCGCGCAGCACGTCGGCGACCGCCTGCGCATCAACGGCGGTGATCGGCGCACGCAGACGCACCTCGTAGCGGTTGTCGCCAACACCGATGATCAAAGCGTGTCCCTGGTTGAACATAGCAATCCCCCGTTGATGCGCATAAGACGCTGTATACGTCGTTCTGACAACCTCACATCTCGTGAAGAAAACTCCTCTGCAGGTCGGAGGGCGGTAGGTGAGATATGCCAGGCGCTTCTAGTTTATCACACCAATCGCGTCTCTGCACCGATTGATTGAAGCCTTGAAAATACAACAGCCAGCCGGTTCAGCAAAAACTGGCCCGGTTTACAAAAGGCTGAGGCTGAAATAGTTTGCAGCTGCTCCGCTATCTGCCCAGGGTCAAGGCTGGCCGGATCCTTAAATTAAGCCGCATCTCAACGATTCCGTCTACATAGTGAAAGCAAAACCTATCCAAAAGTACTATAATGAACGATGACTTCTGGGGTATATCCGGGCGCATACCGGAATTGTATACAAGACCATACTATACTCGGAAGCGTACCGGACCTCCGTACATGTCAGCGCAGTTGTAGTCGCTGGGTTTGAAACCACGCAAGGAGTTCACTATGCCATTTCACATCCGCCGGGTTTTGGGAATCATCGTGGCCGTTGCTCTGCTGTCCCTCGCAGCATGCGGCGGTCAACCCGCTGCCGATCCCACTGCCGAATCGACCGTAGCCCCAACCGAAGAACCTACCGCTGAACCGACCGAAGCGCCAACGCCAACCGAAGAACCTACCGCTGAGCCAACCGAAGAACCCGCCGAAGAATCGACGGGTGATCTTCAAGAAGTCGAAATAGGGAATTTAGTAACCTTCACATCCTCAGACGGCATCTTCTCGATCGACATCCCCGAAAACTGGGACCTGGACGATCGCAGCAAAGCTGATGAAATCATTATGCTGTGGACTGACCCGACCAACAACGGCCTGGTTGCTGTAGACATCTTCGAGCGCGAAGAACAGGCTACCGAGGAGGAGCTGACCGACTTCCTCGAAGAATATCTGAGCGACACCTTTGGCAATCAACCGGACTTTTTCCTCGATGATCCAATCGTGCAAAATGATGGCAGCATTCTGATTGTCTGGACCTACACTGCTGAAGCGACGGGCGGCATCGAAGCCACCTTGCTGGCCAATAGCTTTATCGAACAACGGGAGGACAAGGTTTCGATCCTCTCGACGTTGGTGCCGCAAGAACAGTTCGATATGCTGCTGGACTATACAAACGAGATCATCAACTCGTATACGATCAATACTGACGCAACGATTGGCGGCACTCCGCCGGACGAATCAATCTCAACGCAAGAAGTGGAGATCGGTTCGCTTCAGACTTATACGCATCCTACCGGCTTGTTCAGTATCGACATACCGGAAAACTGGTCGCTCACCGATAGCAGCAAGGCCGATGAGATTATTATGCTCTGGTTTGACCCGACTAATAACGGGTTGATCAGCGTCGATCTCTTAGAGAATACGGCTGAGCCGACCGAGGAGGAGTTGACGGAATTCTTGCAACAATACCTTGATAATACGTTTGGCTCACAGCAGGACTTCTTCACCGATGAGCCAACTCCGCAAAACGATGGAAGCGTGTTAATCATCTGGTCGTACACTTCTGAAGCAAGCGGCGGCGTGATGGTGGATATGCTGGGCAACACCTTTATCGAGCAGCGCGGTGATAAGCTGTCGATTATGAATGTGGTGGTGCCGGACGAGCAGTTTGACGCGCTTGAAGCTGATATTAACGAGATCATTAACTCGTATCAAATCGATCCGTCCGTTTCTATTAGCGGCTAACCAATTGCGCTGATTGATGTGACAACGAAGAGGTCGAGCGTGTGATCGCCGGTTGCGGCGGCGGCCCGCGCTCGGCCTCTTCGCATGATCTGACCGATGAACGGCCACATGGTATAATCAGCCCCGCTGATCTGGACAGGCGGTTGCCGCGAGGAGTAGGAGTTCATGCCCAGACGTACCGATATACAAACCGTTTTGATTATTGGCTCCGGCCCTATTGTGATTGGCCAGGCCTGCGAATTCGACTATTCCGGCGTGCAGGCCTGCAAGGCACTGCGCGAGGAAAACTATCGCGTCGTGCTGGTCAATTCCAATCCGGCAACGATTATGACCGATCCTGGCCTTGCCGACGCCACCTACATCGAGCCGCTGACCGTTGCCAGCCTCGAACGCATCATTGAGCGGGAACGCCCTGACGCGTTGCTGCCGACCGTCGGCGGGCAAACGGCGTTGAACCTGGCGGTGGATTTGGATGAAGCCGGCGTGCTAAGTCGCTATAGCGTCGAGTTGATTGGCGCGTCGGTCGAGGCCGTGCGCATCGCCGAAGACCGCCAGCGCTTCAAGGACAAGATGGAAGAGATCGGCCTGGCCGTTCCGCAGAGCGGCACAGCCCACACGCTCGATGAGGCGCTGTCCGTGGTCGCTCAAACCGGCTTTCCCGCAATCATTCGGCCCTCGTTTACCCTGGGCGGCGCGGGCGGCGGGATTGCCTACAATATTGAAGACTTCCGCGACATCGTTGAACGAGGACTCGATGCGTCGCCGGTGACACAGGTGTTGATCGAAGAGAGTGTGATCGGCTGGAAAGAATTCGAACTCGAAGTGATGCGCGATCACGCCGATAACGGCGTCATCATCTGTAGCATCGAGAATATTGACCCGATGGGGGTGCATACGGGCGATAGCGTTACCGTCGCGCCCACAATGACCCTGACCGACCGCGAATACCAGCGCATGCGCGATATGGGACTCGCTGTGTTGCGCGCGGTCGGGGTGGAGACCGGCGGCAGCAATGTGCAATTCGCGGTCAATCCCGACGATGGCCGGATCTGCGTTATCGAGATGAACCCGCGCGTGAGCCGCAGCAGCGCGCTGGCCAGCAAAGCCACCGGATTCCCCATCGCCAAGATCGCGGCCAAGCTGGCCGTTGGCTATTCGCTCGATGAACTGCCCAACGACATCACGCGCGAAACGCCGGCCTGCTTTGAGCCGACCCTCGACTATGTCGTGGTCAAGATTCCGCGCTGGACGTTTGAGAAATTTCCCCAGGCCGATCCAACGCTGGGCACGCAGATGAAGAGCGTCGGCGAAGTGATGGCGATCGGGCGCACGTTCCCCGAAGCGTTCCAGAAAGCCTGGCGTTCGTTGGAGCAGGGCCGTGCGGGTTGGGGCGCCGACGGCAAAGACCAAATCGACTCGGAACGCCTGCGCGAGCGGTTGATCACTCCGCATCCCGATCGTTACTTCTACCTCCGCTACGCACTCCAGAGCGGTATGGAGGTCGATCAGATCGCGGCGATCACGAAGATCGATCCCTGGTTCATCTGTCAGTTCGAGAATTTGATTCACCTGGAAGGTCGCCTGCGGGCATTCGCGCTCAACACGGTTCCCGCCGATCTTTTGCGCCAGGCCAAGCGGATGGGCTACAGCGATGTGCAATTGGCGCACCTGCTGGGGGTGACGGTGCGGGAAGGGCAATCCCCGGAGATGATCGTGCGGGCCAGGCGCAAGGCATTGGGCATCATCCCTACCTTCCACAAAGTTGACACCTGTGCGGCGGAGTTCCCCGCCGAGACGCCCTATCTCTACTCATCGTACGAAACCGAGGACGAGGCTGAGCCAAACGACCGGCGCAAAGTGATCATTCTGGGCAGCGGCCCCAATCGCATCGGTCAGGGCATCGAGTTTGATTACTGCTGTTGTCACGCGGTCTTTGGCCTATCCAAGCTCGACTACGAGACGATCATGGTCAATTGTAACCCGGAGACCGTCTCAACCGACTATGATACCGCCGACCGACTGTACTTCGAGCCATTGACTCTCGAGAATGTGCTCAACGTCGTTGATGTCGAGCAACCCGACGGCGTGCTGATCCAGTTTGGCGGTCAGACGCCGCTCAAGCTGGCGAAGGTGCTCGAAGCGGCGAACGTGCCGATCTGGGGCACCTCACCGAATGCGATCGATCTAGCGGAAGACCGCGATCGTTTCGGGGCGTTGCTCGACGAACTGGGCATTCCCGCCCCCGCGCACGGCAGCGCCACATCGTGGGAATCGGCACATATGGTCGCGCGCGAGATTGGCTACCCGGTGGTGGTGCGGCCTTCCTATGTGCTAGGCGGACGGGCGATGGCGATTGTCTATGACGATGAAAGCCTGGAACGCTATATGCGCACCGCCGTCGATGCCTCGCCCGAACACCCAGTGCTGATCGACCGCTTTCTCGAAGATGCGTTCGAGATCGATGTAGACGCGGTCAGCGACGGCGAGAACGTCGTCATTTCCGGCATTATGGAGCAAATCGAGCTAGCCGGCGTGCATAGCGGCGACAGTGCGTGCGTGATCCCGACATTTATGGTTGATCCGCAGCATGTGGCGACGATGCGCAATTACACTATCCGGCTGGCCCAGGCGCTGGGAGTTGTGGGATTGATGAATGTGCAATACGCGATGAAAGACGATATCGTGTATGTGCTGGAGGTCAACCCGCGCGCCAGTCGCACAGTGCCGTTCGTGGCCAAAGCGACGGGACTGCCCTGGGCGCAAATCGCGGTGCAAGCGGTTGCGGGCAAGCCGCTGACCGAAAGTGAGTGGAATATTTCCGCCTATGATGCAACTGCGCGCGCCGATCATTCCTATCACGTCAAAGAGGTGGTACTGCCATGGATGCGTTTTCCCAGAGTCGATACGCTGCTCGGCCCGGAGATGCGCTCGACCGGCGAGGCAATGGGCAGCGGCGTCACGTTCGGCGAAGCGTTTGCCAAAGCGCAGTTGGGATGCGGGCAAATGCTGCCGATGAGCGGCAACGCGTTCCTCAGCGTGAACGATCGCGACAAAGCCAATCTTGTCCCGATTGCTCGCGATCTGGCCGCAATCGGCTTCAAGCTGCTCGCCACGAGTGGTACGGCAAATGCGTTGCGTGCGGCGGGGCTTGAGGTAAAACTGATTTATAAAGTGAATGAGGGGCGGCCCAACGCAGTCGATTATATCAAGAACAACGACATTGCGCTCATTGTCAACACGCCGTTGGGCAAAGCCAGCTTTTTCGACGAAGCGGCCATTCGGCGCGCTGCCATCACCTATGGCGTTCCAATGTTGACTACGCTGTCGGGCGCGGCAGCAGCGGTGCAAGGCATCCGCTCGATGCTCGATGGCGGTTGGACGGCTCGCAACCTCCAGGAGCGCGCCTCCTTGTCCTAGAAGGAAATAGAATGAAACTGCACGACCGTGTCGCCCTGGTGACAGGCGGCGCCCACCGATTGGGGCGCGCGATTGCACTGGCCCTTGCGGAGGCAGGGGCGCATATCGCATTGCACTACCACAGCTCCGTGGAGAAAGCCAACGCGACGATTGCGGATATTCAGGCGCTGGGCGTTCAGGCCGCCCCCATCGCCGGCGATCTATCCAGCGTGGGCGAAGCCGAGCGCATTGTCGATGCCGCCATTGCGCAGTGGGATCGGCTTGACGTGTTGGTGTGCAGCGCAGGCGTCTGGGGACAGACTCCGGTGGGTTCAGTCGATGCGGAATGGTGGGACAACGTGTTCGCGATCAACGCGCGCGCGCCGTTTTTTATGGCCCAACGCGCCGCGCCGTATCTACGCGCCGCCCGCGGCAGCCTGGTCGCAGTGGCTGATTCCGGCATTACGGGAAGTTGGAAAGGCTACACTCCCTACCTCGCCAGCAAAGCCGCCCTGGCTATGATGGTACAAAATCTGGCCAGCGATCTCGCACCCAACGTACGGGTCAATGCCATCGCTCCCGGCCCGGTCCTATTACCCGACGACTGGGATGCTGAACAGCATGCGAAGATTGCACGCACCACACTGCTTGATCGCGTAGGGCGCGCCGAAGATGTCGCCAAAGCGGCAGTCTTTCTCGCCAGCGCCGATTACATCACCGGCGCAACGCTGCCCGTTGACGGGGGACAACGCCTCAAGTGACGGGGCGCCGAGGAGAACGCCGGTGAGTCCAGCAACATATGATGAGTTGCGCGTAATGCCCCTGTTCGCTTCGCTTGACGATCCAACCCTTGCCGCAACGTATCACCGTATGCAACGGCTTTCATTTCGCCCCGGTCAGCATATTATCTTCGAAGGCGATCAACCTCCCGGACTGTTCTTGGTTGTGCGCGGGCGGGTGCGCCTCTCATGCATTGCGTCGGACGGTCGCGAACAGGTGCTCGCTATGATCGGGCCCGGTGAGAATTTCAATCCAGTTCCGATCTTCGACGGCCGGCCCAATCCGGCCACCGCCCGCGCGATGAGTCCGGTCGTGTGCCTGATGCTGCCGCGCGATGATTTGTTGGCGCTGATGCGCCAACATCCCGATCTGGCATTGGCTATGCTGAGCGAGATGGCTGGGCAATTGCGCGAACTGGTGAGCCTGGTCGAAGATTTGGCGTTTCGGTCGGTGCGTGCGCGCGTGGTGCGCCGTTTGCTGGCCGAAGCTGCCGAGGGCGCGGCAGAACTGACGCATCAGGAACTGGCCGAGCATGTCGGAACTGTTCGTGAGATCGTTGGGCGAGCGTTGCGTCAGCTTGCCGAAGAGGGGCTGGTACAGCTCAAACGGGGCCGTGTGATTGTCCTGGATCCTGAACGCCTGCGCGAAGCCGCCGATGCATAACGTCATCTGCGACTTTAGTCGTAGACGGTCGTTTGGGGCCGTGCTACTTTGCTTTACACAGATCAGATCTTCGACTATGATATAGTACGAAAGTTTTCGGACTTATAAACACCGGAGGAGGGTTGGCATGGCCTACATCATTGCCGAACCGTGTGTGGATACCAAAGACTCGGCCTGTGTCGCTGTATGCCCGGTCGATTGCATCTACGAGGGCGACGATCAGTATTACATCAACCCCGACGAATGCATTGACTGCGGCGCGTGCGAACCAGAGTGCCCCGTCGAAGCTATCTTCGCCGAGGATGCGGTGCCCGAGAAATGGATTAGTTACACCGAGAAGAATCGCAAGTTCTTCGGCCTCTAGCGTAGACTTCGGTGCGCAGAGCGCCGACCTACGTTAAAGGTTGAACGGCTTTTTCACATAAAGCAGCTCTTCTATTACGATAGAGCACGAAAGTATTCGGGTTTCTCAATACTGTAAGGAGGATGAATTTGCCACACGTTATTGCTGAACCATGTGTGGATACCAAAGACTCGGCCTGTGTCTCCGTATGCCCGGTCGATTGCATTTACGAGGGTGATGATCAGTACTACATCAACCCTGATGAGTGTCTGGACTGCGGCGCATGCGAACCGGAGTGCCCGGTTGAAGCAATCTTCCCCGATGACGGCGTGCCCGATAAGTGGATCAGCTACATCGAGAAGAATCGCAAGTTCTTTGGTCTCTAGCGCAGGCTTCCGGCGAGGGTACAATGGACAAACGCGGGAAGGGCTTCCTTCCCGCGTTTGTCGTGTGTTACGGTGTTGTCTGATGTTTGACTACGTTACAAATACGCTCGAATAGCGTCGAATCGTGTTGCGGCGACACGGTGCGCAAGTCGAAGATAAGCTGCTCGGCGGCGATGCGCGGCACAACCGCCGGTTCTCCAGTACGCAACGCCCTCGCAATATCGTCCAGCGTGAGCGGAGCAAGATCGCTCGCATTGAGCGCGACACCCAGACTCGGCAGCGTGTCGCCGGGCAACGAACCGCCACCGACGGCGCTGGCGCATTCCACAACGTGCGCGGGTATCGCTGCTGCCTGCAATTGGTTGGCCACCGCTTCAACCCGCGGACGCAGGCGCTCCAACGGCATGGAGATCATCCGCCACACGGGAATCTCATCCGGCGCCGTTCCGCGCGCATAGGCCATCAGCGTCGCTTCCATCGCCGACAACGTGTTTTTGTCCACCCGCAACGCCCGCGCCAGCGGGTGGCCCTTCAGCTGATCCGTCAGATCCTTGCGCCCGACGATCAATCCGGCCTGCGAACCTCCAAGGAGCTTATCGCCGCTAAACATCACCAGATCGGCCCCGGCGACCAGGCTCTCCTGCACGGTCGGTTCGGGCGAGAGGCCATACAGCGCGGTGGGCAACAGCGTTCCGCTTCCCAGGTCGTCCAGAACTGGCACGCCGTGCTGGCGGCCAACCGCGACGATCTCGGCCAAGCTAGTCTCGTGAACAAAGCCAGCCAACCGAAAATTGCTAGTGTGAACACGCATCAGCAAGGCGGTACGATCGTTGATCGCGGCAGCGTAGTCGCGTGCGTAGGTGCGGTTGGTGGTTCCGACCTCGACCAGCGTGGCCCCGCTCTGCCGCAATACATCGGGAATGCGAAAGCCGCCGCCGATCTCGACGGCTTGCCCGCGCGAAATGATAACCTCACGACCGGTTGCCAATGCGATCAGCGCCAGGTAGATGGCGGCGGCGTTATTATTGACGACAAGTGCAGATTCTGCGCCTGTAATCTGGGACAGCAACGCGGTGAGATGCACCGAACGGCTGCCCCGCTGACCGGCGTCTAGATCATACTCCAGGTTGGAATAGCCCGTTCCTATGGCCTGCATTGCCGCCAGCGCCGCATCGCTCAAGGGCGCGCGGCCCAGATTAGTCTGGATAATCACGCCACTGGCATTGATCACCGGGCGCAAACTCGGCGTCGTCAATGTATGCAGACGTCGCCGGACAGCTGCGACCAAGCGTTCGAACGCCTGGTAAGCGTTTTCTGGCTCGGTGACAACGTTCACATCGTTCTGTTGCCCGTCACGCTGTTCGCGCAGCACGGCGCGAACGGCATCCAGCTCAGCGCGAGCCGCCTCAACCAGCCGCGTGCGGGGCAAAGCCTCTGCGCCGATCTGCTCCTCTACCGCTCGCACGAGCCGTTCAACGCTGGGCAAATTGCGAAAGGCTGTCATTGCCGTAACCTATTCCAAAGTAGCCGGGAGCAATCAAGTGTGGAAACGGAGACGGAGCGCTCGCTCAGATTGGGAAGTTTATGCGCGAATTGCTTCGGCCTCAGCACGAGCCAGCGCTGTCTCACTCATACCAGATCGCACCACCGCCTCACTGGGTATTTCATCGACCAGCGTACGACGATCATGGCGCGTCATATCGAACACCTTGCGCAACAACGTTTCGTAGGCCGGCGTTAATTCGCGTTTGCGCCGCTGCATAACGGTGTGCGCCACCTTCACCATATTGTCGATGCGATATTCACGGAAAACATCGCCGCCCCACGTGAAGGGGGGAATGGTTTTGGGGGCGGCGTGAACGCCAAAAATGTTGCTGCCGACGCCGATAACCGTACCGCCGTTGAGGTGTAACCCAATGCCCAGTTTGACGTGATCGGCCAAAAAGCAGCCCAGCTTGATCTGCCCGCTGTCAAGCTGACCTACGCCTTCCATCGTCACACGAATGCTGCCATAGTTATTTTTCAGGTCGCTATTGGTGGTCATCGCACCGATGTTGACCCACTCGCCGAGCCAGCTATGCCCCAGGAAGCCATCGTGGTGTTTGTTGCTATATCCCTCGATAATGCTGGCCTCTACCTCGCCGCCGACCCGACATACCGGGCCGAAGCTGGTTTCACCGCGAATGCGTGCGCTGGCGACGAGCGTCTTTGCACCAATGTACGCCGGACCCTGGATGAAGCTAAACGGCTCGATATGAGCATGCTCATCGATGAACACGGGCCCGTCGCGCGCATCCAGCGCCAACGGCCCATCCAACCGCGCCGTCGGCGCGACATACACATGCTCGCCGCCGCGAACCGCAATCTGCTCGTTGGCGCCGGAATAGCGGGGCAATCTTGCGGATAACAGCGGTATATCGCGCACCAACTGTTCACCGACCAGCGAGATCAGATCCCAAGGATAAAGCAACAATGGCGTATCAATCTCTACAATCCGGCAAAAGCGTTTCAACTCCTCAAACGTGGCGGCGACGTGTTGATCTTTCAAATAATAGAGAACAGCGCTAGCCAGCGCTGGTGAAAGATGCGCACCGACCAGCACGCCTTCTTTCGCGTAGACCGTTCCGACCGGGCCGTTGATCAAGTCGAGCAGCCAGCTCAAATCCAAGACTCGACCGTTGATGAGCGTTATCGGCTCACTGTCGCAGATCAGCGACTGCATACCGCCAGGCGATCCATAGTATTCCATCAGATGGGGGCGACACAAACCAGCCACATGCGGGCAACGTTCCTTCCGCGATGATTGATTGGCACACTGCGCTGCCAGGGCTTCTGCTCGTTCACGTAGCGTAAAACCGCCACAGCGTAGCTCAAAGAGCGGACGTGAATATACCAGTGGTGCAAAATTGCGCCAGAGATCGCCTTCAAAAAGGAGGATCGTCATAGCTTACTCGCTGAGAGGGTGTTATGCCCCACGCTTGAGCAACTCCAATATGGCCGCTGCAAGCTTCTGTCCGTCGTGACGCAAAACTCGAACCGCGCGCACTTCATCGGGTTTGTCGATGTCTACAGTGTGTTGGATGACCGAACTGGATAAGTCGGCTTCGAACACCAGGCTGCCCTCGACGACGATATGACGCTCAGACAGACGCTCGCCGGCGAAGACGACGGTCTCTTCATATTCTTCCGGGTTCAAATACACCGGAAGCTGATTTGCCGCCTCATACAGTTTATAGACGGCCGGTTCGATGCGTTGTGCATTCACCAGAGCATAATCAGGCGTAAACCCGCCGTAGCGTTTAATCTGGCGAATGTGCTCGCCCACGCTGAAGCCTGTGGTGAAGCCAGGTTCCGTCATCAAGTTGCAAATATAGATCTTGCGCGCCTTGCTTTGCTGTAACGCCTCACGTAATTCATCTATTAGCATGTTAGGCAGAATACTCTCGAACAAGCTTCCCGGCCCGAGCACGATAGCGTCGGCTTCACGAATCGCTTCGAGCGCTAGCCGAGTAAGCGGCAAACTCACAGTCATCGTTGATGATAACGCCTGTGCGCCTGAGCTGCTGGCTTGACCACTTGTCTGCTCGATGCCATTCCCGACGCCAAGGTGCTCGTCATCCAGATGCTGTTCCGTGCGCAACATCAAGGTTTTCACATAGCGAGGAGCCAATTGTGGATCAACGTCAATGTACTTGATATTGATCAAGGTCGCGTCGTCAAGCTCGGCAAATACCTGTACCGGGACAGGCGACGGCGCCACAAAATAGATCGAGCCTGAAGTGATTAGACTCGACGCGCGCCAGTAATATTCCACTGGATCCTGAATAGGCGTAATACACGTTAAACGCTCGATATGCTCGCCCAGGCTAGACAACACTATCACGCCTGCGCCGCCCGATAACACTGCGACACGCGGCGATCTGCCTGTTCGACGATAGCCGACCACGACTTCGCTTGACGCCTGCTGGGCGCTCAATGGGATGACAACAACGCCGCTGAGCCGCCATATGCCAATACCAAGCGTCCCAACGCCCAGAATCAACAAGAGAATGCCGCGGGTCGGGCGCGGCAAAAACTGCAGCGTCAGATAGTAGAAAAGCTCTGGAAATTCGATGGTGCGATACACATGGATGACTAGATATGCAAACCCTAACGACAGCAATACAACACCAAGCAAGGTAAGCGCCAGAGGTTGAAAAAGGTAGACCAATGATGACAATCTACGAATGATAGTTTGCATATCTGTTCAGATTCTCCATCAGGCGCCAGACGTATAATACGATTACGATTTTCGGAGGAGTTGCCCTCGTAATTCATCCAACAAAGAACGCAGATTGCCGCCATTACGTGCAGCCAACTCTATAATCAACAATCCGGCTCGTAAGGCATCGGGATATGCTCGATCTTGCCCTTGGATAATCTCGCCTTCTGCAGTGCATCCGATCAGAAGATTGGAACGATCCTGAGCCAGAACTTCGTTTATCCGCGTCTTCGCATCGTTACTCAATTCTACATGGATGCCGGTCGCATCTTCCCATCGTTGAATCCCAACCAGAGATTGGCTCAACGGTGAATCTGCGGCAGGCGGCGGTACAATCACGATACCTTTCTGTCGATACTGGCGCATCAGATATGCCGCCAGCAGCAGCGCTACCTCCAGATGTTCCAGTCGATCGCCATTCTTGTCAACGACGCTCAACGCCGTACCGTCGGCGGAGAAGGCCAAACCCAGATGCGAGTCGCTCTCGCGCACGAGCTTGCGCATTCGGGCCAGGCTAGCTTCGGCGGGCAACGGCGTATTTCGTCCAAACAGCGGGTCAGGATCACGATTGATCTCAATCGCCCTGGCCTGACCGCTCTCGGTGATTATAGCCGGCAGATACCCCGCAGTCGTACCGTGGATCGGGTCGGCAAAGATAGTCAACGCCGAACGACGTATCATTTCAACATCGATATGGGACTGGAGCGCAGCTAGATATGGATCGCGCAAGTTCTGGATATGGATGCCACCGCCAATATCGTCCAATTGGGGAAATTCAAAGCCAGTTCCCGATATCTCACCATCGGGCTGAAGAGGAATATCTGCTATATCAGGATACAGGAATACCAACCCATTGAACCAGTAAGGTCGATTGCGCGCCGAAACAACTAAGGCGCACCGCGCACGTTGTTCTTCGAGCGCGAACCGGATTGAGGGAAGCGGCGCGGGCGTTGCCGAAAAAAGATACACCGGTACACCCTGCGAGTCTAGTTGGCGATACACATCACGCGCAAAAAGATTTGACATGAAGCGCGTATCATGCGCTATCAGACAGTCCCATCCTCGCGCCAGCAGATCTACCCCTAGACGAGAACAACGTCGCCGCATCTGCTCCAACGTAAAATCGACAGTGTAGATCCCTTCCCAGAATTTTTGCACAATCTGAAGGCGTTCAGGCATATATCCCGTGCTTGGTTGTTTGCAATTTGGAACCAGGGGCTACGATTTCAACCCGTCACCTGCCGATCTAATGTGCGGCGAAAATCTTCGACTACTGTCATCATCGCTGTGCGGATATCGCGTACTCGCTCCTCGGTTGCAGCCTCAAAACGAGTAGTGATGGCCGGTTCGGTATTTGAAGCGCGTACAAGTCCCCATCCGTCGCCAAAATCAACACGCACCCCATCAATGTCGATCACTGCATAGTCACGTGCAAAGTGATCTCGGACATAGGCTATCACTTGAAACTTGGTTGTCTCGTCAAACGGAATGCGTCCCTCATCGATTGATGGGAGCGCAGGATACGACGCCAACGCATCCGCCAGCGGTAATAGTCGTCCATCATCAGCAAGTTGTGTAAGCGCATAGAGGAGGTGAGCGCCTGCAAATACGCCATCGTCATAGTAGTGCCGGGCATATGGAAAAATTGTATGTCCGCTGAGCTCACCGCCAAGCACAGCATCCGTTTCGCGCATTTTTGCTGAAAGGTTTGAGTAACCCGTTTTCCACATCACAGGCGCGCCGCCCAGGTCGCGAATAGCATCCGCAAGAACCGTGCTGCATTTTACATCAAAGACGACGGGGCCGCGGCGTTTTGACAGCAAATAGCGCGCCAGAACTATCAGATAGCGATCGGCCCAGACGATCTCGCCAGTGTGATCTACAACGCCCAATCGGTCGCCGTCGCCGTCTAGCGCTATTCCCAGGTCGGCGCCGTGGGCGCGCACAGTCTTGCTAAGATCCTGGATATTTTCGGGTTTCAGCGGATCGGGATGGTGATTGGGGAAGGCGCCATCTGGCTCGATATACAGCGGAATAACCTCGGCTCCGATGGCTTCGAGCAAACGCACGCCGCAAGGGCCAGCCACGCCATTGCCGCCGTCAAGCACGACGCGCGGGCGGTATGAGTCCGGCAAGCGCAGCAGTGCAGCAGCGCTCTGAATATATGCATCACGTACATCAGCAGCCCTCAGCGAACCCTGACCTTGCGCAAACACACCGCTATTTGCAATCCGCTCTAACGCTTGAATCTCCGCGCTTGTCAGCGGCTCGCTGCCGTAGCGGGAATGCGCCCTTCGTAGCTTCAGTCCATTGTACCGCGATGGGTTATGGCTTGCCGAGATAATAGCCCCGCCCCCGACCCCCAGATGCTCGACGGCGAAATACATCACAGGCGTGGGAACCTCGCCAATGTCAATAGCATCGATGCCAGTAGTACGCAGACCGGCGATAAACGCTTGCTGGAAAAGAGGGGAGCTAAGTCGAGCATCACGGCCAATCGCCATTACCTGTGCGCCATGACGCCCAAAATACGTGCCTGTCGCCTGGCCGAGTATGAAATACGTCTGTTCCGTCAGATCAACGTCAACGACGCCGCGAATATCATAGGCGCGAAAAATAGTCGGATTGACGACATTGGCCATAGCTTTCTCCTGGCGGCATAGATAACGAGATCGTAACGTAAAGGATAGTATTCGTCAAGATGCTTTACAAAAGCTAGAACGTACCGTATAATTGCAATCGCCAACGGTTTCAGATGGCAGACGCATGTGTTCTCAGAACCATCCCCTTCAGGCTGAGAGTATGTACTCTCAGTTATTTACGTTGAAAACCGCCTCGTGGAGCAGGGTGTCTCACCCTTCCATTCTGTCAGCTCCGTGCAGGCGATGCGTTCAGCAAAAGGCAGATTAACAATGAGTGATAAGCCCGTTTACTTGACGCGCGAAGGTCGAGCAAAGCTCGAAGCAGAGCTTGAAGAATTAACAACGAGCGAGCGCAAAGTTGTCGCAGAGCGTATTGCTGCTGCAAAGGAGCTTGGTGACATTTCTGAAAGCGGAGAATACGAAGACGCAAAGAAGTCTCAATCTTTGCTCGAAGGACGTATTCGCGACATTAAGAGCATTCTCTCGCGCGCCCAGATTATTGATGATGGTCAGAACGGTTATAGCGAGGTCTGTGTAGGAGCCTCGGTCACGGTCAAACTGGACGACTCGGAAGAGGAAGAAACCTGGACGATTGTGGGCAGTGCAGAAGCCAACCCTCGTCAAGGCAAGGTTTCGAACGAGTCGCCAATTGGTTCAGCGTTAATCGGTAAACGCGCTCGCCAGAAGGTTGTTGTGCAGACGCCTTCTGGAGTAATGAATTTAACAGTCGTTAAGATTAGCTGACACCGATCTTAACGACTGTTATCCACAATATATTGGCGCCTATTCTGAACATTCAGGGTAGGCCTTTTTTGTATTAACGCAAGCGTTTATCCGCGTATGCGACAATGGTATAATAATTCCAGATCTGTTTACGCAAAGTAAATGATGGATATTGCGGATAAACCTGGGCGCGGCGTCATTGTGTTCCGGGTGATTGATACTACTATGGATTTGAACGAACTCCAAACCCAACGCCTTGCCAAACTCAATCGTTTACGGGAAGCTGGAACCGAACCATTTCCGGCGCGCGCCAATCGCACCCATACGATTAGCGCTGCACTATCTGCATTCGATGAATTCGCCGAATCAGGCCAGCCAATAACGTTGGCGGGGCGCATCATCGGCGCCCGTCGCGTAATGGGCAGAATCGCATTCGCGCATATCGACGACGGCAGCGCCCAGATTCAACTCTGGATCAGCCGCGGCGAGGCGGGCGAAACGTTGTTTGCCAGTTTTCGCGATGATGTCGACACCTTCGATATTGTCGAAACCACTGGCATTTTACGCTTTACCCAACGCGGCGAGGCGTCGCTGTTCGTTACACATCTGAACATTCTGGCGAAGGCGCTCAATCCCCCGCCTGAGAAATGGGAAGGCTTGAAAGACATTGAAGAACGTCTACGCCAGCGCTATCTCGATTTGATCGTCAACACAGACCGCCGCGACATCTTTCGCATGCGCGCAAGAACAATCACGGCGATGCGGCGCTTCCTCGATGAGCGTGATTTTGTGGAAGTAGAGACGCCGATTCTGCAACCAATCTACGGCGGGGCGGCGGCTCGCCCATTCATCACCCATCACAACCAGTTGAGTCAGCAGCTTTATCTGCGGATTGCGCCTGAACTCTATCTCAAACGTCTGATCGTCGGCGGTTTCAACGGCGTCTACGAGATTGGCAAAAATTTCCGCAACGAAGGAGTTGATCGCAGCCACAACACCGAATTTACTGGGATGGAGTGTTATCAAGCTTACGCCGATTATAACGACATGATGCGTCTTGTCGAGGAAATGCTGCGGCGCATCGTGCACGAAGTTATCGGCGATACCGTTGTCACATATCAAGGGCATCGCATCGATTTTACGCCGGACTGGCCACGCGTATCGTTGGTTGAGGCGATTCACGAGAAGACTGGAATTGATATTACCAGAACCGCTGATCTGGATACGCTGTGGGATGTTATTCTTACTGCTCAGCTCAAAGTCGAACGCAAAGCCTCGTGGGCCAAGCAGGTGGATGAACTTTTCAGCACCTATGTTGAACCGGCGCTGATTCAACCGACGTTTATGGTAGACTTTCCGGTAGAGCTATCACCACTGGCAAAACGCAAGCCCGACAATCCCGCTTTCACCGAGCGTTTCGAACCGTTCGTGGCAGGTATGGAGATCGGCAACGCATTTACCGAGTTGAACGACCCCCTCGATCAGGAGCAACGCTTTCTCGAGCAAGGGCGAGCGTATGCCGCTGGCGACGATGAGGCTCACCAGATGGATGCTGATTATATCAACGCGCTTATGTATGGGATGCCGCCAACCGGAGGTCTTGGTATTGGGATTGACCGACTGGTGATGATTCTGACTGATCAACCGACCATTCGCGAAGTCATTTTGTTCCCGCATCTGCGCACAAGGGAGTGATGGAATGCCCCGCTCGTTTACCGTTGAGCGCGAGAATTTGCCCGATGTTGTTCACGGATGGTTAGAAGCCGTCGGTCTGGCTGATGAGGATGTCGTTGAGATCATCTTCACAGAGAGCGAAGTGCTGTTGCGGCGCCCGATGAGTCCGCAATTGCGCGCCTGGGCCAAGAATGTCGGCGATAAGTATGATAAGGCATTTCGACAGATTATCGGCTTGTAAGGCGCACCCTACACCCTGTATTTTGAGAGATGCGCGTAAGCGCCCTGTGAAAAATCGTTGTTCCATATTGTCTCTGTACTAACGCTATGCAGTATCTAACAAAAGAACAACTGCTTGATTTACATACTTATGCTGTAACTCGTTATGGCGGTCTGTTGGGAATAGCCAGCCAGGATCGTCTGCAGACGGTATTGAATGCGCCGCGCCAAAAAATGTTCGGCGTTGAATTGTATCCCGATTTGTGCAGCAAAGCCGCCGCTCTGATGTATCTGTTGGTCAAGAGTCGCCCGTTTGTCGATGGCAATGAGGTTACTGCTCTGATGGCTTTCCTACGCTTCCTCGATATCAATGACGCTATGCTGCGCTTCAACATCAGCGCCGGCGAATTGGTCTGGCTTGTGCGGGCATTGAGCCACTCTGATCTCGATAAAGAAGGCCTTGATCAATGGTTGCGCGATAGCCTTGTATTTGCTTCGGACAGTTCAGAGCACCCTCCGGCTGCTGGGAGAGAAGGGCTATGACCACAATTTTACTATACGGGATAGATAGCATATTGGGCATAAAGGTGGCGCAAAAGCTGGTCGATCAAGATGGGGTGCGCTTGATCGGATGGGGCAATCGACCGCCGGTAATGCCATTGCAAACCGTTGATGTGTTGACTGCCAGACTCAGCGATGACCAGATCGCGAAGCTGATCCAGGCTGAAGGCATCGATACGGTAATTCGCCTGGATCCGGCCAGTCAGATATCGTCCGACAACGATAATACGCTGCTGCACCAGCCAGATATTCGACGAACCGCCGATGCTATAATGACCTATGCCGCGAATGGTGTACAGCGGATTGTTATCCATAGCAGCAGCCTCGTTTACGGAGCGAATCCGGTCAATCCGGCTTTTATTAGCGAAGAACAACCGCTTCCAGCCCCTGCTGAAGAGGTTTCGGCGCTTAGCTATGGCGATCTCGAGTCGTTTGTATCGGAGATGCCGGACGCAAATCCTGACCTTCAGGTTGTTACGTTACGCTGTGCGCCACTAGTTGGCGGAGGCGTCTGGTCGCCATTTGCAAGTTATCTAAACCAGGCAATGCCCGCCACGCTGTTGGGATACAATCCACGCGTACAAGTATTACACGCCGATGATGCAGCGCAAGCATTCGTTCTGGCAGCGACAAGCGATGCTGTCGGGCCATTTAATCTGGCTTCATCAGGCTCAACGACGCTTGAGCGTGCCATCCGGTTGGTAGGCCATATGCCTTTGCCGTTACCTGAACTGTTGTTGAATGTCGGCGCCTCCTTGCGAATGAACCAGAAAGCGTCCGGCGACTGGCCGTTCGATCAAGCATTTCTGCGATATGCTTGCGTTGTCGATACGCAGCGCGCCGGCAATGAACTTGGATGGACAGCTGAATACGATATCGAAACCGCATTGCACGAACTGGCGGCTGAACAAGACGCGTATGACGAATATACTCTGGCTGAAGGAGCGCTCCAGGCCTTTCTTTCACGAAGGAGTGATGTATGAGCGATGAGAGAGTTGCTCGCGAACAACAGCACGCCGGCGTCCCCTTATTGTCTGACAACTCGCACAACGTAGCACCAAAGACCCAATCCACGAATAACGGCGATGCCGTAGAGCAGCGTATGTGCGCCGCAACCACGCGCAAAGGCAAGCCCTGCGGCAATCAGGCGTTATCCGGCTCTGCATATTGTCGCGTCCATATGGCGTTAACAGCGAAGCCGCAATCTGCAACAGACAAATCTGCTGCTGCGAACGTTGCGCAACCAGAACAGCCGCGACCGGAAGATGTAGATGATGATGATGGAGAGATTGCCATCCGTGATGTCAGAGCGTCGGCCAATTCCCAACCCACCGACGGGGGTGCGCTGCCATACGCTGCTATCGGCCAAGCTGCGGACTCCGTGTATGAAATCGAGATCGAGGTGCGCGAGCACGCCGACGGGCAAGATGATCTCGCTGCCGGGATCGGCGCTGTTGCAGCGAGCCTGCTGCGCATGATCGGTGAAAACCTGCAACGCATGACCCCACAACAGGTGCGTCAGGCGTTGGATATGCTGCGTGGCATCAACCCACGTGACTTTCTAGATCCTAACTTCTGGGAGGGCATCTGGATGGTCGTAAGCTATCAGTTCCAAGAGCAATACGAATTTGTTCAGCGGCGGCTGCGCGGCGACTACCCGATCGATCCTTATGGTCTTGATTATGAACTGGTTGATCGTATGCGCCCGTTTATGTCGTTTATGTATCGCACCTGGTGGCGCATCACAACCGAGGGCATCGAGAACGTTCCTGAAGCCGGACGCTCCCTGATCGTTGCCAATTACGGCGGCATTCTGTCCTGGGAAAGCGCAATGATCGGCACAGCCATCGCTGAAGAGCACCCATCACCGCGGTTGGTGCGCAACTTGTTCCTGCCGTGGTTTAATGCGCTGCCGTTCATCGCACCGGCAATGGCTGCATTGGGAAATGTGCCCGGCCTGCCAGAAAATGCTCTACGTCTATTGGAGGAAGATGAGCTGGTATGCGTATTTCCCGAAAGTATGAACGGGATAGGCAAGCTCTTCCGTAATCGCTATCGGTTGGGTCGCTTTGGTCATGGCGGCTTTGTGCAGACGGCATTGCGCACCGGCGCACCGTTGACGCCGGTCGCTATTACGGGGTCGGCGGAAACGTTCCCAATCCTCTCTAATGCCGAGACCATTGCGAAGATGCTAGGTCTACCCTATTTTCCGGTTACGCCGTTCTTCCCCTGGCTAGGGCCGCTCGGCCTCATTCCACTGCCCAGTCGCTGGACGATCACATTTGGCGAACCCATTCCCACTGCGCAATATGGCCCAGAAAGCGCCGATGACTCGCTGATTGTGTTTATGCTTTCCGAACAAGCACGCTGCGCTATTCAAACCACGCTCGACGCGAAGCTCAAAGAGCGCACGTCGGTCTTCTAGCACTCAGCCTCAATCACCTTTCAGCAAGTTGCCCTCATGAGGAGCGGTTACGACGCACAACCGCTCTTTATGATGTTGGGCAAAGCAATCATGGTATGCTGAATATGGCGTTGTTCTACGCATCCCTGTGAAAGATCGCAAACCATTCCTTATGTCTGGAGAACCGACTCTATGCATCGCTCGCTTCTTGTCGCTGCTGTGGGAGTATGTGGCTTCCTCTCCGGTTGCAGCGTTGGTTCCAACCGCCCTGAACTCGCTACGCTTGCGTCGCCCGCACCGACTACCCCCATAGTCGCGCCAACTGCTGCGCCCGCCGATCCAACGCCGGGCGGCGCCCCATCGCCGACTCCTATACCAGAAGCGCCGGCGTCTCGAACCGACCCGGTTGATCTCTCCACGCTCGGCTTCGCCCTCGCGCCGATCGCGGATGGCTTTGAACGCCCAACCCATATCACCCATGCTAACGACAATAGCGGGCGTTTGTTCGTCGTCGAACAGGCCGGGCTGATCTGGAGCATACGTGATGGGCAGCGCGCGCCGCAGCCATTTCTTGACATCCGCGATCGAGTGGAGTCATCGGGCAATGAGCAGGGTCTATTGAGCGTGGCATTTCACCCCCGCTTTGCTGAAAACAGACAGTTCTTCGTCAACTACACGAACCGGGATGGCGACACAGTTGTAGCGCGTTATCGCGCCTCCGCCGATGGTGATAGCGCCGACGTTGACAGCGCAAAAACGTTGTTGACCATCGACCAGCCGGCAGCCAACCACAACGGCGGTATGATCGCCTTCGGTCCTGACGGCTATCTCTACATTGGCATGGGCGATGGTGGGCGCGCGGATGATCCCTGGGACAATGCCCAGAATCGGAGCGTACTGCTCGGCAAATTGCTGCGCATTGTTGTAGATGATGCTTCACCCTATGCAATTCCCGCCAACAATCCCTTTGTCGAGCAAACCGATTCGCGTTCGGAAATCTGGGCCTATGGCTTGCGCAACCCCTGGCGCTTTTCGTTCGATCGCGCGACCGGCGATCTTTACATCGCCGACGTGGGCCAGAATCGCTACGAAGAGATTCACGTTCAGTCGGCAACCAGCAATGGCGGTGAAAACTACGGTTGGAATATTATGGAAGGCGACGCCTGCTTCAATCCCTCATCCAACTGCAATCGCGACGATCTGGAGATGCCCGTCGCGGTCTATTCCCACGCCGCCGGCGGCTGTTCGATAACGGGAGGCCATGTCTATCGGGGCGGCGCGTTTCCGTCGATCAACGGCGTCTACTTCTACGCCGATTACTGTAGCGGCTACATCTGGGCGCTCCGTCACATTGATGGAAAGTGGGAAAATGTGCGCGTGATGGAAACCAGGATGAACATCACCTCGTTCGGCGAGGACGAAGCTGGGGAGATCTATCTGGTCGATCAAGCTAGCGGGGCAGCATACCAACTTGTGGTAGCAGACCAAAGACGCGCTGAGGCTAACAAATAAAATGGGCGATCCTGACAAAGAATCGCCCATTCACATACTTCAGCGGTGAAGAGTTACGCCGCGACGGCGTCGGCATCAGCCACGCTTGGGACGACGCGGAGCAGCTTGCGATCAAGCTTGAACATCACTAGAATGGTACGGAACTGCACAAAGACCAGCGGCAACAGCACCAGGAAGTAGGCCGGCGAGAACTTCGCGATTATGCCATTCTGTACCAGGCCCGGATTCAGCAGGAACATACCGAAGACGAAGAACGCGACACCAGGGCAAATCAGCGCATACGAGCCAGGACTACGCACGCCGCCATCAACATAGGTCTTGAAGTACTCAACCCGGCGCATCACGAAGAAACCCAGCATACCGAACAGGAGCTGTGCTGACGCAACTAGGCTGGTCAGGATCAAGAACATCACCGGCTGGGTGTGAAACTCGAAGTGGTGATGCAGACCGTGCAACAAGCGAATGCCGGTGATGCCGACCAGAGTCAAGATCGGGATGATAATCCACAGGCTAACGCTGTTCTCCTTGTTGATGCCGTGTTCCAGCATCGAGCGGAAGCCGAGAATAAACTTCACCGCTCCCAACAGACCAGCCGCGCTGAGGAAGAAGATCGAACCAAGCATACCCAGCGACGCTGTGAGCTTGACTGTGCTCATCGCCGCTGGAGCTGCAAAACCGACCGCGATCATTGTCAGCGCGAAGACCGGCACCATCTGGCCCAAGTTATTGTTTCGCGTGCAATCAAAATTGCCGGTCGAGAGTACGCGAGTGAAGAATGACATCACAATCGACATCGCGTATACGCCAATAGCGCTGAAGGCAACTAACGGCATCACAAAAAGATATTCAACATAGTTCCACAGACCAGGCACAAAAACCGCGCCGAGTATGAAAGAGACATTGACCGACATCGCCAGAGTCAGCGGGATCGCCATCAGCGAAACCTCAGCATTACTCTGGCGCAAAGCTGCATGAGCGTCAGTCTTGCGGAACTTGACATACTCGCGCAGGTTCCAGATCAGCAGCGAAAAGTGACGGAATGCGAAGAAGATGATCAAACCCATCGCGAGCAAAATGAGACCGCTGGTCAAGCGATTCTCGCTGGTGATCAGCGGGAACAGGCTGTCAAACGTCGGAATCGGCGTGTTGGGATGTGGAGTCATAAACATTAAGTAAATGAAAAACGTAACTGCCATACCGCCATTGCCGAGCGACGCCAACATAAACAATGGCGAGTAGGTCTCCTTCAAATCTCTCCTCATAGCAGTCCGCAAAGCCATTCCATCCTCCTAATTTATAAAGGTTTTGCACATACTTTTTTGGCCTTTCCGCACTATTTGATGCAAGCAATATGGCTAAGGTTACAAGGTTTCGCGATTTTCCGTTGGCTTTAGGAAAAGGTTTCTGATACACAAAACCGTGATACAATTCACATGAAATTATATTGCACAAGTTTGACCATGTAGCACGCCAGGAGAACAGTGACATGTCTTTACCAACGATCGGTTCTGTTGCACCCGACTTTGAGTTGCTCAATGACAGCGGCGATTCCGTCAAGCTATCAGATTTCCGCGGTCGGCGGGTAATCCTCTACTTTTACCCAAAAGACGATACTTCCGGCTGTACCACGCAGGCCTGTGGTTTTCGCGACGCATACCCGACAATCGAGGAGAAAAACACCGTCGTTCTCGGGGTGAGCCCCGATAGTGTCAAATCGCATCAGAAGTTCAAAACCAAACACAACTTGCCATTTATGCTGCTGGTTGATAACCAGCACGCCGTTGCTGAAATGTACGGCTTGTGGGTGGAAAAATCGATGTATGGCAAAAAGTATATGGGCATCGAGCGCTCACACTTCGTCATTAATGAGGAGGGCGTAATCATTGCCGCCGAACGCAAAGTCAAACCCGCAGACAGAGTCGCAAAAGCGCTGGCAACATTGGAATAAGGCAAACAGCAGACAGATGGAATCTTAGAGGCCCAAATAGCCAAGGCTGTGTTGGCCCCTTTGCTAACATAGCCTTACCACTCGAACAAGACGTTGCCAAACAAACCCCCTCACCAGATCAAACCACACCCAGACAAACGCAATGCCGTCGCAAATACCTTGACAAAAAACTGCCCGACTACTATAATTCAAAAGTTGCCAGGGAAACGTAAACTTATCTCCCCCTGCAATACATACCAGAAACTATCTGATATGTGCAAAACGGCCGTCCGGTCGGAGTACCTTACCAACTGAAGCGAAGGTTGTTGTTCATAGTCCACAGGTTTCTGTCGGACCGGCGGCGGCGTATGCCGC
>JANQID010000049.1 GCA_028282325.1 Chloroflexaceae bacterium | reverse complement strand
CTACCAAACGATGCTACCCATGCCGCATGGCACCCTGAACGGAGCCGCCGGCAGCGTGAAGGGTCTCGGCGTTGGGGGAATCTGAGTTTCTTCGCTGTGCTCAGAATGACCCCATGCGGTGTCTCCCATATTGTTTGGTAGTCGTATCGGGTAATGCCGGATTCGCCTTCGGCAGAGCAGAAGTGAACATCTTTTAGATTATGCGACGTTGGAAGCCACAAAATGATCTGGGACTCTGGATTGCCGTCGTATTGCTCATCGCCGCGCTTGTAGCGATGTCCTTCGTCCTGATGCAATTTGCGCCGGTTCTGACGCAACCCCCTGAGTTATGGCCGGTCGATCTGCGCCTCTACGCCTATCTGGTAATACTTACCATACTGTTAGCTGTTGTTGGTTCTATGGCTTATCGCTTGATCGGGCGTCTCACGCTTGCCTATGAGATTGATCGGAATGGCTTGTATATTCATTGGCTGGGAAATCGGACGATCATCCCTATTGATCAAATTGCAAGCATAGATAGCGGTGTGGATGCATCTCAACCGCCGCGCCAATTGTTCGGCAGACTCGATAGAATTGGATACTATCGCGGCGTCGCTACGACCGCCGACGGCAAATCCATTCGCCTCTTCGCCACCCGCCCGCTCGACGAATGTTTGCTTATCCATACCACAGCCGGCTCGTATGCTATTTCACCCGATAACGTCGATAAATTTGTCCAAGAGATTTCAGAGCGTCAGCGATTAGGTTCAACAACATCACTGACTGAGAAGATTGAAGTCGGGCGCTTTTTTCAGAAAGAGTTCTGGTATGACGCGGTGATACGTCGGGCCATTTTGATCGCGCTGGCGCTTAACTTGCTGGTGTTCGGGCTGGTCGCCTGGCGTTATCCCCATCTGGATGCGCTGGTCGCGATGCGCTTTGATGCCGCTGGTCAGATAGTCGAACTGCGTCCGCGCCATCAGGTGTTGTTCTTGCCGCTGGCCAGCCTTGCGCTGGGCTTGCTGAATGTTGCGCTTGGCCTGGCCATTTTTCGCCGTGAACCAATTGGAGCGCGATTCCTCCAATGGGCGTCGGCGATAGTGCAGATTCTCTTTGGCATTGCGGTTGGACTGATCATATGGCTGTAGTTTATTCACCGGCGCTCGCGTTCGCCAAAGATCGCGCGGCCAACGCGCACCAGCGTCGCCCCCTCTTCGATCGCCACTTCAAAATCATCGGTCATTCCCATCGACAAGTGCTGCCAGGGCAACGTCGGGTAGCGGCGCGCCAACGCATCGCGAAGCTGGTGCAATCTGCGAAAGATAGGGCGTGTCGTTTCAGGATTGTCCGACCACGGCGCGATAGTCATCAATCCCTGAACATCCAGATGCTGTAAAGTCAGGATCGCCTCCAGGTCGGCTTGAAACGGCGCGCTGTCCGGATGGTCCAATCGTCCGCCGGGCGCGGGCATACCTTCCTTGCTGGCCTCGCCGCTAATGTTCACCTGAAGCAACACGGGCAGACGCCGCCTTTCCGCCAGAGCGCCGACATAGCGATCCAATGTCTCGGCCAAGCGCAGACTATCGAGTGAATGGATCATGTCGAAGAGTTGCACGGCCAGTTTCGCTTTGTTCCGTTGCAGATGACCGATCAAATGCCAGGTGAGATCGGGATGCTCTGCCGCGAGCGCCGGGATCTTTGCGCTGGCCTCCTGAAGGCGATTCTCGCCCAGATGATAGAGACCAGCCGCAATCGCCTGGCTGATCACGCCGGGCGAATGAGTTTTGGTGACAGCGATCAAGGTGATGTCCGTCGCCGAACGGTTGGCGCGGCTGGCGGCGGCGTCAATTCGCTTGCGAACCAATTCGATATTTTGGTCAATGGCAGACATAGTGATATTTAGGGGGTTTCTTCATTGCTGACTATCAAAATTTGCTCGATCGGCGGATCGGGCGGTAAGGCAATTGCAAGCATTAATCCATGACCTTCAGGCAGCGGCACAGTCAATTCGAGGGGGGCGCTTTCCCCAGGCGCCAGTCGTACGCTCGCTTCACCTTCGGCGACATACGTGGCGCCATTGCTGCCGCGCAATTCAAATGCACTGACCGGCACATCCAGATCGGTATTGCTGATATTCGTCACCATCCCAACCAACTGCACGCCTATGTCAGTGCGACGAATATTATGCATCTCCACCCGCAACCGTTGAGTCTGGGCAACGGGCGTCAGCGCCGGCACGCTCTGGCCGATTCCCAATTGCTGTTGGATGTTGCGCGCCGTATCGCGCACTTCATCTGGCAAATTCTGGAAATCAAGCTGGGGCAGACCGAACGACGGCGCCTGCCCGGCGATGGTTGGCCGGGGGGCGAACTGTTCTTCGAGCGCCGGATTTTCGAGCGTAAAACGACCACGCATACTGATTCCAATTAGCGCCAGAGCCAGTAAAGCTCCCCAGAACCATGCAGGGATGCGTGGTTGAGAACTGTCACTCATAGTACCTGTATTCTAGCGTTTCTGAATATATATGCAAATCAAGCCGCGCTAACTATATTACAATAGTAAAAAATATCTTGACAAACTATAGGCTATACCGTAAACTTTTGCATCACGTCTTAGTTACCACAGAATGTGAGATACGCAACTCGCAATGTTGCGAATTGCATCGCTGCACTATTTCCTCGGGCGAGCGATATGCTATCTCGTCATGAAGTTCGAGAATGTGCCAAATTAATGATTGCGGAACCAGATAGGGGGTGGTCGGGGCTATCACTATGCATCAACGCCGGTATCAGGCCTTACGGTTATATGGTCATCCAGGGTTGGCGACCCGCACCGATAATCTGATAACCAGGAGTCCTATCTCAATCGAAGAGTATGTTGGTCAATCAGTAAGGAGATCCTATAGTATGAAACGACTGTTCGGTGTGATGACGCTGATCGCGATGCTCAGTGTTTTGTTGGCCGCCTGCGGCGGACAGCCGACGACCACTCCCGCAGAGGAACCAGCCGCCGAAGCGACGGAAGCGCCCGCCGCTGAACCAGCTGAACCAACGGAAGAATCTACCGAAGCCACTGAGGAACCGGTGGCGGAAGCTACAGAAGTCACTGAAGAACCGGCTGCTGACCCTGTCGAAGACCCGCTAGGCGTTGTTGAGGTCGCGCCGGGCGACTCGATCATTCTGGCCTACGCGCAGGTCATATCGGGCCCGAACGAGACGCTGGGTGTTGACTCGATCCGCGGCGTTGAGCTGGCGATGGATGCGTTTGGCGGCGAGTTGCTCGGTCACCCGCTTGAGCTGGTCGGTGAGGATTCCCTGTGCAGCCCTGAAGGCGGCCAAGCAGCGGCCACCAAGCTGGCCAGCAATCCGCAGATCGTCGGCATTATCGGCACCACATGCTCGAGCGCCGCGACCGTTGCCGCTCCGATCATCGACGAAGCCGGCATGGTTATGATTTCGGGCTCGAACACCGCTCCGGCGCTGACCGACCCGGCGGAGCACGTGCAAGGCTTCCTCCGCACCGCCCACAATGACAAGGTACAGGGCGCCGTGGCGGCCGAGTACGCCTTCAACGTTCTGGGCGTCACCACTGCCGCCACCATTCACGACGGCAGCGTCTACGCAGAACAATTGGCGAACGTTTTCGCTGAGCGCTTCACGGAGTTGGGCGGCCAAATCGTTGCGCAAGAAGCCGTTAACGCCGGCGACACCGATATGCGATCGGTGTTGACCAGCATTGCTTCAGATAGCCCTGAGCTGATCTACTACCCGATCTTTGTAGCTGAGGGCGGTTTTGTCACCAGCCAGGTTGGAGAAGTTAGCGGCCTGGAGGGAGTGAAGCTGATGGCTTCGGACGGCCTGTTCTCGCCGGACTTCATCGACGCTGCCGGTGATGCTGCGGTTGGCATGTACCTCAGCAGCCCCGACTTCAGCGCTTTTGCCGGCGGTTACGAAGATTTCCTGGCGAAGCACGAAGAACGATATGGCGAGGATCCGTTGAGCGTCTTCCACGCCAATGCTTACGATGCATCCACTCTGATCCTCAACGCAGTCGAGCAGGTCGCGGTTGAGCAGGATGACGGCACTCTGTTGATTCCGCGCCAGGCGCTTCGCGACGCGATCTACGCTACTGCGGACTTCGCTGGTCTGACTGGCAACCTGACCTGTGATGAGAATGGCGACTGCGCCGATCCCAACATCGCGGTCTACGAAGTCGTCAGCGGCGATTCGTCGCTCTGGCAAGATGAGGTTGTGCAGAAGGTCTACCCGTAAGGGTCAAGTTCGCTTGACGGCGACAAGGCGGACGTTGGGTGAACGTCCGCCTTGTTTCACAGAAAGAAGGCAAATTTTATGAGGCGGTTGGGGCTGCGCATCGATTTCTCACAACTTATTGTGTGGATTATCGGTCTATTGCTTTTGGCACTGGTAGTAATCGGCACGATCTCCACATTGCAAACAGGCAAGTACAGCGCGCAGCAGTGGCGCGATTTTGTTGTATTTGGCATAGCGCAGGGCAGCATTTACGCATTGATCGCCCTGGGATATACTATGGTCTACGGGGTGTTGGGCTTGATCAACTTCGCCCATGGCGAGGTGTTTATGAGCGGTGCGTTTACGGGCTTCTTTCTCGCCAATGCCCTGGCCGAAAATGGCATGATAGATTCCAATCCTATCCTGAGTCTGATTGCAGTTATTCTGCTCTCGGCGGCGGTGTCCACCGGCGTCGCGCTGGCGCTTGAGCGCATCGCTTATCGACGGCTGCGCCGCGCCCCGCGTCTGGTGGCGTTAATTACCGCCATCGGAGCTTCTTTCTTCCTTCAATATACGTTTCGCGGCCTGTATGGCTCAGGCGTGAAAGTCTATCCGACCGTTGAAATACTTCAGGGCAGCGTGTTTGGAATCCAGAAAACTATGATCGTCGTCTTTATCGGCGCGATCTCTATGCTCATTCTGTTGTACCTGTTTATTCAAAATACGAAAATGGGGAAGGCTATTCGCGCGGTCTCTGAAGACGTTGAAACTGCTGCGTTGATGGGCGTTGACGTCAACCGCACCATTTCCGCCACCTTTGCCGTCGGCGGGGTGATGGCCGGCGTGGCCGGCGTGCTCTACGCGATCATCTTCAAGCAGGTCAACTTCTTTATGGGATTCATTCCGGGCATTAAAGCTTTTACCGCCGCCGTCCTCGGCGGGATCGGCAATATCCCCGGCGCTGCGATGGGCGGGCTGGTGCTGGGGATTTTTGAGTCGGTCGGGCCGAGTCTGTTCTTGGAAGGGCTTGGCATTCCCGCAGCCTACCAACTCAAAGATGTGATCGCCTTCTTGATGTTAGTATTGATCCTGATCTTTCGCCCAACCGGTATTCTCGGCGAACGATTGGCCACCAAGCGGGTGTAGGGGGACCGTATGACTTCGGGTTTGCGTTCGGCGTTTAACTTTGGTCTCCTAGGAGGGGTGGTCGCCTGGCATGCTTGCCTGGTAGGTATGGTCGAGAGTTTCTCGGAACGCCGTCTGATAGGCGAGACGGTTGAATTGAGCTATGTCTGGCTGGTCGGCATCGTTCTCTTGATTGGCTATCTGAAGGCGCGCAATGTTCAGGCGCCGGGTATTGCCGTGTTTCATAGCATCGTGTCCGGCGCTACGATTGGCGCTGCATTAACGCTGCTGGCATTGCTGACGAGCGTCTTTAATCTGCGCGACATATTCCCGTTCGCTTCGCCGCGTCTCGTTGAGTTGCTTACGTTGGAGCGAGGTATTGCCGATGCACTGGGCTTGCTTTTTCCGATCCTCGGCGGCGCCGTGCTGGGCGCTGCTGCCGGCGGTCTCGCGCTGGCTCCGCCTATCTGGCGGCGTACGATTACCGTTGCGCTGCTGGTTACAGTGTTAATCGGCCTCTTGCGTGACATCTTTGCTGCGATTGTGCCCCGCGATGTGGTGTCGCTCATCTTTACGTCCCGTGGTCTGTTGCCTATGGGCGCGCTGGTTGTCTTTGTCGTCTCCGGGGCGCTCACATGGTTGATCGGAACCTTCGGGTTGCCGGGCATCTCGACCGATGCCTCCTCCGCATCGCGAAGCGTCGCTACGCCCTGGAAGTATGCGTACCTGGGCTTCGGCGTGTTGTTTTTGCTCACCTTTCCGTTGTGGGGCAAGCTGTTCCTGAGCAACGTTGCCAACTTCATCGGCCTCTACATCATTATGGCGCTTGGCCTCTCGTTGGTGATCGGCTTTGCGGGTATGCTTGACCTGGGCTTTGTTGCCTTCTTCGCTATCGGCGCTTATACGATGGCGATCCTGACATCGCCCAAGATCGGAACGTTTACGTTGACGTTCTGGCAAGCGTTGCCGTTCTCGATGCTCTTCGCCTTTCTCTCCGGCGTGGTGTTGGGTCTGCCGGTGTTGCGGATGCGCGGGGATTACCTGGCAATTGCGACGCTTGGCTTTGGCGAGATTATTCGCATTCTGGCGCTCTCCAACTTCTTAAAGCCCTATATGGGCGGCGCACAGGGTATCACCAGCGTGGCCCGGCCTGAGATTGCCGGTTTTGTGATTAGTAAGCCTGAGCCGTTTTACTATATCGTTCTGATCGGCTGCGTGGTTGCGTGGTTTGTCGCTGCACGCTTAAAACATTCGCGATTGGGGCGGGCTTGGATGGCTATTCGCGAAGATGAAGACGTCGCGCAGGCAATGGGCATTAATCGCGTGGAAACGAAATTGCTTGCGTTCGCTATCGGCGCGATCTTGGGCGGTATGAGCGGCGCGTTCTTCGCCGGTTTGGTCGGCTCGGTCGTTCCAAAGAGCTTTGAACTGCTGGTCTCGATCAACGTGCTTGCCGTGATCATCGTCGGTGGTATGGGCAGCCTGCCGGGTGTGTTGGTCGGCGCGCTTGTGCTGGTCGGTTTGCCTGAGCTTCTGCGCGAATTCGCCGAATATCGCATGTTGGTTTATGGCGCGGTGCTCGTCGTGATGATGCTCTTCCGTCCGGAAGGTCTCTGGCCTGAAGCGGTGCGCAAACGTGAATTGCATAAAGATGAAACGTCCGCGCCCCAACGCGTGACCACATCGGTAACAGCCTCGACAACTCCATCGGTGAAGGACTAATCGTATGGAAGATGTGCTCATTGTACGTCAGTTGACCAAGCGTTTCGGTGGCTTGATAGCGGTCAAGCAGCTTGATCTGACCATCAAAGAGAAAACCATTCATAGCGTTATCGGCCCGAATGGAGCCGGGAAGACCAGCTTTTTCAACTGCATTACGGGATTTTACAAACCCGAAGAGGGCGACATTCGCTTTATGGGCCAGCCCATTCGCGGTTTGCGGCTCGATCAGATCGCGCGTCTCGGCATTGCTCGCACCTATCAAAACATTCGACTCTTTGCCAATATGACGGCGCTCGAAAATGTGCTCATCGGTATGCACGGACATCTGCACAGCAATCCCTTCGATGCTTTGTTGCACACGCCGCGTATGCGACGCGAAGAGCAAGCTGCCGAGCAAGAAGCGCAGAGGTTGCTGACGTTTGTCGGTATGCAGGGCAAGGAATTTTCCGTCGCGCGCAACCTCTCCTATGGCGATCAGCGGCGACTGGAAATCGCTCGTGCGCTAGCTTTGCGCCCACAGTTGCTCTTGCTCGATGAACCGACCGCCGGGATGAACCCGCGCGAGACCGAGGAGATGATCCGGCTGACGCGGCGTCTGCGCGATGAGCTTGAAACCACGATTATGCTGATTGAGCACGATATGAAGGTGGTGATGACCATCTCTGATATGATCACGGTGCTCGACTTTGGAGAAAAAATCGCCGAAGGTCGTCCCGAAGAGATCCGCGCCGATCCGCGCGTGATCGAAGCCTATTTGGGAACCAGCGCCATTGAAGATCATGGCCACGGCACTGCGCAGCCGGTGGCCTAGCTGAGGAGAACGACAAACCGTTGCTATGCTGACCCTCAAAGATATTCATACCTTTTACGATAAGATTGAAGCGTTGAAGGGCGTCTCGCTCACCGTGAATGAGGGCGAGATTGTGACGCTGATTGGAACCAACGGTGCCGGAAAAACCACGACCCTCAAAACGATTAGCGGGGTGCATAAGCCGCGCCAGGGCGAGATCATTTTTGAGGGCCGGCGCATCGATCAGTTGCCCGCCCACGAAGTTACCAAGCTGGGCATTGCGCAGTCGCCCGAAGGTCGTAAGATCTTTGGCCGTATGAGCGTGCGCGAAAATCTGGAGATGGGGGCCTTTGGGCGCAATGACAAGGACCAGATTCGCAAGGATTTTACGCGGGTGCTGGATCTGTTTCCACGCCTAAACGAGCGCCTGAATCAGCCCGGCGGAACGCTGTCGGGCGGTGAGCAGCAAATGCTGGCGATAGGTCGGGCGCTGATGTCGCGCCCGCGCGTATTGCTGCTCGATGAGCCGAGCATGGGACTTGCGCCGGTGCTCGTTGATCACATCTTTGCGATCATCAAGGAGATCAATCAACAGGGAACGACGGTGCTGCTGGTTGAACAGAATGCATTGATGGCGCTGGCCGTCGCCAATCGCGGCTATGTCATCCAGACCGGCGTGGTTGTGATGGAAGACACCGCCAAGAATCTGCGCGAGAATGAAATGGTGCAGAAGACCTATCTGGGCATCGATTAAAACACCGTTGGTTGCTCTTGCGCATTCCCGCGCACGTGACAATCTAGAGCCGAGCGCTTTATTGCTCGGTCTCGCGGGGAACGCGCGCCAGTATCGTCGTCACTACGTCGTAATTGATCGTTCCCAGCCATCTGGCCACCTCATCGGCGGTGATGCGATCATTCCCTTGTGCGCCGATGAGCACGACCGGATCGCCTCGCTTGACGCCCTCAATCTCGGTGACATCAATCATCGCATAATCCATACATACCCGACCAACGACCGGCGCACGCCGACCGCGCACCAGCACCTCGCGCCAGGGGGGCGTGCGCCGAAAGCCGTCGGCATAGCCCACCGGAATGGTGGCGATGCGCGCCAGCCGTCTGGTGATGAAGATGCCGCCGTATGAGATCGGCGTGTGTGGCGGGTGGGTTTTGACCTGCGCCACTTCGGTATGGAATGATAGCGCCGGGCGAAAGTCTTCCGGCGTCGGCGTTTCGGGTGCGGGTGACAGCCCGTAGCAGGCAATTCCGGGTCGCGCCATATCGAAGCGCGCCGCGGGAAAGCGCAGCAGCGCTGCACTGTTGGCCATATGGGCGATGGGTGGTCGCAGCCCTGTCGATGCCAATGTATCGAGAACTGCGGCGAAACGCTCAAGCTGGTGCAGCGCGAAGCGCTCGTCGGCGCTGTCGGCGGTGGCGAAGTGGCTATAGATGCCTTCCACGCGCAGTCGCGGAAAGTCGGGGCGGTGCAACTTGCGCAGAAATGCGCCGACATCTTTCGGATCAAGCCCCAATCGCGCCATGCCGGTATCGACTTTGATGTGAACGACGGCTTCGCGCTGAAGCTCGACGGCGGCGTTGGAAAGAGCGTGGGCGATATCGTCGTCGAAGATCGTACAGGTAATGTTGCGGGCCACCGCGTCGCGCGCTTGCCAGGGTGGCGTATAGCCCAGCACGAGAATCGGCGCGTTGATGTCGGCGTCGCGCAGCGTACGGGCCTCGCCAATCGTCGCTACGGCCAGGCTGACCGCGCCGTTGTCCAGCGCCGTGCGCGCTGCGCGTGTTGCGCCGTGACCGTACGCATCGGCTTTGAGCACCGCCATCAGCGGAACGCCGGCAATGTCGCGCAGGCGGCTAATATTATGGGCCAGGGCGTCGAGGTCGATCCGCAGCCAGGTGGGGCGATCCGGCGCGCCAATGCGCACGCTGTGCCAGGCGGGCTCCTGGCGCACGAGGACATCCCCGGGAAGAACGCCGGGTGCGAGCAACTCTGCCGCGATTCGCTCCATACGAGCTTCGGCGCTGCCTTTGACCAGCAGCACATCGCCAGGGCCCAGGTCATCCGGCAGCGCCTGGCGAACGGTCGCTGCGGTATGCACGATATGCGCTGGCAGGTCTGGCCGCACGCGATGCGCGGCTTGCACAACTGCCATACCCTGATCGCCTTTGTAGATCAGCCGGTCGGCAGTCGCGCCTGCCAATGCGCCGATGGACTCAGCCGCGTGGGCATAGTCGGCAAGCGTGCTGCCGTGGTCGTTAGATAGGTCACCCAGAATGACGATGCGCCTCCGCGCCGGCAGGGCGGCCAGGGTGCGCAGCGCGGATAGCATCGATGGTAACGCTGCGTTGAAGGTGTCATCGATCAGTATGGCGTTGTTCAATGCCGGCAGGAGGCGCAGGCGACCCTCGACCGGCGCGATGCGGGCTAGCCCGTCGGCTGCCGCCTTCAGTGGCATATCGCAGACGAGCGCCACGCTCACCGCGGCCAGTGCAGAATATACGGACGGCTCGCCAAGCAGTGGGATGCTGGCGTCAACCGATTGGTCGCGCCAATGCAGACGCAGGCGCGTGTGGTCCAGTGCGTATGCGACAGCGCTGGCTCGTACATCGCACCCGGCGCCCTGGCCAAACGTTAGTACGTGGGCGTTCGTTCGTTCGCGCAGCTTCGCCACATGCGGATCATCGCCGTTGAGAATGGCCCAGCCGTCATCGGGCAATGCCTCCACCAGCGCGCCCTTCTCACGAGCCACGCCGTCCAGCGAGCCAAACGCTTTCAAATGCGCGGCCCCAATCGCAGTGACAACGCCGATCCGCGGGGTGAACAGATCCGCCAGGCGGGTAATCTCGCCGAAGCGATCCGTGCCAAACTCCAGTACGGCGAACCGATCATCGTCGTGCAAACGAGCCAGGGCGATAGGCAGCCCCAATAGCGAATTAAAACTCCGGCGACTTTGAAATGTTGGCGCGCGCGTCGCAAGGAGTGCGGAGATCGCCCGCTTGGTTGAAGTTTTGCCGACGCTGCCGGTCACGGCGATAACCTGCGGACCAACAACTCGGAGACGGCGAGCGGCCCACTGCTGAATGAGTGTGAGCGGATCATCGGTCTGGATCACGGTCGTGCGATGCGAGCCTACCGGCGGCCAGACACATACCACGCCGGCGGCTCCCGACGCCAACGCGGCAGCGATATAGTCGTGTCCATCGGCGCGGGATGTGCGCAAGGCGATAAACAATTCGCCGGGCCGGATCAGGCGCGAGTCGTAGGAGAAATCGCTAAATTCGCGGGCGACCGGTTCGCCGTGCAGCCGCCCGCCCGCCGCCAGCAGGTCTTCGAGTTGTATCATATCGTTGCACGCTCCGTTGGGAGTAGCTGAGCACAGGTTTGAACGTATTATAATTGCGTTATGAAAACACCAGGCAATGTAGTTCATCACCAGGCGGAAGCCAGGCGCAGCGTTTCCCGCACCCTGCCCGACTGGATCTGGTTTGTCGCAGCATTTGGCGCGCATACCGGCTGGGGAATCAATCCGGCGCTCGTACGTTATTTGCAGACGGTCAGCCATCTGCCAAGTATGGCTTTGCTCTCATTAGGGCATATCATCGCTCTGATCGTGCTTTTGCCCATAGTGATTAAACACTTGAACCGGCGCATCCTACGCTCGCGGGTGCTATGGATTTTTGCGCTGTTCGTTGTGCTCCGCGCGATCACGAATATTCTGGCGGCGCGTTTCACGTTGGCGATCTATGTTCAATTGATCACGCTCATGACGCCCTTTGTCGTGGCGCTGCTCAGCGCGACCTTTTTGCGCGAAAAGCTGCCGCCTTTGACGCTGCCGGCGATCTCTTTCTCGTTGTTCGGCGCTGTTCTGATGATGAGCAGCGATATTGGCGCATTGGGGATCGAGCTCTCGATCACGCCGACGGATTGGATCGGCATCGGTCTGGCGTTGTTCAGCACCTTCTGTCTGGCATTGTACATGATCTCCGTGCGGCGAACGGCCGAGGTCAATCTGCCTGGCGAGGCGGTTTTTGTCTTTCAGCTCATCGCTATCCTGGGCGTATCGTTGCCGCTAAGCCTCCTGCTCGGTGAGGATTGGGGCCGGTGGCTGGAAATCGGAGTGTTTGACTGGTTCATCTTCGCGGCGTTCTTTTTCGGCGTGTTGCTTGGCGCCAATATGAGCCAGATCATTGCACTGCGCCACCTCGGTGCGCCGCGCGTCAGCAGCCTTATGGCCTGGCGACTGGTGAGCACGCTGATACTGGGCGGTCTGCTCCTCGGCGAGCGGCTCACCTCAATCTGGCAGGTCGCCGGCGCCGTGATCGTCGTGTTGACGCTAAGCTGGTATTTGTGGCAACAGCGAGCAATTGCGCTGGCCCATCGGCGCGCCGCCAGCTAAGGCCGAATTGATACTGGATCGATTATGCCCGGCGGTCTTGTGCATGTTATGTATTGTGATCAAATTTGTAGGGGGTGGTTAAACAAACTGAAATGCGCTTTCGGCGAATTTATGGTATTGTGATGTTCGTGTTGTTAGCAATGTTTTGAATGATCATACCGCGCACAATATGATGAGCCAGAAGCCAGCCCCCGATTTCTGCCCAACTCGTCACGCCGTCATTCTCGCCGCCGGCGAGTCGAAACGAACCCGCCCGCTTACGTTGCATCGTCCAAAACCGCTTATTCCGCTGCTAGGCCAGCCGTTGCTGGCGCATATCCTTGATGAACTATTCGGGCTTGTTGATCGGGTCACGCTGGTGGTTGGGTATCGTGCCGATGCGATCCAAGAACGCTTCGGGTTCGTTTATCGCGGCACAGAGCTGCGCTATGTACGCCAGCAGACGGTCAACGGCACCGCCAGCGCGCTTCAGGTTGTCGAAGGTCATGTGAACGAGCCGTTTTTCTTGCTCTATGGCGATAATCTCATCGGCCGCGCCGATGTCCTGGCCACCTGTGTGCAGCGCTATTGTATGGCCGCGTTGCAAGTGGATGACCTGCGTTCGTTTGGCGTGCTGGAGATCGTCGACGGCACAGTGAAACGCATTCTGGAGAAGCCCGAAAATCCCCCGCCCGGCGCGCTGGCCAATCCCGGCATTTTTCACTTTGACGAACAGGTGTTTCCGGCGCTGCGCCAGATTCGCCCCTCGTCGCGCGGTGAGTATGAACTGACCGATTTGATCGCGATGCTGGCGCAAGATCACGCTGTTGGCTACACGGTTTGCCAGAATCACTGGATACCTGTCGGCAATCCCTGGGAAGCGTTGAACGCCAGCGCGTTCTTGCTGGCGCGCCGGGCCAATCTGCGCGCCGAGATCGAGTCCGCAGCAACCATCGCCGCAGACGCCGACATCAGCGGGGCGGTTCGCATTGGGCGCGCTCAGATCGGCGCCGGGACGCGCATTGTCGGACCGGCGGTGATCGGCGACGATGTTGTGATCGGTGTGGGCTGCGTGGTCGATCGTTCTGTGCTGGAAGATGGCGTCGTCGTGAATGATGGCAGCGTAATCGAGCATTCAGCGCTGGGGCTGGGGGCGTATGTAGGCGCGCAATGCCTTGTGCAGAGCAGTTGGCTTGATACCGGCGCGCGAGTAGGCGATCAAGCCCGGCTCGTCGCGCGCCGATTTGACGACGTGCGTTCAGTGGCCGATACGATGGGGTTGCTCGATCCGGCGGTAATGGCGACGCACGGAACGGTGCTAGGAGCGCATGTCGAACTGCCATCCAGCGCCGCGCCCGAACCGGGCAGCGTGATCTTCCCGTAGTTACACGTCGCGCACGAGGCGGGTAAACATACGTGCGACAGAAAATCCGACGCGCTCGTAGATCCGCTTCGCCCCGGTTGGATTTTCGGCATCGACGATGAGCTTCGCGATCGTTGCGCCGTTGGCTTGCAGGCGGTGCAGCGCAGCCAACAGCATCGCCGAGCCTAGGCCGATTGAGCGGTAGCCGCGCCGTGTGCCGAGCACCAGCAGCCAGCCTTCCGGCTCGCCGCGATCGCTCTGGTCTGCTGGTACGAGTTGACAGGCACAAAACGCAGTGAATGCACCATCCGGGGCAACGGCGATCAGGTCGAGATCGGGACGATACGACGGCTCGCTCATAATGTGCAACCGTCGCTCAACGGTCAATGGGTGATGATTCCAGTGGTCGATGAATGACTGGTTGAACATCTCCACCCAGTCCGCGACTTCAGCCGCGCCCGCCATATGACGCAGGGTGTGTTCCGCCGGAAGTTGCGGCGGCGGAATAGCATCATCAAGCGTGCGATCCATACGCAGCATATACCGGGCCGGCGCAAATCCGCGTCGCCGCAACGCCTCAATTCGCCAGTCGTCATCGCTCCGAGCGCCCGAAAACAGTTGGCCTTCCGCTCCCCGCTCGCGCTTGGCCTCACGCAACCGTTCGACGCCCCAGTCAATAATGCGGTCTGCCAGATCACCGTCGCGAGCGTCGGGATGCGCCCGAAACCAGAGTATGCCGTCCAGAACATTGTCGTTGGCCAACAGTTGCATATGAGCGAAACCGATCATATTTCCGGCGTCGTTTTTCCATATCCGCACGTCGCGTTGCGGATCTGTGATCGGATTGGTGATCATAGACTGCAACTCTTCGATCGAGACCGGCTGATCTAACTGGTCGAGAACATCGGATTGTGCGGTCAATTCGGCGAGATCTGGCAGATCGCTCTCGCCGGCATAGGCGCGGCTGCGCACGGCGTGCATTGCTTATCCCCTCATTGTTCGACATTTTGCACGATAGATTATGATTGGCCGAGGAAAAATTCACGGGCGAACGCCAGCACCGTAGGATCATCAAAATAGGCAAAGTGATTCACGTCAGTTTTGTGAATCCAACCGCTGATCTGGCGTGCAAAGGGCAAATCGACGCTGCTCATACTGGGAGTATCCACCACGAGATCGTTCGGCGCACCGATGAACGTATTCACCGACAACGACCAGAGCGCATCGCGAAAGTTGGGCAACGTGATTTGGCCGGGATCGAAGGTTGAGATGACGACCGCGTAGGGTACTCGATAGACGCTCATCGGGTCACCCGGCGTGTTGAGTTGCAAGATGAACTCGCTCTGAGGATCCAATGCATTCACGCCGGGCAAGTCGAAGAAGAGTTGCCCCCCGGCGCGGAGGATGAATTCGAGCATTTTAGGGACAAATGCCAGCGGCGCTGCTCCGGTTGTTCGCATTAGCCAGCTTGATGCCGTCAAACCAATCGATGCCAGCCGATCCCAGCGCCGAAATTCGGCCAGCAATGTTCCGGCGTGGGGCGTGCCGCAGGTCAGAATGCGCTGGACATCAAACTTCGGCGCGTGAGGTTGCAATTCAACCAGGCTGCGGGCAACTACGCCGCCGCGGCTGTACGCGATAATATCGACCTTCAGGCGTATATCTTCGGGGACATTTTCCAGCAATTCGGCGGCGTTTTCCACCGGGCCATCGGCGATGGTGGGATGGCTATACGCCAGCATTGCGTCGTAATGCGGCGCCATCTCGCGCATCCAGTTCGATGGCAGGCTTGTTTCGGCATCGCTCAGAAAGCCGTGGATGAAGAGCAACACGCGATACTCGTGCGCTGGATCGAAATGGGTGCGCCAGGCGTTTGCGTCGGCTAATACCGGTCCCGGTCCGCCATCGAGCGTAACGATATACATCGTGGCCGGGCCTTCGTACTCATCGATCAGCGCCTCGACTGACGCAGCAACCGGAGCGCGCAGCAGGTGCAGCACCCGTTTGAAGGTAACTTCGCCAATCGCATCGCTGATGAGATCCTCAAAACCGCCCAGTACGCCGGGTTCGCCGGTCGGGGTTGGGCCGGTTGGTTCGTTCACCAGCCGCCGAACAGGAAAACGGAGCGTCTCGGTTGGCGCTCCGCCCAGCACACCGGATTCAGCCGCTGGTTGGTCAATGACTTGCGGGAGGCTCACGTCGTAGATGATGCCATCGGGCGTTTCAATTTCTTGCAACAGCAGGTATGCTTCGCCTGCGCCGGGATCGGCCTGAAATTCGATTTCGGCTCCGCCGCCAGCCGTTTCAGCGGATCCTCCCAGGACATCGCCGGTTGCAGATGCAGGGGGCAACTGGATCCTTACCGGCGGTTCGGCCGGTGTAAAAGCGCTGAACGGTGCGGTTGGCTGCGTCATTGCGGCGGCGCCCTCGGAGCCGAGCACGCCGAATGTCGGCATTTCAACCTGGGCGCTGATCGGTTGAGCAGCGTTGGCGACCAGGCTCATCCGGTTGGTCAGCGGGACGCGCCGTGTGTCTTCGGGCGGGTTGTTTGACATTCCAGAACCTCCGTCTGTGCGCATCAGACCAGTTCAATATGTAGATTCTGCGGTCATTATCCCCAGAAAGCCTGGCTACGTCAATATACATTAGAGAAATCGGCGCGGTGATGCGACTCGTTCGTGCGTCGCGCGATGTACACGATGCGGGGGGCATTGGCTCCCGCCGGTTCGCCAGCGGGCGTCTGGAGGGCTTCGATCTGCATATCGCTGGCGCGCAGCGCCTGCATAACTTCTGCGTCGCTCCAGGCGCGCTCGATATGGGTTTCCTCGCCGCGTCGCCATCGCTCCGCCGCACGCGTAAACCAGATAATGCGTCCGGTTGCGAGGCGCTGTTGCATGTCGTAGCTCAGGCGATTGTAGACCATACATTCGTGGCCGTCATACACGACCTGGTCGATATCGTTCCAGGTTTCGAACTCGGCCTCGGTGTTGAGATCGAATATGAACAGGCCGCCCGGCTGCAGAACGCGGCCTACGCCGGAACAGACCATGCGGAGATCGTCATCGCCGATCAAGTAGTTGAGACTATCGTAGAAGCAGGTAACGAGATCAAATCCGGCGGCGGGGAGTTCATTGGCGTACCAATCGAGCCGACGCATATCGCCGTGGATAAAACGCGCGTTCAGACCGCGCTGCTCGGCTTGCGCACGGGCCAGCGCCAGCATCCTCGGCGACTGATCCAGGCCCGTTACCGTATGCCCAGCAGCGGCGAATGTCAGCGCAGCGGCGCCGGCCCCGCACGCCAGATCGAGCGCGCGCCACGGCGTGTATTGGCGCAGCACGCGTTGCGCCAGGTATTCGGCGAATGCTCCCTGGCCGATGGCTGCGTAGATTGGCGCGTAATCAAAGTAGATGCGCATGCTCAGGCGGCGAGTTGCTCCCAGTCGTCGTAGCGCTGGTTGAGCATCGCTTCCAGTTCAGCATATTGATTGCCCAGCGCAGTCAGCTTTGCCACGTCCTGAGCGACGCTGGCGGCTTCGAGATCAGCTTTGAGTTGCGCCAACTCCTGCTCCAACATTGTCACTTCGGCTTCAATCGCCGCCAGACGTTTCTTGCGCTGGCGATCTTCGCTATGAGCTGCGCGGCGATCATCCGTTGGGCGGCGAGATGGGGCGACGCTTGATGGGCGGCTTTCCTGGCTGGCGGTTTGTTCCGCCGCCGAGCGTTGCTGGGCCAGCGCGACGACATAATCGGTGTAGTTGCCGAAGTGCTCGGTAATGCCGCCCTGTTCGATCATCCAGATCTTATCGGCCAGTGCGTCGATGAAGTAGCGATCGTGCGAGACGAACAAAATGCTGCCGGGGTACTCCTTCAACACGCTTTCGAGGGCTTCGCGTGCGCCGATGTCGAGGTGATTGGTCGGCTCGTCGAGCACAAGCAAATTGCCGGGTAGTTGCGTTAGTTGCGCCAACGCCACCCGCGATCGCTCACCGCCGCTCAACTCGCGTATTCGCTTGAATACATCGTCGCCGCTGAACAGGAATCGACCAAGTAGCGTGCGCGCCTGCATCTCGTCGAGTTTCGGATTGGCACGCAATACTTCATCGAGCACAGTGGCGTCCATATTCAGTGCATCGTGCCCCTGGGCGTAGTAGCCGATCGCCACGTTGTAGCCGAGGCGAAAGCGCCCGCCGAGCGGCTTCAACTCGCCTGTCAATGTGCGCAGCAATGTCGTTTTTCCGCTGCCGTTGGGGCCGAGCAGGGCCACGCGCTCACCGCGATGCAGTTCGCGCTTGTCGGCGCGCGCCAGCACCTGCGGCGCTCCGCTTACGCCGGGCTGGTCGCGGTTCTCGTAGCCTACAACCAGGCGATCAAGCGCCAAAACTAACTCGCCGCTACGGAGCTGGCTATCGAGAAACAGCTTGAGCTTGCTTTGCTCTTCGGGGCGCTTGACCAAGCTGGATTGCGTGAGCCGTTCGAGCCGCTTTTGGCGACCTCTGGCCTCTTTGCTGCGCTGTCCGGCTTTATAGCGCTGAATAAATTCTTCCGTGCGCGCGATGAATTCTTGCTGGGCTTTGAACTCTTTGAGGCGACGCTCAAGGCGTTCGGCCTTCAGTTCGAGATAGCGCTGATAACTTGCCGGGTAGTCTTCTAACGTCCCGAATGCCATGTCGAGCGTGCGTTGGGTAACACGGTCTAGGAAGTAGCGATCATGCGAAATGACGATCTGCGCGCCGTCCCAGCCACGCAGAAAATTCTCCAGCCATTCGAGGGCTTGCATATCCAGGTGGTTGGTCGGTTCATCGAGAAGCAGCAGGTCGGGATCGGCCAGCAGCGTGGCGGCGAGCGCGGCGCGAGTCTTTTGGCCGCCGCTGAACTGCGCCAGCCGCCGGTCATACTGCGCCTCGACGAAGCCCAGCCCTTGCAGCGTGCGTTTAATGCGCTGCTCCATCTCGTAGCCGCCGCCGTGCTCGAAGCGCGCCGTGAGATCGCCGTAGCGCTGCATAGCGGCTTCCCACTCCGGGTTATCGGTATCTGACAGGCGTTGCTCCAGCGTTCGCATTTCCGCTTGCAGATCGACCAGATGCGCGAAGGCAGCCTCCATTTCTTGCCAGAGCGTGCGCTCACCCTCGAAGCGCACTTCCTGGGCGAGGTACGCTATGCGCACGCCGCGGGCGATATGCACGCCGCCCCCGTCGGCATCTTCAATCCCAGCGACGATTCGGAGCAATGTGCTCTTGCCGGCGCCGTTCACGCCGACCAGCGCAACTTTCTCGCTTTTGGCGATCTGGAAGGCGACATCGCGGAAAATACAATCCGCACCGTAATATTTGGTTACGCCCGTAGCATTGAGCAGTGTCATATGAATGCTAAAACCATTGAATAATACTCGCTTGATTATCGGCAAAATAGGAGCGGCTGTCAATCCGGTTCACGCGCCGATTTGCAGTGTAGCTCTGGATCACCGCGTCGAAGCTGCTCACAATTTGCCGAAACCTGTTACAATAGAGGAAGTGCGTCGATTACCTGAGCGGGGTCGAAGCATATTTTTGTTTCCCGATAATCGTCGCGGCATACGCCGATTCTACGCGGCTGGAAAACACGGAACCGATACGCCAATGCCCTACAAAGACATGGAATTGATTTGCCGAGTCTGCGGCTCGCCGTTTATCTTCACTGCTGGCGAGCAGGAATTCTATGCCGATAAGGGGTTTTTGCACGAGCCGACCCGCTGTCCGGCATGTCGGCGATCACGTTCCGGCGCGCAAGATGAAGATGCGCTCAACGCGCTGTCCGACGACGATGGCGATGCAGAGGCGCGCCCGAAGCCTGCGCGGCGAGCCAACCAGCAGCGTCGGCGAACGGCGCAATCGAAGCAACTGCCGCGTAAACGCTGAATTGACGCAAGAGAGCTTGCATTTCTAGTTGAAGGAGAAGATGAATGAAATGTTCAATTACTGGCCGTAAAACTTCCTTTGGCCACAATGTGTCGTTTTCCAAGCGCCGCACCAATCGCCGTTGGATCCCCAATGTTCAGTATCATCGCATCTACATTCCCGAGGAGGGTCGCTGGGTACGCTTGAAGATCTCGGCGCGCGCATTGCGGACGATTGAGAAGAAGGGCTTGATGAAGACCCTGCGCGACGAGGGTTTGACGCTGAAGGACGTGATGTAGTCCTGGTATTGCAAATGACGTTTGATGAGCGCATCTGCGGCAGCGTTCGGCGCCGAACGCTGTTTTTGTTTGTTCTCGCCCTGGCATGCGATTGCCCACTGCATTGTTCAGGGCGTTTGGTATTGCGGCGATAGGGCGCGTCGAATATCTTGCACCGCGTACCATATTTCACAACACCGGCAGAGTATGGTACGATGTTTCGCGCTACCATGCCTGTGACTCCTCGTTCTAAAACTAACCATCGTTCGTTCGCACCGCGGCATCGCGGAGGAGACTCCGATGCGCTTTGTTGTCTTGACCATCGAAACCAGTAATGCTCTGGCCTTGCACGAGGCAGCGGCCCAAATTCGGCGCGATTACAGTATTGATCTGTCTATCGGGTTGTATGACGCGACATCAATGCGCAACGATGAGACCTGGCAGCAGTTGGAACACGATGTTGCCGGCGCCGATTTTGTGTTTGGTTCGATGCTTTTCGGCGAGCAGTACGTGCGACCGCTGGAACGCTTGCTCGCTCAGGCGGCTTGCCCCGTCTGCGTAGTGATGAGCAACCCGGCGTTGATTCGTCAGACGCGCATCGGAAAGTTCAAACTCCAACGGCGCGACGACGAACACGAATCGAACTTGCTGAGTCGCTGGATGCAGAAGTTCCAACCCAAACCTGGATCGGGGGAGGCACATCGCCAGCTTGCGTTGATCGGCGGTATGAGCAAAATGCTCAAGTATCTCCCTGGCAGGTTCCGTGATCTGCATTCTTATATCGCGATCCATCAATTCTGGACCAACGGCTCGCCCGAAAATATGCGGCGTATGCTCGCGATGTTAATTGAGCGTTATACGCCGGGTCACAAGGGTCGCATGGCGAGCCAGGATCCGCTGCTCTATCCCGATACGGCGATCTATCATCCCGACGCCCCGGAACCGTTCCCGGATCTAGAGAGCTATGCAAAGTGGCGGTCGGCGCGGAGCAAAGGGCGTGGGCGCGGCAAAGCGCGTGATCAAAATGCAGCGCATTTTCCACACGGCATAGTTGGCTTGTTGTCGATGCGCAATGTCATTCTCGGCGGCAACACCGCCCACCTCAATGCGCTTGTTCGTGCAATCGAAGCGCGCGGCGTCGAGGCGCGCCTGGCCTATAGCGCCGGCCTTGATGGTCGCCCGGCGATCGAGAAGTTCTTCCTCGACGCCGATCAACGCGCCACAGTCGATGTGATGGCGATGACGGCCGGCTTTGCGCTGGTCGGCGGCCCGGCGGCTAGCCATCCCGATCAGGCGCGCGCCATCCTGGAGCGTACGGATGTCGGCTATCTTGATTTGGTGCCGCTCGTCTTCCAGCGCATTGAGGAATGGCAGCGCGATGATCGCGGGCTGGCGCCGATCCACCTGGCGATGAATGTTGCCATTCCGGAACTGGATAGCGCGGTTGAGCCGACGGTCTACGGTGGGTTGGCGCAAGGCGGCAATGCGTATGTCGATCTGCCTGCGCAGATTGAAATGCTGGCGAGTCGGATTGTGCGGCGGGTGGGGTTGCATCGCAAGGCCAATGCGGAGAAAAAGATCGCGCTGGTGTTGTTTAGCCTCCCGCCGACGCTGGGTAACGTCGGGACAGCGGCCTACCTCGATGTCTTCGCCAGCGTCCACCGGCTGATGCACGCGTTGCACGCGGCAGGCTATGCCG
>JANQID010000084.1 GCA_028282325.1 Chloroflexaceae bacterium | reverse complement strand
CCTATGCCGCATGTCACCCTGAACGCAGCCGCAGGCAGTGTGAAGGGTCTCGGCGTTGGGGGAATCTGAGATTCTTCGCTGCGCTCAGAATGACCCCATGCGGTGTCTCCCATATGGTTTGGTAGCTACGCCTCTTTTATTTGATGCAGTTTTTACCCGATCGGTTATATTCAGGTTAAACCATCGTCGCATAGGATTGCTCTTGCGCCGCCGGGATTACCACGCCGGCTTGCGGAACTCGCCGTAATCTATAGCTATCGCTGCGTGAAGAATATGCCGCATACGATACCAAACGATAATGAACAGGCCGCATGTCACCCTGAGCGGAGCGAAGGGTCTCGGCGCCCCCGACAGCCGGGATTCTTCGCTCCGCTCAGAATGACCGCTTGCGGTAGATCCAAATTCGTTTGGTAGAGACCTGTCAGGTAGGCGCCGTAATTGCGTCTGTTGAAGTCTGCACTGTAGTGCCGCCGGGCCACCTGGCAGGTCTTTGCCTGATCACCCCAATACTTTAGTAGCGTGTGTTACACACGTTTGATCATAGCGCAAAAAGACGCGGAGGAGATATGCCTCCGCGCCCTTTGCCACATTGTTCGCCGTCATTCGTTGTCGAGCTAACGCACCGTTTGCACACGACTCGGATGCGTCGCCTCGTACGCAGAAATCGCGTCTTCCTGCTGCAACAAGAAGCCCACCTGATCGATGCCGTTCAACAGACAATGTTTGGCGAACCCATCGATCGGGAAGCTGACCTGCTGACCACCCGGCAACGTGACCGTCTGGCTGGCCAGATCAACCGTTACCGTCGTCTCCGGGTCTTCATCACACAGGCTGACAAGCTGATAGTAGGTTTCGCTATCAACCGTGATCGGCAGCAGGCCGTTCTTCAACGCGTTGTTACGAAAGATGTCGGCGAAATAGGTGCTGATCACCGCTTTGAAGCCATAGCCCTGCAACGCCCAGGGCGCGTGCTCGCGCGAGCTGCCGCAGCCAAAGTTGTTGCCTGCCACCAGAACCTGCGCACTTGCCGTTTCGGGGCGATTCAGCGCAAAGTCAGGATTGGGCGAACCGTCGGGCAACCGCCGCCAGTCGGCGAACAAGCCCTCGCCGAGACCGACTTTGTCGGTGACTTTGAGGTAGCGCGCCGGAATGATCTGATCGGTATCGATATTCTCAACTGGCAGGGCCGCCGCCTTGGCTGTAAATGTCGTAATTGGTTCCATACTTGCTCCTGAATGGGCGTAGAGCGATGAGCGCGCGCTATGCGCCTGTACACTCATCCGCCCGGTCGCTCATCACTAGTTCATCATCGTCCGCATATCGGTGACAACCCCATTGATCGCCGTCGCCGCTGCTGTCAGCGGGCTGGCGAGGAAGGTGCGCCCGCCCTTGCCTTGGCGTCCCTCGAAGTTGCGATTGCTGGTGCTCACCGCATACTGGCCCGGCTGAAGCTGGTCATCGTTCATCGCGATGCACATCGAGCAGCCGGCCTCGCGCCACTCCGCGCCGGCGGCTTTAAAGATCGCATCCAGCCCCTCGGCTTCGGCCTGGCGTTTGACCTGCTGCGAACCCGGCACAACCAGCGTGCGTACGCCAGGGGCGACTTTGCGCCCGCGCATCAGGCTGGCTGCCAGGCGCAGGTCGCTGATCCGCGAATTGGTGCAACTGCCGATGAAGACCACATCCACTGGATGCCCCAGCAAACGCTGACCAGGTTGCAGGCCCATATAGTTGAGCGCCTTGTCTAGCCCGTTCCGCGCATTCGGATCGCTCAGATTGGCCGGATCGGGAATCGCATCGGTGATCGGCATACCCATACCGGGATTGGTGCCGTAGGTAATCATCGGCGCGAGGGCATTGGCATCCAGCGTGACAACCTTATCAAACGTCGCGCCTTCATCGGTCGGCAGCGTGCGCCAATGAGCGACCGCCGCTTCAAAATCGACTCCCTGTGGCGCCAGCGGGCGTCCGGCAATGTACTCGAATGTCGCATCATCGGGGGCGACCATTCCCGCACGCGCACCGCCCTCGATGCTCATATTGCAGATCGTCATCCGCTCTTCCATTGACAGTGAGCGGATTGCCTCGCCGCGATACTCGAAAACGTAGCCGGTGCCGCCGCCGACACCGATCTTGGCAATGATCGCCAGTATGATGTCCTTTGCCGACACGCCGGGATGCAGGCGGCCATCGACCTGGATGGCGCAGGTTTTCGGGCGGCTTTGAAGCAGACACTGCGTAGCTAACACATGCGCAACTTCGCTGGTGCCGATGCCAAAGGCCAGCGCGCCGAACGCGCCGTGTGTGCTCGTATGGCTATCGCCGCACACAATCGTCATCCCCGGCTGCGTCGCGCCCTGCTCCGGGCCAATCACATGCACGATGCCCTGATTCTCCGTGCCCAGCGCAAACAGCGGAATGCCGAAATCGGCGCAGTTGTTCGTCAAGCGTTCAAGCTGCGCCGCCGCCATTGCATCGGTCACGGGTATCACGCCCATCGCATCGCGCGGCGTCGTTGGCGTGCTGTGATCCATCGTCGCCAGCGTGCGATCAGGACGCCGCACCTTGAGGCCGCGTTCGCGCAACTGCGTAAACGCTTGCGGCGATGTGACTTCATGCACCAGATGCAAATCAATATAAAGGATCGCCGGGGTATCGGCGGTTTCGGGCTGCACCACGTGGGCATCCCAAACTTTTTCAAACAGCGTACGCGGTTGTTCTGTCATTCCTTATCTACCTTCACTTTCTCACGGTCACGCAACAGCGGCAGTTCCAGGCTATCCCAGAGCGCCTGCCAGCTTGCCTCAATAATGTTTTGCGACGCGCCAATCGTGCTCCAACGCTCGTCGTCGCGTGCGCTCTCAATCAGCACGCGCGGGGTGGCCGCCGTGCCACGGTGTTCGTCGATGATGCGCACCTTGTAGTCAACCAGACGCACCTCGGCCAATTCCGGATAGTGCGGCAGAAGAGCTTTGCGGATTGCCTGGTCAAGCGCGTTGACCGGCCCATCGCCGTCGGCGGCGGTATGCATCATCTGGTCGCCGACGCGGACTTTTACCATCGCCTGGGAAGCAATATCGTTGTCGCCGCGCTTCTCGATGATAATCGTGAAATCGAGCAATTCAAACGGCGGCGTATAATCCGGCGCACTGCGGCGCACCAGCATCTCGAAGCTGCCTTCGGCGGCCTCGAACTGGAAGCCTTTGTTCTCCAGCTCTTTGACACGCTGCAATACTACGCGCTCGTTGCCGTCGAGATCCAGTCTCAGCTCCTCGGCGCGCATCCGCACATTGCCGCGCCCCGACAGCTCGCTCACCACCACACGCTTCTGATTGCCCACCAGCGTTGGATCGATATGCTGATAGCTCTCTTCGACCTTCGCAATCGCCGCAACGTGTATGCCACCCTTATGGGCGAATGCGCTGCGCCCGACATAGGCCGCGTGGGCATCGGGGTTGAGGTTGGCAACCGCTGCGACGTAGTACGAGACCTCGCTCAAGCGCCGCAACTGCTCCGGCGAGACGCACTGATAACCCATCTTCAACTGGAGATTGGCAATCGTCGGAATGAGATCCATATTACCACAGCGTTCACCGTAGCCGTTGATTGTCCCTTGTACCTGCACGCAGCCCTCTTCGACCGCCGCCAGGGCGTTGGCGACCGCCAGGGCACCGTCGTTGTGGGTGTGAATGCCCAGTCGCGGCCCTTCGGCGCCAAAGTGCTCACGCACCGTGCGCGTCACTTGCGCTACGAACGATGGCAACGCACCGCCATTGGTATCGCACAACACCAGGAAATCAGCACCTGCTGTTGCGGCGGCATCCAGCGTTGCGAGCGCATATTCCGGATTCAACTGATAGCCGTCAAAGAAATGCTCGGCATCGTACATCACCTCTTTGCCCAACGCCTTGAGGTGCATGACACTCTCGTTGATCATCGCCAGATTTTCTTCGAGCGTCGTCTCGATCACCTTCTCCACATGCAGAGTTGAGCTTTTGCCCACCAGCGTCACCACCGGCGTCTGGGATTCGACCAGCGCGCGGATGTTGGGATCGTCATTGCACTGGCTATTGGCGCGGCGTGTACTGCCAAATGCGGCGACACGGGAATGTTGAAGCGGCGTCTTCTGAATGCGACGGAAAAACTCCGCATCCTTTGGATTCGAGCCCGGCCAGCCGCCTTCGATATAGTGGATGCCCAGCAGGTCCAGTTCGTAAGCGATTTTAAGCTTATCCTCGACGGAAAGCGAAAGTCCCTCGCGCTGGGTGCCATCCCGCAGGGTTGTGTCATATAAAAGTATCTGCACAGGTTGCTCCTTGGTTATCGCGTCCTGGAGAGATATACGCCAGGCGCTCTGTGTATCGGATCCAGGATGGTGTCAAACAGAACCGTTGCGACCATATTCAGAACGCCAAAAGCGGAATATCCGGCGACAGGGACGCGCATTCACGTTGCCCTGTCGCCGTCAATACCTCCATTGTGATGAGCATACATATTCCTGTAGGGATAATGACGACATCGACTAGCGCGTCAATCATGCGCCTTCCATATCGGGTAGCTGCCAAACAATTTGAACATGCCCGTCTGCGCTTTGATTTGATCGAGCGCATGCGCCACAACAGGATCGGTGCGATGCCCTTCGAAATCAATAAGAAAGATGTATTGGCCCAACACCGCTTTCGACGGGCGTGATTCGAGCTTGGTCATATTGATGTTTGCGTCGGCCAGCACTTGCAATGCGTGTACCAACACGCCGGCGCGATCCTCGGTGAACCCGAAGCAGAAGCTGGTTTTATCTATACCGGTTGCTGCTGCATCGTCGCGCGCCAGCACGATGAAGCGCGTCACGTTGCTGGTATTGTCTGCAATGTCGTGCGCCAGGATGCTCGCGCCAGTGAGTTCGGCGGCCCGGAACGTGCTGATCGCCGCTGCCGAGCGTTCGTCGGCCAAAGCCTCAGCCGGCGCAGCGCTGTTGCTCAATGACGCGATCGTATCGACGCCAGGCAAACAACGCTCGATAAACCGACGGCTCTGGCCAAGCGATTGTGGATGCGCGTAGAGCACCTTGATTGCCGATAATGTCAATCCCTCGCGTGCAACCAGGTAATGGCGAATTGGAATAACAATCTCGCCCACAATACGCAGGCTGGTCTCGTGGATGAGCAAGTCGAGCGTAAAGGTCACGCTGCCTTCGAGCATATTCTCGATCGGCAAAACGCCCACACACGCCGCACCGGTCTCTATCGCGGTGACAACGGCGGGTATGCTCGTTAGCGGCAGATACGCGGCGTCGGAACGATTGTCGGCATAGGCGATTGCCGCCTCCTCGCTGAATGTGCCGGGCGGGCCAAGATATGCGATAGTGTGCATAGCAGAAATTGGCGTGAGAATGCGGTTGTCGGCGCCAGATCTTTGCGACGGCGAATAATGTTTTGCCACACCAAATAACCTCCAACCGCATTTCCCAGGCTCTACTCCTTCTACTCTTGCTTATTCAGAGCGCTTGTACCGAACACATCTACGGCATAGGCCGGCGCGCTTTTGTCGTAGCCGGCAGCATAGGCTACCGCTTCGGCTTTGATGCGTTGCTGGCGCGCGGCGAGCATCTTGTTCAAGGCGCCCATATACGCTTCCGCCGCCGCCACGATCGTATCGGTATTGACGCCGTAGCCACTGAAGACCTGTGGACCGCGCTTACCGGAAGGCGACAGATTATCCGCTTCAGCTTCGTCTTTGTCGCTCGCCCCCGCCGAAGACGAAACATCTTTCGCACCAACTTCCCGAATCCGCACCGTCACCTCAGCAACTGCATCCAGTCCTTCAGTAATCGCTTTGATCGAAAACTCGATCAGTTCATTGGGGCGCTGCACAACCTTGTTGATCGCGCGATAGATCGCATCCACCGGACCATTCGCATGCGCGCTGTCGATGTACATCTTATCATCCGGCCCTATTAGCCTCACCGTCGCAACCGGCGTCACACCCGAGCCGCTGGTGTACTGCACATGCTCCAGCTTGTAAATCTCCGGCGTATGCTGCGTCTCGCCCGCAATCAGCGCCTCGATATCACGATCGTCAACAACTTTTTTCTTATCACACAGATCCTTGAAGCGCACAAAGACCTGCTGCAAAGCATCGTCGTCGAGATGGTAGCCTATACTCTCAACGTGCTTGCGGAAGGCATGGCGTCCGCTGTGCTTGCCAAGCACCAGCGCGTTGCCGTCCAATCCCACCGTCTCGGCGCTCATAATTTCGTAGGTGATGCGGTTCTTGAGCACGCCATCCTGATGAATGCCGGACTCGTGGGCAAAGGCGTTCGCGCCGACGATAGCCTTATTCGGCGGCACCGGCACGCCGATAAAGGTGCTGACCAGACGACTGCTGCGCGCCAGTTCACGCGTATTGATGTTTGAACGCACACCGTAGAACTGTGCACGGATGTGCAGCCCCATCACCACCTCTTCCAGCGAAGCGTTGCCGGCGCGCTCGCCGATGCCGTTGATCGTGCATTCGATCTGGCGCGCGCCCGCATGAACGCCAGCCAGGCTGTTCGCCACCGCCAGACCCAGATCGTCGTGGCAATGTGTCGAAAGAATGCATTGATCGATGCCGGGCACATGATCGCGCAAATCACGGATCATCGCGCCATACTCATCGGGAACGAGGTAACCGACCGTGTCGGGAATATTCAGCGTGGTCGCGCCGGCCTTGACCGCCATAGCCACAGCTTGACGCAAGAACAGCGGATCACTGCGCCCCGCATCCATCGGTGAGAATTCCACATCGTCGCACAACGAGCGCGCAAAGCTTACCATCTCGCGGATGATGACCAGGCACTCTTCACGGGTCTTGCGGAACTGATGCTCAAGGTGAATGTCCGAGGTGGACATGAACGTGTGGATGCGTTTCTTCGCGGCGGGTTGAATCGCCGTCCACGCCTTCTCAATATCATCGCGGTTGGCGCGGGCGAGCGCGGCGATGGTCGGGCCATCGGGCGCGCCCACCTCGCGGGCGATTTGATGCACAGCGGCCCAATCACCGGGCGAGGCAGCCGGGAAGCCGGCTTCGATAATATTGACGTTAAGCCGCGCAAGCTGGTGCGCGACTTCCAGCTTCTCTTCCAGGGTCATCGTACAACCGGGCGCCTGCTCGCCGTCGCGCAGTGTCGTATCAAAGATACGTACGTGATCCTCCATAATTGCGTAAACTCCTTCATTGTATGCGGCAAGCGGCAGATGGGGATGGGGAGCGAACGGGAATGCTTTCGCCTGAAACTCGCCGCCGCCCGATCCCCAATCGGTCGCCTACAGATCTATGCCCCGCCTTCGCCCGGTTTTACTTCACGCGGGTTGACAAACGGCATCATCCGACGCAAATCGCGCCCAACCTGCTCGATCTTGTGCTCGACATCGGCGCGACGCATTGCGTTGAATTTCGGGCGTCCCTGATGGTTTTCCTCGATCCACTCCTCGGCAAACGCGCCGCTCTGAATATCGGCCAGCAATTGCTTCATCGCCGCGCGGCTTTGCTCGTTGATAATCTTCGACTCAGCGATATAGTCGCCGAATTCCGCCGTGTCGCTGACCGAGTAGCGCATAAAGTTCAAGCCGCCCTGGTAGAACAAGTCAACGATCAACTTCAATTCGTGCATACATTCGAAATAGGCCACTTCAGGCTGATAGCCCGCCTCAACCAGCGTCTCAAAGCCCGCCTTGACCAGGGCGCTCGCGCCGCCGCACAACACGGCCTGCTCGCCAAACAGGTCGGTCTCGGTCTCTTCGGCGAATGTCGTACGCAACACGCCGGCGCGCATACAACCCAGGCCTTTGGCATACGCCAGCGCATCCTCGAATGCGCCGCCTGTTGCGTCTTGCTCGACCGCGACCAGCGCCGGAACGCCGCCGCCTTGGGTATATACTTCGCGTACGCGATGGCCCGGCGCTTTTGGCGCAACCATGCTAACATCGATATCCTTCGACGGCACGACCTGGCCAAAGCGGATATTGAAGCCATGCGCAAACATCAACGTCTTGCCCGGCGCCATATGTGGCGCGATGTGTTCACGATAGAGATCGCCCTGGCCGATGTCCGGCGTCAGGAGCATCACCATCTGCGCCTCACGCGCCGCATCGGCCACGGTGCGCACCGGCAGACCGGACGCTTCAACCTTGGCCCAACTCTTGCTGCCTTCATACAGGCCAACGCGCACATCGAGGCCGCTTTCCTTCAAGTTCATCGCGTGGGCATGGCCCTGGCTGCCAAATCCGATAACAGCGATGGGCTTGTTTTTCAGACGTTCCAGATCGGCCTGTTTGTCGTAGAACAACTCTGCCACAGTCTACTCCTTGAGTTGACAGCGGCTGGCATTGGGTGTGCCAGCCGCCGATCCTAAACTAATTCAACGCCGCCGTCAGATGTCGATTGCCGTCTACATACTCCGTCGCCTGATGGGTGCGAACGCCGCGCACCATCGCAATACGGCCCGTGCGCATCATTTCTTTCAGCCCATATGGGCGAATGACCTCGATGAAATTCTCGACCTTTGCGGGCGTTCCGGCCATTTCAATGATCATCGTGCTGGAGCCAACATCCACAATTTTGGCATCGAACACGTTGGCCATCGACACAATCTCGGCGCGGGAATTGACCGGCGCATGCACCTTCACCAGAACCATTTCCCGATCAACCGTCGGGTCGTCGGTGACGTCGCTCACTTTCACAATCTCGATCAGGCGATAGAGTTGCTTCACGACTTGCTCGACATCCTCCGACTCCACGGCCAGCGTCATCCGGCTCACGCCGGGCGTTTCGCTATGGCCGACCGTCAGACTCTCAATGTTGAAGCCGCGCCGGCGGAACAGATTCACCGCGCGACTCAACGCGCCGGGCTGGTCCTGCATCAGAGCGACGATGGTATGCTTCTTCAACGCTATGCTCCTTGCCATATGCTGCCTGGATCCACAAATTATTCAGTGATCATCTCGCCGATGCTCTTGCCCTGAGGCACCATCGGAAATACGTTGACCTCGCGCTCAACCTGGAAGTCGATCAACACCGGACCATCGTGTGCGTATGCTTCCTGGATAGCCGCGTCAATATCATCAGTTTGGGTTACGGTGACGCCTTTCCAGCCGTACGCCTCCGCCAGCTTCGCGAAATTCGGCCCGCTCAGCGGCGTGCCGCTATAGCGCTTGTTCTCAAACAACTCCTGCCACTGTCGCACCATGCCAAGGTAGCCGTTGTTGATGATCGCCACTTTGAGATTCCGAATGTCTTCCTGAATAACCGTCGCCATTTCCTGGTTGGTCATCTGGAAACCACCATCGCCGGCGATAGCCCAGACCGTATCGTTGGGATGCGCGATAGCCACGCCCATCGCCGCCGGAACGGCGAAGCCCATCGTGCCCGCGCCACCGCTGGTGAAGTGCGTTCGGGGGCGAAACCAATCGATCAGCTGCGCCGTCCACATCTGATGCTGGCCTACATCGGAGACCACGCGATAGCTGCCGCGTTCGTTGATAATCCGCGTGATCGACGCAAACACATCGTGCGGCATCATCACAGGCGTATCCGGACGCGTATAGCGTTGTTTCGGCTGATGCATGGCTTGCATATCGCGGATATGCTCCATCCAATCGCTGGCGCGGCTATACATTTCGGCAAGCTCGCCCCGAGCCGGCAATTCCTCGATTATGACTTGCAACACATTCCGCGCATCGCCGACGATCGGCACCACCACCTTGACGTTCTTGCCAATCTCGCTGGGGTCGATATCCACATGGATCACCTTCGCATTCGGCGCAAACGTGCTCGCTTTGCCGGTCACCCGGTCGTCAAACCGCCCGCCAATATTCAATAACACATCGCTCTCTTGAATAGCCTTGTTTACATGCACCCAGCCGTGCATACCTGGCATGCCGATGCTCAACGGGTGATTCTCAGGAAACGCACCGATGCCGTGCAGCGTCGTAATAACGGGTATTTGCAGATGCTCGGCCAGTGTGCGCAATTCCTCAACCGCGCCCGACATAATGACGCCGTTGCCGGCGATCAATACAGGCTTCTTCGCGTTGGTCAATAGCCGAATAGCCTCGCGGATCTGCTTGCGGTTGCCTTGATAGGTCGGCTTATACCCCGGCAAACTCAGCTCGACATCCCAATCCGGAACCGTCCGCGCCTGCATCGCATCTTTGGTGACATCGATCAGCACTGGCCCCGGTCGCCCGGTGTGCGCGATGTGGAACGCTTCCTTGAACACATACGGCAGATCTTCGATCTTCTTGACCAGATAGTTGTGCTTGGTGATTGGCATCGTGATGCCGGTAATATCGGTCTCCTGAAACGCATCCTTGCCCAGCACCGCGCTGGAAACCTGTCCGGTGATCGCAACGATCGGCGTGCTATCGAGCATCGCGTTCGCAATCGCCGTTACCAGGTTCGTCGCGCCAGGCCCGCTCGTTCCGATACACACGCCAACATTGCCGGTCGCGCGGGCATAGCCGTCAGCCGCATGGCCGCCGCCCTGCTCGTGGCGGCAGAGTACATGGCGCAGTTGATCACGATAATCATACATGGCGTAGTAGAAGGGCATAATGGCGCCGCCAGGGATGCCAAACATCACCTCAACGCCCTCCCGGATCAGCGCCTCGCACATAATCTGCGCGCCGGTTAATTGCTCGGACATCGGTCATCGCCTCCTGTAATGAATAGGAACACTTGCTTCATTTGAAATATCGACGGCGGAAGCAGCCGCGCCTCTCCTGGAATGCCAGGGGAGGTGCAGACTTTCCACACCTCCCCAGACTTACTCGACAATTGCTCCGTTGCCGGCATTCGTCACCATTCGAGCGTAGCGACTCAGCCAGCCGCGCGTATATTTCGGCGCGGGGGCGGCCCATTCACTATGTCGAGCCGCAAACTCTTTCTCGCTCACCTCAACGTTCAGCGTACGCTGCGCCAGATCGATATGCACAATATCGCCGTCGCGGATCAGCGCTATCGGGCCGCCCTCGGCAGCCTCCGGGCTGATATGCCCAATGCACAGACCGCGTGTGCCGCCGCTAAAGCGGCCATCGGTCAACAGCGCAGTCGTACTGCTGAGTTCTGGCGTCCCCTTGATGATGCTGGTCAGCGCCAGCATTTCGCGCATTCCCGGCCCGCCGCGCGGCCCTTCATAGCGAACCACAATCACATCACCCGGTTTAATACGGCCATAAACCACGGCGTTTGTCGCGTCCTCTTCACTATCAAAGCAACGCGCAGATCCACTGAAGCTCATCTCGTGCTGATCTACCGCGCCCACTTTGATGATCGAACCTTCGGGCGCCAGGTTGCCAAACAACGCGCTCAACGCACCCCGTCCGGTATGCGGATTATCGAACGGGCGAATGCAGTCGGGGTTGCGATTCTCGGCGCGGTTCAGATCTTCGCCCAACGTACGCCCGGTAACGGTCAATGCATCCAGCTTCAACGCGCCGGATTTGCTGGCCAACTCGGCCAGTATCGCCGATACGCCGCCCGCTTCGTGAATATCCTGAATATGCCACTGGCGCGAACCATCCCACGCGGGCGAGACCTTCGCCAGATGCGGGATGCGATCGGATACGTCGTTGAAACGCGACACCGGGTAGTCGAGACCCGCCTCGCGCGCCAGCGCCAGCACGTGCAGCACAGTGTTGGTGCTGCCGCCCATCGCCACATCAAGCGCCATCGCATTGTCTACAGCATCGGCAGTGACAATATCACGGAACGTAATGCCGCGCTGAACCAGTTCCAAAATCTGGGTCGCAGCCTTACGAGCCAGTTCATGGCGTTCGGGCGCTACCGCAAGGATTGTACCGTTGCCCGGCAACGCGACGCCGAGCGCTTCACACAAACAGTTCATCGAGTTGGCGGTGAACATACCGCTGCAACTGCCGCACGTCGGACAACTGATTTGCTCCAGCTTCAACAATTCGGCGTCGGTGATCTGACCGGACGCACGCTTGCCGACCGCCTCAAACACCGTGATCAAATCGCTCTTGTTGCCCTCTTCGTCCACGCCCGCCATCATCGGCCCGCCGGAGACAAAAATCGTCGGGATGTTTACCCGCGCCGCAGCCATCAACATCCCCGGCACGATTTTGTCGCAGTTGGGAATGCAGACCATGCCATCAAAGCAGTGCGCCCTGACCATCGTCTCGACGCTATCGGCGATCAACTCGCGGCTGGGCAACGAGAAGCGCATACCCTCGTGACCCATCGCGATC
>JANQID010000077.1 GCA_028282325.1 Chloroflexaceae bacterium | reverse complement strand
TAGTACAGCCATTTGGAAGTCCGCAGGGAGTTGCGGCCTGGGAGCGCGGGCAGCTTGCCCGCATCCCGCCTGAGCGGGCGGGCCGCCCGCGCTCCGGCCAACCCAATACGAACTTTCGGAGAGCTGTACTAGCCATACAACCGGATCAGCAAGATCGTCTTTCCGTCATGCCGCCATTCCTGCAAAAGGTAGACAGGTTGTCCCAGGCGATTGAGGATCGCCTCGCGCGCGGGCAAATCGTAGGTGATGTCGTCGTCGATGCGTATGAAGCGGTATTTGCCGACGGCGACAACTTCGTTGTACTTGCCCGGCTCGCGCACGACCGTGATCTGCTGTTGGGGGTTGTCCAGCGGCGTGGGCAACGCGGTCAGTAGGGAGATATAGGGAATGTTCGCGCTCGGCCTGTCGAACCAGATCTCATCGACTTCGGCGGCATGATCATTGGCCGCTCGCAGCGTTTCCAGAAGGCCGTCTTGATAGAGCCACAACTCCGCCGAAATCGTCCGGTAATCGCGAACGTAGTCGGCAAACCAGACGCCGCTCTGGGTGAGCAGGGCGATGATGAAGGCCGCGGCAGCAACGCCGCGTACGGTGCGCCGCCAGACGATAGGCCTGATCGCCGCTATCCACGCTCCAATCGCCGCGACGCCGACGCCGGCCAGCAAGGCGTAGATCGGCCCGATGGCCGTTGCGCGGTAGGCGTGCGGGTTTTGCCACGTCAGGCTGGCCGGCAGCGGCATCAGCACGATCATCGCAAGCAAGAACTGCCAGCGTATCGGTGACGCATTATGTTCGCGGCGGAACGCCGGCGCGAGCGCGCGCCAGACGACGAGACCTAATCCGGTCGCTACCAGCGGCAGTTCGGCCCAGAGCTGCACGCCGCGTTTGAGATAGCCGTGATCGGTCAACCGATCGCCGAAGAGATAGTAGAAACCGGGCCGGAAATAGAGCGTGTAGTTGTGCAGCCAATCTGCCAGCCACGCCGGCCCCGGTTCGGCCTGGATCATCAGGTCGCCGAAGCGGTTGCTGCTCAGCGAATTGAACAGCGTGACCCATACGAATGGCATCCAGAGCATCGCGAGGACGAAAGCGGGAGGCATCCAGCCATACGCGGTGCGCCAGCCGTGTCGATGCAGCGCCAACAGGACGGCTCCGGCGACCAGCAGCGGTGTGATCATTTTCAGCGTCGGGTAGGCGTAGAGGCCGAGACCGGCAGCCAACGCCAGCAGCCACGCCTCGCGTTGTTCGCCGCGCTCGATGAAGCGCAATCCGGCCCACAGGCACAGCGTCAAGATCGTAAACACCAGCGCCGGTGGAATTGCGGTGCGCCCCAGCGAAATCTGCCAGGGCGAAACGGCGACGACCAGGGCCGTCGTGAGCGCCGCCCATTTTGGCAGGGCGTATGCGCGCGCCAGGCCATAGATCAAGGGAATCGCTATCGTACCGATCAGTGCGGTTGTCAGTCGTCCGGCCAGCGGATCGGGACCGAGCAACGCGACGGCTGGGAGGTTCAGGTAGGTGAGCAGCGGCGAGATCCAGTCACCGAACGCCTCGAACGCGCCGAGCGGCAACACATGTCCCAGATGGTCGTGGCCGGTGTGCAGCAGATACCAGGCATCGACCAGGCTGATCAGCTCGTCGTGATGCGCGCCGAGCGGAATCTCGCGCAGCCGGATGATTCGCGCCCCCAGCCCCAGCAGCGTGATCAACGCCAGCGCGCCGTAGCCTCTGACGATCAGCCGGTACGCCAGGTACGCCGACAGAGCCGTCGCCAATCCCACCCCAATTGCCGTCGCCAGCGCGCGGATCGGGAAGCCCGACGCCGTCGCGCCGACCGCGAAAACCTGTACGCCGACCCAGCGCCATTCGCTCGCTGAGGGACGATCCAGGCTGGCATGCAGATGCAGCGCTGCCGCGTCGCCCGGCAACACGACATAATAATGACGCCGGGGCGTGGCGACGGTAAAGCTGCCCATCGCGCGGTCGTCGGCGGTCAGTGTGATGATCGACGGACGGCGGTTTGACCAGGGTTCTGCCGCCAGCGTCAACTTCATCAGCGTGGCGTGGCTTTGCCCGTGAAGCGGAAACGTCGCCCGACTGCTGGTCCATTGAAACGCCTTTTGCTCGCGCCCGATCTCGGCTGCATAGAGGCCGGTCGCTTCGGCAAGCTGGACGACCGGGCGGTTGCGAAGCGCCACAAACGCGACGCAGCTGGCGACGACAAGCAACATAGCCAGGATGGCACGGCGTCGGAAGGCAGATAGTTGGATTGGCATAGAAACTCGTCGGGTGGCTTTCTAAACGTTTGTATCGGGCGGCGCCGGCTTTTTTTGTGGTCTGAACCGGATTATAGCAGCTCTCGTTTTCGTATTATGCTAAGAATCTAATTGGCGCCATGCGTTTTCCTGAAAAACCCAGATTCTCTTGGTTGTAATACAATCTGACCAACTCTGTGCAGTGTCACGAATGCGATTGTTGTATTCATATATCCAAAGGCTGGTTATGGAAGATAACTCTGCACAAACTGTCCTCTGACGGAGATCAAATGCATTCATATCTGTTGGCAGAATTTGTATCAAAGACGGTTCTTTCCCTTGCTCTTCAACAATGCCGTACGCAGGAATTGTCTCGCCCACATAATAGAAAACGAGAGGCGATATGTATGGCGGTTCAATAAGAAAGCCATCCTGACTGGTTAGTGTAGGTAGGGTGCGAAATGCATTTGCAGCGTTGCTTTTCTGCCATATGGTGTAATATGGCCACAATGAAGTTATCGCCACCATAACTATCGCAACACCGAGGCATTTTCGTAGTACAGGAAACTTTATCGAGCCAACCCCGATACCCGCCCATATGTAAAACAGGTAAGCGGAACCGAGGAATGGCTTCAGGGCCCATATGCTCTGATCTGTAATGATACCGTAGCCAAAAATCAGGGCGATCGGAACTACGATAAGAATAGTTGCCAAGAGTACTTCTACTTGGAAGCGCTTTTTAATCTTCCAAGCATAATACATACCCCACAATGCCGGAAAGCCGCTTGCCGCCATGCCAGTTGCTAACCAGGCAGTTGTTGGCAAAGCTGCAAGCAGGGGCGGTGCAAGATGGGCGCTATCCAAGAAGTAATTGCGTACTGGTGCCAACCCAGTCATCCAAAGCAAGAACAATGTGAGCAAGTCGTTCGCGGCAGGCGTCCATGCTCCGCCGGCTCCTTGTGGGGAGTGAATAAAAGAAAGCGCCAATGGCGGCAGTGCGCCGAGAACAATGCTGGCTGCGCCTGCCGTGAGATAGCGACCATCATATGTCAAGTCTCGATAGACCTTCAACCTGCTTTCTAGCAACAAACAGCTAACTATGAATATGAGGTGCGTGAAGGCGACGATGATTCCATAAATATGAGTCCATGCCATCAAGATTGTTGTGATTGACCAAACAAGCAGAAACTTTCTGTCTCCTTCAAGCGTTTTCACGAGTGAAATATAGCTGCTAATCCAGAGAAAACCCAGCAAGGTATACATCCTGGCTTCTTGAGCGTAATAGATATCGAAAGGGGAGAAAGCCATCAGTAGCCCGACATAAAACGTCGTTTCCGTATTCCAGCGCGAGCTTACATACATTAGTATGGCTGCCAGGCTTACGACTGAGGAACTCGCGCTGATCGCTCGCAGTCCAAACTCCGAACTCGGAAAAACAAAAAGACACAGCTTAAGCAGAACATAGTACAGTGGGGGATGCGGGTCGCTAAGTGACAAGCGTAACAGATCTGACCAACTCAGACGCGCTGCAGCCCAAGACCAGGCTTCATCTAAGAACAGACCTTGTTTCCCCAAATCAGCAAATCTCAACCACACAGAGATCAGAAGCATAGCTCCAATTATGAGGAATCGGCGAGAATTAGAATCTATTCGCATAGCTTGCCTCTGATCTGTCAGTTAGCACTACAATCTCTCGCTTTCCCCTCGATCACACCTGTTTGTACGCTTCCACAACCTGCTCAACCAGCGCTCGCGGATTGAAACGCTCGGCGATGGCGCGCTTTCCGCCGTCCGCCAGGCGCTCGCGCAGTTCGCTGTCGTCGAGTACGCGTAACAATGCCGCTTCGAGCGCACCGACGTCGTCATAGGGGATCAAGATGCCGTCCTCCCCGTCGCGGATGAGTTCGTTAACCACCGGGATGTCGGTGCTGATCACCGGGGTTCCGGCGGCCATGCCTTCGAGGATCGGCAGACCGAAGCCCTCGTAGCGCGAGGGAAAGGGCAGCGCGTCGCTGGCGCGCAATAACGCCAGTTTCTCTTCTTCGCTGATCGTGCCCAGGAAGTGCAGATTCGCCGCCACGCCGCGATCCTCGGCCATGCGCTGCAAGTTCTGGCGCTGTTCCGGGTTGTGGGTGACGAAGACGAATGATGCCTGCGGATAGCGCTTCACGACGCCCGGCATCGCATCAACCACCATATCGTAGCATTTGCGTATGGTCAGTTGGCCGATGTACGGAATGATCGGGCGTGTTAGCGGTAGTTGCAGCGCCGGCGCAGGGCCGTGCATAAAGTCCATATCGAGCCACAGCGGCGTGATGGTCATTGGGCGGTCGCCGAAGCCCATCGTGCCCAGGACGTCGGCCTCGTGTCGGGAGCAGGGGATGAACGCATCAACCTGGCGCAGCGGCGCATGGATGGCATAGTTGCGCCAGTTGTCGCGGGGGCGTCGGTTGGCGAGCGTGCGTCTCAGCAGCGCACCCGGCGTGTAGATCAGGTGTTCCGGGTGCGGCACGGTCTCGTAGGGACGCTCGCGGTCGTCTACCAGCCAGCGGTCGTGATAGGGGCCGAGCCAGGTCCAGACTATAGGAACGCCGCGTTGTTTCAGCCAGCGTACGGCTTGCCAGGCCAGCACGTTGCGCGGATGCATAAGATGGGCGACGTCGGGCAAGGGGATCGCGTTCAGCGCGGCGATCAATTCACGGGCGAGGAAGAATTCGGGCTTGACCCGCCGCACGTCGATGCCGTCGATCGTTTCTCGGCGGGCGACCAACCCCAGGTGCGGCGACTCCGGCTGGCGATAGGTGATCGCAGAGACATCGTGGCCGGCGCGCACCAGCGCCTGGCCCAGCGTGCGTTCTGGCCAGTTGCGAAAGACCTGACTAATCCCGCCGAGTCCGATGATCAACACGCGCATTGCCCGGTAGCTCCTGTCTCATCTTTGCAGTGCGATAGCGTACGCGGCCTCGACGCGGTCGGCGACGGCGGGCCAGGCGAATTGACCGGCCCAGCTGGGCGCTGCGGCGGCCATTGCGGCGCGCCGCGCCGGGTCATTGAGCAAGGTGTTGACGGCGGCGGCGAGGGCCGTCGGGTCGCGCGGCGGTACGAGCAGCCCGGTGCGGCCTTCGTCAACAACTTCGGGAAAGCCGCCGAAGCGCGTCGCCACAACCGGCAAGCCGCATGCCTGCGCTTCGACCGGGCCGATGCCGAAAGTCTCGCTGGCGTGACTGGCGGCAAGCAGTAGATCGACCGAGCGATAGAGTGCGGGCAATTCTGAGCGCGGCAGCGGCCCCAGAAACCGCACGTGCTGCTGCACATCCAGCTCGGCGGCGATGCGCTCCAGGCGTTCGCGATCTTCGCCGTCGCCCGCGATCAGCAAGTCGGCGGCGGGGATGGACGGCAGCGCGCGGATGGCGGTTTCGACGCCTTTCCAGGGCTGCAAGCGTCCGACGAAGAGCAGCAGTCGCTCTTCACCGCGCCGCCACGCCGGTTCGGGCGGGCCGGGCCGGAACAGGTCGATATCGATACCGTTGAAAATCACGCGCGGCTCGTTGCCATAGCGCGCGGCGACGGTGCGTGCGTTGAAGCGACTGCACGAGACCGCCGCGTCAACCCGGCGCGCCAGCCAGCGATCGCCGATGTAGAAATCCTCGCCATGGCAGCCCAGCACCACTTTCGCGCCGCCCAGTCGGCGGGCCAGGAGCGCGGGGCCCATATCGTAGGGTTTCTGAATATGGATGATGTCGTATCCGCTGCGCACCAATTCGGGCAATGCCAGCAGCGCCATTGTCAGCCGTTCGAGCAGTTTGGCCTCGGCGTAGGCGCGGCGCAACGGCGGCAACATCTGCCAAACGCGCCGACTGACGAACGGAAATGTCAGCGTGCGCACGCCCGGCGCGGTTTCCCGGCGCGATCCCACACCGCCGATGATCGTCACGGCGTGGCCGCGGCGGGCCAGTTCGCGGCTCAGATCCCAGACGAAGCTCTCGACGCCGCCGAGCTTGGTGGTCGTGGTCAGGTTGTAAAGGGCGATGCGCATCATTCGTCCTTGATCGCGGCCCGCTGCATAGCGAACAGGCCGGTTCCGGCGGGCCGCAGCGTTAGCGAGGTCGCCCCGGCGTTGATGGCAAGCGGAATGCGCAGCCGATGTTGCCCGGCAGCGAGTTCGATTGGCGGCAGCGGATTCCCGTTCATACTCAGGGCAAGTTCGCCTTCCCGATAGCTGTAGACGTAGATTTCCAGCGTCGCCGGTCGGGACATCGCGCTGTAGATGACCAGCTCGCCCTCCTCGGCGTTGAGCCGCCGCTGCATCGCGCCGTCGATCCGCCGCGTCGGTTCGTCCCAGCCTGTACCGACGCCCAGAAAGGGTTGCGGATCGGCGGGCGGTTGCACCTTGTAGATCAGCATCGAGCCGGAGAGTTCCATACTGGCGCGCCCAAACGTGCGCCGCAGCCATGACGCGCCGCGTGCATCCGGGGCGACGATGGTCGCGCCTTGCTGGATCGCGTAATTATCACCCGCCGCGGCTTCGGCAATGCGCTGCATCTCGTTATAGCGCAACGCGCCGCCGTCGCTGTGCAGCATCAGGTAGCGAATATTGAAATAGCTGAACACGCTTGGCGCGATGTCGGCGTAATCCTGGGCGATAATGTCGGGTGCGGGCGCGGCGTAGGCGAGTTCGCGGATGATCGGCATCTGATCCATCAGCGGATAATCCAGCCGCCGCGAGGTGTAACCGCCGACCAGCGGTTTGTTATGCACCGCCTGGTAGAGCATATAGACCGGGCTGGTGAAATAGTAGAACGGCGCGTCAAGAATAGCGTACTCTTCGGAATCTTGCGCCAGCTCTTCGTAGATCGGCGGCACATAGACGCCGACCAGCGGGAAGGGTGTGGTCAGGTTGTCGAGCGCGAGCAAGGCGATCAGCCCGGCGATCACGGCGCTGCCAGCGAAGCGCGGTCGTTGTTCGCGGCTGTCGAGCCGTGCGAGCAAGCGTTGCGCTCCCATTGCGGCGAGCATCGCCAACGCCAGCATCGTGATGATGATGTAGCGTATGGGGTAGCGAAAAACGTTGAGCAGCGGCAGCTCGAAGATGATCGCGCCCGGCAGCGGGATGTGTGTTACCGTGCCGAACGTTTGCAACGTTGGGCCCATCGCCAGTACTGCGAAGATCACCGCGGTGAGCAACCAGAAGCCGCTCTCGCGCCGACGCAGTCCCAGCGCAGCCAGCACAACCGTCACCAGCCCCAGGTAAGCGGTCTTGTTCTGGATATGCGTTTTCGGCTTGTACGACTGGGCTTCTTCGGCGAGCAGTCCCCACAAGGGGTGCAACTGGCTAGGGATAAAGAAATCGGCGACATCGGCGGATTGCTCACGGCGGAAATTCTCGCCGCCCTCGGTCGATGCAGTCGGCGTCGCGGCAGCGAGGCGGGCGGTGCCGATTACCAGCGGACTTACCAGTACAACCGCGACGCCAAGCGCCAGCGCCAGCGGAACGGCAGCCTGAACGCGGCGCTGCTCCCAGGCCAGCGCCAGCATATACCAGCCGCCCCACAGCATAATGAACAGGAAGTATTGCCAATCGCACAGCACGTTGATGGCCAGTAGCAATCCGGCCAGCGCAGTTGCGCCGACGCCGGGTGCGCGTCCGGCGCGTCGCATCGCCAGCATCGCCAGCGGCAGCCATTCGGCGGCCATCATATGTGTGTGACCGCCCATCACCTGGGCCAGCAGAAACGCACAGAGAGCGAAGGATGCTCCGCCGATCAGCGCCGCACGCCGATCGCCGGTGATGTCGTTCGCCAGCAAATATGCCGTGTACCCGCTGGCCGTCAGCGAGAACAGCACAACAAAATTGTAGGCGATGACCAGCCCGAATACGGCATGAACCGGCAACGAGATCAGAAAGTTGATCGGATTCAGGGTCTGGAGGAACAGACTGGCGCCGTTCGGATAGTAGAGCATCGGTGTGAAATAAGGATTTTGCCCGGTCAGCAGCGCTTGCTTGAGCCACCACATATTCCACATATTTTGCCAACTATCGTAAGCATTGCCGGGAACCGCCGTGAACGGTTGGGTTGCCAGCGGCCAGGTCATCAACAGCGCCAGCGTCAAGTAGAGCAGGATGGGCGCAAGATGATGACGCGCCAGTGTCGAGAGGCGCGAACGCACGAAATCTTTCCTCCAAGTTATGAAGTCGGTCAGATGCAGTCGGGGGGCGCCTGACCGGTTAAGGCGATATAACGTCGATGCGTGTCACCGTAATGGCGCTGTCGGGTCGCAACAGCAGGTCGATGCGATCGTCTGCAAGTTCTAGCGGGATGACAACGCGCTGGGCGCCCGCGCGAAGCGTAACCGGCGGCAAATCGTGCCCGTCGGCGCTTAAATCCAGCCGTCCGGGCTGCGCGGCAAGCGCTTCTAGTTCGATCTCGACGTTCGACGACGCACCATTATAGATCAAGACTTCCGCCTCTTCGCGAATCGTGCGCGTGACGCGGTTGTCGGCGCTGACCTCCGGCTCCGTCCATCCGCGCCCGATGCCGATAAATGGCCGGGGTCGGTCGGGCGGGACGACGCGGTAGATCAAAAATGAGCGTCCCGGAATCTCTTCGACGCGCGGATCGGCTCCGCCGGCCGCGGCGCGCGCCACCCGTTGCAGCGTATTGTAGCGTAGCCCGCCGCCGTCGCTGTGCAGCATCAAGTAGCGAATGTTGAAGGCGCTCAACAGGCTCGGCGCAATTTCAGCGCGATCCTGACCAATGATGTCGTAGACTGGCCCGGCCTCCATAAACATGCGCACCGTCGGGAATTGCTCAACCAGTGGGTAGGGTTGCTCGCGCGAGATGATCCCACCGACCAGATCTTTGTCATGAATGGTCTGGTAGAACATATAGATCAGGCTGGTGCGCGCATAGGCGGGCGATTCGAGAATGGCGTATGATTCCGCGTCCTGGCCCAGTTCGGCGTAAATCGGCGGCACATAGATGCCGACCAGCGGGAAGGGCGCGGTCAGGTTGTCGAGCGCGAGCAGCCCGATCAGCGCCGCTGTGATCAGGCCGCTGCGCAGATGCTTCGAAGTGCGGGCGCCATACTCTCGCGCTTCCGGCGGCGCAGCAGCCGCGCTCCGGTTGAGCAGCGCGCGCGCGCCGAACGCCGCCAGCACCGCCAGCGCCAGCGTTGCCAGCGTGACGAAGCGCAGCGGTACGCGCGAGATGTTGACGAACGGGAGCTGATAGATCAGGGCGGCGGGGAGCGGAATGGGCGTCTGCACGCCGCCAACGAACAGGCGCGGCCCCAATGCCAGCACGACGAAGAGCAGCGCGCTGGCGGCCCAGAAGCGTCCTTCGCGCTGCCGCGCCCCGATCAGCGCCAGCGCCAGCGCGACCGTGCCCAGATAGGCGGTTTTGTTCTGGATCAGGATGTCATCTTTGTACGACTGCGCGCGCGCAGCGGCGTCGCCCCACCAGGCGTGCAACTGGCTGGGAATGAAGAGATCGACCAGATCCGCCGAGTGGTTCAGGCGATGTTCCGCGCCGGTATCAGCTTTTTCGGTGTTCGCCGCTACGTAGGCGGTCGGAATGAGCAGCGGCGTCGCCAGCGCCAGCGCCAGCGCGATTGCCGCAACGGATGGCCCCGCCGCGCGCAGATCGCGCTTGCTCCAGGCGGCGGCCAGTGCGTACCAACCGGCCCAGATCAGCGCAAAGATAAGGTATTGCCAGTCGCATAGTGCGTTGAGGGCGATGAAGAATCCGGCGCTGACGATCCAGCGCCAGCGCGGGCCGGGCTGCATATTCGCGCGGCGCAACGCCAGCGCGGCGAACGGCAGCCATTCGACGGCGATCAGGTTGAGATGGCCGAGCGCCTGGGCCAGCACGTACCCGCTGGCGGCGAAGACCGTCCCGCCGATCAGCGCGGCGCGTCGATCACCGACTGCGTCGGCGGCCAGCAGGTAGGCGCCGTAGCCGCTGACCGCGATCGAGAAGATGATCATCGTATTGTAGGCGACCACCAGGCCGAACAGCGCATGCACCGGCAAGCTGACCAGGAAATTAAACGGATTCAGCGTGTGCAACAGCAGGCTCACGCCCTCCGGATAGTAGATGACGTCGGTAAAAAATGGGTTGCGCCCCTGGAGCAGTGCCTGCTTGAGCCACCACATATTCCACATATTCTGCCAGCTATCGACGCTATCGCCGGGGGTGGCGCGGGTGAATTGCTGCGCCAGCGGCCAAGTCATCAGCAGCGCCAGCAGCGTGTAGAACGTCAGCGGCAGGATGTGGCGCCGGGTCAAGGTTGTGAGGTGTGAACGCATACGACGCTCCTTGTTACAACACCCGCAGCACCCAGCGCTTCAGCGGCAGGCGCAGCCTGGCGAGCTGCTGGCGGTCGCGCGGATCGATGCCGCCGCTGATTCGCAGCGTGGCGAGCAATCCGATCGCGCCCACGGCGGCGACGGCGAGCAACAACAGCGCCTCGCGCAGCCGCTCGCCGATGTCGGCATCAGCGGGAATGGCCGGTAGCATGCCGCGCACGCCCAGAACCAGCAGCGCCATCGCCGCGCTGGCGATCAGAACGCGCACGGTAAAGGCCCAGGGCCAGCGCAGACCCAGCAGGCGATACCCGCTTGCTGTTACCCAGAATCCGGAGGCCAGTCGGGCCAGACCGAATGCCAGCGCCACGCCGACCACGCCGAACAGCGGCGGCAGCCAGATCGACAGCGGCACGACAACCAGCAGGGTCAGTAGGCGCGAAATGACGATGATCCGCAGGCGTTCGTAGACGATGAGCGCATTGTGCGCGGTGGTCAGCAGCGATTCGAGGAACAGGCTGGGAACCAACACCCAGACCAGCGGCGCGGCGGCGATGTAGTTCGGACTGAGTACGGCGAGCACCGGGCCGGCCAGCAAGACCAACCCGACGCCGCCAGGGATCAGCAGCAGCGCCTGCAACCGGATCAGCGATTGGTACGCGCCGAGTAGCGTACCGCCCTCGCCGGCGCGCACGCGCGTAAATAGCGGCACTTGTACGCCGACCATCGGCGTGTACAAGTAGCTCAGGATCATCCGCACCACCGACGCGCCGGCCCACAGCAACGCCACATCGCCGATGTCGTTGGCCAGGAACACCGCGAACGAGGCGCTGGCGACATAGTCGGTCATCGTCATCAAGAACGAGACGCCGGAATAGCGTATGAAGCCGGGCGGCAGCCACGCGCCGATCTGCCACGGACGGCTGATGAGGCGCGCTATTTCGGCGCCGGTCAGTGGCGCATCGTCGGGATGCTGGTGGGCCAGATCGCGCCACAACCGCGCCACCTGCCACGCCGCCAGCGCGACCGCGATCGCCGGAGCAACGACCATCGCGATCAGAACGCCGAGAATGTCCCAGCCCAGCAGAATGGCTCCGGCGCTCAACGCCTGCGGCAGCAACCCGGCGGCCAGTGCGATGCTATTCCAGGCGCGCTGCTTGAAGAAGCTGTTGAGATAGGCCATCAGCATGTCATAACACACGCCCAGGAAGAGCAGTGCGATGATAGCAAAAATCAGCAGCCAGGCGTAGTCATGGACAAACGTGATGAGCGCCTGCTGAGTCACGGCGTCGAGATCGGACGCGCCGCGAACGTCGTTGCTCAGTTTGGCGATATAGGACGCGCTGAACAATGCCAGCCCCGCGCTGGTGATTGCCAGCATAACCATTTGCGCCAGCAGCACGCCCGTCAGCAGGCGCAGCGTCGCGCGCGGCCCGCCGGAACGATTGGTCTCCGGGATGTATTTGGGCAACGCGCGGGTTGTGCCCAGGTCAATGCCGGTGCCGAGCCCGTTGCTCGCCCCGCTCACCAGCGCCAGCAGGCCGAAGCTGGCCCGCGACAGCAGGTTAAGCTTGACCAGCGTGGCGATTACCTCGGCCAGCATGCGCAGCGGCACGAAGAGCGTATTCCAGATCACCGCCAGGGAAACCTGGGAGGCGAGGGAAGGCGGCGGGTTGCGAGGTTCGGTCGTCATAGGCATACACTCAGGGAATAAGGATCGGGCCCAATGTCAGCGCATCCGGGCCATCGTCGGGCGCAGCGTCCGGGCGCGGCGGACCGTCCAGCGTCAGGCGCGCAAAGGTTTGCGGATCGTACACGCCCAGTGTCAGCCAATAGGCGCCGGCCGGCAGATCCGCGGACGTGGGAATGGGCTGGATGCGGGTTTGATAGTGATAGACGCGCCAACTGCTCGTCGGCGCTTCCGGGCCGCCGGGCGGCACATCGGCCTGGGCGACCGTCTGACCGTCGGCGTTGAGCAGATGTACAAAAAGTTGGTAATCGGTCGTGATCGGTGCCTGGCTTTGCCATTGGAGCGTCAACGCCAGCACGCCGGTTGTGCGGAGCGCGCCGACATCAACCGCGTAGCCGCGCAACCCGATTGCCGGGCCGAAGTCGGCGGCGATCCGTCGGTCAATCGGCGGCGGAAGTTGGTAGACGTACGCATAGTCAATGCCGTGAATCCGCACCGTATGCACCGGCGGCCTACCGTTGAGCAGCGCCAAAACTTCCGGGTGATTGCCGCGCTGGATTTGATCGATGTATAGGATGACATAACCGACGCGCGTATCCGGGTAGGCGGCCCAGTTCATCGGCACGACTGACGGGCAGGCGTACGGTCCGAGCAACTCCTCGAACCAGGCGGCGACCTGACGATCACAGCCGTCGGGCTGGCGCACGACATACGCGGCGGCTTGTTCCAGCCCTTCGCCCCAGCCGACGGGAATTGCGCGCGCAGCGGTCGGGCCGCCGCCAAGCAATGGGTTGTAGTAGGCCAGCTCGTAAGGATGGTACCAGGCCAGATTTAAACCCAACAGGCCGATCAGGGAAATCCAGGCGCCGGAGTTGAGGATCGCCGTCGTGCGCACGCCCGCGCGCGGAATCCAGCGCCGTGCCTGATCGATGGCCCAGATCCATCCGGCGGCGGCGAGCACGTTCAGCGTCGGGAAGATCGGCAGTGCGTACCGGTCGAATTTCTTCGGCGGCAAGCTCATCAGCGCGATGAAACCGACCGCGAAGGCGAGCAATATCAGCAGGACCGCGCGTTGTCCGGCGGTGGTTCGCCGGGCGATAAGGGCGAAGGGCGACAGCAGCAGTCCCGCCGCCGCCCACGGCGTCAGCCGCAGCGCGATGGCGATCGGGTAGAACAACGCGCCGGGATCGGCGACGGCGCGCCCAAGGAAGAAATTGCCCGCTTCGTGAGGCTGACCGCCGTTGTCATGTACCTCGGCGATGATGCCGGCGACTGCGCCCGGCAGATCGACCCAGGCCGCCGGCCAGAACGCGATCCAGACGGCGACGACGATGCCGCCCCAAACCAGCATGGCGCGGAATGCGCGTAGATACGTTGCCAGGTTATTGCCTCCCGACCAACCGCCGATCAGTGCAGTCAGGCCGATGAATGGCAGCGCCAACAGCGCTGGGGCTTTGGTTAGCAACGCCAGTCCATACGCCAGCGCCGATCCAACCAGGGCGGCTTTCCGAACGCTTGCCGGTTCCGACCGTTCGGTTGCAGGAGCCGCGCCGACGCGAAACGCTGCCAGCGCCGCCAGCAGAGCGAGTGTTGCCAGCGAAGCGAGCAAAGCATCGACGTGCAGTAGTTGTGAATGGGCGACCAGAAACGGATCAGTGGCCCAGAAGATCGCGGCGAGCAGCCCGATCCGCCAATCGAGCAAGCTGCGTAGCAGCAGAAATGCCATCGCGACGCAGGCGGAGGTTGCTACGGCGACGGGGAAGCGCAAGAAGTCGTGGTGTACGCTCACGTCGGCGGGGTCGATCCAGCCGACCGCGCCCAGCGCCCGGTGTAGCGTCTCGCCGACGGCGCCGAACCAGAGCGTTGTGACACCGGGATGGCCGACGAAGCGCATTGCGGCGAAATCACCCCGTGTGAACGCGTCGAGGAACAGCGCCGACCAGCGAAACCAGTCGAGCCCCTCGTCCACGGTGACGAAAGCGCCTGTGGCGTACGCGCGCGGAATTAGCGCCAGCACGAACAGCCCGATCACAACGCCGATCGTCATCAGCTGACCGCTAACCGTTGCAGCGCTCGCCGCCCGCTTCGCACCGACATTCAAGGAATCGCCGAGCCTGTCATCGATCACTGATCCGGCATCACTTTCGTCAGCGCGAGTTCGAACATACCGACGTACCAGCGCCGTTGCGTGCGGTAGGCCAGCGTTTCCAGGCCAATCGCGCGCAGAGCGGATCGGATCGCACGGCGACTGGGGCGGGGACTATGCAAACGTCCCTCGCGCAACTCCTCCTCGCGCAGGTCACGAGTGCTGAAGCCGTAACGTCGCGCCAGCGCCACGAACGCGCCATAGTGGAAATAGTGCATCTCGCTGAGGCGTTGCATATCGCGGAACATCGCGCCGTTCTTGCTACGCCCGCGCCGCGCAATGATCGCTTCGGCCCAGGGGCGCGGCAGCCAGTTGACGCCCTTGATGTGGTAGTGCGGATCGACCCAGGCGCGGCGGTTGATCGCGGTCAGCAGCACGTGGCCGCCGGGTCGCAGCACCCGCGCGATCTCCTCCAGCATGCGTTCGGGCGAACGGACATGCTCGATTACATCCCAACTGACGACGGTGTCGAAACCGGCGTCGGGAAACGGCAACGCTTCGCCGGCGGCGTTGAAGATCGGCAGCGTGCGGTTATGGCGTGCGGCGCGCAGGGCAATGATTTCGCAGTAGGCCGGGTTGTATTCGCACACTGTGACATCGGCGCCGCGCAGCGCGGCGGCAACGGCGAAACCGCCCATTCCCGCGCCGAGATCGAGCAGGCGCAGACCGGTCAGCGGCCCGGTAACGCGCTCCAGCATGGCGAGCCGCTCGTCCTGATAATTCTCCTGGTTGATCCGTCGCTCGCGCCAGCGCGCAAAATCGCGCCGCCAGGTCATATGCTGAAGCCAGGTATCAATGTGTTGCTCAAGCTCGGTCATTGGCCTATCGCGATCTGTCAACTGTACAAGAATCCGTCGGATTTGAGATTGGCCCAGTCTCGGCAAACACTTTGCCTCTGAAACGTAACGGATCGCAGACTGGTCCAGTCTTCTATGGCTCGGTGGGCGGAACGTTCCGGCTAAATGATCCGTCGGATTTGAGACTGGCCCAGTCTCTCCAAAAACTTTGGCGCCCCGACCGATCACCGGTTATGTTTCAACAGTACCAGATCGTCGATCTCGGCCACTACTTCCCACGCGGGATCGGCGCGCAGGTTCGCGACCAGATCCGTGCCTTGCAACACGGCGGCCCGTTCATCGATGAAGGCGTAGTCGGCCTCGTCGATCTGGTGATGCATCGGGCCGGGCGGAATGTAATACAGCTTCTGGCGCGGCATCAGATGTGGACCGAGGAACGACGTCGCCGACACCGCCGCATCGGGCGGGATCATCGCCCGCATCTCCTCCATCAGCGCCACCCGCGCCGGGTCTTCGTGGTTGCGAAATGTTGACACAACCGGATTCTTCAGCGGGATATTCAGCAGCGCGACAATCGCTATCTGGGCGAGCAAGAGTCGCGAGCCGATCACCGTTGGGCATTGCGCCGCTGCTGTCCAACGATTTTTGAGCCATTGCCACAGCCGCGCCCCGCCGCAAATCCCCGCGATAATCAGCCCTGGGATCACCAGAATCTGATATTGCTCGGTGATTACATATTGATACGGGCGCGTTGAGAGCAGATTGACGGCGAGCGGCGGCGCGGCAAGCAGCAGTTCTTTGGGCGCCAGGAGCGGCAGGAATAGCAGTGTGCCAGACAGCAGCAGCAAGTATTCAACTTTGGCTGGTTCGAACAACAAACCCGCCACCTCCAGCGGGTGGGTCAGAATATTCTTGGCAATCTCGCCCAGGCTGCCGCCGAGGTGCAGATAGTAGCAAGCCTGGGGGCTCATTCCGCAGGGCCAGATGTCATTGTAGTCGCGACTCAGATCGAACTCCACTTCGACCCGCTGTGGCTGAAAGCTCTCGCTGTAGAACGCTGGCGAGATATAGGTGATCGCGGCATAAAAGTAGAGCGCGCCGAAGAGGATCGGCGGAACGGCCCAGCGCCAGCCGCGCCGTTCGAGCGCGGCGTACATACCGAAGGCGATGGCGATCAGCGCGGCGTCGGTGCGCGAAAGCATTCCAATCAGCGTCAACGCGAGCCAGGGCCAGTAGCTCCGGCGCTGGAAAAACCAGAATCCCCACAGGATGCAGAGCAAGCCGGGAATGCGCGGCTGAAACGGCGCAGTCATTGTGACGAACTGGGTCGTCGGATAGAGCAGATAGGTTGCGGCCCAGGCCACGCCAGCCCACGGGCTGGCAAAGCGGTCGCGCGCGATCAAATAGACCGGAATGGCGCCTGATGCCAGCAGCAGCGTTTGCACGACGATCAATACGTAGAACGAAGGGATCAGCGCGTAAAACGGGATTGCCGGTAAAAAGCCAAGCGCCACATCCAGCCCCAAAAACGTGTCGGTAAAGTTAAAGCGCGAGATGCCCAGGAAGCGGCCCTGCGTCGTGCTCCAGACCGGCAGCGAGAAATCAACCATGTCGAAACCCTGACCCCACAGCGCAAACTTGAACGCGCCGCCGGCGATCAGGGCTGCGCTGTACAGCCCGATCAGCGCGGTCAGCGCCCAGATCGGGCTGATCGCGTTCAGGCGCAGGCCCGCGGGTCGGGTTGTTGAAGTTGTTGATTTCGACGCTTCGGATTGGGAGAGCATGCGTTACCTTCCGGGATGTTGCTCGCTACGAACGCGCCTATTATAGATCACTCTCGATCAGCGCTATGTCACCCTGTCCATCGTACGGTCGGGAACCCCAGGCGGCGCTGTGCGTTACGGCGCTGCTGCGTCGCCAACCGCCAGCCCGGCGAATTGCACGCCCACCGAGCGTCGGTCGTTCTGCTGCGGGTCTTGCTCGGCCGGAACCCAGGCGTCGCTGGTCAGGTACAGCAGCATACTGCCGGTCGGCGTTACGGGCAGTTGGCGTGGATTGAGAGCCAGCGTGTAAGTGGTCAGGGTTTCATCAATTGTTAGACACCCCAACTCGACGCGATCGCTGCTCGTTGTTGGCCAGGGCGTGGTTTCGGGTTGGAGCGCGAGGCATACTTCCGCCGGGCCGAGGTGTGCGGGACGCTGTCCGGGGGCCAATCGCAGATGAATCTCGGCGGGAAGCGGGCCGTCTCCTAGCGCGCGCGGCCAGTTCAGCCGCAGAATGCCATTGCCATTGGTCCAGGTGGTTTGCTCGTTCAGCGTTGCGACGTCGTTTGTGGCGGCGACGGCGGCCACGCCGGTTTCGGGCAGGTAAAAGCCGTGAACCTGCGCGGCAAAGTCGGTCGCGGCGAGCGACTCGGACGGCGCCGCGATGCTATTCGGTGTCGTCTCAACTAGGCGATAGACCTGGAACGGCAGCGCCAGCCGGGCGACGTTGCGCGGCTTCTGGTCGGTGAGCTGCTCGAACTCCGGCAGGTCGAGCGCGAAGTTATCGATCGGCTCCAACTCGAAGCCCGGCAGGGTGAAACTTCCGCCGCTGGCGCTCAGCGCCAGATAGACTGCGCGCCCTTCCGCTATCCAGCGCTGCGTCTGAGCGGCCAATGCGTCGGCGTAAGCGCCCGGCTGATTGCTTTTCACCGTCAACGCGTCGATGCCGAACATCAGGCGCAACGGCGTGGCCAACAGGTCGGGCACATCGCGCGCCTCGGCGTAGGTCGGCGCGCCGCCGCGCAGCAACACGACATCACTTGCGGGTGTAAAACGCCGGGCGATGGCGCTGACCTGCTGCACCGCTCCCGCGTACTCGGTGTGGGCGTAAATCGGACGGTTGGTCCAGACAAAAAACGCGACCAGCAAGAGCGCCGCGCCGCTCGCTCCAACCAGCGGCAAACGTGCGAGCCGCCCCGGCCAGCGCCAGTCGGCCAGGGCGGCCAGCGCATAGGCGATGCTCAGACTGAGCGCCGGGTAGGAGATTGTCGCGAAACGGCGCAAAATATAGATATAGGTCTGGTCGCTGGTGCCGTATGTCTGGCGCACGTAGAACAATGTCCCGACCAGCGCGATCAGCAGCAGCGGCCACGACCCCCGATTCATGTCGCGCGCCCACCACAACCCAAAGCCGACGACGCCGAGGATTACGCCGAGCGGCGAGAGATACCAGCCCAGCCGGACCATATTTGCCAGCGGAATCGCGTATTTGTCCTTGACCGGGATGCCGGGCGGCGGATCGACGCCTTCAGGTACGGTCGTGAATGTGCTCCACCATTCCACATCGGTGTCATAGACGATGCGCGGCAGCGCAATCGGCGCGCCGACGTAGCCTTGCAACCGCATCCAGTTGAAGGTCTGGTTGCTGAACGGCCCGGCCCACGCCCCGCGTTCGGTGCGCAGTTGTTCGCGCAGCGCGGCGGTCGCATCCCAATCGATCTTCGTCGCCGCCCAATATGCCGGGCCTTCCAGCACAACCCCGGCCTGTGCTCGCGCGGCCTCCGGCGTCATCCGCCACGCGTTCACATCTTGCTGGACGAGCAGCGGATCGCGTTCGAGCGGATCGCTCCAACCGCCGCGGGTGTTGAAGAGTATATCGGCGTCGATGATTTGCGGGCGCACGAAGTAGGCGTAGCCAGCCAGCAGCACGATAGCGCCGGCCGAGAGCGCCAACAACGGGCTTCGCTGGCGCTTCAGGACATCCTCCAACGCTTGTAACGGGCGCGGCCAGCGCCAGATCGCCAGTAGCGCGACCAGCCCCGCGCCGATCACCGCCAGCTCACGCCAGAGCCGTGCCGAGTCGGCGAGCGGGCTGCCCTCGATTGTGTGGTAGACCTCGCGCAGTGTTGGAGTGAGGAAGGGCTGCGCCAGCCATGCGACGACGGCATAGTCGAGCAGGCGATTGAACGCGGTGTCGAAGAAATACGCGCGGGCGATGAAGACGATATGCAGCCCGGCGTGCAACAATATCAGCCCCAGCCCGGCGGCGAGCGCGGTATGGGTTGCGCTCCAGCGGCGTATAACCAGGCTATAGAGCAAGTAGATCAGCATCGGCGCGAGCAGGAAAAAGTCGATCCGTGCCAGCGCAACCTGGCCGATCGCGATGCCGGCCAGTGCTGCATAGTACGTCGATGCGGAGCCGGAGGCCGGATTCCGATTTGGCAGCGCCGATGTAGCGAAGAAGTGCAGCCCGGCGAACGCCAGAAACTGCGCTGTTGTCTCGGCAGTCGAGTAGCGCGCGAACCAGACTTGCACGCCGTTGAGCGCCAGCAGCAGGAACGCCAGCAGGCCGACTCGTGTTCCGATCAGCCGCCGTCCGAGCATACCTACGCTCCACGCGCCCAGCAACCCCATCAAACCCGGCGCGAACAGCCCGCCGTAATACCCGGCGGCGCTGGTCAGCAGGCCGATCCAGGCCGGCAGCAGGTGCAGCCCCTGGGGCGTAACGCGCCCTTCCGCCGCTTCACCCTCGTTGATGAAGAACCCGGCGGCGCGCAGGCGCGTGGCGATGTAGCGCTGCGGATGCTGCACGCCGAGAAAGTTGGTTAGCGCCTGGGCCGCCGGATCGCGCAGCGCCGGATCGTCGGACTGCGCCGCCTGGCCAAGTTCAGCCACCAGCGCGTCGGACTGTACGATGCCGCCCGTGCGCGCGATGGCGAAGCCAGCGTTGGCGTAGACCCCGGCATCGCGCACGCCGAGCACGATCTCGAACGGGCGGATGACCAGCAGCAGCGCGATCGCGCCGACTAGCGCGAAAGCGAGCGCTTCTCCATAGCGGCGATCGAACGACCAGCGACCGATGGCCACGCGGTCGGCGTGGTCCGGCGCCGGCGGCAGACGATGGCGGCGGGCCAGCGGTATCAGCGCCGCGCAGATGACCAGCACAACGCCGAGATGCAGCCAGAGCGAAAAGATGCCGAATTCGGCTAGCAGCAACGCCAGCCAGCCGTTCAGCAGCGCGCTGACGACAACGCGCTCATAGTGACGATCCAGCGGATCGTCGGGCAATGCGCCGGCAAACGCACGACTGAGCAGCCAGCCGGGAAGATAGAGCAGGAATGGCAGTGTTAGCGCGGCGATCAGGAGTAATCCTAGCACAGGCGTTATCTGTATATAGAGAGATCAGCCTAAGAGTAGACAATCAAGGACTGGCAGTCCTCCAGTCACATTGTCCGACCTCTAACTGATTTATCTATAGCGACCGGCGGTCAATGTTGCGGCATAGGTTGCGCATCTTCGGAAAATCGCGCCCGATTATAGCACATCCCTCCTCTCCAACGCCCCGTTTCCTTTGCAGGCCGGGGTATTTCTGGTACAATCGCAGCCCGTAGTTGCCGTATCATAGCCTATGGCCAGGAAATATCTGCAGAATTCTGCGATCTCTGCAAGAGATTCTGCTTCAGAGACGGATACAACGCATGGCTCGTTCGCTCGATAAATCGGCGCCGGCGCAACCGCGTCGCGCCGGCGCGGACCGGACGCTGGCTTGGCCGGAGACGCTGCGCCTGGGGCCGCCGCTTCTGCTTGCGCTGCTGATATTGCTCACGCTGACGCTGGCCTATGCCGTGCGTCCGGTGGTGCATATCGATATGGGCGCCGCCGATGATTCGGCCTATCTGCGCAATTTCAACGGGCGTGAGATTGATGCCGATGGAACCAGTACGACGTTCGACTGGGCGCCGGGGCAAGCGACGCTCACGCTGCCGGGCAATCGCAGCGGCATCTGGATCGCCGTGCTGCGCGCCGCCGATGGTCAGCCCGATGAGATCCTCGATCTCGCAGCGGTTGCAGTGAACGGCGTACAGGTAAGCATGCCGCGTCGCCCGCCGCGCCAGATCGTCGCGACGATCCCGCCCGACATCGCCGCCGCCGATCAGCTCGCGTTCACGCTGGTCTCGCCGCTGATGGGCGGGCCGGAACCGCCGCCCGACATTGTCGGTCAGGTGACGCTGGCTCCCGCGCGCACCTATCGCTGGTCGCGCGATGAGAGCAGCATTGTGCTGCCAAACCTGGGGCGCGGCGCGTGGCAGGTTGATCTCGCCGTCGTCACTATGCACCCCGACGGCGCGCCGTTGGATGCGCGCGTGTTTGCGAACGAAACGTTGCTGGCAACCTTGCCGGAAACCAACGTCGCCCGCCGGGCCAGCCTGCTGGTTCCCGCCGCGCTGGCCGGCGACGGCAATCTGGAGTTGACGCTTCGCTCGAATACCTTTGAAGACCCGCGCTCCCTTGGCGTGTTTCTCTCCAACGCGGTTATTGCGCCAACCCGCGCCGGCGGGTTGCTGCAAGCCCTGCCGCCATGGAGCGCGCTGTTCTACAGCCTGGTGGTTGGGCTGGGCGTCTATGTCTGCCTGCTGCTGCTGATTGGCGGCGCGATGCGCGAACGACGCGCCGGAGCGTGGGTGCGCCCCGAAACGCTGGCCGTGCTCGGCGCGCTGCTGGTGACGGCGACGGGCGGTTGGGCGCTGGCCGCGTACCGCTTCCCGACCAGCTTTATGTTGCCGCGCCTGGCGCTGTTGATGATCTGGAGCCTCCTACTGCTGCTGGCGCTGCGCCCGCTGCTGAACCGCTTCTTCGGTGCGCAACACGAGGCGACGTTGGGGATGCGCCGCGCCACATTCATCAATCTGCTGCTGCTGATCTTTTTCGTGAGCTACTGGCTCAAAGCCGCCGGGATGCTCTATCCTTACTTTGTGGCGGTTGACATTCAGTGGCACATGGATCGTGTGCGCTGGATACTCGACGGCCAGTTGCCGCTGCTCTACGGCGTGAACAGCCCGCTCAACGAATCGACGATGCCTACCGCCGAATGGGGCGAAAATCGTCCGGTCATCCCCTATTCGCCCTACTTCCATATGTTCTCGACCGTTTTTGCGCTGCTGCCTTTCTCGCTTGAAATGGGCGCGAATATGTTCAGCGCGGTGATCGACAGCACGCGCATCATCTTGATCGCCCTGCTGGCGCGCAAGGCCGGGCTGAGCGGGCGCGCAACAGTGCATGCCGCGCTGCTCTACGCCGTATTGCCGGTCGCGTTTTTGCTGCATTCGTGGGGCAATATCCCGACCACGTTCGGCCTCTGGTGGACGCTGGTCGCGACGACGTTCATCGTTGTGCGTTGGGAGCGGCTGTCCGAGCGCGGCTCGCTGATCATCCTGACGCTTCTGTTGCTGGCGTCGTTTTTGTTTTACACGGTGGCGGCGGTATTTTTAGGCGTCTTCCTGGTCAGCTTCACGTTGGCCGCCTGGCTGGCGGCGCGGCAGGGCCGCGATTGGCGCGCGCTGCTGCCCGGTCTGCGCCCGCTCTGGCTGGCTGCCGGTGCGGCGATCGCGCTGTCGTTGCTGATCTACTACGGTCAATATATTGGCCCGATCATCGCGCGCACCGTGCCCTATATGAGTGACGTGTTCGCCAGAGGGCCGGAGACCGTGGGCGTTGATCGCGGGCCATTCAGCCAATACCTGCTCAGCTATATTCCCCACCTCGACTATCGCGTCTGGCCGGGCGACTACCTCTACTACGGCATTGCCATTCCGCTCATCTTCCTCATCCCCGGCTTCTTCGTGTTCTGGAAACGCCCGCTGATCGGCGTCGCGCTCGCGGCCTGGTTTATCGTGGCGCTGCTGTTTATGTTCGCGGGCTATCGCATCTCGATGGTGGACAAGCAGGTGTTCTACTTGCTGCCGGTGATGGCGCTGTGCTGGGCGGTCTACGCGGAACGCTACTGGCAGCGTGGGCGCTGGGGGCAAGTGATGATCACGGTGACGTACGTCTTCACCTTTTTCGCGGCGATCAACCAGTGGATTATGCGCATCGCTGGTTCGCCGACCATCTAAAGCGCTATGGCCACTATATCCGATGATCAAAAATCACAAATCATTGCCTTGCTACAGCAGGGCGAACTAAGCCGCGAAGAAATCGCATCTGCGGCATATTAATCGCCGGCGATTTTCATCCCCGCGTTATATTCGCAGTCCGAGCAGTTCCCAATGTGCAACTACGTCGTTATCGCTTCAAGTTCTTATTCGAAACACTTGAATAGTTTCTATCATATGCTTAAATCTGCGAAAAATCCCAAACCTGACCGCTTCGCCCAATCACGGCGTCGAGAGACGGTGGAAATCTATCCGGTTGAGCCGCAGATGGCGACGCCTGCATATGTCACGGGTATCGTCATTGTCGTTCTGCTGGCTGTGGCGTTGCGCGTCGTATTCTGGCAGTTCCAGGCGCAGAGCGGCGCGGTGCAACCCGGCGATCCCGAAGAATACTACCGCGCGGCGTTGCACATCCTGAACGGCGGCTATCACGACGACGGCAAGTGGCTGCGCCCGCCGCTCTATCCGGCTTTCCTGGCGCTGATGTTTGCCATCGGTGGCATCAATATCCCCTTCGCATTGCTGGGCCAGGCGATCCTCTCCGGCGTCGGCGTGCTGGCGTTCGTTATGCTCGGCGCGTCTCTCTTCGAGCGTCGCGACATCGGGCTGGTCAGCGGATTGATCGCGGCGCTGTTTGTGCCGCTGGCGAGCTTTGGCAGCGTGCTCTTCGCCGAGGCGTTGTTTGTGATTCTTGTCGTGCTGGGGCTGGCGCTGTTCGACCAGACAATGATCATACAACGTCCCCGGCTGGCGTTGCTTTGCGGCGTCGTCTGGGGGTTAGCCGCGCTAACGCGTGCTGTGGCGCTGTTTTTCATTCCGATTGCGGTGCTGGCGCTCGTGCTGCTCAGCGAGCGCCAAACCCGCGACCAGGTCATCCGCGCCGCGGGCTTCCTGCTGCTGGGCGCTGTGTTGATCATCGGACCATGGACGCTGCGCAACTATCTTGTCCACGACCGGCTGATTCTGGCGGACACCAACGGCGGCGTTAGCATGTGGTATGGCATGGTGCAAGGCGAGGAGGAGCGGCTGCAGGGCGAGGCGCGCATCTATGCCGAACCCAATCTGGCCGACCGCCAGTCGCTGGCGTTGGATATGGCCTTTGCGAAGATCGCCGACGATCCAGGCTTGTTCTTCAGTCGCATGCGTTATAAGGTCGCGTCATTGTTCCTGTTGCAGTCGCGCAGCTATGCGACCGGTGAGGTGGTGACGATTAGCCCGGACAACCAACAGATCGGCTTGAGCGCGGGGGAGGATCCGCTCTGGTGGAGCCTGATCGCCGATGCCGAATATGTGCTGATCATGATTGCGGCGATCATCGGCGTGAGTTTCACGCCGTCGTGGCGGCGGGCGACTCCGATCCTGCTGTGGGTGCTGTACAGCGTGGCGATTTCGGCGATCACCATCGCGCATCATCGGCTGCGCCTGCCGATTGTCGGCGCGCTGATTCCGTTCAGCGCCTTCTTCATTATGATTATCCCTGAGTTCGTGCGCGAGTTCGACGAGGCGCGGCGCGACCGCCGCATCTGGCTGGCGCTGGCGGGCATCCTGGTGTTCGGCGCGCTGATCTTCAGCACCCGCTATTTCACCTGGTTTGGCGGCGAGACCCACGCCTGGGCGGCGCGCTCGGCGCTCGCTCAGGGTGATGTTGGGCGGGCCCAGGCAGCGTTTGCGCGCGCCCGCGCCGCCGACCCGACGAACGCGCTGCGTGTGATCGATCTCGCCGATCTGGCTTTCGAGGGTGCGCCAGACCGTGCCGCCGCATTGTACGACGAGGCCGTCGCGCTGGAACCGCGCAGCCTCTACGCCCACGCGATGCGCATCTATAGCGCGGCGCGGAGCGATGATCCCGCTGCGGCGCAGGCGGCGCTATCTGCTATTGACGGCTATGGGCGCGATAACAATGATCTCTATGAGTGGGCATGGGACAACGTTCCTACCCTCGCGCCGGCGCGCGTCGTTCCCGGCGATCCGCCGGCGTTGGGCCATTTCGCCGGTTTTGCCCCGGCGACCTTCGACCTGACGCAGGGCCGCTGGACGTTGAGCGATGGGCGGGTGCGGGTGCGCGGCGCGTGCGGCGACCTGACGTTGCGCCTCCAGGGGCCGGCCGGTCGGGCGGTCAATGTGTGGATCACGGATACGGCGATCTGGCAGGCGGCGACGCTCGACGGCGGCGTGCAAACGGTGATGCTGCCGCTTGGCGACATCGCCGATTGCGCCGAAGCGCCGCCGCTGGAGGTTCACATTGCCAGCGCGACCGCTGTGCTCGACATCGACCGCGCGCCGTGGAATGTCGGGGTTGCGGTGCTTGAGGTGCGGACGGGGGAATAGCGATCTTCGCTCGGTTTATACAGGATTCGGCTCCATGGCCGGACGTAACCCGGAGCGTCTGGCCAACATTGGCATTGAGGCACTTCAAGAAGCAAACGTATGGGGTATAATAGCGACAGGATGGAGTGGCCTGAAGGCCGTTGCCTTGCCTGAAACAATTCTGCAAATAGATCAATCCCTCAAAAGAAACTGACGGCTGAGAAACTGGCGGCAGCCATCAAAGATGTGATATCGAATCCAAATTATCAGACGAAAGGCTGAGGACTTAGGTGCGAAAATCTGTTATGAAGATGGGGTTGGAAACGCCGTCGCGATCATTGAAGCAATTACGTAAAATGCCTGACAATGCGATGCGCAGGAAGGCGATTCCGCTGCGCTCCACTGCCGCCGGTGAGCTTTGACGTTATGTGTGTAATGCCTATCCACGAGTAAAAAAATGGAGAAAATATGAGTATAGATTCCTTAATTACATTCTGTTTTGCGCTGTTAATATGGGTTGCGATTCCAGGCCCAGCCATTCTTGCGATTATTGCTAAATCCCTGACTTCGGGATTAAAATCGTCTTTAAATTTAATTATTGGTATTCTGTTGGGGGATGTTTTTTACATTGCATTGGTACTATTTGGAATGGCAGCAATAGGAAAATTTCTTGGTGAGTTTTTTGTTTTCATACGATTTGCGGGAGCATTGTATTTAATTTACTTAGGTTTAAGCCTATGGTTCAAAAATACAGATTTGGTTGGTTCTACATTAAAAAAAGATTCACGAGATGAATACAAAAATTTTCTGACCGGATTCAGTATTACTCTTGGCAATCCAAAAGCGATTCTATTTCACTTAGGTTTCTTACCAACGTTTTTCGACCTCTCAGCATTAAACATAATTGATGCTTTTCTGATAATCTTTGTGTTTTTAGCTGTACTTGGCACAAGCCTTTCATTTTATGCATTAATAGCAACTAAGGTGAAATTTCTTGTCAAAGATCAACAGAAAATTCGTATATTGAATCGTGGTGCAGGCACAATATTTATCGGTATTGGAGTCGCCCTTGCCACAAAACAATAGGGCTCATCTGTATCACACGGATCGGCGCACGAGGGATGGCAGGAAAGACGCCGGGAGATCAGATTCAAGAGTTGGATGTGGTCGTCTTCAAAGTACGCGTGCGCAACCTGTTGGCAGGCGATAAAAGTACATTGCTCTCTCTCATGCCGCTACCAAACGAATTTGGATCTACCGCAAGCGGTCATTCTGAGCGCAGCGAAGAATCTCGGACTCCAAGGCCATCGAGACCCTTCCCTCCGCCTGCGGCTTCGTTCAGGGTGACATGCAGCATACTCGTCATCGTTTGATAGCTACCAAACGAATTTGGATCTACCGCAAGCGGTCATTCTGAGCGCAGCGAAGAATCTCGGATTCCAAGGCCATCGAGACCCATCCCTCCGCCTGCGGCTCCGTTCAGGGTGACATGCGGCATGGGTAGCATCGTTTGGTAGCTACCAAACGAATTTGGATCTACCGCAAGCGGTCATTCTGAGCGCAGCGAAGAATCTCGGACTCCAAGGCCATTGAGACCCTTCCCCTTCGCTTCGCTCAGGGTCAGGGTGACATGCAGCATACGCATCATCGTTTGGTAGCTACCAAACGAATTTGGATCTACCGCAAGCGGTCATTCTGAGCGCAGCGAAGAATCTCAGATTCCCCCAACGCCGAGATCCTTCATGCTGCCGGCTGCTCCGTTCAGGGTGACATGCGGCATGGGTATCATCGTTTGGTAGCTTCATCATGATTTTTTGACAATTTTGCGCATTCATAGTAGAGTTCTCGCCGTGAAAATTGAATATCTTAAAGTTAAGGTGCGCCAGTCGCCCGGATGCGCGGCGCATAATGGGGGAAGCCCGGTGGTCGGTAGTGCAAAACACTGCTGGGAGTCCGGCACTGTCCCGCAACGGTAATTGTTCAATGAGTAATGAATAAATTTATTAATTGTTAATTTCTCATTGTCCATTGAACAAAAGTCCGAATACCTGCCTTGGCTGTCGTTCGAGTTCCACCTTCGTGGAGAAAGGGGGCCGAGTGGATGGTATAAGGTAGCATCTCTCACCCGCCTTCTGGCGGGTTTTTTATTACCATCAGTACACACAGCGGCTTTACCAGGAGCTGCTTTTTTGTTGTTTTTTTCACTAATCAAACAAAACGAGGAGACGTAATGAAACACCTAAGCAAAATCTTCATAATTTTCTGGCTGCTGGCACTGGCAGCTTGCGGTACAGCAGCGCCGGAGCCTGCTGCCGAGAACGCTCCGGCCCAGGAAGAAAGCGCGGCAGAAGAATCGGTCGCTGAGGAAGAGGTCACAACTGCTGCAGAAAGTCAGCCGGGGGAGTTATCGGCTGAGGTCGACCTGACCGGCTTCCCCGTCACCGTCGAAAGCTGCGGCGAACCGGTCACCTTCGATGCGCCACCGGAACGAGCCGTCACCAGCGATGTCAATATCACCGAGATTTTTCTGGATGTGGGCTTGGCCGACAAACTGGTCGGCTACAGCGGCATCAATGATACGCGTATGGTTGGGGCAGATTACCGTCAACTACTGGCCGACGTGCCGCAGCTTTCGCCCAAATACATCGACCTGGAAGTATTGGTGGGAGCCGAGCCGGACTTTTTCTTTGCCGGGTGGAGCTACGGCTTTTCCGAGGAGAAAGGCATCACCCCGGTTGAGCTGGAGCAGTACGGCATCAAATCTTATGTGCTGACAGAGTCGTGTATTCGCATAATGGAGCGCGAGCAGGTGAGCCTGGAAGACACCTTCACCGACTTGCTCAACATTGGCCGCATTTTTGGCGTTGAAGATCAAGCGCAGGCGAAGGTTGACCAATACCGGGCCGAACTGGCTGAAATTGAGCAATCAATTGGTGCAGTAGAGACCCCTATGCGGGTGTTTGTCTACGACAGCGGCGATGACACCCCGCTGACTGCGGCCAAGTTTGCCATGCCCAATGCGATGATCGAAGCCGCCGGCGGCGCCAACATTTTCAACGACGTTGACAGCAGTTGGACCCGCGTCAATTGGGAAGATGTGGTTGATCGCAATCCGCAGCACATCGTCATCATCGATTACGACGAGCCGGACGCCCAGGGCAAGATTGACTTTTTAAAGAGTCAACCGGCGCTGGTCGACGTTGACGCCATTAAAAACGATAGATTTGTAGTGTTGACCTACGCCGAAGCCACGCCCGGACCGCGCAACGTAGCCCGCACCCGTACCCTGGCCGAAGCATTCTATCCCGACAAGTTTGGCAACGAAGAAGCAGCCTCGATGCCTGCTGAGTCACTAGCGACAGGGTACCCGCTAACCATCGAAAACGGTGACGTCACCTTAACCTTTGAGCAAGCCCCGGAACAAGCCGTTAGCCTCAACCTGCACACCACCGAAATCATGCTGGCATTAGGGCTAGCTGACAAAATGGTCGGTACGGCCTATGGCAACGCGGTCATTCTGCCCGAATTTGAAGAAGCCTACAACAACATTCCCGTTCTGGCAGAAAAATACCCATCAATGGAAGTGCTGGCGGCCGCCGAGCCCGATTTTAGCTACGGCCGCGAGAGTGCTCACCGCGCCGATGGTGTAGGTACGCCGGAAGATTTAGCCGCGCTGGGCATCAACGCCTACACTGTAAAAGGCACGCTGGTTGAGGCCGCCACGATGGACGACGTCTACGAAGACATCCACAAGTTGGGCCAAATCTTTGATATTCAGCCCCGGGCTGAGGCGATGATTCAGTCGATGAAAGATGAAATTGCCGCAACTCAGGCCCAAGTGGGCGATATATCCGAGCCGGTCAGGGTGCTGGTTTATGATTTTGGTACGGATGATTTGTTCACCGCCGGCCAATCTTTGCAAACGCACCTGATTGGTCTGGCCGGTGGGCGGAACGTTTTTGACGACGTTGAGAAAAATTGGACCACCGTGAGTTGGGAAGAGGCCGTATCCCGCAACCCTGACGTCATCGTCATCAACGACTATGGCGAAACTCCGGCTGAGGAAAAAATAGACTTTCTGCTTAACAGTCCAGCCCTCAGCAGTATGCCAGCCATTCAAAACAAGTGGTTTGTCGTGCTACCCCTGCCCAGCGTCTTTGAAGGCGTCCGCAATCCCGACGCGGTGGAAACGCTGGCCAGAGGCTTCTATCCCGAAAAATTCGGCGGCGAAGAAAGCGCCGCTGCCGCCGGGGACGATACTTCCACCTTCCCCCTCACCATCGACAACTGCGGCCTGACCTATAGCTACGATGCCCCGCCGGAACGGGCCGTTACCATGAATCAGGCCTCCACCGAGGTGATGTTGGCGCTGGGACTGGAAGACAAAATGGTTGGCACGGCCTACATAGATGACAAAATTCTGCCGTCGCTGGCCGAGGCCTACAACAGCGTGCCTGTGCTGGCCGAAAAGTACCCCTCGCAGGAAATTCTGTTTACCAGCGAGCCGGACTTTGTTTACGGTGCGTATCGCAGCGCCTTTGGCGATGAAGCCGCCGGGCCGCGTGAAGAGCTGCTGGGGCTGGACATCGACTCCTACCTGTCGGCGGTTTCCTGCGAAGACGAGGTCCTCCGCCCGGAATCCGCCACAATGGAAACCGTTTACAACGAAATCAAAGACATCGCGGCCATCTTTGGCGTGCCGGAGCGAGGCGAGGCTTTGGTGGCCGATATGCAGGCCCGGCTGGAAGCGGTGATCGCAACGATTGGCGACGAAGCTGAACCGGTAAAAATCTTCTGGTACGACAGCGGCACCGACGATGCTCTTGCCGGGGCTTGCTGCGGCACCCCCAACGAGATCATTCGCCAGATTGGGTCCGAAAACATCTTTGCCGATGCGGAGGGCAACTGGGCCACCGTCAGTTGGGAAGAAGTGATTGACCGCAACCCGGAGGCCATCGTCATTATCGAAGCCGACTGGTCGACTGCGGACGAAAAAATCGAACTGTTGACCACCAACCCGGCCTATGCCGACATCAGCGCCGTGCAGGACGAGCGCTTCATCATTGTTCCGTTTAGCGCCACTACGCTCGGCATTCGCAATGTGGATGCCGTTGAAGACGTAGCCAAAGGTCTGTACCCGGATAAGTTTGAGTAGAGACAGATTGGGGGTCGCAGAGTTGGCTTTGTGACCCCCTCGCAAGGTTTCTTTATGTCAATGCTTACGGCTATTCAAAGTGCCTCTGCCGGCCAAAGCCGCGCCACACAGCTTCGGTTTTGGCTGCTGCTCGGCGGATTGGCCGTGCTGTTGCTTGTTTCTATCACGCTGGGCATCACGCTGGGGCCGGTTGAAATTCCGGTCAGCGCGGTCTGGCGGATTGCGGCCTCGGAAACGCTCCGGGTTCTGTCAGACATCACCTCGCTGGATCTGAGCGGGTGGGTAAACATCGAGGAAGATTGGTCAAAGGCCCAGTTCAACATCATCTGGCTAATCCGCTTTCCACGGGTGCTGTTGGGCGTTTTTGTGGGGGCCGGGCTGGCTGCGGTCGGTGTCACCATGCAGGCTCTGGTGCGCAACCCCCTGGCCGATCCCTACATTTTGGGCATCTCGTCCGGGGCGTCGGTGGGGGCGGTGGCAGTTTTAGCTTTTGGCGCGTTTGCCTTTGCCGGCATTTACGCCATCTCCTTCGGTGCGTTTGTCGGTTCCACACTCACCTTTTTTATCGTCTTTCTGCTGGCCCAGAGTAATGGCCGGCTGAATCCGGCCCGACTCATTCTGGCCGGGGTGGCCGTGGCCTACTTCTTTTCCGGCTTAACCAGCTTCATCACCCTCACCTCCGATAAACGGGAACTGGCCCGGGCCGTGCTGGCCTGGCTGCTCGGTAGTCTGGCCGGCACCGACTGGCCGGAACTGACCCTGCCAGCCGTGGTGCTGCTTTTCGGCAGCCTCTACCTCGCCATGCAGGCGCGCGGCCTCAACGCGCTCATTGTGGGCGATGAAACCGCGGCCACGCTGGGCGTTGACCTGACTCGCTTTCGACGATTACTCTTTCTGGCAGTTTCGCTGGTTACGGGCGTGATGGTGGCCGTCAGTGGGGCCATCGGCTTTATCGGTCTGATGATTCCCCACATTGTGCGGCTCATGGTCGGCACCGACCACCGCCGGGTGCTGCCGGTCTCCATTTTTGTGGGCAGCATCTTTTTGATTTGGGTCGATGTAGTGGCTCGCACCGCCTTCGATCCGGTGGAGTTGCCGGTGGGCGTCATCACCTCGTTGCTGGGCGGCCCCTTCTTTCTGTGGCTGCTGCACCGGCAGTTGAAAGAGCGGGGAGGGCTGTAATGAACCTGCAAACGGAAAATGTAAGCTGGTCGGTTGAGGCCAAAAAAATTGTCGACGCTGTTACGCTGGCCGTGGCCGAAGGCGAATTTGTGGGCCTGCTTGGCCCCAACGGCAGCGGTAAATCGAGCCTGCTGCGCATCATTTACCGCATTCTCAAGCCCGATGCCGGGGTCATCGAGCTGGCCGGAGCCAATGTGTGGCAGCTTTCCCCCCGCCAGGTGGCCCGCCAAATGGCCGTGGTCATGCAGGAGCGCACCGGAGACTTTGATTTCTCCGTACACGAAATTGTGATGATGGGCCGCAACCCGCACAAAGGCATGTTCGACCGGGACACCACCCACGATTTTCAACTGGTCGATGAGGCGCTGGCTCGCGTTGACATGACCGACTTTGCCCAACGCTCTTTTCTTACCCTCTCCGGCGGGGAGAAGCAGCGGGTGCTGATTGCTCGCGCCCTGGTGCAGCAAGCCAAATTTCTGGTGCTGGATGAACCGACTAACCATCTGGACATCCACTACCAGCTTGAGATTTTGGAACTGGTCAAGAACCTGGGCGTCACCACCATCGCCGCCCTGCACGAGCTAAACCTGGCGGCCTTCTACTGCGACCGGCTGTACATGCTCAAAGCGGGTCGGCTGGTCGCCTCTGGCACGCCGGAGGAGGTGCTGCACCCCGATTTGATCCGCCAGGTCTACGGCGTCTGGTCAGAAGTCGCCACCCACCCGCTAACCGGCAAACTGGTCATCAACTTTTTCCCGGAGGCGCTCGGCAGCCGATTAAACGGAAACGGGCGCAAAAAATGATACGGCATAATAATTATCCCCAACGTGTTGTTTGTTTGGTCGCAGAAGTCCCCGAAATCCTGGACGCGTTAGAAGCCCTTCCCTTGATCGGGTCTTTGGGCGTATTATAAAGATATAGATAAATCAGTTAGAGGTCGTACAATGTGGCTGTAGGACTGCCAGTCCTTCGAGGACTGGCAGTCCTCGATTGTCTATTCTTAGGCTGCTCTCTCTCTGTAGCGATCCTACGCGACAGAGAAATCTGTCAGATGCGGCAACCAAACGATCAAAGTCATACCGCATGTCACCCTGAGCAAAGCGAAGGGGAAGGGTCTCGACCTCAAAGCCGGGGATTCTTCGCTGCGCTCAGAATGACCGCATGCGGTACATCCAATTATGGTTTGGCGGCAACCCGTAGCCATATCTATTCACGAAGCTCATCACGCCGCATCTGACGGGTTTTGGATCGGCACAAATCAGTAGTACAGCGAGAGCTGGTATAATCCTGTTCAGTCCCGCCTGAGCAGGAGGATGTGATGGCCAACGAGACAATACTCATTTCGATGTCGTCTCGTGCCGTCGGCTATGCCGATCCCCGAACCTGCCAGCGCCGCCGCTGAGGCTGATCGTTGGGCGGCGAGCAAGAGGACGGTGGTGGTTACGAGGATTAGCTGAAGGAGAACATATGTCTATCCAGGAAATCAAACAAGCCATGGATTACGCGCTCAACTTGTCAGCGACAGGCTCCGGGGCATCGTTTCTCGTAAAGATTTGCAATCCGCTTCCAATCTCAGATGTTCTCTCACAAGTCGTGACTATGAAGGTGATATCTGATAAGATAGCATCTATTTATGGCCTCAGAGCCCTTCCGGGGCTAACGCAATTTACTGTCAAGCTCATAGGTGCAGGGGGCGGTTTGAAATTGGCAAGCGAAGTAGCGATGCCGCTCCCCTTCATTGGGCTAGGTGCGAGCACTATGGCCGCTTTTGGCATACAGATGTCAGCAGGTATCGTCTTCATCATCATATTCGAGGCACATCAGCAAGGGAGCATACCTGAGAATTATATGGAGACGGCAAGCTCTCATGACATAACCTACCTCCTACGCCTGGCCCTTGAGGCGATAGGAGAGATTTTGCGCGGCAAAGATCGCGTAGATGCCATCAGCAAGGCAGTAGGGAAATTTCAAAAATCAGTAGGTGCCAGTATCCCGCCCGCATCACCTCGAGGACTGTCGACCGCAAAACTGGCCAACTGATGATTGTGTAATCAGCGCGATCCGGGACGCCATGCCGCCCAATATCCCTCGCAGCACGATGCCGCGGGTGCGGCCCGGAATCTGGCGCGTTTTTAAGCCTGGCGTGCGCCATCAGTCGTGCCGGTCTATAGAATCCGCCCACGGCGCCGCTGAAGCCCGGCGTTGAACGGCTGGAAACTTCACAATACTCCATCAATATTGGAAGACTTTTACACCTCAGTCGCCGCTCGCAAACCGATAGACTAGTACAGGGTTCCGAAGATCCGTAGGGGGTCCGGGAACGCGGGCGGCCCGCCCGCTCAGGCGGGATGCGGGCAAGCTGCCCGCGCTCCCAGGCCGCAACTCCCTGCGGACTTCCAAATGGCTGTACTAGTTATGCTATGGCCGGATCGCCTGTCCAAAGGTTTAAGATCCTTCTTCTTGGTAGCTATTCTAAGTTGACGTAATATATCCTTGCGATCAAGCGATCCTAAACCTTCCACCGGCGCGCTTGCTGTTGGGCGTTCCACATAGCGGCGTAGCGGCCGTTTTCTGCCATCAACGCATCGTGCGTGCCGCGTTCGACGAGTCGCCCGTCATCCAACACCAAAATCGTATCCGCCGCTACTACCGTGGACAGCCGGTGCGCGATCACAACGACCGTCTTGTCTTCCACCAGCTTGTCGATAGCCCGCTGCACCGCCACTTCACTTTCCGTATCCAACGCCGACGTTGGCTCATCCAACAAAACGATAGGCGCACCCTTCAAAATGGCCCGCGCAATCGAAATTCGCTGCCGTTCGCCGCCCGACAACGAACCGCCAATCTCACCAACTGTTGTGTCATAACCATCCGGCAAGCGCGTAATAAACTCGTGGCAGTTGGCTGCTGTGGCCGCCGCTTCCACCTCCGCGTCGGTGGCGTCCAGTTTCGCCATACGGATGTTGTCCCGAATAGAGTCGTCGAACAGGTAAACATCCTGAAAGACCACCGAAACATGCCGCATTAATTCCTTTTGCTCCAGTGACCGAATATCGACCCCACCGATTTTGATGGCACCTTTTTGTGGGTCTGCGTAGCGCGTGATCAGCTTTGTGATAGTTGTCTTGCCGCTCCCCGATGAGCCGACCAGCGCCGTCAGACTTCGCTCCGGCAGGTTGAACGACACATCGTGCAGAACCTGGCCGTCAAGTGAACTGTCATCGTCTGCCGCATATTCAAAATCAACCTCATCAAAGGTGATGTCAAAACGCTCGATGTTCCCGTGAGGTTGATTGATGGGCAACGGCTCTATGTCCAGCAGTTCATCAATCCGCTCAAGGGCGGTTTCCATAATGTCAAACATCGTGGTCATATTGGCAAACATCGCCAACGTCTCGGAGTAGCGGACCATAATGGCAAACAGCGCCAACATAATTGCCACATCCAGACTGCCGCCCACAACCCACAGCAGGCCAAGGAGGGTCACTATCAGAATGCCCACCTGCACCACGGTGGCAATCATCAGGCCGGGAATGGTCTTCCAGTTCTGGGCCGTACTTTGCTTTTGACGCAGATTCTCCAGCGAGTCTTGTAGCCGCACCGACTGCGGGCCGACCTGCCGGGTGGCGCGTAACACGCCCAGCCCCTGCGCGTACTCAATCAGGTTAGACGTTACCGTTTCGTGGGCCTCTCCCGAAGCGCGAAATCCATAAGCGGAAAGAACTCTGATCCGGCGATAGAGTGGTATCACAAAGGGAAAGATCAACCCCAGGGCCAGCGCCAGACGCCAATCGACAAAGAGTGTGATCAACAGGGTGGTGACGGGCGCGATGATGGTGTAAAGGACTATGTTGTACAGACCACTCAAGACCATGACCACATAGTCAACATGCCCGCTGAGCGCCACATTCAGTTCGCCGACTCTGCGGTCGTTGAGGTCTTCCAGCGGGATGCGGCGCAGTTGCTCGCCCAGCTTGATCCGTAATTCATGCCCGGCCACAATATAGCTCTCCCAATCAGAGCGATTGATGATGAACCGCAGGGCGGCATCAATCAAAACCAGGCCGACCAGAATACCACCGAGGATCACCAGCCGGCGGATGCTGTTCTCGTCGGGATAGATGAGTTCATGGAACAACGGGTAGAGCATGGCAAACATAATGCCCTGCACAATGGCGCTGGCGATGGTGATGAACATTGAAGCGCGCAGGAGCGGAGCCGTTGACCCGGCAACACGCATCATTCGTTGATAGAGGCTAATCATGATGCCACCTCCCCTGTCTGGTTGGCGGTTGGCGGCGAATTACGCCGCAATCCCCAATCTTGCGCTTCCGAAAACTTGCTCCACAGTCCGGCATAGACCCCGCCAGCCGCCACCAACGTGTCATGGTCGCCAATTTCGGCGACGCGGCCCTTGTCCAGAACTACAATCTGGTGCGCATCCTGAATGGTAGACAGGCGGTGCGCCACCACAATCAGCGTTTTTCCCGCTGTGAGATTGGCGATGGCGGCGTGGATTTTGGCCTCGTTTTCCGGGTCGGCAAAGGCGGTCGCTTCGTCCAGCACCACAATGGGGCAGTCCTGGAGGATGGCGCGGGCCATGGTGACGCGCTGGCGCTGTCCGCCGGAAAGCTGTGTGCCCCGGTCGCCGGCCAGTGTATCGTAACCGTCGGGTAGCTCGTTGATGATGAATTCGTGCGCCTGGGCGGCCTCGGCGGCGGCCTGCACCTCTGCATCAGAGGCATCGGGCTTGCCCAGGCGAATATTCTCGCGGAGGGTATCGTGCAACAGGTAGGGATTTTGGAAGACAAAGCTGACCTGCTTCATCAGATCGTCGCTGCTCATCTCACGTACATCCACATCACCCACCAGCACCGCTCCCTCATTCACGTCCCAAAAGCGCGGGATGAGCTGGGCGACGGTACTCTTGCCCGCGCCGGACGGCCCGACCAGCGCCGTGACCGTACCCGGTTCCATACGCAGGTTGACGTGTTGCAACGCGGCATCTTCGCGGCCGGCGTAGGTGAACGAGACATCCCGGAAGGTGACGCCGGCATTGCGCGGCGCGTTGGAGTTGACCGGCTGGGGAAGGATCGGCTCATTCAGCAGAACGCCGATGCGCTTGGCGCCGGCACTGGATTGGTTGAGCAGTTGGTTCAGCCACATAATATTCACCGGCGATTCAGCCACCGTGGGCGCAAGAAAGACAAAAAAGATCAGGGTGGGTATGTCGAGCCATCCTTGATAAACCCACCAGATGCCGATGGGGGTGACAACGGCCAGCGTCGGCAAGGCGGCAAAAAGGGTACGCGCAATATAGGCACCGGTCTGTGACTTGCCGGCCCAATTACGCATCGTCTCGGTGGCGTTGGTCAAGGCATCGTGATAGCGCTGAAAGGAGACCGTCCCATCGTCAAAGGTGCGGACAACTTGCATGCCCTGCACGTACTCAATGATGGTGCGGTTGATCTGTTCACTAGCCGCATCGTAGGCTACGCGCTCGGTAGCAAAGTCTTTGGTGCCATAGTACATGGCAACCATACCTACGGGAAAAACGGCCAGAGAGAGCAGCGCCATGCGCCAATCGACAATGAACATCAAGACCAGCGCCACCAACGGTGTCGTGTAAGCCCGCGCGATAAATGGGGTACTATCTGCGACGAAGGTATGCAGGCTGAGGACATCATCCATCAGCACCTTTTTGAGTGCGCCGGAGCCGGTGGTGATCACGTAACCCAACGGCACTTTGGCCAGGTGCGTGGTCAACTGGGTGCGCAGTATCTGCTCCAGCCTGAAAGCGCCGAGGTGCGCTGTTCTGAATGACAGCGTCCGCAACACCAGGGCGACGACCACCGCTACCAGCATCAGTCCCCAGAGTTGCCACAGGCGTCCCATATCGGGCGATACGCCCAGGATTTCGCGTCCGATGGGGAGAATCAAGACCAGCGAGGCAATCCAGGCGATACTGCCGATGGCTGCCATAGCCATAGCGCCATAAATCTGCCACTTAACCGGGGCGATGATTCCCCACAGTCCAAGTTCTTTTTGTTCAGTTTCTTTCGTCATTTCTCATAACACCAGCACATCTAATCTTCAACAACCGACCAGGCCTTGGCGCGCTGCTGGGCGGCCCACATAGCATAGTATTTGCCTTCCAGGGCCATCAACTCGCGATGCCGGCCCTGTTCGATAATCTCACCACTGTCCATGACCAGAATCCGGTCAGCACCGACGATGGTCGACAGCCGGTGGGCGATGACAATGACGGTTCTGTTTTCCACCAGTTTGTCGATGGCCTGCTGAACGGAGACTTCACTTTCCGTATCCAAAGCCGCGGTTGGCTCGTCTAGAATGACGATGGGGGCATCCTTCAGGATGGCTCTGGCAATGCTGATCCGCTGACGTTCGCCGCCGGACAGGCTGCCACCGATATCACCGATGGTGGTCTGATATCCTTCCGGAAGCCTCGCGATGAATTCGTGACAGTGAGCTGCTCGCACCGCCTGCTTCACTTCTTCATCGGTAGCATTGGGGTTATTCATACGGATGTTGTTCATCACCGTATCGTCAAAGAGATATACATCCTGGAAGACCATCGAAAAATGGCTCATCAAGTCTTCCTGGGTCATATACCGAATGTCCACACCCCCGATACGGATACTGCCCTGCTGTACATCCGCATAACGCATAAGCAGCTTGGTCAGGGTGGTCTTGCCGCAGCCGGAATGACCGACGATGGCCGTCATTGTTCTCTCGGGCGTGTGGAAGCTCAAATTCTTGATCGTTTTCTCAGACTGTCCCTCATAGGTGAAATCAACGCCGTCAAAACGGATATCATGACCCACAGAGTTGTCCGCCGGTTCATGGACTGCCAGCGGCTCAATTTCAAGAACTTCATTGATCCTGCCCAAGGCTATGTCGGTGGTTTCAAAGAGGTTGATGACTGCCACAAACAGCGACAAAGGCTCCACAAGTCGCACTACAACTGTGATACAGGCGGCCAGGGTCACCAGAGTCAGTGTGTCTTCCAGCACGAAACCGGCGCCAAAGAACAGCAGAAGCAGCAGCACCGCTTGGATGAGGATACCCATCAGAAAATAGGGGATCTGGGTTCTGTAGAGACCGGAGACCTGGGTACTTCTGGCCTTCTTTATGGCGTCCTGCAACTTCTCTTCATTGGCCCCGGTCCTGTTCGCCGCTCGCAATACGGGCAATCCCTGAATATATTCGATGAAGCCGGCCTCCAGGTCTGCGTTGGCACGATTGAAAGCAGACTTTTCTGCCACATTGGTATTTCTGATCCTGTCGTACAATGGGATAGCCAGCGGAAACAAAACCACCATGAACAGGGCTAGACGCCAGTCCACGAACAAAGTCACGACCACCATGGTCAACGGAACGAAAATCAGTTCCACGATCATGGCGGTTATGATCCCCAGGGTAAGGCCCGATTCTTCCACATTATTGGAAAAGATGGCATTCAGTTCCCCCGTCTTGTAGGTTGACAGCTTTTCAAGGGGCATCCGGCGCAGACTGACACCCAGTCTGGTGCGCATGTCGTGGGCGATATCGACGATATTGCCGGAGAAATCAAAGCCGTGCCCCTTCCACTTGGCATAAAGAGACAGGACGGTGACGGCGGCCATAATGCCGAAGAGCATCAAGGTCTTTTTCGTATCCGGTGTCTCTGCAAAGATGCTTTTCAGCAGGGGATAGAACAGACCGAAGGCAATCCCCTGGGCAATATAGGTCACGATGAACCATCTCACAGACTCTTTGTAATTGGCTTGCTTCTCTCCGATAGCTGCCAGAGCCAGTCTGTAAAGCTCTCTGAAAGGTGTATAACTTTTCCTACTCATCGCGCACCCCCGCTGTGTTGAACGTCCCAGTTCTGGGCCAGGGTGTAGTTCTTCCAAAGCGCTGCATAGGTGCCGTCCAAGGCCAGGAGTTTATCGTGGCGGCCCTTCTCGGTCACTTCCCCATGGTCGAAGGCCACGATCTGGCCGACATCCTTGATGGTGGATAACCGGTGGGCAATGACGATGACAGTCTTTTGTTTCAACAGGTTGGAGAGCGCCTTGACGATCTCATCTTCGTTTTCCGGGTCTGCAAAGGCGGTGGCCTCATCCAGCACAATGACCGGCGCGTCCCTGAGGATGGCGCGGGCAATGGTGATCCGCTGCTTCTGCCCGCCGGACAGGTTGGTGCCCCGGTCGCCGGCCAGGGTGTCGTAACCGTGGGGCAGACTCATGATGAAGTCATGAATCTGGGCCGCTTTCGCTGCCGCCTTCACTGCTTCATCCGAAGCGTCCGGTGCCGCAATCCGGATATTGCCCGCCAGCGTATCATTGAACAGGAACGTGTCTTGGAAGACGAAGGAAACCGTGTCCATCAGCGTTTCCGTGGTCATATCCCGGACATCCACCCCGCCAATCCGTATGGAGCCTTCGGTTACGTCCCAGAACCTGGGAATCAGCCTGGCTACGGTGCTCTTGCCGGCACCGCTAGGGCCTACCAGGGCCGTGGTGGTATTTTCCGGGACATGGAAACTGACGTTCTTCAGCGCATAGATGTCCTCTTCCCCATAGCGGAAGGTAACGTCCTCGAGGGTGACATCGAAACGTTCGGGTATCTGAGGTTCCTCTGTCTTGTCCAGCGTCGGTAATCCCTGGATTTCCTGGATCCGCTCGGCTGCCGCATTAGATTTCTTAAGCGCTTGGTTGAACCACATTAACGGCATCAGTGTGTCTGCCATGCCGGTGCTGACCATCAGCGAAGCCATCAGTCCAAATAGGCTCAGACTGCCACCGGTCACAAAAAGAATTCCGGCTGCGGTTACCGCCAGAAGCGTCGGGAGCGGACTGAGAATGATCAGCGCGATCTTGCCCGGTAGGGCCGTCAACTCGATCCACGCCTTCGTATGATGTCTGTAGCGTTCCAGCGCCAGATTGTAGCGTTTGAAAGAGGTTGTCCCGTCGTCAAAGGTTCGCACCACCGGCATAGCCTGAACAAACTCGATCACCGCTTTGTTGATGTCCGACTGGCTTTGTTCATACTGCTTCCTGTAGGTGGCGTCATCCTTCATGGCTGCATACATAAGGATCATGCCCAGAACAAGCACGCCCACAGCCACAAGAGCCAGCCGCCAATCAATGAGAAGCATGGCAACGAGGGAAGCGATGGGTGTCGCCACGCTCTTCCCGATCATCGGGGTACTGTCGGCAACGAAGGCATGCAGATTCTTCACATCATCCAACAGCACCTTCTTCAGAGCGCCAGTTCCCGTTGAAATCACATAGCCGAGCGGCATATCCGCCAGGCGTTCCGTCAGGTCAGTCCTGAGTATCTCTTCGAGCCTGAACGCCCCGAGATGGGAGATGATGAAGCTGTAGCCACGGATGGCATAGGTGAGAACGATCAGCCCCGTCAGGAGCCAGAAAGCCTCTCTGAAACCGAAAGCCAGGCCAAAGATCGCCAGCTCACCACCGGCGACAATCGTCACCACCTGCGCCAGCATAACGTTACCGGCAATCAACAGCACGCCGCTTACAGCGGCGAGAACTACCCCTGCCGCCATATGGGTTTTAACAGGAACCGTGATCGCCCAAAGCCCCTGATTTTTGCTTTCTTGCCTCGCTGCCATATCAGACAATACCTGCCTTTACAAAATGCTTTTTCAGGGTTCTGCGCCCCAGGAACGCACCCAAGATGCCCCCGACAAGGGTGAGCGCCAACACCAAAAAGAACATTGGCCCATTGACAAAGGAGATCATCGGCGCCATAGTTTCCTCGGCTATGCCCATGGCCGTCATCTCTGCGATATAAGACTCGGCGAAGAAAAGCATATTGGTCATATGCCCAAACCACCAGATAGCTATGAAAGCCACGAACCCGATGGCATTTCTGGAAAAGCTCTTGTACTTGCCGGAACTGATGATCGCCTCGGCGACAATGCCGCCGATAAAGGCGCCAAGCGGCATTAAACCGGGCGCACCCATGAGGAAATAGATCAGAGCCACCACCGTACTCATGAGCGCAATTGCGCCTGTTTTTGGCACTTTGGCGACTACATACATAAAGACAATCCCCGCCGGAATCGCGGCCACAGCGTACGTAAATGGAAAAGCGATAGCGCTCAATGCCATCAGAGAATCGAATACGATCTGGATAACGATCATGATCAAGGAAAAAATACCTATCGTGATAAAGTCTCTACTAACTAACTTGGACTTTTGCTGTGTGTCAGACATGTTTTTCTCCTTCAAATCAGACGGGTGTGTTTCATCTACTTAGAACATAGCCGTCGCCTGAGCTTGTCGAAGGCAAAGGCGGTCGAGTGCAGAGGCCGCTACGACTTCGACAGGCTCAGTCTCCGCTTGTCTTAAAACAAATGAAACGCACCCAAATCAGACGATTCCGGCTTTCTCGAAATGCTTTTTCAGGGTCTTACGGCCCAGAAGCGCACCGAGGATTCCGCCGACGACGGTAGCTGCTAACACCAGAGAGAAGAATGGGCCATTGATGAAATTGAGCATCGGTTGCAGGGATTCTACGGTCAGGCCAGTAGCGACCATTTCGGCCGTATATGATTCAGTTGCAAATATCATTGTGTGCATATGCCCATACCAATTAATGGTGAGGTAAGCGACATATCCAAGAAGATTTCGCCAGAACACTTTATATTTACCGGAACTGATGATTATCTCGGCGACAATGCCGCCTACAAAAGCGCCAGGAGCCATCAAGCCGGGCGCACCCATGAGGAAAAAGATTACGGCCATCACTGTGATCATGATTGCAACTGCGCCTCTTTTCGGCACTTTGGCGAGCACATACATAAAGATGATCCCAATCGGAATTCCAGCTACTGCATAAGAAAAGACAAAGCCAATAGGAATCAATGACACTGCTGTGGCAATGCCAAAGAACACGACAATCAAGACCAAGGTAAAAATACCAATGGTTATAAAATCTCTACCGACCAGTTTGTTATTTTGGGGGTTAACGGCCGTTACCTCATCCTGCACAATATTCTCACTCATTAGGTCCTCCTCCTAAAGGTGATAGTCACTTTCCACATGACTGTCACCTAATACATCAATCAATCAAAAAAAACTTGTTAATTTGCGAGAAATGCGCCTCATCCAGATGGTAATCCGTCCGCACGGTCCCATCTTCAATAATCAAGACGCGGTCACACGTGTTGAGCAAAAACTCAAAATCATGCGTAATCACCAACACCATTTTTCCATTCTGCCGCAGCACTTTCATGACCTCTTTTACCCGCTTCATGTTCTGATGATCCAGACCACTCGTGGGTTCATCCAGAATGATCACATCAGCGTTCTGTGCCATCCCGGCCGCAATCGCCAGTCGCTGTTTTTCACCACCAGACAAGCTAATCGGATGGCGATCATGCAGGTGTGACAGCGAAAACATGTCCAAAATCTCGTCATTTGTGTATGGGCTGTCTTCCTTTCTGGCCTGACAAGACAGCTCAAGTTCGCCGAGAACGCTGTCGCTGAACAATTGACTGGTCGCATCCTGCATCACCAAATAGATATTGCCTATCCGTTTCTTATGAGGCATGAGGGTGTTATCGTATGAAACCGTCCCTCGCTTTTCCTTGACCATGCCGCACAAACAGCGAGCCAATGTAGATTTACCCTGTCCGTTATGCCCCACCAGCCCCACAATCTCCCCCTGATGAAAAACATGCGAGACCTCTTTGACGACATACTGCTTCGGCTCATAAGAAACCCAAAGGTCTTCAATTTGAAGCTGCGTATCAGCAGAATCCACCTTATTGGGTTCTTCGTTAATCAGATGATGGAACGACAATGACCGCAGTCCGTTGGCTCCTAATTCAGCTGTTCCCAGCGCCTGGAATTCTGTGCTTGTCCAATCGTTTGCAACCTGACCTTCTTTCAAATGCAGTACGCGATCGACTACATTTTTCAGATAATGGAGCCGGTGTTCCGCAATCACAATCGTTTTGCCTTCAGCTTTCAGCCTTTCAATCATTTTTCTGAGCTGCTGCGTAGCCACCGCATCCAGATTTGAAGACGGCTCATCCATCAGGAAAATATCCACGCCCATCGCATAAATCGACGCGATGGCAATCATCTGCTTTTCGCCACCCGACAGAGAAAAAATGCTTTTGTCCAGCAAATGAGTAATGCCCAAAGCCTTGACCGTTTCATCCACACGCCTGTGAATCTCTTTCCGCGTGAACCCCAGATTTTCACAACCAAAGGCAATCTCACTGGTCGTGTCCACATTAAAAAACTGACTGCGCGGATTTTGAAAGACACAGCCTGCCTTTTGCGAGAGATCGTCCGTGTCGTAGCCGTTCACTGCTTGCCCATCGATCTCCACCTGGCCGCTTAACTCACCCGAATAGAAGCGGGGAATCAACCCGTTGATCAAACGCAGCAATGTGGTTTTTCCACAACCGCTAACACCCGCCAGCAAAACACATTGCCCTTTGGGAATGTGCAAAGAGAGTTCATCCAATCCAGAATTCTCGCTGTCATCATAAGAAAATTTGACGTTTTTTATGCTGATCATGATTAGTTTCCAGTAATAATTGCCAAAATAGCGAGAACCGAGAAGATAAGAATCACCACGCCATCCATCCAAATGAACCGGTTTTTGTAGTAAGAAGTCCGTTTTCTGTTTGAATCGATCCCCCGCGTCACCGATGAAACCGCCAGCTCATCTGCAATCACAGACATGCGCAGCATGATTGGAATAAGAATGCTTTCCATCACCAACATGGGGCGAAGGATCAGGTTTTTCAATGAAAATCGAATGCCGCGCATGCGCATCGCATTGATCACCAGCCAATATTCCTCTTTCAAAGTGGGAAAAAATCGAATTGTCACCGCAAAGGCAATAATCAGACCTTTGGGGAGGCGGATTTCTTGCAAGGCTGAAACGAGCTTCCCCACCTTGGTTTTTTCAATAATGGCCGTGGCAAACATGAAACTGGGGATAACCTTTCTCAATGCAACGCACAGAATGCCAATCATTGAAATCAGCATATTGGGATATTCAAGCGAGAATAAAAAAAACAGCATCGTTCCAGCGTAAAATGCCCAGTATTTCAACGCAGTTTTCCACATCCCCTGCCAGATCAAGATCAGGCCGATCATGACCATGCATGCCACTTCGAGCAGCAAATCACTCAAAGAAAAAAAGATGACGCTAATGAGAATCAGCACCAAAATCTGTGTGCGTGGGTCGAGCACGCGCGGCTCAATCAGCTGATCTTCTTTCTTCATTGCAGGTTCGGTTTTAATCGTGGTTTCCTGTTGCAACACATTTCTCCTAATTGCTCATATCTGTAAATTTCACACTTTCCAACGACGGGCTTGCTGTTGGGCGTTCCACATGGCGGCATAACGGCCGTTTCCACTCAACAGCGCATCATGCTTGCCTTGTTCCACAATGCGTCCGTCTTCCAACACCAAAATCATGTCCGCAGCCACCACCGTAGACAGGCGATGGGCGATGACCACCACCGTCTTGTTTTCGACCAGCTTGTCAATCGCCCGCTGGACGGCAACCTCACTCTCCGTATCGAGCGCGGAGGTTGGTTCATCCAGCAGCACAATCGGTGCATCCTTCAGGATGGCGCGGGCAATCGAAATTCGCTGACGTTCGCCGCCCGACAACGAGCCGCCAATCTCGCCCACTGTTGTGTCATACCCCTGCGGCAGTCGAGTGATAAATTCATGGCAGTTGGCCGCTTCCGCCGCCGCTTCCACTTCCGCATCGGTTGCGTCTGGCTTTGCCATGCGAATGTTGTTGCGAATCGAATCGTCAAACAGGTAGACATCCTGGAACACCACCGAAATATGGTGCATCAACGTTTCCGGCGTCACGCTGCGAATATCGACGCCGCCAATGTTGACGCTCCCTTTCTGCGGATCGGCATAGCGCGTAATGAGCTTGGTAATGGTCGTTTTGCCGCTTCCCGAAGGTCCTACCAGCGCGGTAAGGCTGCGCTCCGGCAACGTAAACGAAATGTCGCGCAATACCCGATCGCCATTCATTTCGGCAACGCCGGCTTCATACACAAAGTCAACCCGGTCAAACGTGATGTCAAAGGACTCGATTTGCCCGTGCGGGGTCTTAACCGGAAGTGGCTCAACAGATGACAAGACATCGATGCGCTCCAGCGCCGCTTCCATGAAGTCGAACATGGATGCTATATTGGCAAAATGGGAGAGCGGCTCGGCAAAGCGCACCATAATCGCCAGCAGCGCCAGCATTATGGCAACACTCAAACCGCCGCCCAATATCCAGACCACGCCAATTGCCGTTACCACCAGAATTCCCATCTGCACCACCGTAGCGATCATGATGCCGGGCGCAATATTCCAATTCGCTGCCATTGTCTGCTGCCGGCGCAGATGCGCGAGCGAGTTTTGCAAACGCACCGACTGCGTGCCAACCTGACGCGTGGCTCGCAAAACCCCCAATCCTTGTGCATACTCAATCAAATTCGCCGTCACCAGCGCTGTAGCCGCCGAAGTCACCCGGTTTTCCCGCGCGGCAATATTTCGAATTCGTTGATAAAAAGGCGTTGCCAGAGGGAAAAGCACGATCAACATCAATGCCAATCGCCAATCCACAAACAGCGTAATCACAATCGTGGTTACAGGGGCGATAATCGTATACAGCACCATGTTGTACAATCCGCCCATAATCATGACCAGATCATTCACATCGCCACTGAGAACCACGTTGAGGTCACCCGCCTGGCGCGAGTTCAGATATTCCAGTGGCATCCGGCGCAGTTGTTCCCCTAGTCTGAGGCGCGCCTCATGCCCCGTCAGCATCTGCGTTTCCCAATCATCTTTCAAAATAATCAGGCGCAAGATGCCATCAAGCACGATGAAACCGATCAGAATACCAGCGTAAAGCAACAGACCTTCCCCATCCGGTGTCAGCAGCGATCGAAACAGGGGGAACAGCATTCCATAGGCGATACCCTGCACAATGGCGCTGAGAATCACGAGCCTGACAGCTCGCTTCAACATATGGGCTTGCGAACCCGCCGCCCGGATCATTCGTCGGTATGTGGAAATCATGACGGTTGCTCTTCACCCTTCTGCCTGCTCATAGCCCGGAACGGTTGCACCTACAGCATCGGAAGCCTCACCGGTACGGCGTAACCCCCACGACTGCGCCTCTTCAAATTTCAACCACAGCCCCCTGTAAACCCCATTGGTCGCGACCAGTTCATCGTGCGTGCCAACCTCAGCCACCTTGCCTTTGTCCAGCACGACGATCTGGTGCGCGTCGCGAATGGTTGACAGCCGGTGCGCCACCACAATCAGCGTTTTTCCCGCTGTCAAATTGGCAATAGCCGCGTGGATTTTGGCCTCATTTTCTGGATCAGCGAACGCCGTCGCCTCATCCAAAACCACAATCGGGCAATTCTGCAAAATTGCACGGGCAATGGTAATGCGCTGGCGCTGCCCGCCGGAAAGGCGCGTGCCCCGATCTCCGGCTTTTGTCTCATACCCGTCGGGCAGTTCATTGAGGATGAAGTCGTGGGACTGGGCTGCTCTGGCCGCCGCTTCTATTTCCGCATCGGTGGCATCCGGTTTGCCTAGCCGGATGTTCTCGCGGATGGTGTCGTGCAGCAAAAACGGATTCTGGAAGACAAAGCTGACCTGCTGCATCAGGTCGTCGCTGCTCATATGGCGCACATCTATGTCGCCAACTTTCACAGCGCCTGCATCCACATCCCAAAAGCGGGGAATGAGTTGGGCAATGGTGCTCTTACCCGCCCCAGATGGCCCGACCAACGCAGTGACGGTTCCTGCGGCCATATACAGACTGACATCTTGCAGAGCGGGGGCTTCGCGGTCGGCGTAGGTGAATGTCACGTTTTCAAAGGCCACGCTGCCATTCCGCGACCGTACGGACGTTTCTGGCTCCGGCAAAATCGATTCCGCAAGCAACCGGCCAATTCGCTTGGCACCGGCCTTGGACATCTGAATAAGCTGGCTTAACCACACGAGTGGCACAACCGATTCAGCCACTGTTGGAGCCAGGAAAATAAAAAGGAGCAGCGTCGGCACATCCAACCACCCGCGTTGTACCATCCAGATACCGATCGGGGTGACAATTGCCAATGTAGGCAGCGCCGCAAAAAGGGTACGGGCGATAAAAGCGCCTGTCTGGGATTTTTCCGACCAGGCTCGTTGTGACTCGGTGGCATGCTCCAGCGCATCCCGATACCGCTTGAAGGAAGAGGTGCCGTCGTCAAACGTACGCACCACCTGCATCCCCTGCACGTATTCAATGATGGTGCGGTTGATGCGTTCATTGGCGGCATCGTACTGCGCCCGTCCTTCGGCAAAATCCTTGAAGGCAATTTGCATACCGATCATCCCGATCGGGAAAACGGCCAGCGAGATCAGCGCCATGCGCCAGTCAACGACAAACATCAAGACCAGCGCTGCCAGTGGGGTGGTGTAGCCGCGCGCCAGCAACGGTGTGCTGTCGGCGACAAAAGCGTGCAGGCTGCGCACGTCATCCATCAGTATCTTTTTCAGCGCCCCGGAGCCGGTGGTAATCACATAACCCAGCGGAACTTTGGCAAGGTGGGCGGTCAATTGGGTGCGTAAAATCTCTTCCAACTTAAATGCGCCTTTGTGCGACCAGTTGAAGGAGTACACACTCAGCACAACCCCCACCAGAATCAAGCCAATACTGATACCCAGAAATTGCCACAGGCGAGTAATGTTGGGCGCTTGGGCCATCAGTTCGCTCACAACGGGGCGAATCAAAACCAGAGCGACAATCCAGGTCACTGCGCTGATCGCTGATATGGTCATTGCCGCATAAATGTGGCGGTTTACGGGCTTGATGATTTCCCACAGGGATAGCTCCTGGGTCTTTTTTGTTGTGTCACTCATGAAGCAATCTCCTACTGCGCTGATACCACGTAGAATGGCAATCTCAATCTTCAGCAGCCTGGCTCATCAGCACCGGCGCCACTGCCGGGGCATCCATCTGGTCGGTTTTTGTGTAGACCACCGGCGCGAAGTCGTTGTAGAACAGCACAACTACTATGGTGATCAAACCGGCGGCAATCGCAGCCGTTAACACGCCGGTATAACCGATCGCCTCAGCCAATACCAATGCGCCGCCACTGGCGACGAAGGCGAGGATCGAAAAGAGCGAGTATTGCAGGGTGTAATCGGTGCCCGCCGAGGATGGGTCGCTCTTGTCCATCATCATGGTGGCGAGAATAGTTGTATTTGCGCCGTAGGCAAGCAGCATGAGCATAATCGTGCCGTAGATGACGGCAGTGTTTTCGATGCCGCTCCCCGGCAAATATAACCCGATAATAGAGACGGTCACGAGCAGGCTGGTCCAGAGCATGGCCGGCTTGCGCCCGAGGCGTTGGACGACAAAACCGGCCAGCCCGGCGCCTGCAATCGAGGCCAGCATACCGACGATGTTGACCGCGAATCCGATCCGGTCGAGCGACCACCCGAGGTCGACGAGCATGGGGTTAATCAGGGCGTAGGCCAGCGAGATTGCCAGGCCGTACACCAGCAAGACAGGCACCCAGCGGCCCATGCCCGGGCGTCCAAAAAAACGATATAGATCCTTCATGCCCACCTTCTCGGCGCGCTGGTCGGCCGGTGCGGGTTGCTCCTTGTGGCGCAAGATAGTGAACAGCGGAATGGCGGTGCCGGCGGCGAGGATGAGCAGGCTGGCCGACCAGCCAATCCACTGATAGGCGATCAGCACCAGTCCGCCGCCGATGATGTTGCCGATAAGCCCGCCTGCGGTCTGAATGCTGTTGCCCAGGCCCCGTTCTTCCGGCGCCAGGATCGTCACCGCGAGTGCGTCGGTGGCAATGTCCTGGGTGGCCGAGAAGAACGATGCAAACACGAGAAAGACGGCGAGGATCGGCATCTGGCTGCCGATGTCGAGGAAGGCGGCGCACACCAGCGAGATGATCATCAGGCTCTGCAGGAGGATCAGCCAGCCGCGATAATGCCCATGCCGTTTTGATCCGTAGCGGTCGATCAACGGCGCCCACAGGAATTTAATCGCCCAGATCAGCCCGAGCGCGTAAATCCAGGCGATGCTGTCGAGGCCGGCGCCCGATGCGCGCATAATCGCGGGAATAGCGGTAATGATGAATCCCAGCCCGAGAAACTGGGTGATGTACAGACCGCCGAGCAGTACCATCTTGCGCCATTGTGCAGGGCCTTTTAGAATATCCGAACTCATTATTTCTCCTTGTCGTCCATAATCACTCTCTGTCGGCGCCTTGTGCCAGATCGACCTGGAGCCACTCCAGGAACTTTGCGATGAAGCGCGTGGTGGCCGGCATAAAGCTGCTGCCGTGATGGTAGAAGGGATCCAGGCAGGTCACCAGCAGCCGACCACCCGTCGAGACGCGGTCTTCGTACAGGATGGCGTCGTAGCGATCACCGTCCGCAGGGCTGTCCATCAGATCTTCCTCGTGCAGCACGATCAGTCTAGAGGCGCCAAGAGGCGGCTGAAACAGGCCGTGATAGTGCCAGGTCGCATCCTGTAGCGTGAGGTGGCGAAACAGGCTATGCTCTGGCGCGACGATGCGCAGCCCGGGGTCGGCACCCGGCTCCAGCCACCACCAGAAATTGGTCGGGCGCTGAACCCAACGTGCGCCGGGCAGCCAGGTGTGCGCCTCCACCTCGCCGAACACGACCAGCGTCTTGCCTTGATTGGCGAAATCGATCAGTTGTGCCGCGTGCTTGCGCAGCAGATCCGGATTGAGCCGATCGATGACAATCAGGGCGTTGAACGGGTTCAGGTCCGTCTCGTCGAGCTCCGGTGCATAGATGATCTGATCAAAATAGGGGCGATACTCCGGCGTGTTGATCGCGAAATGGTGATAGTAGGTTCCGCCATCAAGAATGGCGATCCTGTCCACACGACTCATGCTGCGTCTCCCACCATATCCGTTTCAATCCATTCCAGCAGTTGTCCTGGCATCCGTGCGGCGCTAGTGATGTCGTTAGGAAAGAGCGCGAAGTTCCAGAAATCGTTGCCGGAGTGAACTAGTACCGTGCCCCCGCTGGAGCGGACGTACATATAATCGATCGGCAAGCGTTTCGGCCCAAGGGTGTTGATAATTGTCGCATTGGGCGGCGGCGGATTATAACCACGTCCGTAGAAGCCGGCGACGCCCTTCCGAAAGGTCAGATCTTCCTCAAGGACATCCCGCCAGATCGGATGCTCAGCAGCGCGATAGATAAACAGGTCGTTTACACTGCGATAGTCAGACGCAATAAAAGGTCGTAGTTCAGGCAAAAAGGGATACGCCACATGGCCGCTGAAGATGATGATCCCTCCACCGCTTAAGAACGCTTCGAGCCGGGCTCGATGCTTGACTAGATGCCGCTGGTCGCTATGCATTGGGATCAGTAATGCTTTGTAGTTGCGCAACGCTGCCTTATCCAGGTCATACATATCAATGGTCTCGACCCGTCCGGCGCTGACCGGATGCTGAAGGAACGGCGCTCCTCGACTGCCAGATATAATAAGGAGCGTTGTGGCCTTTATGTTTTCCATATGCTGCCTCCGTTTGACAGAATTACCCCGACAATTTTGCGACCCTGGGCGACAAACTCAGGGTCGGCGTCATAGACGGACAGTCCGCTGCGCTCGGCATCGATCACCCGGTTGGAGAAAGGAAGCCAGCCGGCGATCTTCACCTGCGGCAGTGCATTGGCGATAAAGTCCTGGTCTTCGGGATTGCGGATCTTGTTGCCCACGATCCACATATTCGTGATGCCCAGATCGGCAGCCATTGCCAGAATCGTGCGTGCGGTTTTCAGGCTGCGCGAGCCACGCTCGACCACAATAACCATCGCGTCGACGGCCTGCGCGGTTCCGCGCCCAAGGTGCTCGGCGCCAGCGACCATATCCAGAATGACTGTCTCTTGCTCTTGCAACAAAAGATGGCTGGTCAACGCTTTGAGCATAGCGTTTTCTGGACAAGCACAGCCCTTCCCGGCGCCCTTGACGGCTCCCATCTCCAGCAAACGGATATTTCGGTAGGTTGCCGAAAACTGCGCGGGAATATCGTCTACGCGCGGGTTAAGCTTGAAATAGCTGCCGTATTCTCCTGGTTTGGCTCCGGTGCGTTCGGCGATCAGCTCCTTCATTTCAATGATTGGACGGATCTGCGCCGCAGTTTGCGCCGGGAAGCCTAGCGTCTCAGCCAGAGTCGGACTGGGATCGGCGTCGATGGCGTAAACCTGTTGTCCGTTTTCCGTCAAAATATAGGCCAGCAAGGCTGAAAAGGTGGTTTTGCCCACGCCGCCCTTGCCGCTGACTGCTATTTTGGTCATGAGATACTCCCTAGTACACGAGCGACCATCCAGAATCCGATAGATGTGATAAAAATCGAGGCGGCATAGGGTGTGATGACGGAAAGCCGATCCAAGAACGGCGACTGCGCAAACATACGCCCGGACGATACTATCAGCAGGCCGACGGCGATCAAGGTCAGCGCCAGCCCGATGCTGAAGAAGAATACGACGCTCAGGCCCAGCAGAAGCTGGCCCATGCTCAGGGCGATCAGTAAAATCGCCAGCGCATCTGGGCATGGCACCATACCGCCCGCCAGCCCCATCGATGCCAGACTGCGCCACGATAGCTCGGTCTGCGGGATATGCACCGGGCCACGGCGGGTGAAGCGCTGGGTCGCTTCGATTAGCAGCGCCGCCGCTTCGTCCAGCGTACCCGGCTCATCCATAGCCGGGGAACGGCCCATACGCTGGGCCATCCGATTCACGAGCGTCTGGCGTTTGCCAGCACTCACAACCATCCCGTCGACCGCTCCGGTTTTCAAGGCATGCTTGACCGTTGCCAGATTCAGGCGCTCGGGCTTGATTGTCGGCAGCAGATCGTGGGTCTCGCAGCCCAGCGAGCAGATATTGATATTGTCGGCGCCGGCTCGCTCCATAGCGGTCTGCACATCAGGCCTAATGCTGGCAGTGATAAGCAAATCGACGGCATCGGCGGCGTTGCCGTCTAGCAATACATTCATATTGCGATGTTCCAGAATTGCCAGGTTCGGTAGTACATGTGCGTGGTCGGCCACCCCGCCGTAGATTCTGGTGAACAGCATCCAGATCCCCAGCCCAATCACCAATATCCCGGCCGCGATCTCAATGATCGGGATCACCCGTCCCGGCAGAAAGAACTCGGTCGCTGCCAACACCAGCCCGCCGAGAAGATAAATACTGGCCGAGTGGGTTAACGTCACCAGCAATCCCAGGGCGATCGCGTGCCAGAGAGTGCCCCGGTTGGCGATCAGGAAGGCCGCAACCAGGGTCTTGCCGTGGCCCGGCGTAAACGCATGAAATGCACCGGCGACCATCGCCAGACCAAACAACAGGAGCACGATGCCCGGGGACAGGATGCCACCACGCAGTCGTTCGATCAGACTGTCTACCGCCGGGATTGCTGTCAGATCGAGGTCTTGCCAGAACGCTGCGGGTTGAGGCGGATCGGCATCTGTTGCGTCCTTGGCGATAGCGGTAGCAGGATCGACGCTGTACACGACCTCGACCAGGGCCTGGGTGATCTCGTCGCGTTCGGCGGCATCGATCACAACCCCGCCGTCCGGGTCGGTCTCAAGATGCAGGCTATACAGAGCCAATCCATCATAGAAGCGATTCTCATAGAAGAGGGTGTGCTGCTCGCGTGCGCTCGCCGCCGCATGCTCGGCAGGGACGTAGTAGACCAGCGTGATCGTCCCCACACCAGTGATCAGATCCGTGAGTGGATCCACCTCAATATTTACGATTTGCAGCACCACATCCTGATCATCCAGTCGTACGGTCAACTCCTGGGCCACAATCTGGGCAAATGCCATTTCCTCCGCTGCGCTAATCCACTCATCGCCATCCGCATCTAGATCTTCTAGCAATAGTGTTGCAACCAGAATGCCAGGGTCAAGCTCTAGCTTTAACTTGACCCCGTCCGGTTGGAACATAATCCGTGTCTTCACCGAGAACTCATCCAGCGGGTGGGCCGACACGCCGGGTACAGGCGCGCCGACCAGCAACAGCATAATCGCCACAACGATTGCCGCAATCGGTCGCGTCATGATGCCTGATTCTCGCTGACTCCTGATCTCTGACCCCTGCGCTGCAGTCGTACTAGAAATGACGTGCATAGCGTGCAGCGACATCCGCGCGATAATCTCCATAGTGCTGGAAATCGCAAAAATCCACGTGCGTGACATGGCGGGCTAGAAACGGAATCTCGTCGAATATTGTCAGATGGCCTTCGATCATGCGGGCCTGGGCTTTGCTCAGCGTGGTCACGATGGCGCCCATATGCAGGCCATAGTAGGCTTCTACAATCGGTGGAAACTCCGACGACATAAAGATATTCTTGGAGCGAATTGAAAAGTCGTTGATCTTACAGATGGCTTCAGCCTTGCCGTCCACAACCGAAACACGTACCGGAACCAGCAGATGGCTGAAGAGGTACGCCGCTGGTTCGCGAACCAACAAGGGGTTGAGCGCCTTCATCCGGTTGAGATGGTAGGTCGTACTGAAGTAGCGCAGCACATCGTTGTGCGTAATCGTGAAGTTGCTGGGATCATCCTGCAAATACACGCAGAAGTCGCGCAGAAAATGCACCGGCGTTGGCTCCGGATTCTCATCGGCGATCTGTACAATCTCGTTGAAGTCGACTGTATCGCGGTCGCGTACTGAGAAGTAGACCTTGAACAACGCCCGTTCGGTCGGCTCGTCGACCGGACAACGGCAACTCAGCATGCTGTGCAGCAATGTCTGCAATCCAGGCGTTTCAATGGTGATGTCCATTGTTTAGTTTGCTCCTATTGTTTGGCTCTTGTTCGGTGAGGCGCTTAGCCGAACACCTTGTGATGCCGTTCCGCAATGCGTTGATGAAAATTGCCGAAATGCTGATAGTCGGTGAAATCGACTTCGCTCACGTGTTTTGCGAGGAAGCCGAATTCTGCGCTGAGCGCGAGCTGGGCTTCGATCATACGTATTTGCGCATCGGTCAAAGCCGTAATAATAGAACCCATGTGCACGCCGTAGACGGCATCGCTTGCGAGTTCCAGATCGGGTGCGACGATCAGGGGAAAGACATGCATCGTGTGACCGCCAATGCGGTATTCTCCCCGCAATTGGCCGCCGTACTCGCTCAGTTGCATAGGCAAGAGCATATGATTGACCAGGAAGCTGGCGGTATCGCGCACCAGCATTGGATTGAGCAGATTCTTCGCTATAAAATCGAAGTGGTACTTTGTGCAGAAGAGCCGCATGACGGCGTTGTGGGTGATGGTGAACCGATGCGGGTCGTCCTGACCGTAGGAGGCAAACTCCAGCAACATGTGGAATGGGGTCTGTTGGCTCGTTTTTTCCGCGATCTCCAGCAAGGTGCTGTAATCCACCAGTGCGGCATCGTCCAACTCCCGATAGGCGTGCATCACCTCTTCAAACAACGGGGCGACCACGCAGCCTAGCACGCCTCGTATGGCTGTATCCAGTCCTGCACGTTCGATAGAGACTTGCATAACAAATGGTACTCCTTCCTAATGCTCATTATCCTGCGGGCAACTCCGTAGGCCTGTGAGCCGCAAGTATGTGTGTTGTGGCGCGGCGCGGCTTCGCCCCCCGCACCACATATGCGTTATCGGTGTTCTCATGCTTGCTGAGCCAATTCTGGCTCAGTGAACGCCGGATCCACGACGGCATTAACCAGAGCGCGAGTGTAGGGGTGAGCCGGCTGATGGATGACTTGCTCGGTGCGACCCGACTCCACCACTGTTCCGTGCTGCAAGACAACCAGCCGATCGCAGAAATGGCGCGCCAGTGCCAGATCATGGGTAATGAAGAGATAGCCGACGTTGTGATTGGCTCGTAACGACTCCATTAGTTGTAGCAAACCCATCCGCAGTGACACATCGAGCATCGAGGTCGGTTCGTCGGCGATGATCAGACGTGGGTTGGTTACCACAGCGCGAGCAAAGGCGACTCGTTGGCGTTGCCCACCCGACAGCTCCGAGATTCGGCGGGCCAGGAACTGGCGCGATTGCGGCAACTGCACCTCGCCCAATGCCGTGGTGACACGCTGCTCGATCTCGGCTGCATCGCGCAGGCCGTGGATGCGCAACGGCTCGGCCACGATGTCACGCACGCGCATCCCGTTGCGCATCGATTGGTACGGATCCTGAAAGACCATATGCACGTCTTTCAGCATAGCCCGCCGTTCCGCTCGCACCAGATTGTGCATCTCACGCCTATCGAAACTGATTTCCCCTTCGTCCACGTCGATCAGGCCCATCATTAGCCGGGCCAGCGTCGTCTTGCCTGAACCGCTGCCGCCGATCAGGCCCACAACTTCGCCAGCGAAGATTTTGAACGAGACCTGGTTGACCGCCCGGATCGGAGCGACCGGCTTGAAGTCCAGGCGCCGGCGCGAGTGGAAAGTCTTGGAGACATTGGTCAGCTGCAGAAGCGGCGCCAACTCGCGCATGGTGTTGCCGTTGGCGTCGGAGCGTTGCCAGCGCTTGGGAGCCTGGAGCCGGGGGAAGTTCTCGAACAGATCCCGGGTATGTGCGTGATCGGCGGAGCGGGCCAGTTGCTGGGGGGTGTCGATATCGACAATCTGTCCCTGATACATCACCGCCATCCGGTCGGCAAAACTGGATACTAGCGGCAGATCGTGAGTGATGAACATAACACTGATTCCCAGCCGTCGTTGTAGGTCGATCAGCAGCCCGATAATCTCTTTCTGCACCAGCACGTCCAGACCAGTGGTCGGCTCGTCGGCGATGATCACCTCTGGCTCGTTCGCCAGAGCAATCGCCGTGACCACGCGCTGGCGCATCCCGCCCGAGAGTTCGTGGGGATAGGCCTGAGCCCGCTCGTCCGGTAGTTCAACCATGCTCAGCAGCTTTAGGGCGCGTTCCTCGGCTGCGTCGCGGTTCAGGTCGCGCTGCTGCAGAATCGCCTCCTGCACCTGGTCGCAGATGGTCATAACCGGGTTGAGCGTATTCATCGCGCTCTGCGGAATAAAGGCCAGTCGTTTGCCACGCACCTGTTGCAGGCTGGGCTTGTCGAGATCGAGCAGGTCAACCTGCCCCAGATAGATCCGCCCGCTGGCGATCGCTGCCGGATATTTGAGCAATCCCAGCACCGACATCGCCACTGTCGATTTGCCCGATCCCGACTCGCCGACGATCCCGACGATCTCGCAATCGTGCAACCCCAGATTAACTTCATCGACGGCCTTGATCGTCTCGTTGGACGAGGAGTACAGTGTAGTCAACTGCTCAATCTGCAAGCGCCGACCATTAGCACCGCCTGTGTCGATCGATGGCCGGCGTTTCAGCGTAAACGAGCCGAACGGATAATAGATCTGCCCCGATTTGCCGCCCAATGAATAACCGATGAAAGCGAAGGCAACCACAACCAGTGCGATGCAGATCCCCGGCGGCATCACCCAGTAGCTCCAGGCGCCGGTGAGAAACGCAGCGCGGGCGTTGGCGTAGAAGAGGATCCCACCCCAGCTCTTCTGGATCGGATCGCCCAGACCCAGAAAACTCAGGGCGGCCTCGATCAGAATAGCGTTGTGCGCCACCCGCACGAATTGGGGAACGATTAGCGGTGTGATTTCGGGGAGGATGTGGCGCAGCATCACCGTGAACTGTGAGGCGCCCATCGCCAGTGAGGACTCGACATAACCGCTTTCGCGAATGGCCAGCACCTGCGAGCGAAGTTCGCGGGCTGGGTGGGCCCACATCACCAGCGAGATTACCAGCACCTGCGTCGTCAGCCCGGCTCCCAGAAACACCCCTAACACAATCACCAGCGGGAGGAAGGGAATTGCCATCACCACATCGACGATCCGCATGAAGAACTGGTCGACCCAGCCGCCGACGAAGCCCGACACGAGGGCGACGATCGTCGCGATCAATGTGGTGATGATCGCCACCACCACCCCAATCGTCAACGACACGCGGGCCCCGTAGACAATCTCGGTGAAGAGATCGTGGCCCACATCGTTGCAGCCGAGCAGGTGCTCGCTGTTGGGTGTCTGGAATGACGGGCAGACGCGTGCCGATGGTTCGTAGGGCGTTGTGAGCGGTGCGAAGATAGCGGCCAGAATGAAAACGGTCAGGATCAGGATCCCGACCAGCCGCAATCGCCCGTGCGATGTATTCAGGCTGGTAGCCAGCGAATGCTTGATTGCAAGAGCCATCAGGCGGACACTCCCGGTCGTCGTACACGCGGATCAAGCAAGGGGTAGCCCATGTCGGCGATGAAATTGGCTGCCAGGACACTTATTGTCACCAGCAAGAAGGCACCCTGCAACAAGTTATAATCGCGGGCCAGCACACTGTCATAGATCGTGCTGCCCAACCCGGGATAGGAAAAGACGGTCTCGATGACCATAGCTCCGCCGATGAGATGCCCCATACTGACCATCACGTTGGTGTAGATCGGCAGCAAAGCATTGCGAAAGCCATGTTTGAAGACCACCGTCAGTTCGCGCAGGCCTTTGGCGTGTGCGAGCATGATATAGTCTTCTTCCAGGGCCATTGCCATTGATGAGCGTGCAGTCAGAAACATGTTTCCGGTGTTGACTAGGGCCAGGGCCGAGATGGGCATGATCATGCGTCGAACCACTTCGACATAGTATTCCGGCGTGCCGGAAGCGACGCCGATGGCATAAGCGCCGTACGAGGGCAGCCAGCCGAGCTGGGCTGAGAAGAAGGTAATCAACAGCATCGCAACCCAGAACGGCGGAATCGAACCCAGAAAGAGTACCAGCGTCAGGGCTCCGATATCGTGCTTACCACCCTGCTTCCAGGCTGCAAAGACACCGATCACCGTGCCGGCCGAGGCGCTGAGCAACAACGATGTACCCATCAGCAATAGCGTCCAGGGCAGATGATCGAGCAACACATCCCAGACCGGCATCCCATAACGTACTGAGACACCCAGATCACCTTGCACGATACCGACGGCATAATTGACAAATTGCTCGACTATCGGTCGATCCAGCTTGAACTCGCGCAGTACCTGATCCTGTTCGGCTTGGGTCATTGTTGCCACATCTTCGCCGACCAGGTAGAGCAGCGGGCTGCCCGGCGCAATCCGCGGTAGCGCGAAGTTGATCGAGAGTGTGACGATGAGCACCAGGACATACTGGGCGGCAATCCGTAGGTACACCAAGGTTGAGACTCCCTGATGAATAATGCTATAGTTCGCCGTTGCCTTGCAATTCCGGCAAACCGCTGTCGCTTCGGAAGAGTTTGTATGTCGACGGCGGCTTTGCCGCCGACATACAAACGGAATTTTTCGAAAACTCCGTTGTTCTACTCTTCCACATTCGAAACGGTCAGCCCACGGGATTCGTTGGGCAGGAACGAGTACTTGTGATAGATGCCGTAGCCGGATGAGGGCTGGTAGTTGTCGTAGGCCTGCCAGCGATAGGCGAAGATGCCATCGGGATACCAGAGCATACGCCGGTTGGGATAGAGGTTATTCAGTTCCTGCAGTTCGTAGCTCACTTCCAGGCGCGCTTCGACCGTCGCAGCCTCAAACCAGCGCGCAACGATCGCGTCCTTCTCAGGGTCGGGTTCGAGCGCCCGGTTGTTATCGCCCTTGTAGAGAATGATTAACATGTCCTGGTCGGCGATCCCGTGTGGTGTAATTTCCATAACGCGCAAATCGTAGTCACCGCTGGTCCACAGGCTGCTGAAGGCGGCCGGATCGAGCGTTTCGACGTGGCTCTGCAGTCCAATTTCCGCCAGTTGTTTGACAATCATCTCGGCAGCGCGGATATAGAGCGGTTGGTTCGATGCGACCTTGATATTCCAGTCGATCGGCTCGCCAGCAGGTGTATCGCGCAACCCATCGCCGTCGCTATCCACATAGCCCAGCTCATCGAGCAGTTCGATCGCTTTGGCCTGATCGTAGGGCTGCTCAAGGTCGGGCTTGGTCCATTGCGAGTCGGGATGCGGCCAGCCCTGGAGGCCGGATTGGCCTTCGTTGAGCATAATGTTTTCGAGCATCGGGTCGGGATTGACTGCAACCGAAACCGCCTGGCGCATCTCACGCAGATTGAACGGCTCGCGCCCTAGATTAACGTCCAACCACACGCCCCACAGGGTGGGCGCATGCATAATCTTGATATCGGGATCATTGGCCCATTCCGCCAGCAATTCCGGCGGTAAGCTGCGCGCCGCGCCGTCGATCTCGCCGCTTTTCAGGGCGGTGAACATCGTCTGCGGGTCCTTGATCATGACCAGCGTCAACTCATCGACCAGGGGTTTACCCTTAAAGTAGTTCTCGTTGGCCTCAAACCGGTAGAACTCGTCGGCCTTGTACTCGACCATGCGGTAGGGACCGGTGCCGATTGCAATGTCGGTGAACTGGCGCGGTTCTTCGACATCCTCCCACTGAGCTTTTTGAATAATCGGCAGGTCGGCTGCGGTGACTTTGTCGAAGTTGGGCATCGGTTTCGCCGAGGTAACCCGCACCGTTAGTGGATCGATAACCTCGACCTCTTCCATACGCGGAACGGCGCTGCAGTGGTGAGTCCAGCGATTGGCCGGGCCTTCGCGATAGTAGACAAAGGTGAAGGCGACATCTTCGGCCGTCAACGGCGTGCCGTCGTGCCAGGTGACCCCGTCGCGGAGCTTGATCTCCCAGGTACGCCCATCGTCGCTGATCTGCTCAATTGACTCGGCCAGCCAGTATTCCGCTTCGCTGACGTAGGGCGATGGTTCGACCAGTTTGTCAAACGATAGCCACAAGACCCAGTCGTTCCAGGAGTTGCCGATGGTATAGGTGGTGATATTGCCGGCAGTATTCCAGATACCAATGGTGAGTTTGCTTGCCGTTTGCGGTCCTTGCGTATCGTCTGTGTCCCGCGCTGCGGCAGGGGCGTCCGTTGGCGCTTCCTGACCACTTGCGGCAGCTTCAGGGGCGGTGGTTTCGCCAACATCGCTTTCGGAGGGGGCGCCGCCGCAAGCAGCTATTATTGATATGCCAAGCAGAGCGACTACGAGCATTGCGGATATTCGTCTGAACATCATTGTTGTTCTCCTGATCCTGTGTAAACCCAACTCCTACATCTCAGCCTGGAGAGTGCAGGGCTATACCCTTTAGGATATGTACAACGCACGCTTACGCATCGTCTTTTGCGCCCAGAAAAGCGCGTAAGGCGCTGTCCGGGTCTTCTTCTTGCGTGATTATCGGTGTGACGCCCATATTCGTCATCAGTGCGCGTTTGCTTACGTCCCCCATACGCCGAGCGATAAATACCTTGCACTCCGGTAGCAAATCGATGATCAATTGCGGATTGCCGTGATCTTTTCTGGGTTCCTGTCCCTCCCTCGCGCTGTACGGATTCATTCGCCGATCAATCAATATCCCATTTTCGTCGTAGATGTAATACACAGGGGACATACCAAAATGTCCTTGCCAGAGACGTCCGGTGTTATCTACGCCGATGGCTATGTATTTTCGTTCTGTCATAAATTAGCGCCTTCGATTAGCTCACCTGATATTCCCGCTTCTGTTTGCGCAAAGTTCTATGATGCTACTATCATCCAATGCAGGGAATGGTGGTTCTGCAAAAGTATTGCATCGCGGTAAACTTTACCGTATAAATATTATATTGATTAGATATTGCAAAGCTTATTAGTTAGTATATACAAATATAAATATTTGTCAAATTGTACATATGCGACGCTGCTAAACGAGTATTCGTCTGCTGTGTTCTGGGAGTATGGTCTACCGGATCGTATGCGTGCGGGACGCTACCAAACGAATTTGGATCTACCGCAAGCGGTCATTCTGAGCGCAGCGAAGAATCCCGGCTGTTGGGGACGCCGAGACCCTTCGCTCCGCTCAGGGTGACATACGGCCTGTTCATTATCGTTTGGTAGCTCCCGGCGAATAGCGTAGTGGTATAGCGATCCTACACGACAGAGGAACTTGTCAGGTGCGGCAACCCGTGACCATGCCTCTTCGCGCAGCTCGGTATGCTGCACCTGACAGGTCTTGGATCTTCACACATTGGGTAGGATTGCTATATTGCGGATGCTAAGACAGAGGTATACGATGAGGGCAAACTGCTTGGACAATGTTGCAAAGGCGGCCTAAGGCGCGTGCGACGGGCAATTCGATAATAGCCGTCATAGTGATGGGAGGATGGAGTTAAGCGGAGCATATGCGCCCGTCAGCGATCTGGCGAGCGCTATGAACGAATAACGAGCGTCAATGTGAAGCCACCCCCTCTTCAAACGGCACGCCTTCGCCCCATATGAGGGAAGCGATTTCTGACGATAATGTGATGTCGTGGTTGCAACGCCGCAGTGTGATACCATAGGCTGGTGATGCATTAGGGATAAAGAACTGATTGTTTGGAATAAGCTCGTTCGACTCGAGATAACGCATCAAATCGGTGCTTTCTTCGGCTTTCTCCTCGATGCGCAGAATCGTGAATAACATCCCGACCTCTGCTTTGTCGAGCTGTGTAGAGCCAGCATATCCCGCACCGCTGCCAGGTATTGGATTCCCATGAGGGCAAGTCACCGAATCGCCCACCAAGGTGAAGATGCGATCTTCCAGGGCTGGAGAAAGCGCATGCTCCAGCCGCACCGCCTCTTCGTGTACTAAATGCCAGGGCATATCGACGATGTCTGCCAGAAAACGCTCCAGAATGCGATGCCGTCGTACAATCTCTTCGGCTAGCGCAAAACCGTCCGGCGTGAGTGAGATGGTATTGCGCCCGTTGCGCAGGATATAGCCCTTCTTGTCCATCTCCTGGATAGCATGGCTCACAGTGGATGGCTGAAGATCGAGCCAGCGCGCCAGGTTGGCTGCGATGATGGGCTCGTTGCGTTGTGATAAATAATAGATAACTTCGAGATAGTCACGCTCTTTGTTGGTTGGCCCAGAAAGGCCAACTTGCCGTCGTTGGCGTGGATTAGCCACTCGGGTCTCTACAGCATCGACCATTTTGTATTGCCTCCTGACCCTATCTGGTGTTGCTTGCTTCTGAGCGACAATGCCCGTCAGGCTGATCACAGTGTGGTGAATAGACCTGAGCAGCGCAGAGATATTCGCTTAATTGTATACCAAGACGATGTGTATACATAGTGTTTCTACACCGAACTACCTATGTACACTATAGCACGCATAGCCGGTTTCGGCAATTTTGTTTCATCATCATTATGACCTGCGTATGATATGCCCAACCAGGATACCCCATAAAATTTTTCATATACTGATATAGATTTGACAGTTAATTATTTTGATGCTAAACTTTAGTATAAGTATATACTAACATATTACCAAAGAATATCAATATAGTAATCATACGCGACATAGAAACCTGTCAGGTGCAGCAAACTATGGCTATGTCCGTTCACGAAGCTTGTTACGCCGCACTTGGCAGGTTTTGGGTATTCACAAACCGGACAGGATTGCTATACATATATTATTCCGTTTTACGGTGATCTTCTTTTCTACCGTCAACGCGTTCTCCTGTCTACTGTGCTCACTGAAAGGAACCTTTTCGTTGATGGCTTCATATATCATCGACTCGCCATAGCCGGTGTTGTGTCCATACAAGAACACCGATGTTATGTGAGGACTCTATGCTCAGCGAGTCTACCGAAATGTATCTGGTGACAGTTTATCGGTTGACTACTCGACAATCAGAGACCACTATTCGTGAGATTGCCGATCAGTTGGGCGTAGCCTTATCGAGTGCATCTGAGAAAGTGCGCGTTCTGACCGATCAAGGCTATCTGGCGCATCCATGGCGCGAGGGGGTGACGCTAACTGAGACAGGTCGGCAGGTTGCGATGCAGGTCCTACGGAAAAATCGATTGGCGGCCACTTTACTGATCCGTATGATGGACTATCAAATGGGCGAGGCTTTCGAGGATGCATGCCTTTTGGAGCATGCCATCTCTGATCGGTTGGCTGATCGGTTGGAGGTTCTGCTTGATTACCCAATTGTTGATCCATATGGACAGCCTATTCCTCGCAGCGATGGCACGATTGAACATAAATCCGCTGTCTGCTTGATAGATGCGCCGCCCGGTTGTACCGCAACGGTATGTCGTTTGGATGCGCTGGAACCAGAGCGGTTGAGTTATCTGCAAACTGTTGGGTTGTTGCCAGGCGCTCAGATTACTGTGATGGAGATACTTCCCTTCGATGGGCCATTAATTGTGACCATTGGCAAGCAGACTGTCGCGCTTTCTCGAAAGCTTGCGGCGGATGTCGGCGTCTTGATCGTACATAGAGGAGGGTGAGTAGAGGAGAATCATATATGGAGCAACGCCGGTTGTCCACGATCCGATTTCACGAGTGGCGAATGCAGAATATTTCCTGTACCTCGCACTATGCGCCATTTGAGGAGTGGGTTTTTGTGCAGGCCGCAGGTGTCCTCTTCGAGCAGAAAGCGGGCGAATTGCTGACGTTGTCCGCTGGCCAGTTCGGTTTGATGCTAATGCAGCAGCTATCTTGCCTCAAAGGCGTGGCGGCGCAGTGGGACGTGCAACTCCAGATCTTGCAACAGAACGATGTGTCAATCAAAGTGATACTGTACCTCCCAGCGCTGGTGGAAACCCGTCTGCGCGAAATGCCGCCCGAAATACTTTGCAACACGCTGGGATATCGATGCATGATCGATCCAGATGCGTTTGTATCCGAAGTCGGACGGCGTTGGCGCGAACGGGGGGAAATTCCACACGAAATTGGGTTGGCGTTGGGCTATCCAGTCAAAGATGTCCTGGGCTATATGGGCTTGCAAAGCCTTACCTGCACTGGCTGCTGCGGCTGGCGCATCTATGGCGATCCAACCCCTTCGCTGGCTATGAGCTATGCTTGCCAGGATGCTACACGTCGCGCGTTGCGTTTACTCTATCAGCCAGCCAATCAGTCGTATAACCCCGCTGACAATAACATGGCTGCCTGACCAGAGAGTCTGATCGGGCAGCCATGTCGGAAGATAACGGCGCCTGGCGCTTACTGCGCAGGCATTTTGATCGCATCCACCGGGCATTGGGGGACACAGCGCACTGACGACATGTTCTGACAGTTGTTGCACAGGTTGGCGTCAATCACGTAGGTTCTGTTGGTCTCGTGGGCGCTAATGGCGTTGCGTGGGCAACCGGGACGACAGGCGTCACACATAACACAGGCTTTGGGATCGATCCAGTACTTCTGCATGACTTAAGTCCTTTCTGTATTCAGCATACATCTAGATAATTGGGCAGTAATCCAGTTCCGTACTACTATTTAGAGAGTATCAGATCCCAACCTGCTTCGTCAACGCGAAGGCTGCAAATTCGGCATGCCGAAGAGCGTCATTATTGCAATCGCACGAACTGATGCACCACGAAGGACACGTCTATGTTTGGGCTACGTCACTTGCCGGTTCCTGGAATCGGCGAGGTCTATTTCAAACGCCAGCCCCACCGCATAACCATCTCAGAGAATTTACAACAACACTACTCGTTTGACCCGGCGGGTCGTTTTATGACGGGATTTCTCAATGGCGCAAATTATCGGCGTGGCCTGGATAGCACCATTCTGCGCAAGCAGATAACCAATGAGGCTGCCAAGGCATGCCATCGCCTGTCAGATGCTGAGATGCAATCCTTCATTAACAGAATACAATCCCGCGTTGCACATATCTCCGAGCATGTGGCACACAGTGATCAGGCTGATCTCTTGCCATATCTGCGCACAATTTTGCATTGGGATTATGCACGGCTGTATCAGGAGCGAGCGGCTTTCCACGATATCTACAAGCCTGTTAGCATCTTGCCGCCGGATCAGTATCTGTCGGTGGTGCTTCAGATGGCCGAGGGCTGCTCCTGGAACAAATGCACCTTCTGCACCTTCTACCGCGACCGCAAGTTTCGTGTCAAATGCCCCACCGATTTCCGCTTGCATATCCACAAAATTAAGGAATTGCTGGGCCAGGCGATCGGGTTGCGCAAGTCGATCTTTCTGGGCGATGCGAACGCTCTGGTTATTCCGCAACGGCGGCTGCTCGATCTTTTGCAGGTGATACATGAAGAATTTCCTATTGATGCCCCCAGATCTGGCGATAATTACATCTTAAAGGGTATCTACGCTTTCCTGGACATCTTCGGCGCCGATCGCAAAACGCTGGATGACTACCGCGAGCTGCGCGCCTATAAGATGAAGCGCATCTATATCGGACTTGAAACGGGCGACGATGAGCTATTCGAACTGCTGAACAAACCTGGTTCGCCGCAAGCCTGCGTCGAGTCGGTGCGAACAATCAAGCAGGCCGGTATCGCTGTGGGGGTAATCTTGCTGGCCGGTGCAGGCGGTGATCGTTTTGCTGTGCAACATACCGATCAATCTATTGCCCGGATCCAGGCGATGGGACTTGACGCTGGCGATCTGGTATATGTGTCGCCGCTAGTGGTATCGGGCGAAGAGCAGTACTCACAGCAGTTACGTCGCATTGGGGCGCGTGCGCTGGATCGTCATGAGATGCAGCGACAGGCAGCGATGTTCAAGACGGCATTGCGGCCCACACGCACCGATAGCCCGAAAGTCAGCCCCTATAATATCGAAGAATTTATCTACTAGCACAAATTCGTTTCTCTGAATGTGACTTTTGTCCTCGATCTCTATAGAATGATGAGTTTATACTTATTTTTGACATGAGTAATATAGAATATATTTGGTTTGTATTTGCTCATGTTTGATCCCCTTAAGTTCTTCAGAGTGTAGCGCGGTGAAACCTTCGATGAAGCGGTGTAGCCGCGTTACCTGAAGAATCAGGCGCCTTCACATTTTGTATTGAAGGAGGAAGCGTATGACGGCAATCGGGCTTTATTATGGAACTAGCACGGGCAACACCGAGGATGCTGCCGAACAGATCCAGAAGGCATTTGATGCTCTGAAACCGGGAATGGTCACGCTGATCGATGTAATGAAGCAAGATCTCAGCGGTATGACCACATTTGACGGGCTGATTCTTGGTATACCTACATGGAATGACGGCGAGTTGCAGTCCGATTGGGAAGATGCAATATCGCAGATGGATGACCTGGATTTGCAAGGTAAACAGGTTGCCTTATTCGGTCTGGGCGACGAGAACGGCTATCCAGATACTTATCAGGATGCGATGGGAATCCTGGCGCGTAAAGCACGCGAAAGAGGCGCTGAACTGGTTGGTTTTTGGCCAACGGAGGGGTACAATTTCGAGGTGTCGCAGGCGGTTGAGGATGGTCATTTTTTAGGGTTGGCGTTAGACAATGACGTTACCCCGGAGTTGACGGCCGATCGGATCAAGCAGTGGGTTCAGCAGGTTGCAATTGAGTTTGGCGTCATAACCAACGCCGAATCAGTTGTAGTCTGATCGGTGTGTCGCACCAGAGATGCAGAGAGGAGAAGCATCGATGTGCTACCAGATGACCCCGATTGCAACCTACGATGATCGCCATGTCATCGCCCAATGTGAACACGGTACACTACATCTGCGTTGGGAGCGCTTGGTATTAAGCTTCCACCCCGATGAACTGCTGATGATTGCGCGTACACTCCATCATTATGCCCCTGAGAATCGCGACACGCTGGCCACGCCCTATGTTACGCTGCTGTGGAATAGCGCGGATATGGCTCAGCTGTGGCTGTTGCGATACGGTTTATATCTTTGTCCTCAAGCGCTGGATGTTCTGATGACGCTGATCGAGCAGACAGTCCAGGCGCTGGAATCCTCATCTGTCATAACTGTCAATCAGGGTGATCTGAAGCATACGCATACATGGGAGTATAACTTGACGGCATCGCTCAATTGAGCGACGCCGTCAATGTAGGTTTGTATCAGTGGCCTAACAGCACCAGCAGATCGATCCAGATCGCTCCATATCACCACGAAGACCTGACGGGAATATCCTGCCAGGTCTTCGTGGTGAGAACAGCCATATATGGGTGGCAAACAAAAATTATCGAATGGAACTCTCGTCCGCTTGTACACGTGTCTCGGTCTGCAACGCGGCGATGATGCGCGCTTCGATCGCCAGCAGTTCCGGCGTGAGTGCGCCGGTTCGGCTTTCCCGGCGGGGCAATTCGTGGAGATCGATGATCTCCTTGACATACGCCGGGCGTGCAGAAAGGACATACACCCGGTCGCTCAAGGTCAGAGCTTCACGGATGTCGTGCGTCACATACACGGCGGTTTTCCCGCGATCCTTCAAGACGTGTTGGATTTCCTGAATGAGCAGCAAGCGCAAGGGCAAATCCAGGTCGGAAAACGGCTCGTCGAACAAAATTAACTCGGCATCGATTGCTAATGCGCGAGCGATCGCTGCCCGCTTTTGCATCCCGCCGCTCAACTGATGTGGAAAATATCCCTCGAAGCCCGCCAACCCGACTCCCTGGAGCGCCCGTTGAGCACGGGCGTAGCGCTGTGTCTTGTCGGCGATTCGATCGCGCAGCACAAAGGTGATGTTTTCCAAGGCCGTGCGCCAAGGGAGCAGGCGCACATCTTGAAAGACGAAGCCGATCCGCTCCGGCGCAATATAGCGCTGCATTTGTCCGTCGCCGACCGTTTCGACTCCGGCAATGATCCGCAGCAGCGTTGATTTGCCGCATCCTGACGGTCCAACCAGCGAAATGATCTCCCCTGCCACCAGGGTCACGCTTACATCGGCAATCACCGGCAGCGTGCCGAATTGCTTGGCTACATGTTGCAATTGGACAATGAGCCGCATAGTTCTTGGCTGTTCTCACAGAGAGGCAAAGTATAGGTTGTCCAAAACGGCTGGAAGCTACCAAACAATATGGGAGACACCGTATGGTGTCATTCTGAGCGCAGCGAAGAATCTCCGATTCCCCCAACGCCGAGACCCTGCACGCTGCCAGCGGCGCCGTGCAGGGTGACATGCGGCATGGGTAGCATCGTTTGGTAGATTGCCAGTTCCCGGCGTCAATGTTGCTGGGATACCGCTTGGAAGGCGGCGGCTGGGTGGCGGTTGCGGATTCCTTCTGCTGTGTCGTCGCCGTCTTCTGCATCGGCTTCCCAAACCAGACGGCGTTTGGCTGGCCGCAGGATGCCGTATTCCAGGGTCATACCGATGCTCACCATCACCAGCAGATAAGCAAACGCCAGATCCATTTCCAGATTCTGGCGGGCCCAGGCCAGGCGGTTGCCCAGCCCATTCGTGCTGCCGATAAACTCGGCCATAATCACCGTGCGCCAGGCAAACCGCACCGCAATCAAGGCGGCGGCGAACAGGTGGCCGCTAAGCGCCGGCAGATAAACCTCGCGCAGGCGCGTCATCCAACTCGCCCGGAAGATGTTCGCCATCTCCAGCAGGCGGGGCGGAATGCTGCGCATACCTTGCGCGACATTCACTGCAACCAGTGGGGTGGCTGTTATTGTCACCACCAGAACTGGCGGGCCAGAACCGAGGCCCATCCAGATAATCATCACCGCAACCCAGAAAATCGGTGGAACCATAGTGCTAATTGCGACCAGCGGATTGAGCAGCCACGCGATAAGTCGATAACGGCCCATAAGAAAGCCCAACGTTGCACCGATGCTCATCGCCAGGGTAAATCCTGCCGCGCCTCGTCCGGCTGTCAGGCGAAGATGTGTATAGAAACTCGCGCGCCCAACGAGCCAGATCAAGGCTTCCAGTGTTTCGCTGGGGCCAGGCAAGATGGCGGATGGATAGAAGCTAGCGGCCATATGCCAGAGCAGCAGGAGGGTTCCAATCGAGATAACCCAGGCCAGGGTCGTTCCCCAGGCCGCCGTTCGCAAGGGGTTGCGTACCAGGAACAACCGGCGCGCCTGAGGGATGAACCCCAGGCGCACCTTGTCGAGATCAGGGCTGGGCATAGAACGTATCGTTCACTTCGTCGTTCAACACCAGTTCAATATAGGTGTCCAGATCTGGGAGCAGATCGACCGCCGGTTTCGGCGCATAGACCAGTCGCTCACTCCCCAGGGTTATCTGGATCGGTTTGGCCTGCATCATACTGTCGCACTGCTCGGTAAGCTGCGCGGCAATCAGTTTGCTTGCCTCTTCCGGACTCTCCTGCATAAAGGCGATCGCTGCGTTGTACTCGATCACAAACGCCTCGAATGCCGCACGGGTATCGGGGTCGTCCAATACTCCTTGCAGCGTCAGGATACCATCGAGCGGCAACTCACCGCTGTTCCATTGCTCCGACTCGTACAGGGCGTAGAGATCGATCGGGGCCACATCGATCGGTGTGTCGCCTTCCTGACGCGACTTGTTGATGATCATCGTCACAAAGGGCTCAGCCACGACTGCGGCCGGGGCTTCGCCCGCAACCATCAACTGCACGATCTGTGAGGCAGGCATATACTCGATGCTGAAATCGGTTTCGGGGTCAAGCCCGGCGGTGCGGATCGAGGCGACCGCGAGGTTAGTCGGGCCGCTGGTAGGGCCAGGCATAAGGATGCGTTTGCCGACAAGGTCTTCCCAACTGCTTACATCGTCAGCTCCCATCACGTAGAAGCCCCGACTCATCGACGTACTCCACAGGCGCAGGTCGGGTACAGCCGTTGCCTGCATGCGGGCGGTCTGGACGATCTGGCCCAGCATCACATCGATCTGCGCATTGGTCAGCAGCGCCGCCATCTGGGAGGAATCGGCCACCGCAACATATTCGAGATTGAAGTCGTCGAAGACCATCCCGTTCTGGCCGATCATTGTGAACAGCGGCATCGCATGGGGAGTCGGGCCACATTTGGCGCCGATCTGCAGCGTGGGCAGATCGGCGTTCACTTCCGCCGTAGCAGCGGGCTCAGGGGCGGCCTCGGCAAACGGAGCGCTGGGCGCGATCGATACCTCAGCTGGGGCATAGAATGCTTCGTCAATCGCTGTGCCGGTGATGGTTTCGATATAGGCGCTCAGGTCGGGCTGCAGATCCGCGGCGGGATACGGATTGAAGAGCATGCGCTCGCTGCTGATCGACGCCGCCAGAGCCTGGGGCTGCATATTGCTGTCGCAGTACTCGCCCAGTTGCGCAACGACCAACTGGCTAGCCTCTTCCGGATTGGTCTGCATAAAATCGACAGCCTCGTAGTAGGCAGCTTCAAACTCCTGCAGCAGTGCCAGGCGTTCCGGATCGTCGAGCGTCTCCTGCAATGCCAGGAAGCCTTCCATCGGGAGGGCATCGTCCGGCCAGGCGCTCTCGGCGGTATACACATTGTACAGACTGATCGGGGCGATCTGCAGTGGCGCGGCGCCTTCCTGGCGCGACTTGTTGATCAGCATGGTGCTGAACGGTTCCGAGACGACTGCTGCACGAGCCTGGCCAGCGATCATCAACTGGATGATCTGCGAAGCTGGCATGTTCTGGATCTCGAAATCGGTTTCCGGGTCGAACCCGGCCTGCTGCATCGCCGTACGGGCCAGTTGCGAGGGGCCGCCCTGCGGATCGGGCATCAGGATGGGCTCGCCCTGCAGGTCGGCCCAGCTTGCCACATCCTCAGTAGCGACGACGTAGAAGGCGCGCCAGAGCGGGACGCTGATCAGGCGCAGATTATCGACGCCGCCCTTCTGAAAGATGTTGGCGGTCTGGGCGACGAAGCCGACCATCGCGTCGACTTGGGCGTTGCCGAGCAACGCCGCCATTTGCGAGGGCTCGGTGACGGGAACAAACTCGATCTGCCCGTGTTCAAACTGGCCGCCGTCGCTGTTGGCCAGCGCAATGAACAGCGGCATCGCGTGCGGGCTCGGGCCGCACTTGGCGCCGACGTTCAGGACAATTGGTTCGGCGGGCGCAGCGGTGGGTTCCTCCGTAGGGGCGGTAGTGGGCTCTTCAGGCGCGGCAGTGGGTTCCTCGGAGACGGTGGCAGCGGGCGCCGGGGCTTCGGTCGGCGCCACCACAGCCTCAGGGGCGCCGCAGGCGGCCAGCAAGAGACCGGCAACGAGCACAATCACCAGGACGTGGGTATACTGTTTCATTGACGCGACTCGCATGTTTTGCTCCAGGAATGGATTGCGGTGCGCGGCTGCTATCGGTCACAGACGCCGCCTACCGGCCTCGTTGCACAGGCCAGGTAGCCCGGCGAGCGGGATAGGATAGCGCACAGACACAGCGCAGATCGCAACTTCTCACACTAGTTTATTGTGTGTGCGAATACATAAAGTGAGTATGAACGAACAAGACATGTTTGTCAAGTGAACATCTCGCATCGTTCCACTGATTTTCGCAACCAGTCTACTGCGCCCCGTCGCACGGTTTCTCCAGCGTGAATGTATCGATTAGCTCGCCGCCGATGGTGACAAAACGGAACGTAATCCGCCCATCAACCGCTTCGACCAGCATAGCCCCGTGTTCAGCGTTGTAATGCACCGCGCTGCCTTCGGCGAAAGAATCGGCGAACGCATAGCGCGGCGCGCCGCCCAGCCCATTCGTCAGATAGGGAAAGCCATTGACCATCACCCGTTCGTAGATGTGGTTATGGCCTGAGAGCGTGGCATCCGCGCCCCATTCCTGGTACGGCCAGCGCATCCATGGGCTGGGGCCGCGATGCCCGGAGGTGTGGGCGGTGTGATGGAAGAAGACGAGATCCCAGCAAGCGGTGGATTCCGCCAACTCCTGCTGGAGCCAGGCCGCCTGCACCGATTCCTGATCGATGCCATCCGGCTCGCCCGGCATACTGTTGAGCGCATAGATCGCCGTTGGTCCACGCACGATGCGGTAGTAACGCTCATTGCCTGGCAGTGTGAAGTAGTCGAAGTAGGGAGTTGCGCCGGGGACGTCCCAGTCGTGGTTGCCCAGTATGGGAAAAAACCGGTTGGTTTCCGCTCCCGCGCCATAGTCGCCCTGATAGGGGTGAATATAGGCGTGATAGTACTGGCCAATGTTGGCGTCAATGGTTTCGGCTTCGCCGTTGGGGAAATTGTTATCGCCGGTCGTAACGATAAACTCCGGCTCCCAGCTTTGCACCAGTTCGGCCACGGCGGCGGAAATCGACCCAGGCTCGCCCAGATCGCCGATCACCGCGAAGCGCGCTGTCTGCGGTTCCGGTGTGGGCGTGAGGGTCGGCGACGGACTGGGCGCGATCGTCGCCGTAGCAGTCGGCGGAACTGTTTGCGTGACGGTCGGGCGGATCGCCGCGGGAACGGCAGTTGGCGCGGGCGGTGGGGCGAGCGTTGCGGGTTCGGCGGCATTCCCGCATCCGCTGAGCAGCATCGTGCTGCTCAGCAGCCATAGTAACACGAAAGATCGCTGAATCATTATGGGTCACTATCCTGGCTGTATATTACTGTCTCAGGTGTTGCACGCCGCCGCTGCCGGCGCTTGCGGCGTCGACGCTGCGGCGTCGGGATGTCATTGGCGGGGAGATCCGGCTGTTCTGATGCGTCGGCGTCGGTAATGTGAGCCCGGCGTCGATGGCGATCATAATACCGGCGGGCGAATTGCTCGCGAGATTGCAGCACCGTGCGGATGAGGACGACTACGAGCCATAGCAGCACCAGCGCCAGAGTGATTTGCAGGAAATCCAGCAGCGGTAACAGGTTCGCGTTCCTCGTCCAAAACGGCTTTTACAACCCGCGAGTCCATGTGCGGAAGGCCTATGTGACCCGCCGCCCATAATTACGTTGGGGACGCGAGACGCCGTTCTACAGCTTCCTCAGAGATCAGCCAGCGCAAAGGTGCGCGGCGCGTCATGCCTGCGAACGAGCATCCGGCGCCAGCGGCGCAACTGGCGCAACCGGCGCCCATCGCACAGGTTTGCTCGTCAACGTCGTTCACGCTGATCCGTCCCTTGCGCGCCCAGAAGGTTAGCATCCCCTCCAGGACACTCTGCTCCACCTCAAGCTTGCGCGCCAATGCACTCAAACTGACCGGCTCGCGTACTTGTTCGATCTCGCGCAACACTTGCTGCAACATACTGTCTCTCGTATAGATGCTGCCAGTGATGAATGATGAGTGGTCAGCGATCAGGATTTGAGGTGATAGCCTTTGACCACGATTTCGATAGGGTCGCCCAGCGGCGCAACTCGCTCGACCTTCACCGTTTCGCCGGTCACCAGGCCCATTTCGAGCAGACGCCGGCGGGCGGCTTTTTCGCCGCCAACGCGGACAATGCTGGCCGTCTGACCTACTGCCAGACGTTCAAGCGTGACAGATGCAGAGTTTGTCTCTGTTTTCATAAGGATCTCCTTTGCAATCAGGCGTGTCCCGCTCCGGCAATGGGATTCCCGGCGAAGCGCCATCGTTTGATATGCCAGACCTTGTTTGCGTTTTACGGCGTTTTGAAAGCAGAAAATTACTGCCCGACGCAGCAGGCCAAAATCGCGAGAGTCCAATCACTCCGCAACTAGAATAATGAATTTTTGGGTATCCCACAGAAATTAGTCAGTTAATACTAAGGTTTACCTGTAGTTTTGTCAAATTAGCAAAAGGTTAAACGAAGATTAATCTGCGAGCCAGGCACGAGGCACGGCAGCGGTTGCGGCGGCGCGGGTTCTGGCATAGAATGGAAAGCATTCCTGTATATGGGCATGCTCCGGGCGGATCTGGTCGGCTGCCGGGAGCGTCATCAATAGCGCCGTCACAAGTAAGAGGAGGTTTCTCGCAATGGATTTCCAGCTTTCCGCAGATCATGTTTTGCTTCGCGATACCGTGCGACAGTTTGCTGAAAAGGAAGCTGCTCCTACCGCCGCCGAGCGCGACGAACAGATGGAATGGCCGGGGGCGTTGGTGCAACGCATGGGGGAGATGGGCCTGCTCGGCGTCGCGGTGAGCGAGGAATACGGCGGCGCTGGCCTTGACTATATGTCATACGCGATCATCATCGAAGAACTCAGCCGGGTTGATGCCTCGCTCGGCGTCATCGCATCGGTGAACAACTCGCTGGTGTGCTATGGCATCGAAAAGTTTGGCACGGAGGAGCAAAAACGTGAACTGCTCGTCCCGCTGGCGAGTGGCCGAGCGCTGGGCGCGTTTTCGCTGAGCGAGCCGGGCGCCGGCAGCGACGCGGCTTCGCAGAAGGCCACGGCAGTGCGCGATGGCGACGCGTACGTGATCAACGCGATCAAGAATTGGATAACTAACGGCGACCACGCTGATACGATCATTTTGATGGCGATGACCGATGCGAGCCAAGGCCATCGCGGCATCAGCGCGTTTCTCGTCGATACTCATGCGCCGGGCGTGAGCATTATGAAGGTTGAGAACAAGCTGGGGATACGCAGCGCCCATAGTTGCCAGATGGCGTATGACAACTACCGCATTCCGGTGCGGCGGCGGTTGGGTGAAGAAGGCCAGGGCTTCAAAATTGCAATGACGATTTTGAATGCCGGCCGGGTCGGCATTGCAGCGCAGGCGCTGGGCATTGCCCAGGGCGCCTACGAGGCGGCGCTCAACTACGCGAAAGTGCGTGAGCAGTTTGGCCAGCGCATCGCCGATTTCCAGGCCGTTGGCTTCACACTAGCGGATATGGCGACGCGCATCAAAGCCGCCAGGATGCTGGTGTACGAGACCGCCTGGCGCAAGGATCAGGGGCTGGACTTCATCAAGGATGCGGCAATGGCGAAAGTGTTCGCCTCGGAGACAGCGATGTGGACAACGACAAAAGCGGTGCAGATCTTCGGCTCGAATGGATACAGCAAGGAGTACCCTGTCGAGCGTTTCTTCCGCGACGCCAAGATTACCGAGATCTACGAAGGAACCAGCGAAATCCAGCGCCTGGTGATCAGCCGCGAGCTGACGAAGGAATAATACTGAGTGGTGAGTGGAGAGCTGACAGACCTGACAAGTTTTGGAAACCTGTCAGGTCTTTTGTATACTGAAAAGACTGGGCCAGTCTCACAACCCCGGCAGAATATTGAATATCTGAGCGCGCTTGCTGTCGAATCCTTCGGCAAAGGTTTTCATGGAAGACTGGATCAGTGTGCTTTATGCTGCTTTGCAGACAGGTTTTCAGAATAAATTGCTCTCATAGCGCGCCAGGTAATAGGTCATACTGTGCAAAACCGCAATTGGGTCGATATAGCGAACCCACACGCCTTCGGGCGCCTGCACAATGATCGGCGCGTAGCTCAGAATGGCGCGGATGCCGGCGGCGACGAGCAGGTCGGTGACATCCTGCGCACACGAGGCCGGCACAGCCATAATCGCTAGTTTCACACCCTGTTCCTGCACAACGCGGGAGATTTCCTCGTTGCTGAGAATGAGCATACTATCAACGCTCTGACCGACCTTGGCCGGATCGTCGTCGAACAATCCGACCAGCCGCAGCCCGCGACTACGAAACCCTTCGTAACGAGCGATCGCCTGTCCGAGATGTCCGGTGCCGACAAGGATGATAGGCCATTCCTGGGTCAACCCTAAGATGTGCTCAATATGGCTGAGCAGTTTCTGAACATCATAGCCGATGCCTTGCTTGCCAAACTCGCCGAAGTAGGAAAGATCCTTGCGAATCTGCGCAGCGGTAACATTAATACGTTCGCCAAGCTCTTGCGAAGAAACGGAGTGAACGCCTTCCTGAAGAAGATAGCGTAGACTTCGAGCATAGAGCGGCAAGCGCCGAATAACGACATCTGGTGGCGTATCTAATCGTTCCACACGATCCTCCGCGGTTGATAAGGTTCAGGCGCAGCCTGGCCATTGATTGCTAGCATAGCTTTGAAGCGTTACGTGCTCGTCTCATGATCAAGCTGCTGGGGAAATCTCGTGAAGTGTAGCACAAATTTTTTGTGCATGTCAAGCCTTTGGCAAACCGAGTTCACGGTCGGCGCCGATCCAGCGGCATTCCATAGGCGCAGAGATCACAATGCAGCATCAGGAACGCCGCTTGCTATCGCGATCCGATGGCTTGCGGAAACCAAATAAGCGCGGGCGTTCAACCTGGGGAACATGCTCAAAATCAGCCTCGCCCGGTCGCATCTGCAGGCGGCTCTCCAGCCATTCGTCGCGCGCGGCTTTGGCGTGGCGGAAGAACTCATCGATACGCTCGCGATCACCTTGCTCCAGATCGGTGCGTATGTGTTGCAGCAGCGTGATTGTTTCGTCGATCCAGCGTATCAGGCCCTGCCGGTTCGTCAGACAGATGTCACGATGCATCACCGGGTCGCCGGAGGCCAGCCGGGAGAGATCGCGGAAGCCGCTGGCCGCCAGCGGCGCCATCTCGGTCCACGCCGGGCTGCGGCTGGTAACTTCGACCAGCGCCGCCGAAAGCAGAAACGGCAGATGCGATATGCCGGCGACGTAGGCGTCGTGCTCGACGGGATCGATGTAGTAAGGCTTGGCGCCAATGGTCTTGACCAGCGCGTGAATGGCGTCGATCGATTCCTGGCGGATATTGGCCGCCGCCGTGAGGCAATAAATCGCCTCTTTGAATAGTTGCGGGTCGGCGGACTTGGGGCCGGACTGTTCTTTGCCGGCCATCGGATGGCCGCCGACGAAATCGACGCCGGGGGGCAAAAGCTCGGCGGCCCACGCGACAACCTGGGCTTTGGTGCTTGAGACGTCGGTGACGATCACGCCAGATGGCAGATGCGCGGCCAGCTGCGCGAACACATCCCGGATAGCCTGAACGGGCGTGGCCACAACAACGATGTGTGCATCCCGCACAGCATCTTCCACCGAGCGCGCTTCGCGATCAATCGCCAGGCGTCCGCGGGATTCACGGGTATGAACAGCATTTGCATCGTAACCAGCAACCGTGATCTCACCCAGGTACGAGTCTTGTGGTTCGACCGAGCGCAGAGCCATCCCCAGCGACACCCCGATCATCCCCATGCCGATAATTGCAATGTTGATCATAACTCTCCTCAGTTGTCCGTCGCTTAGGTTATCGGGATAGCCGCCACGGGGATTTTGCTGCCAACGTCTTATGTGCTTTCGGTCTTTACGCGCGCCAGGAAGAGCAACTCGGCGGTAATCAGGATCAAGATCACCAGAAGTATGCTGACCCAGGTCAATACGCGCAACCCGGCCAATACCACGATGCATGCCGCCAGGACGCCAAACTCATACGCCTGCCGACGCGCGCGGCGCAAATCGGAGCGGCGCGCGCGTTGCTTGAAAAGCCTCTGGCTCAAGGCATAGACGAACGGCAGCATAATCGCCGCCACGCTCCAGAACAACGCGATGGCGAGCAGCGCATACACGGGCAGATCGGGTGGATCGAGCAACCAGCCGGTCGGTGGCGGCGTGAACGCCAACGTGTATAGCAACAGCGCCGTCCCAGCGACGCCTTCAAATGCCAGGCCGGGCAATTGCATATGCAACTCGACCGGTGTGAATGTCAACAGCCCTGCGCCGAGCGCGAGGGCATAAAACAACAGCCGTTGCGGGGCGAACCAGCCGGGTTCGGTGCGCAAATCAATCAGGAGCAGGAGGGCGATTGCGCCGGCCCAGCACAACCCCGCCGCGAGGGCCGGGAACAGCGACCAGCGGTCTATCTTCCAGCCTCCGCGCTCCTCCGTTCGTGATGGCGGAGTCGACTCCGCCTCGTTCATAGCGTCGGAACTATCGCTCATCATATCAGGTCAGACGCGCGCCATACGTTGGCGAAGCAGATGATCGGCCAGCGTCAGCGCCAGCATCGCCTCGGCGATTGGCACAAGGCGCGGCAACACTGTCGGGTCGTGGCGTCCGTGAACGGTAATCTCAGCCGGGTTGCCGTCACGATCAACCGTCGATTGAGGTTGAGCGATGGAAGCCGGGGGCTTGGCCGCTAGGCGCACGATGATCTCTTCGCCAGTGCTTATACCGCCCAGAATGCCTCCGTGCCGGTTGCTGGCCGTGCCAACGCCGCCGTCAGGTCGGCGAACGAACGGGTCGTTATTTTCCGAGCCGCGCAGCGCCGCGACTCCAAAGCCCTCGCCGAACTCCACCCCCTTGATCGCCGGGATGCTAAACATCGCCTTGCCAATATCGGCTTGCAGCTTGTCGAAGACCGGCTCGCCCAACCCCGGCGGCACGCCGCGCGCACGCACTTCGACAATGCCACCCAGCGAGTCGAGCGAACGACGCGCCGCCTCGACCCGCTCGACCATCTGTTCGGCGACTGCGGCGTCGGGGCAGCGCATAATGTTGCGCTCGATTTCGGCTTCGTCGAAGTTCTCGGCAAACAGAATGTCGCCGGTCACACCACTCCCATTGCCCAGCGCCAGGGTATAGGCCAGGATCTGCATGTCGGCGGTCGCCAGCAACGCCTGGGCGATAGCACCGCCGGCCACGCGCCCGATCGTCTCGCGGGCGCTGCTCCGTCCACCGCCGCGCCAGTCGCGAAAGCCGTACTTGGCATCCCAGGAATAATCGGCGTGACCGGGGCGATACAGATCTTTGATCGGCTCATAGTGCGACGATTTGGCGTCGGTGTTGTAGACAACCATCGCGATCGGCGCGCCGGTTGTGTGGCCCTCAAACACGCCGGAAAGGATCTGCACGCGATCCGGCTCCTGCCGTGCTGAACTGACCTTGCTTTGACCGACGCGGCGTCGATCCAACGCACGTTGAATATCCGCTTCGCCGATGGCCAACCCCGACGGGCAGCCATCGACCGTGCAACCAACCGCCGGGCCATGCGATTCGCCCCAGGTTGTCAATCGAAACGCCTGTCCGATACTATTTCCTGCCATATCTATCCTGATCTGGCTACCTAGCCTATCTGGTCTTCCCGATGGCCAACCGTTCGATCACTGTTATATCCTCGTGGATCCGGGCATCATTGGGCGCCAGATCCTGTGCCGAACGCAACTCCTGCAAAGAGTCGTCGAAACGTTTTAGTTGCGCATAGGCCAGCCCCAGGGCGCGGCGATAATCGGCGTCATTCGGACTCATGTGAACTGCCGTCGCCCATTCGCGGGCGGCCATATACCACATCCCGCGATTCTTGCACGCCACGCCGATATTATAATGCCCCTCGGCGTCCTGATCGCCGATGGTGGTTGTGATACGCAGTTTGGGGCCGTAGAAGTCGCCATAGCTCAGATAGGTGAGAACGGCAATCAATATGATCGGAGCCAGGCCGATCAGGAAGCCGACGCCGCCGGAAAACAGGGTAAGAATCGACGCATCCGCCGGCAGATCGGCGCTGGCCATTCCCCCAACCAGCAGCGCCATCACGGCGGCGCCAAAGATGAGCGCGAGAAGTATGCCGATAACATTCAAGACGAGCAGGATGACATTGATGATATAGGCCCAACGCCGGCGGCGCAACAGGCCAACGGTAATGGCGATGTTTACACCGGTATAGATTATCGCTATGATCAATGGCGTAAGTAATCCGAATGGAAACGCGGCCCCAAATTCCATCGTCATCTGGATAAGCGGCAGCGTCAATAACAAGACACCGACAGTCGCCAGCAACGCAAACAGGCTGCCAATGCCCCACAGAATCGCCAGAATGGTCAGCGCTGTCGAGCGTTTTTCCGGCGGCTGCCCACGAATCATCAGGCTGCGACGGCACGCCGGGCAGTGCGAGAGTTTCGGGCTGGTCTGTGCGCCGCAGTACGGGCAGGCGTAATCGTCTGAATCGGCAGCAACTTCGGCGGGCTGTTTGGCCGTCTCCGCCTGCGGCTTCTCTGGTTCGAGCGCGATCGTCGCCCCGGTGGCGGGAGGATTGGGCGCGTCGGCGTGCGTTGTTGGCGTTGAAGCTGGGTCCGGCGAGGCTGACTGTCGCGAGCGTTCATTGAGCACCGCAATGCCGCGTTGCGCCTGAGGATTGTTTGGATTAATCTCAAGCACATTCTCCAGGCATATGCGGCGGTCGCTTTCTTCGTTTACCACGCTGGACAGCCACAACCAGGCGAGTTCATTGCGCTCATCGGCTTCGATCACTCGCATCAACAACGCGCGCGCGTTGTCGCGTCGTCCGGTGCGTGCGGCATCGATGCCTTGCTTGAGGAGTTGATCGATGTTGGTCAAGGATGTGTCTCCGTTCGCATAACGATCTCTTTGCCCCAACCGCTGGCGAGCCATTCCTGATAGACTCGATTATACACGCTCAGCGTCTCGCGTGCGACCCGATCCCATATATAATGAGCGCTGACTTCGTGCAGAGCGTTTGTGGCGCGCGCGCGCGACCACTCCGGGTTCTGAAGCGTATGCAGAATGCCCCACACCAACGAATCGACATTCCCCGGCTCAACGGCGATGCCGGTCTCGTGCGGCCGAATGACCTCGGTAAGTCCGCCGGTATTTGACGCCACAACGGGACACTCGGCGGCGAACGCTTCCAGTGCAACGATGCCGAACGGCTCGTAGAGCGACGGGAACACGGCAACATCGGCGACGCGGTAGAGCCGGTCGCGATCTTCGTCGGGAATAAAGCCGGTGAATGTGATCCACTCCTTGAGTCCCAGCGCTTTGATATGCGCCTTGAGTTCGTTGAGTTGCGCTCCGGCGCCGGCGATCACCAGGCGGGCGCGGACATGCTTGAGGATCTGCGGCCAGGCGTCTACTAATGTATGCAAACCTTTTTCATAGACGATACGCCCGACGTACAGCGCAATGTGATCGTGAGGATCGGCGAAACGGCGGCGAAATGCGTAGCGCTCTTCAGAGCTATAAAATGGGCCGGGTTGAATATGCACGCCGTTGGGCGTGACATCGACTCTATCCGGCGGAGTGTAGAAGTGCATGGCGAGCTGGTTTTTCATAAATGCCGAGCAGACGATGACACGCCAGGCTTCGTGCATCAGGCTCTGTTCAATTTCATGGATCTGGCGCGATTGCCGGCTATGCAGATAGCCTTGATTTCGACCGTGCTCGGTGGCGTGAATCGTCGTGATCAGCGGTATCTTCAACTGGTGCTTGAGCGCGATGGCTGTAGGGGCCGTCAACCAGTCGTGGTTATGGATAAGATCAAAATGGCCAAACTCATCGATCAGCCGTTGCGTGGCGCGTTCGAGGGTCTGGTTAGTTTCAAGCGCAAATGTCAGGAAGTCATACTCATCCATCATAGGCGGAACTACGCGGAAGATGTGCGTGCTCGGATTGATCATTTCGCGCTCAGCGCCGGAACGGAGCAACGGCGTGATCAACGATATAGCGATACCACGTCTGGTTAAGCCGGGAACGAGTTCGGCGACGTGCTTGCCAAGGCCGCCGACAGTATGCGGCGGATATTCCCATGAAAGCATTAAAACGCGCATGATAGCAGGAAAAAACTCAGGCCGCGTGAGAGGAGTATTTCGCCACGGCAGGCCTATCAAGCGTTCGACAAAAACCAGGATAATAGATGGATTATAGCATCAGCAGTGAGGAGAAACAAGGGCTTTAGCGGTATGTTACGCGGAATCAGAGCGGTAGAGCGACAGCCTGGAGAAAACCGCAGCGAGGGTCGCGATCGGCATATGCTCTGTCGCGACCCTCGCTTGCACGTTCTAAACCTGCACGTATGGGGTAAGCTCGCTGACGAGCGCCGCGCTGATGCCCTGCACGACGCCGAGCCCCTCGACAGAGCTGAACGGGCCGTTTGCTTCGCGATATTCAACAATGCGCTGTGCTAACACAGGGCCGATGCCGGGCAACTCAACCAGGGCATCAATCGTTGCTGCGTTGATATTCACCGGTTGAACTTCAGTTGACGCGGGCGCTTCCGGTGCTTGCGGCGCTTCTACAGCCGGCTCGCCGGTTTGCGGTTGATCCGCTGGTTTCGATGCATTCGCGGGCGGCGGCACTCCCTTATGGACTCGTGTGACGATCCGACGACTAGTTGCCGACGAGGTTCCGCTCCGGGCGGCGTTGGCTCCCTGGGATGGCGTCGTAGCGGCAGTCGAAGACCCAAACGTAGTAGCGCTATCGCGCCCGTTCAGCCCCTGTTCTCCGGCGCGCTGTTGTCGCCAACGCCAGATCACAGCCACGACTACGACAACGACGACCAGCCAGAGAAACTTGCGGGATTTGAACATCGTTCACTCCTACACATCGCACGACTGGTACTATATCACCGCTCGTTGTTCATGCTGTGCCAAAGATGGATCAACGAGCGAGCGCAACAGGCCGAGGTTTTCAACATCTTCGGCCATGTCTTTGCCTTTAGGCGTTTCAAGGATCATCGGGAGCGCCCGGAGGCGCGGATCGTTGACCAGAAAGCGAAATCCTTCCTGCCCGATTTGACCCTTCCCGATGTGCTCATGACGATCGACCCGGCTGCCGAGTTCACGAGCTGAGTCGTTCAAATGGATCACTTTGAGGTGATCCAGGCCGATAATTCGATCAAAGTTGGTGAAAGTCGCCGCGTAGGTCTCGGCGGTACGCAGATCGTACCCGGCGGCGAACAGATGGCAGGTGTCGATGCATACGCCCAGCCGCTCCGGCGTCGCGACGTGCTCGATGATCTGGGCGATCTCCTCGAAACGCCAGCCCAACGCCGTTCCTTGACCAGCGGTTGTTTCGAGCAGCACCATCGTCCTATCACCGACGCCGTCGTGAAAGATCTGGTCGAGTGCTTCGGCGATGCGTTGAATTCCGGCTTCGACGCCGCTGCCCACATGTGCGCCAGGATGGACGACCAGGTATGGAATATCGAGCAATGCGCAACGTTCCAGCTCATCGACGAGGCCGGCGATCGATCTCGACCACAGATCTTCGGCCGGCGCCGCCATATTAATCAAGTACGAAGCATGGACAACGACCGGCCTGATGCCGGTGCGTTCCTGTTCTGCTTTGTAGGCGGCAATCTCTTCAGGCGAATACGGACGGGCAGACCACTGGCGATCATTCTTGCAAAAGATCTGCATTGTGTCGCAGCCGATATGCTCGCCGCGGGCGAACGCCTTCGAGACCCCTCCTGCGATCGACATATGTGCGCCGAAGGGCATAGGTTCCTGACAATATGCTAAGCGACTTCCGTCCTTCCATTATAGCACGGCTTGCTGATCAAACTAATGCTAGAGCAACGTGTGCTATACTGGTCGCTGTTACCGCTCGTTGTTCAACCTCTGCGATCCGACGACAGGTTGCGCCTGTTGCGCCGTAGAGGTTTTTGTATGTCTGCGGCGGCTATGACAGTTGTAACAAGTTTATGGATTATTGTGGTGCATAGTTTTACGGCTAGCCAGCAGTCTAAAGAACGGAAACGCCGTCTGGCCCGCCGGAACTGATTGTCGGCGGACTCTACCACTGGGTGCGGCATCCGCTTTCTTGGCCTGATCCCGATCTGGTTTAACCCGCAGATGACGGTCAAGCTGTTTAATCAACGCTCCAGTATCTTGATCGCGGTCTCATCGGCGATAATCGCGCGGCGGGCCATACCCAGGAACAGGCCGTGATCGACGACGCCGGGCATATTCAACAGCGTCTGGTTCAACGCCACCAGGTCGGCGATCGGGCCGCAGGCGCAGTCGAGGATCTGGTTGCTATTGTCGGTCTGGTAGGGCTGCCCGTTGGCAGCAAGGCGCAATTCGACGCTCCCTCCCATCGCTTCAAGGCGCCGCCGGATCAACGGCGTCCCGAAGGGCGTCACCTCAACCGGCAGCTTGAAACGCGCGCCCAGTTGCGTCACCAGCTTGGTGTGATCGGCGATAATGATGAACTCACGTGCGGCGGAAGCGACGATCTTCTCGCGAAGCAACGCGCCGCCGCCGCCCTTGATCGCGTTCAAGTCGGGATCGATTTCATCTGCGCCGTCGATGGCGAGATCCAGCTTGGGGTTTTCTTCGAGCGTGGTCAACGGGATGCCCAGATCGTGGGCAATGTCGGCGGTACGTTGCGACGTAGGAATACCGACGACATCGCTCAATTCGCCGGCATTGAGACGGCGCGCCAGTTCCTCCAGCGCGAAACGCATCGTTGAGCCGGTGCCCAGACCGACAACTGTATGGCTGCGAATGTACCCGACGGCGTGCTCGGCGACTCGTTGCTTGAGCAAATCGGTGGTAGTCATAACTGTTTGCCTCCAACAGCGCTCCAGAATAGCGGCGAATGCCTCTCCTAATTGTAGCCTGATCCGTCCGTCTTAGCGCATATGCGCGGCGAGCGCCTCGGCGAATCCATCGAACGAACTGAAGTTGGCGGCCACAACATCGGGCACGAGGCCCAACCGCCGGGCGTTGGCGGCGGTGTAGGGGCCGAAGCAGGCGATTGCGCAGCGTTGATAGTCATCCGGTGCGTCGATCATACGCAGAAAGCCCTCGATCTCCGCCGCGCTGCTGAAGGCGATGGCGTCGACTGCACCGCGCCGAATCAGATCGAGCTCGATCGGATAGCGGGCGCGTTCCAGGGCGCGGGTCTGGTAGGCCGGAACGCGGGTAACACACATGCCAATACGTTCCAGTCCGGCGACAAAATTGGGGATGACATCCGGTTCAGGAACGCCTGCAACCTCCGGCGCCGGTACGAGAATAGTGCGCGTGTTGTCGTCTGGCATACGATCTAGCTCAGCCACGATGCCCGTCGGGCTAGGCTCGGCGGGAACCAGATCCACTCGCAGACCGAGCGTGGTCAGGCGCTCGGCGTCCTTGCCAATCGCAGCGAGGCGGCAGTCGTTCAGGGCTCTGGCCGGCAAGCCCATATTCTCGATACGGTACAGCAACGCTTCAATGCCGTTGCGGCTGGTGAAGCCGATCCAATCGAAGGCAGTGCGTTGCTCCAGGCAGCGATCCAGCTCGGTGTAGTCGGCAAGCAAAGCCGTCTCAATCGTGGGCATCACCACGGGCAAACCGCCGCGGGCCAGGATCGTCTGGGCGAAGCGAACGGCGTAATTGCGGGGAGCGGTGATCAGGATGCGTTTGCCGAACAACGGCTGCTGGTCGGACGGAATGAGCAGAGAAGTATCGGCGATGGGCATAGCGTTTCAGGTTCTCCATACAGGCCGCGGAGGGCGCAGAATTCACGGGCGTTGGGCCGGGCGATCGTACCATCGTTGCGCGCGGGCGTCAATTGACTTTGCCAGACGCGCAATCGGCAGAGACGCCGGGCGCGCGAATGCGCACCAATTCACCCGTGCATTCACCCTTCAATCGTTGGTTCTCCCTATTGCCGAAAGCTACAATCAGGCCAGCATCTCGTAAGGTGCGAACGATGTTTCGCTTGCTGCTTTCAACCCTTCATCTTCAGGGAGGCGCGCCAATGATTGAATTGATATTCTTCATACTATTCTGCCTGCTGATTCCGATCGGCACCCTGGTTGCGACGATCGTCGCCATCGCGCGCTATCAGAATCGCCACGCCCCACGCGCTGTAGATGAATTGGCGATTGTTATGCAGCGACTAAGTGGCTGGGTCTATCAGGGTCGCCTTGCGCCCGATCTGGCTGACCGCATCAAGATACTGATTGATCAGGATCGCGCGGCGATGGGCCAGACGCCGCCCGCTGCCGCGTCGCCGCCGATCCCGCCGCGTCCGTCAGTTGCGCCGGTCGCCGCACCGACTGTCGGGCCATTTACGCCGCCGACATCACCGGCGGCGGTTGCGCCGCCGACGTTGGGCGAACGTCTGGGTAACGCGCTGGCGGCTCTCTACACCCGCCAGACACTGCTGGCGCTGGGCAGCTTCCTGCTGGTGATGTCCGGTCTAACTTTGGTGTTGTTCAGTTGGTCAAGCTTCTCCCCGCTGGTTCAGTTTGCATTACTCGCGAGCGCGGTCGGCGGGTTGTGGGCCAGCGGCGAATGGCTGACCCGCAAGACCAATTTGCAGCGGGCCGGCTTGAATTTGCAAGGGGTTGCCGCGTTACTCGCGCCGCTGGCGTTCTTCGCACTCTCGCGGCCCGGCCTGCTTGATCTCGCGCCGCGCGGATCGTGGCTGCTGGTTTCCGCACTGAGTTTGCCCGTGTACATTCTGGCCGCCTGGCGTACGCGTCGGATGCTCTACAGCACACTGGCTGCATTTGCTGCAGCGAACGTCGTTCTCGCCGCCCCACAGATGATCGAGGATCAATGGCTCGCGCCGCTGCTCGCCTTCTGGCTGGCAGGGTATATTCCGCTGGCCGACTGGTTGCGCCGGCGCGGCGAGAATGCACTGTCCCGCGGGCCGTTCTGGGTCGCCCACATCGGTCTGCCGTCGACGTTGCTGCTGGCCCTGCTGCTCGGCTGGCGCACTGTCGGACTCATCGAATTGGCCCCGCTCTCCGCAACGCTCTGGGCCGGCGTTTTCGGTTATGCACTGGTCGCCTGGCTTGATCGCCGTCCGCACTGGATCTGGGTCGTCGGTGCACTGGCGCCGGTTGCGCTGTTGACGAGCCTGTCCACGATCGACATCGCGTGGCGCTGGCAATTGACCACGCTGGGCGCGTTGGCGACGGCGTACCTGTTCCTCGGCGCGGCGCTGGAAACGCGCGCCCGGCATTATGCAGCGCCCTGGTGTGGGATCAGCTTCGTAGTCGTATCGATAACGGCGTTACAGACGTTTGGGACGACGTTTGCCGGCTTCGCGGCATTTCAGACGGCATTGCCGCCGCTGATGCTCTACGCCAGCGCAACAACGCTGCTCGCCCATCGCGGGCGCCTGAGCTGGTTAAAAGCCCATGATCGCGCTCTCCTGGCGACGGCGGGGCTCATCGCCGAAGGCGTTCTCCTGCCGCTGTGGCTTCTGGCTATGTTCGACCTGACCAATCTCGCCATCCAACATCAGGAGATCGGCTTCTTGTTGCTGTCTGCGCTCTATTTCGTCGGCGCATACTGGCAACTGGGGCGCTTGCGTCGCGCCTATGCCGTCGCGCTCCAGGCGCTGGGGTTGACGCTGGGACTGCTCGCCGTGGTTGTGACAACCGTCATTGGCGGACCCTGGCTGCCCGGCGCATTGTTGTTCGCTGCGATCCTGATCGGATATGCAATGGTGCAGCGCTCGGAGTTGTGGGCCGCATCGGCGTTGGGCGCGGCGCTGTTGAGCGGTGTGTTTAGCCTGTATCATTTCGCCGTGCAGATCCAGCCTGACGCCTGGATCGGGCTGGGACTCATCGTGACGCTTGTCTATGCGCTCGGCGGCACGCTGCTGCGTCACAGCGTCTGGCGCTTCTGGGTGCAGCCAGCGCTGGGCTGGGCGCTGCTGAGCGGCGTGCTGACCCTGATGATGACGACTGTCGCGATCGGCGATGATCTGCATGTCGAGCCGCTGTACACCGGCGTATTTCTGGCCTTTGCCACACTGCTCGTCCTGCTCAGTTCGGTCTGGCGTCGCGCCTGGCTCGGCTACCCGGCGGCGTTCCTCTGGATTACCGGCATCATGCTGGCCGCCAGCGCCGGATTTTTCACCGCGTGGCAGCCTATGCCCGCCGACCTGGCGCTGGTTTTGTGCAATCTGGTCATCGCGTTCGTGTTCGTCGGTCAGACGCTGCGACGAGTCGCCCGACCCTACGCTATTCCGTACGAGGCGGTCGGCTACGCGACGCTAGCCTTTGCCCCGCTGCTGGCGCTCGGCGATACGCTCGCGCTCAGCCTAACCTGGGCGACAGTAGCGACGCTCTTGACATTCGGCGCACGGTTCTACCGTCTCCCCTGGTTGATCACGCTCGCCTGCGCAGCGTTCGACCTGGCGCTGCTGCATAGCGTGGAATGGGCATTCCTCGGCATCGATCCGGCCAGCGCGGCACGTATCCTGCTGGCGGCGACCTGGCTTCAGGCCATGTTGGGCGTCGGCGTTCGATATGGTTACAATGCCGCGACCGGTTCGCGTATGCAGACCGGGCAGGCGCTCTATGCCGGCGCCATCTTCAGCGGCCTGAGCACGCTGTTCCTGGCGCTCGGCGCCGCCGCAACGCTGGCCGGCGCCGCCCTGGTGCTGGCAGCGCTGCTGGGGCTGATCGCCACCCGTGAACGCAACGTGATCAGCGCATGGGGGACGCTGGGACTGCTGCTCGTCGGTCTGTTCAGCCTGCACCAGGCGCTGGACGTTGCGCTGGCGTGGAATCTGGCCTGGATCGGATTTGAACTGCTGGGCGTCGCGCTGTTGGGCTGGGTGCTCGACGCGACGAAACAACGCGCTCTGACGCTCTGGCGGCGACCGACCACGCTCGGTCCGCTAGTTGTGGGCGTCGCGCTGCTCCTCCCGTTGCTGGCGCTGGTGATAGCCGCCGGAGATCTCGACCCGATGACGTTCACTCTCGCGACGATGGGACTGTTGTTAGCCACGCTGACCGTTCGTGAGCGGGCGCTGGACTACGGTTACGTCGCGGGCGCCAGCCTGATCGCCGCCGGGTTGTGCCAACTTGCCGACTGGGGTTTTCGCGAGCCACAGTGGTATGTTGTTCCCGCCGGTCTCTATCTGTTGGCGCTGGCCAAGGGATTGCGCCGTTTCCAGTGTCGCCACCGCGTATCGCGCGTGGTCGAAGCCGGCGCGCTTATGTTGTTGCTCGGCACAACGTTGGGACAATCGTTGCGGGTGCAGGGCGGCTTGCTCTATGCCTATGCCCTGTGGCTTTGCGCCGAAGCGCTGATCGTCATCGGCTACGGCATGCTGCTGCGTCTGCGCGTGCCTTTTGTCGGGGGTATCGCCTTTTTCGTCGCCGGGTCGCTCTGGATCGCCGTCAAACCATTGCAGGCAGTCAACCAGTGGGTCGTCTTCGGCATCCTCGGCATGCTCATGGTCGGCGCTTACGTGCTGCTTGAACGCCGCCAGGAACTGCTGGCGCGCGCGGGCCGCGTATGGGTGGATCGGCTGAGAAGTTGGGGATAGGATAGCGACTTTTTCAGAATAGTCAATGGCCCTATCATATTGTAGGTGAATGCGGCGGACGTTTCAACGACATTCGCCGCATTTTTTTGCCGAACGCAGGCAAAACCGGGGCGTTTGGATACTAATGTAGTATATGAGGGCATGTAGTAGAGGCGAAACAGTTTTCGCCCTACGACCGGGGCAATGCGCCAACGCTAGGCAACCTGAGGCAGCATTTGCATCACAACCGCGCCGAAGTGGCACGCGCTGCCGACCAGCACAAAGAGATGCCAGATTGCGTGCGAATAGCGGATTCGTTTGTTGTGGTAAAAGAATGTGCCGCCCGTATAGGCGACGCCGCCGATCACCAGGAGCGTGATCGCTTCCGGCGACAGAATGCGCATCATCGGTTCAAACGCAAATAAGGCCAGCCAGCCCATCGCGAGATAAAACAGCGTCGAGAGCAACCGAAAGCGGCGGGTGAAAAACAGCTTGAACATAATCCCCGCCACGGCCAGGCCCCAGACGATGGCGAAAAGGCTCCACCCCAGACTCTCGCGCAGCGTCACCAGAGTAAAGGGTGTGTAGGTTCCGGCGATTAAGATGAAGATGGCGCAATGATCGAAGATTTCGAGCCAGGTTTTGGCCCGTTTATCGCGCGCAGCGTGATACAACGTTGATGCGCTGTAGAGGATAATAAGCGATGCGCCGTAGACGATCGCGCTTACCACGTGCCACGCGTCGCCAAAACTGAGCGCCAGGATAACCAGGACGGCCGCGCCGATCAGACTGGCGATCACACCAAAGCCATGCGTAATGACATTGGCGATCTCTTCATTCCAGCTATGTTGCATGCTGTGCATAGGCATACTCCCGTAGATTACCGAAAACGTCGCGGTGTGGCTGAGGAGCGTAGCCATTATCCGCGAAGCGAGGAATGAAACTACTTTTCCAGTGTAGCGAGAAATCGTTATGTGGGGAAGTACCGCGAGTCTTGCCGAATGGCGGGAAAATGCGACGCTATCTATGACCGGCGACATCCCCCGCCGGTCATAGATTCTGCATCATTCGTAAGCCAGCGCATCACGAACGGTGATCCGCGCGGCGTTCAATGCCGGCCAGATGCTGGCGATGCCCGCCAACACGATTACGATAACCAGCCAGACCAGTACGCCGCCTACGGAAAATGAAAATGCTAACGGAACGGCCAGGAACGCGAGGCCGACCGCCCCGCCCAGGAGCATGCTGATCGGCGCGCCGAGCGCTGCGCCAAGCGCCCAGCTTATGATGCCAATCAACATTCCCTCGACGATCACAAGCTGGAGGATCGCACCGTTCGAGGCGCCGATGGCGCGCAGCACGCCGACCTCGCGTGTGCGTTCCATCACGTTCATACTCATCGTTCCCGCCAGTCCAAGCCCGCCAACCAACGCAATGAGCGTCGCCATCAGCGCCAGGAAGATAATCACCGCGTCGAATGAGGCGGCTTGCTGCGCGCGAATGGTGTAACCGGTCTCAATGTTCGTCACCCGAATGCCCTGCTCGGTCAACAATGCTTCGACCTGCGTTGCAATGCGATCAGCAGTCGCCGGATCCGCCACATTCGCGCCGATGCGGAAATCGGATGAACGCCCGGTCAGGCCTTGAATGCGCGAGATGTAGTCGTAGTTCGCGTAGAGCGGCGCAGAGGCCCAGTTGCCGCCCAGCTTGGCGATGCCGACGACGCTAAAGTCGTATTCCTTGCTGTCAATCCTGATCACGACCTCGTCGCCGACCTTGATTTCCGGGCGCAGGCGCATCAGGATATTCGTGACAACAATTGCATTCTGGTCTTCGGGAACAAGCCAGCGGCCCTCGACCAACACCGGCTCGATGAGTTGCGAGTCATTCGGCGGCGCAAAGATCAGCGCGTCGGTTCCAACTTCGTCGGCGGCGCCTTTTATCCATAGCTGACCCGACACGGCTGACCAGCCCTCGACATGCTCGACGCCGGGGACGCTCATCAGCAGCTCTTCGATATAATCAATGCGCTGTGTTTTCCCCAACGAGACATTCACGTCGGAAAGAAAATAGCCGAGCAATTCGTCAAGCGTGAGGTTGAGCGATGCTCGCACATTAAACACGGCGATGAAAATCGCCCCGCCCAGCGTGAGCGTCGAGAGAGTCAACGCAAGGCGGCCTTTGCGGCGGAATGTGTTGCGCAGCGAAATCAGCAGCGGCCGGGGAAGCCCGCGCACCTTTTCGACGGCGCGATCAATCCATCCTGAGCCGAAACGACCCTTGCCTAGGCCATAGCTGCTGATCGCCTCGTGAACGGTAATCCGCGTGCCGCTGAACACAGGCGCCAACGCCGCCAGCAACGGTATCAAAAGTGCCACCAGAATTTCCAGCAGCAGCGCTGTGGGAACAATCTGAAACTCGCTGGGATCGAAGTTCAAAAACTCGGCGAACCCGCTTGCTAGAGCATAACCGGCGATGGCTGCCAGCGGCGCCGCGATCAGCAGCGCCAGAAGACCAAAGCTGAGCACCAGGACGAGATACAAACCCGCGATTTGCTCGCGCCGGGCGCCGACCGCCTTCATAATCCCAATTTGCTGAATGTGCTGGCTGAGCAAAGCTGAGATCGTATTGACCACCAAAAAACCGCTGAGCAACACTGTAAGTACGCCCAATCCGCCGAGCAGACTGAGCAACGCTTCGACAACGAACGTTGTGGGGTGTTCGCCGGGGTTAAACACAATCGTAGCAAAAACCAGCAAACCGCTCCGCTCCATCTTGTCAGCCGCAGATTGGGCGATCGCGCGCACATGCTGCTCATCTTTGGGGTTCTCGGCGACCGCGATGTACATCTGATTATACAGACGCGACTGCCCCAGCCACTCCATCGTTTCGGGCGTGACATAGCCGTAGACTTGGTTCGACAGGTTGTACGAGAAGTCGCTCACATCGTGGACGATGCCAGCTACGCGCAAGGTGCGAATCTTCTGGTCGGAGCGCTCAACGTAAACGACATCGCCAGGCTGAACGGGCAGAGCGCCCAGCGCAGATCGTTCGATGTAGACTTCTTTGTCATTCAGGCTGGAACTGGCAAAACCATCTTCGAGGTCAAGACGGTTGATCTGCATATCCTCTAATGGCGGGATCGCAGTAACCCGTGCCTGGAGCCAGTCGCTCTCCTCGTTGCGCACACGCCCGCCGAAACTGGTGCGACCCTCGGCCGCGCCGACGCCCGGCATATCGCGAATAGCGCGCACCATATCATCATCGAACACGCTGCTGTAGACAATGGCGCTATGCGGATTCACCGCCTGGTATTGGCGCTCCAGGTCATCCAGCAAAATCACGTAGGCGCCGCTGATCGCTCCGACGGCGAACACGCCAATCGCAATTGACAGCACTACCAGCAGCGTGCGAGTTCGATTACTCCACAGATCGGCAAGAACCTTCCGCCAGCGTGGTTGCATCGTTATACCTCTCTCCACACCGAATTATGAGCATGAGCGTACCGGCCGAACAGCCGGAAGGGATGCTTTCATGACGAAAAATATTGGGGAAAGGATGCGAGCAGCGGCAAGCCCGCGCCGTCGATTGTATCACGAGCAGTTCAATTGGGTTACGCCTCGCCTTTTAACACGACCAGCGTTTGATCATCTTGCTGCGGCATCCCGGCGCGGAATTGCCTCACGCTATTGAAGAGCATCTGGGCGATGGTTTCAACCGATCGTGTTGAATATGTCTCAATCAGTTGCAGCAAACGTTCGTGGCCGAAGAATTCCCCTTTCAGGTTAGCAGCCTCGCTGAACCCATCGCTGGCAATCACCAGAACATCGCCCGGATCGAGGCGGAGAACCTGACGTGCGCACATGCTCATCGGCAATACGCCCATTGGCGGTGCATCGGCTTTGAGCAGCGTCGCCGGACCGCCTGCCGGACAAGAGATCACCGGCGAATGACCGGCGTTGGCAAATGAGATCAGACGATGGTGTGGATCGTAGTGACCGATAAACACCGTGACAAACATATGCACTTCGGTAAAATCGTCGTAGAGATCTTCATTCGCGCGACTCATAATGATTTCGGGAAACGGATCTGGCATAAACGTCGCCTTGCTGCGAATCGACGAAAGCGTCATCGTCATCAGCAATGCTGCGGAGAGACCTTTGCCGGTGACGTCGCCGAGGGTAAAAAGAAGGGGGTGATCGGGCTTGGCAATGAAATCATAGAAGTCGCCGCCTACTTGCGATGCCGGCAAAGTCCGGGCAAATATGCTTACTCCTTGTACTTGCGGGGCGTGGCGCGGCAAGAGCGATATCTGAACCCGCCGCGCAACTTCCATCTCGGTCTGAAACTTGATCTGATCAATGTTGTCCTGATAGAGCAGAGATTTTTCAATGAGCGCGCCGGCCTGCGCGGTGATCGTGCGGATGAGCTTCAAATTCGATGCAGTGAACCCTGGCGCAGCTTTATTCAGCAACCCCAGACCGCCGGCAATGACCGCGCCGCCTATCTGGATCGGCACGAAGCACATATTGTCGATCATATCCGGCAGTTCAAAATCAGCATTGCTATCATTGAGCACGATTTCCTGACTGGCGGATCGCAAGCGGCTCAAAAATGCGGAGAAGGTCTCCGGATCGAGAAAATCTTCGGGGTGCTGCACGGTGATCGAACGGCCAATGCCCGTCGATACGATAGTGAACGCATACGGCGCTTTCACCAGCTTGGCAGCCTCACGGGTCAGCGACTGCAGCATCGCGTTGATTTGCAATTGTCCCCGCGTTGATTGTGTGATGTTGTAGAGCGCCAGCAACTGGTTCTGGCTTTCAGAAAGTTCATGGGTTATTGCTGTAACCTGCGCCTCAAGATCCATGATCTCAGCAATCAGACGGGCCTCGTTGGCAAGGCGTCGTTGCGACTCGGCATCGATAACGCCCGACACGCGCAGCTCATACGTGTGTGCGTTTTGCACGTAAACAGGGGCCCTCAGATCGGGGGGAAGACCATGAGATTTTGCGGGCCAGCATTTCAGAGGTTGTCCATCGAGCCAGATGCTAAAACTGGTTGCTCCGCTGGCAAGCCAATTCCCGGCCAGGGCTGCGACATGATGGAGCTTAACAGTCGGCGTCTCCAAATCCATAGATTTCCAGGCTATTGTATCGATATAATTATAATGCTTGCTGCTTTCAGTATAGCGGAACAGCTTGCGAGATTCCACCGTGGACAAATGACGATCTCGTCATTTGTTCGTAGGAAGGCTAGAGCTTCCCTTTTGCCTTGAGTTCGAGATAGGCATTGATCACCCCGACGCCAAGTTTGTCGGCAGGTACGTCGAGGGTCATCACCCCGCTGCGATTGAGCGTATCCAGGATGACCTGACGCTCGTCAATCAATGTTTCGGCGACCGCGCGCTGATAAATCGCGCTGCTGTCGTCCGGCCTGCGCCCGGAGAGCCGCGTAATGTTGGGATCGCTGATAGTGACGCAAAGCGGCAGATGGCGGCGCGCCAGTCGCGCCAGGTTTGCAATCAGCGGTCGGGCTGCGTCGAGCGTGACAAGGTCGGTGAATACGACGATCAGTGAGCGACGTTTGTTCTTCAAGCTCAGGTAGCTTAACGCACGAGCATAATCCGACTCAACCAACTGGAATTGCACATTATAGAGCGTTTCCAACATGCGATAGAACTGGCTCTTGCCGCGCCGGGGCGCAAGATATGCCTCCACGTCGTCGGCAAATGTCAGCAACCCCACGTGGTCGCCCTTAAGCGAAACGACGTAGGATAGCAGCAGCGATGCGTTGATCACGTAATCGAGCTTGGCGAGATCTCCAATCGGCGGGCGCATCAAACGCCCGGTGTCGATGGCGCAGACAACATACTGGCTGCGCTCGGTTTCGTACTCGGCGGCAATCGGTTTGCCGCGCCGCGCCGTCGCCTTCCAATTGATCCGCCGGAATTCGTCGTCGGTTGTATACTCGCGCAAGCGTTCAAACTCGGTTCCAACACCATAGATGCGCGCCTGACGCAACCCTAGCTCGAACAACAATCCCTTGCGCGCCAGCAGATCGTACTTGCGAATCTCCAGCACGTTTGGATACACCTTGACTGTCGCTGCCGACGGATAGCGCACCTGACGGGTGAAGGTTTGCAACTGGCTGCGATAACGCAGGTTAATTGCGCCAAAGTTGTAATCGCCTCGCCGGATTGGACGAAGATGGTAAAGCGCTTCAAACACATCATATGCCGGTATCGCGCCGCTGATAAACTGCGCATCGGCGGGAAATTGGTATGGATACTCATCGCGCAAGGTAAACTGCACCGGGCGCGCACTTTTATTCGCCAGCAGCACCGTCACCAGGTTGTTCGCACCAAGCGAGAGCCGGGTATCGTTGATGCGTTCAGCTTCGATCTGGTCCGGGCGGGTGGAAAGAAACAGGTCGGTGATAACAAGCGCAATCACGGCAAGGAAATAGATGACCGCCAGCCAGATCAGCGGACGGGCCAGCACAGCGCCGGCGATAAAGACTGCGCCAGGCAATAATAGCAATAGCAGACGAAGCGTGGGAATCATCGAATGATTGCATCAGGCTGATGCGGCATAACGTGTGCGCTTGGTGGAACCGCTTCTATCATACCACACACCATGCATAGTGGCGCTATGCAATATGGGTAGCGTCATAACACAGAGACTGCGTCTATCTGCTGCGCGCATTCGCGAAAAATATGCTATGCTGATTGGCGAAAAACGTCTTTCGCCCGACACAGCGCGCTGCGTGGTGGTCATGTCGCTGCTTTGCATAGTGTCGTTTTGAGGAAACTGCGTGGAACCAATAACAGTCGTCAAGGTTGGCGGAAATGAACTCGATGCGCCGGAGTTTCTTGAAGGGCTATGTACGATGCTGGCGGCTTTTGCAGGGCCGCTTGTTCTGATTCACGGCGGTGGCAAGGAAATTACCGGTGCGTTGGAGCGCTATGACCAGCCATCGCGCTTTATCGAGGGGTTGCGGGTCACGCCGCCGGAGAGTATGGCGGTGATGGAAATGGTTGTCTGCGGCAGCGTCAACAAGCGTATTGTTGCGAAACTGATCACAGCTGGCCAACCCGCGTTAGGCTTGAGCGGCGTTGATCTGGGTCTAGTGCGTTGTGCGCCCCACCGCCCCAAAGGCGCGGATCTGGGTCGGGTCGGTGAGGTAACGCGAGTTGATACCGTTGCGCTGCGCACGCTCATCGCCCAGGGATGGCTGCCGGTTATCGCTCCGGTAGCTCTAGGTGAGGAAGATGGCCTGGCATACAATATCAATGCTGACCATATGGCGCTCGGCGTGGCCGCCGGGTTGACTCGCGCGGGCGATGCACCGTCTGAGGTTGTTTTCGTGAGCAACGTTCCCGGCGTGATGCTGGACGGACAGGTGATCGCGCGTCTCACAGCGACGGAGATCGAGCAGGGCATAGCGTCGGGAGCCATCAGCGGCGGCATGATCCCGAAGGTGCGTTCGGCGCTTGCCGCGCTGAAATCTGGCGCGTCCGGCGCGCGTATTACCAATCTGGAAGGTTTTGCGGAGGGCGGCACCCGCATCACGATGTAACCATATCCTAGCCTGACGGTCACTCCTTACAATAGCTCAATGTTGAGGAAACGTCTATGGTCAACGAACATCCGATCCATTGCGTAGCAGCGGGCGATATCTTTCGCGAACTTCAGCCTGAGCAGCGCGCTGAGGTCGATCAATCGATCAGCTACAGTCCCTATCCGGCGGGGAAAGTCTTCCATTCGCCCAATGAATACGGAGAGCAGCTTTTTTTGCTTCAGTCGGGCCGAGTGCGTATCTACAAGCTCTCGCCCGAAGGTCGCGCGCTAACGCTTGCCGTGCTGGAGCCAGTGACGATCTTTGGCGAGATGACCCTGGTTGGCCAGTGGATGCACGACTCGTTCGCCGAGGCGATGTCTGAGTGCGTCATCGGCACGATCAACCATGACGCGTTGTACAAGATCTTCGCCGCCTATCCGCAGGTGGCGATCTGTTTTATGGAATTGATGGGCCAGCGATTGCGGGATATGGAAAACAAACTAGCTGACATCGCATTTAAAAGCGTGCCGCAGCGTCTGGCTACGGTCTTTCTCAATCTGGCCGGCGTGCCCAACGGCCAGACGAACGCCGCTGAGCCTCCCTCTGTGATGCGCTACACCCACCAGCAGCTCGCGGAGATGATCGGCTCCTATCGCGAGACCGTTACGAAAACCATTGGAGAGTATCGCGAGGCTGGCCTCATTCGCGTCGAGGGAGACGCTGTGTTTTTAACCGATCTGGAAAAGTTGCAGCGGCTGGCCAATCGACAGTAGCCGCGCGGCAAAATAATCCGGGCGGAGCATTGTAGCGCTCCGCCCGGATTAGCTTTTTTCTGCTTATTCCGCTTGCCGCCTATGATCGCGGCTTGAACCAGCGATCACGCGTACCAAACCAGCGATCGCTAGTTTTGCCTGAGTAATCATTGAAGATTGACCAGGTAGTGTTCTGCGGCAGCTTGTTGCGCAACCGTAATACGACCCACGTCCACAATACGATTTGACCAATTGTCACCAGAACTACGACGAAAATTTTAAATGCCAATGCTTCGAGCATACGTCACCTCCCTCTGGTTCGGCGTTTCTAGAGCAGGGAAGCGCATTAAACGCCTTTTCTATCCATTCTATACTCTATCATACCGCAAGCTGTTCATATTTGCAATATTTGGCAGATATGTTGACATAGCATGCAAAAGTGGCTGTGTTATAATCCATGCTGAACAAAGTACACGATGAGAAGTTCGCCAAATCTGACGGATGCGACAATGTTTACGGCCTATCGGTTCGTGTATTAACCTGAGCTATGCACGGTTGTCTGGAAAGTAGAGTCTCTGTATGAACAAACTCATTTCGATCACGTTGCTCCTTCTGGCAATGACATTCACGCTCGTGGCCTGCGGTGGCGAAGAACCGGCTGCATCCGCGCCGACTGCGGAGCCGCCAACGCCAACTGCAGAGCCAGCGTTGCCAACGCCGATCCCCGCAACACAAACCGCTGTCCCATTGCCAACTTCTGCCCCAACCGATGCGGCGGTGGTTGAACCGGCCGATAACGCGGATGTTGACGCGCTGGTGGAGGCGCTGAATACGGTTGGAGCGCTTACTGCCTACCGATTCGAGTTGGAGATGTCGGGGAGCGGAGGTGAATTGGCTTTAGTCGGCGCTGGCGATGAAAATACGCCGCTGGTTGTGGTCGAGGGAGCTTTCGATGGTCAGAATACACAGTTTACTATGAAAGGCGTGTTCGCCAGTTTTATGGGGCTTGATCCCGAACAGGGATTGCAAGTGATTACCGTTGATGGCCAGAGTTATATCCGTGGCCCAATCCCGCTGCTCGGCGCGCCCGAAGATATATGGTACGTGACGGACGATGCGCAGAGTTCGATTACCGAACCGCCGTTACAAACCGACAGTTTTATCGACCCATTGACCACAAACGATGTTGATCCGGCAGCCTTTACGATCATCGGCGAGGAGACGCTTGATGGGCAGCAATGCACCGTGTATCGCGGCGATGAGGAGATGTTGATGGGAGTGATGGAAGATATGAGTTCAAGTGACTCCGTCCCCCCAGTGACTGAGACGGATCAGGTACAGAATGCCGAGATCAAATTCTGGATCTGCGCCGATGGGTACCTGCACCAGATGGACATGTTCGTTGAGGGCGTCGACGAGACGAATCCGGATGAGTTGATGTCCATCACTATGATGATGCGGCTCTTCGATCACAATGGTGACATCACGATCACTCCGCCGGCGGATGCGGCGCCATTGGAAGTGCCTTCATTTGATTCGACAACACCTTGATATGGCTTTTCCGGTGGGCGACTTCAAAGCGAGGCGCCCGCCAATTATGCCTTGTATGTCATCCCAAGCCTTACTCGCGGAGCGAAGAGCTTAAGGGAGGGGATATCGTGAGATATGTCATACGTGTAGCGATCACCGCTGTGATGCTGCTCCTGGTATCAGCGCCTGCTTTTGCTCAGGGGCAATTGTTTTTCTTCGACGAAACCGACAACCTGGATCGCGGTAGCATCGAGCGCGCCGCCCAGCCATTGCTTGACCGCGGCGCCCAGGTGGCGGTGTATATGGTGAACCAGGGTGGCGAAACTGATCTTGACAATCGTCTGCGCGCCGACGGGCTGATCAACGCCGATGGGCTGGTGCGCGATACGATGATCGTTGTCTATGTTGATCTTGGCAACCGCCAGAGCGCTATCAAGTTTGGCGACCGCTGGAATGAAGCGCTCGCGATCAACGATAACTTCCAGTACATCATCGAAACGAAACTCAACCCTGAACTAACTGCCGGCGATTTCACGCAAGGCTTTGTTAATGCGCTTGATGCGATCGAAGAATCGGTCGTGAATCCTCCGCAACCCGGCGGCGGGACGACGTTTAACATCAACTTCATCCCGGTGATCATCGGCGTATTTGTGCTGATCACCGCGTTTGTCGTCTGGGGTGTGGTAAGTCGACGCCGGGCGGCGGCGCGCGCAATGGCTGAAGCGCGTCAGCGTATGGAAGAGGCGCGCCAGTCTGTCGGGAACGCCATCGCCAGTATGGGCCAGTTGCTTAAAACTGCACGCGAGAAAGCCGAATTCGACAGCGTTTCCTACGCTCCCGCCGATGTAGAATCGTTGGCGAAAGATCAGCGCGAGGTCGAACGCAGCTTTGCTCAGGCGCAAACCCTCTTCGATGATGTCGGCGAGGAGCTTGAGCGACGGGCCGAGCCAACAATCGAGCAGTATGATGAGGCGACCGCAGGCTATCAGAAGGCGCTGGCCCAGGTGAACAAATTGCGTCCCGCTTTGGAGGGCATCAACACGCGCCGTGTCGAGCTCGACAATCTGGCGCGGCAAGCTCATAGGGAGATTGACCGCCTAAAAAAATGCTAACCGACGCTGCCGACCGGCTGGCGACGCTGCGGCGTGAGATTGCTGATAGCGAAGCAGTCCTCGTACCGGCGAACAAGCTGGCGGCGCAAGCCGAGCAAGCGCAAGCTGGGCACGACGCCCGCCGCGCTATCGAATCGGCCCAGGCAGCGTCGGAGAACGCGCAAGCTATTATCACCATCCTCGACGATTATGTGTCCATTCGTGATGGCATAGTTCAGGGACGCAACGATGCCGAGTCGCTTGCGGCACGCGGCTATCGTATGGAAACCAGCCGCGATCGTCTGAATGCCGCTCAGGCCGCCCTGAATGAAGCCGTACAGTTGCTTCAGTCAAGCGGCGCGAGCAAAGCCGGCGCCACGATCCAGAATGCACGCGCGATGCTTGATGAAGCAGTGGCGAACGGCACGGGCCTGATTGCCTTGCAACAGGAAAATGATCGGCGTTTGAAAGAGATCGAGACGCTGGGCGAAACCATTGCGGCGCTGATTGTCGAAGGCCGCCAGGCCTTCGATCAGGTGGATGAATTCGCCGAAAGCACGTGGAGCGATATTCGTGGCAATGGAAGCGAAGCGCAGGCTGCCGCCGATCACGCTCACGAACTCTGGAGCAACGCTGGTCAGCGCAATACGATGGAGATCCAGGAGTTCATTGAAGCGAAAGAAGATCTCGATGAGGCCGAATCCGAGTTAAACTACGCCCGTTCATTGATCGCGGCGATTCTTCAGCGCCTCAGAGATCTTGAAGCGGCGCGCGACACCGCGCGCGAAGAGGTTGCCGCCGCCAAGGCGGATATTGATCGCGGCTGGTCATTTGTCCAATCCAACGATCCCGATGTTGGCAAGATTCCTGAACAGCAACTTAAGCAGGCCGAAGCGCTGCTCGCCGAAGCGCAGAACGAGATGCAGAAGTCCAAGCCCGACTGGCTTGAACTGGTGAGCAAAGCCCAGGCTGCGAATGAACTGGCCGACGAGGCATTGGCAGGCGCTCGCTCGGAAGTCGAGGCGATGGAAAAACTGCGCGCTCAGGCGAGTCGAGCGCAACAGCTTGCCAGCGCTGAGGTGCAGAAGATCGTCCAGTTCGTCGGTTTGCATAGTGCGGACATTCAGGAGCGCAACCAGCGCGCGATTGCCGACATCCAACAACAGGTAAAGCAAGCTTATTCCCATTGGCAACGCGCTGAGCAGGTTGAGGAGGATCAAAGGCGCAAGGCTTTGCACCAGGCGTACACAAATTACAACCGCTTGCAGACCGACGCGAAACAGGTATATGCCGCCGTCTATAAAGACTTTCAGCGTCTTGAAAAATTGCGTGCCGAAGTCAATCGCGCTCTCGCTGGCGCGCGTGACGCGATCGCCAGCGCCGAACGCACCCTGGCCGAATATCAGAGCGTCGTGCCATCAAGCGCCCGTCCAATCCAACAAATTCGCACCCTCCGTCGTAATTTCGAGCGTATCAAGCTGCCGATCGTTGGCGAGACGAATCTGCAAAATATGCTCCAGCTTGCCAACCGTCTGCGCAGTGATGCACAAGCCGCTGAAAACGAGATCCGTCGCAATTATCATCCGCCTCGTAGCGGCGGCGGCGGACGGTCGGGAGATATGGTTGCCGGTATGCTCATCGGCGCGATGCTCGATTCGGCGATGCGTTCCGGTCATCGCGGCGGCGGCTGGGGCGGCAGCGGCGGCTGGGGCGGCAGCGGTGGCGGTGGCTGGGGCAAAGGCGGCGGCGGGTTCGGCGGATTTGGCGGCGGCGGCGGCGGGTTCGGCGGATTTGGCGGCGGCGGCGGTGGCGGCGGCGGTTGGTAAAGCCCTGACCGTACCATCACAAATATGTGATATACTAAAGACGCAAACTTCCAGTGCAAATAATAAATCGGGCGCCAGGCTTTGTCCAACGCCCGATAAACAACCAAACATAACATATCCTTTCCAGACAACGGCGTCTGAAAGCGATGCGTTGAAATGTGAACGTTGCTATGCGTTCCAATTTCTCTTGTGATTGTTCCCCGCATTCGCTCGGCATACCGGTATTTGGCAAGACATACGTCGTGTGAATGTTGATGGGTATAGTGGCCAGGCATCCTCGCGGGTGCGGTCATTGGTCAGATTCGGCGGAATTACTTGCTAGCCTCGGGTTTTTCTCCAGATTTGTTGTGATTGAGCGGCATACGCCGCAGTAGTCTTCCCGCATCGCTTTGTATCCAACGCGGTGAACGTGTGTGGATCAACGCTCTTACTTTGTCGTAGTCGTAATTTGAGTGGCATATGACGCCTTGGTTTTGTGGCGTTCACGGTATGCCATATTCGTCCGTTCGCAATGTAATCAAGTAGGGGGTAAAACACATGCAAAACTCCGCAATGGAAAAACAGTCCGCGAAACTACACGTTGAGAATCTCATCATGATTTTCGGCAAGGCGTCTAAAAAAGAAGCCCTCAGCCTTTTCCGTCAGGGAGCCTCGAAAGAAGAAATTTTGAATCGCACCGGCCATGTTTTGGGTGTTGCCAACGCGTCGTTTACCGTGCAAGAAGGCGAGATTTTTGTGGTGATGGGTCTGTCGGGGTCGGGCAAATCCACGTTGATACGTTGCATTAATCGGCTGATTGAGCCTACCAGCGGGCATGTCTATCTAGATGGCGAAGATGTATTGGCAGTTGATGAACAGCGTCTGCGCGAGATTCGTCGCACCAGGATGGCTATGGTCTTCCAGCACTTCGCGTTGTTGCCCCACAAAACCGTAGTGGATAATGTGGCGTATGGGTTGAAAATTCGTGGGATACAACCGGAAGAACGCCGCTCGGTCGCATTGGAAGCGCTTGATATGGTCGGGCTTAAGTCCTGGGCCGACCGGCTGCCCGAAAATTTGAGCGGCGGTATGAAGCAACGGGTTGGGTTGGCGCGGGCTTTGGCGATGGATACCGATATTTTGTTGATGGACGAAGCGTTTAGCGCATTAGATCCGCTGATCCGGCGTGAGATGCAAAATGAGTTGCTCGAACTTCAGGTTCAACTCAAGAAAACGGTGCTCTTTATTACCCACGACTTAAATGAAGCGCTGCGTGTTGGCAATCACGTTGCGATGATGCGCGACGGCAAGATTGTCCAGATCGGCAGCCCGGTTGAAATTATCACCCAGCCGGCTGACGACTATGTGGCAGCGTTTATGCGCGATGTCGATCAGAGTCGTGTGCTGACCGCTGAAGTTGTGATGAAGCCGGCTGATTATCTTGTATTAGGACGCGATGCTTTTGAGATCGCGGTCAAACGGGTGAAAGCCAAAGATGACGCAAGCGACTTTTATGTTGTCAATGGCCAGGAGAAGGTCGAAGGCTTCATCTCCAAACAGAACATTCTCCGTGCCGAAAAGAGCGGCAAGAAAGACCTCGTGCCGTTTATCGAGCGTGAGTTTCCGACAACCGAGCCGTCCGCGTCGTTGTCTGATTTGTATGCGCTGGTCGCCGATGGCGTTCCGGTCGCGGTGATAGATCGAGCCGGCCGATTGATGGGCGTCGTTACCGCCTCTGATGTTCTGGCAAGCCTGGCGACAGTCGAGCACGTTGGCGAAGACTCGAATGGAGCAAACGTCGCCGAGCCGGCGGACACCGCAGCAAATGACGGCGAGAAAGCTCGTAACGGCAACGGAGCGTCGCTTGAGCAGACAGCGACGTTAGGGTAGCGTGAACTAACATGGAGATCGCACTACGTCAGACTATAGCGCGATAGGGAGTATCTTTAATTATGGGTGATGAATTCTTTGATGTCTATACACTGCCAATCGGAGATTGGATCGAGAATGGCGTCGATTGGCTGGTTGAAAATGAGACGGCGACGTTGATCTTCAACGCGATCCGTTGGCCGATCGACACCGTGCTAGAAGGCGCGGGCAATTTCCTGCTCTGGCTGCCGTGGTTTGTGGTGGTGATCGCTGTTATCATCATCGGCTTCTTGAAAGGCGGCGGCGGTCAGTTTCGCCGCTTGAAGGACGGCGAGAGCTTTGGCTCTACCTTCGTCGCGGTGCTAAAATCGGGCTGGAAGCTTGGTCTGTTGAGCGGCGCTCTTTTATTGCTGATCGGGTTCCTGGGGTACTGGGAACTGACAATGATTACGCTTGGTATGATCATTACCGCACTAGTATTTTGCATTGTGATCGGTGTTCCGCTCGGTATCTGGTCTGCCAGCAATGACCGCGTCGAAAGCGTGATCCGACCCTTGCTCGACGCTATGCAGACAATCCATCCCTTCGTCTACCTGGTTCCCATTGTGATGTTCTTCGGCATCGGGAAAGTTCCCGGCACGCTGGCGACGATTATTTTTGCGCTGCCGCCGATTGTACGTCTGACCAATCTTGGTATTCGTCAGGTTCCCGGCGATGTCGTGGAAGCAGGGCGCGCCTTTGGCTCAGATGATCGCCAGTTGTTGTTCGACGTGCAGATCCCGCTGGCGATGCCGACCATTATGGCCGGATTGAATCAGACCTTGATGCTGGCGATGTCGATGGTGGTGATTGTTGCTCTGATTGCCGGCGGCGGTCTGGGCGGCGAAATTCTGCGCTCGGTCGGTCGTCTTGATATTGGACGTGCGGTATCTTCCGGTCTCGCAGTGCTCATCCTGGCAGTCGTTCTCGATAGAGTTTCGCAAGTGGGCAAGCGGGCGGCTTCTTAAGCTAAGATGCTGCGCAAGGCCCTTTCGCTTCGTTGCGGCAACCCGCAGGCTTGTCACCCGCGTGAAATCAGGTGTGTTTGCCGTTTTTGCCCCCATGGCGTTCAGTTTGCAGTTGTAGCGAAAGGAGGTCGTGACACATAGCGTCATCGATTGAGAAACCATTGTGCATACCGAATACGGGTAGTAACAGAGGGTTATTGAGTAACCTACTCCTTAGGAGGACAAACGCTTATGAAGCACCGATTCCAATTTCTGCTCGGTCTTAGCCTGGTACTGGTCATGGTACTGGCCGCCTGTGGCGGCACCCCTGCGACAGAAGAACCAGCGGCGACGGAAGCTCCGGCTGCCGAAGAACCAGCGGCGACGGAAGCCCCGGCTACTGAAGAAGAACCAGTTGAAGAGCCAATGGCGATGCCCGGCGAAGGCACGACCGTTCGTCTCGGTCGTGCAACCTGGGATACGGGCTGGTTCCAGGCCGCTATTTATAGCAATCTGCTGCAAGAGCTTGGCTACGATGTCTCCGCTCCCAACGATCTGACCCCAGAAATCTTCTACGTTGCGCTTGCCAACGGCGAACTCGATTTCTGGGCCAACGGATGGTTCCCGATCCACAACACGTTCGTGCAACAGGAGGACGTTGCGGGCAAGGTTGAACTGGTTGGCTATCAGGTGAAGGCCGGTGCGTTGCAGGGCTATCTGGTTGACAAAAAGACTGCTGACGAGATGGGCATCGTCAGTCTGGAAGACTTCAAGAATCCTGAAGTTGCTGCGTTGTTCGATGGCGACGGCAACGGTAAAGCTGATCTGATCGGGTGTAATCCCGGTTGGGGTTGCGAGAAGGTGATCGAGCATCATCTGGATGCGTACGAGCTGCGCGAGAGCATCGATCACATCCAGGGCGAATACTCTGCGCTGATGGCTGATACAATCGCACGTTACAAGCGCGGCGAGCCGGTGTTGTTCTACACCTGGACGCCGAACTGGACGATCGCCGAGTTGGCGCCCGGTGAGGATGTGGTGTGGATCGAGGTTCCGTTCTCGAGCCTGCCTGAGGATCAGAAGGACATGGAAGATATGACCGTCGGCGACGGCATCATCGGATGTGTGGCCGATCCGTGTAATATAGGCTTCCCGCCGAACGACATCCGTGTTGTCGCCAATGCGGAGTTCCTCGCGAGCGATCCGGCGGCCCAGCGTCTCTTCGAACTGGTGGAAGTTCCGTTGCAGGACATTGCCGACCAGAATACGAAGATGCTGGAGGGCGAAGACAGCGATGACGATATTGCGCGCCACGTCCAGGAATGGATCGACGCAAACCGCGCTCAGATCGATGAGTGGCTGAACGAAGCGCGCGCTGCCGGCGCATAAGCAAGCGTCGCAGGCACGCATCCGTCACGGGGTCGACAATCTGATTGCCGGCCCCGTGATCATATCCGGCAACGTATAGAATGCTGTACAAAGCGAGGATAATATGCTATCCTACGGCTTTTAAGAGCGACCAAGGATGTTCAGGATCAAAAGCCAATGACCATTACTGAGCGCATGCTTACCGGTGCGATTGCCAATAATCCTGCCAGGTACGACGGCGATGGCGAGTATCGCTATTCTGTTCCTCACAAAACGATTTACTTTTCGAGCGCCGCCAAACCCGATCCGAAAGATGCTGAATCCTGGTTCGCACTGCCGTCACTCAATCCCGATGGTTCGCAACGTATGGAGTTGGCGTTCCAGCAGTTTATCAAGCGACGCTGGCTTCCTAGCCGCCAGGATGAATTGGAACGCTTCGCGCTGCGCAAGGGATGGAATATGGCGATGGAACTGAAATATGGCGGCGGGGCGCTCGAAGATCGTGAAGCTGAGGAATGGCAATACGTGATCAACCGCGAATTGGAGCGCCTGGCCGACATCGCGCGCCAACGGATTCGCGAAGCCGGCGGCGACATTGAAGGCTGACCTTACTTAAAATAGCTTTTGAATGTCTGCTCAATGATTTGTGCAACACCCGCGATGCGATACGTTGCCGTCGTGGTAATCGTGTAATCGCCTTCCGGGATGGACGACAGCGGTATTGCGCCGTTGATCTGTTCGCCGTCGGTGGTCAAACTGCCGTTCATGCCGTCAGCGGTCGCCAGATCAATGATCACGCTGATGGGACGTTGACCGCCAGACCGATAGCTCCAGGCCAGACTTGCAGATGGCTGGGAGCTTTTTTCTATCGCCGTCACGCGCGCGTTGCGTATGCGAGCTGGCCAGAGCGCAAACCGCGCTATTCCTGCTGCAATCGCCAGCCCGCCTATCCACACTATGGTTCGTTGCTTGTTCATCTGTTTTTACTCGTCTATCGTGTAAAGTTGCTGATAAGCTCCATAGTATCCGTATACCAACTTGACGTAATTCTCGGTTTCGGCGTAGTCGATCCCCTCCGTGAACAGGTCGGAATCATTCACGCGGCTGCCGCCCGCCCAGCGTTGCGCATTGCCCAACCCGGCGTTGTACGCCGAAAGCCCGCCTTGCACGCTGCCTTCCATATCTGCGATGCGTTGGCCAATGTAAAACGCCCCAAATTGTATGCTGATAATTGGCCGATAGAGATCATCTACCGTGAAGTTGGCGACGCTTAAACGCTGCGCGATGCCTTCGCCGGTTGCGGGCATCACCTGAGCCAATCCACGCGCCCCGACCCACGATGTCGCGCCGGGGTTAAACAAGCTTTCCTGGCGCAACAGCGCGTAGAGCAAACGCGGATCAATGTTGTTTGCCCGTGATTGTTCGATGATCAGATCGGCGTAGGGGGTGGGAAAGATCAGGCGTCGCAGGATGAGCGGCGGTGGCGGAGCGTCGTCCGGCGCGAGCACGGCCAGTTGCTCGGCGGTCTTCAGCGCGATGTAATGCACGCCCTGTTCGTGGGCCAGCCGAGCGAGGCGCATCAAGCGCCCCGGATCGTCAGCCCACGCTGCGCGGGCGGCGTTCCACTCGGCGATAGACTCGGATTGCAGACCGACGTGGGCTAGCGCTGTCGCCCGTTGCATAAAACCGCTGTCCGCTACGTCTGAAGCGTCATCGCGCTCTGCGTCGTCTGGCAATGATTGCTCTGACCATTCATCGAGCCAGATTTCCAATTCGCGCCATTCGTCTGCGCCGATCGCTGCATCCAGCGCGCGCGTCCCGATGAACGGCACGCTCAACTCTTCGGTGGCGCGCACACCATAGTACGACTCGGGATCGGCATTCACGGCGCTGTTAAACAGATCACGCGCTGTGCCGGCCTCCGGCTGCTGAGCCTGGAGGCTGCGTGCAGCCCAGAATGCCCCGCGCGCCTGCTCATAGCCCTGATGATGTTCGACCAGCAGGTTCCACGCTTGCTGCGCCTCGCTATAACGCCCCGCTCGGAAAAGTGTCAGACCGACGGCGGGCAGCGCACCCACAGCCTGATCACTCTTCGGATAGCGCCGTCCCAACTCCAGACGAACCTGCAGCGCGCTTTCAGTCTGGCCTAATCGGTCGAGCAATTGGGCTGCCCGGCTGAGCGCTTCAGGAGCGCGCGGGTCGTCCGGGTAGGCGTCGGCATACTCGCGATAACCGTCGATCGCCTGTTGCGTCTCGCCGCTCTGACCGACCGTTTGGATCCAGTCGAGTTGCGCCTGGCGTCCCGGTTCGCTGTTCGGATTGATCCCGCCGGCGAGCGCCAGAGCTTGCAGCGCTTCCGGAAAGCGCCCAAGCCCGCGCAACGTCAGCCCGCGTAGTCGCTGCAACTCAATCGCCGTGTCACTTCCAACCTCCGCCTGCGCCAGCGCCCGGTCGAATTGCTCCAGCGCGGCATCGTAACGTTCGGCGTTAAAGTACGCCCGTGCGGCGTCTGCCGGCGACAGATCGAGGAAGCTCGCGGCAAGCAGTCGATCGACGGCGCTAGCGGCCTGGGGCGCTGCCGGTGCGGCGGCGACAATGTCCAGCAACCATGCTTGCGCTTGCTCATCCCGTCCAAGCTGTTGCGCCAGATTCGCCGCCTCGTCTAGAATGCGCGCACGGTGCGCCGGTTGCTCCACAAAGTCGAGCAGGGTGACGTAGAGAGCAAGCGTCTGTTCGTTTTGGCCAAGCTGCCGGTATAGAGCAATCGCTTTTTCGTAGCTCCCGGCCCGTTCACCGCGTGCGATGTCCGTAGCGGCGGCGTGTTCGTAATTCGCGGCAGCGGCTTCAAACTGACCGAGCGCTTGTTGTTGGGCCGCCTGGCGCATCGCGGCATACGGTTCGAGCGGCGTTCCTCGCTCGCGATAACGCTCATAGGTCATCGCCGCATTTGACCAGTCGCCGGCGGATTCATAGCCCCGCGCCATCCAAAACAACGCCCGCGCTGTCAATTCATCATCAGCCGAGTCGTCGAGGAATTCGCGAAACGCAGCGACCGCTGGAGTCCAGCGACCGCGAAGCGCGAAGCTTTCGGCAAGGTAGTAACGCGCCTCGCGCCCCTCAACTGCTTCCGGGTAAGTCTCGATCAGCGTGCTGAGATCCAATGCAACGCCATCGTAATCGCCAATCGCTCGGCGTTCAAGCGCGGAGGCCAGTAGATCGGGGGCAGGCAACGGCGTGGGTGCGGCAGTTGCGGCGGGGGATAGCTCGACACTCGTTCGTGTAGCGCCGGGCGGGGGAGCGTTGACCACTTCACAGGATGTCAGCAGCGACAACAACATCACGAGCGATATGGCATAGTAAAGGGATCGAACAAGAGAGTTGCGCATAACCGCATTGTACCACTTCTGGCGGTCTCGATGCAGATGTGGTATTCTTTGGTTATTCAACTCAATCGATGTTCTTCGAGTATACACACAACGTACGCTTTTTCGATACAACATACTTTCCACTGCATTGTGCTGTGAATCCGGGATATGCGTACGCGAAAGGAGTGGCTCGATGCTCAGACAAAAATATGTGCGTCAGATCGACACTTTGCGCGAAGATTTGCTGCGTCTCGGAAGTATGGTTGAGCACGCATTGAAACGGGCGATGCATTGCCTCCAGAATTGGGATGTGATTGTCTCCGCTCAGGTTATCCATGATGATAAGCAGATTGATGAAACCTGGCGTCTGGTTGAAGACAAAGTTATCCGCTTGCTCGCGACCCAGCAGCCGATCCTGGCGTCCGACCTGCGGTTGATGAGCGTAGTGGTTGCTATTGCGGGCGAACTCGAGCGCATCGGCGACTATGCCAATAGCATCGCCCGGCGCGTTCGTCGCGCCACTCGCCGACCAGCATTCGTACCCGCGCCCGACGGCCTCAATGAAATGGCCAACCTTGCCCAGCGTATGCTGCACATAAGCCTGGATGCATTTCTGAATCAAGATGTCGAACTGGCTCAGACCCTGAGCGAATACGACAAGCGCGTCGATCAATACGAGACCGATTTGCGTGCTGAGTTGCTGGATATTGCCAAGTCCGATCCGCAGCGCATTGAAGGCGCCATCGATCTGCTAGATGTCGTGCATGCGTTAGAGCGCACCGCCGATCGGGCGACGAATATCGGCGAGCGCGTCATTTTTCTAGAGACCAATGAAATCGAGGAACTGAATCCGTGATATAGCTCCTCGCAACGTCATGGGGCGTTCTAACACGTTGCGACAGTGGCGGGCCTGTGGTAAGATGTAAGATGTACACGGTGCTGCGTTCTCGAATAACCGTGCCTGGAGGAACACATCGTGCAGCCAGAAGATGACGACCAGTCATTTCAGGAGCCGGAACGTCGCTCTGGTTTCACCATCAATCGTGACACGCTGGTGCTGCTTGGGGCGCTAGCGTTTCTGATTATTGCGATTGGCCTGACATTTTTGTTTCCGCTTGGGTTCGGCGATCAAAGCCAGCCGACATTGGTCGCCGAGCAGCCGACAACTCCCGGTGAGCCAGGCTACCCTGCTCCGACAAGCGCTGTAGTTGACAACGGCTATCCTGCGCATGCTGCGACTACACCCAATGACAGCTCTGAAGGTTCAGGATACCCGGCCCCCAATGCCGAAACGACTTCCACATCAACAGCAACCATCGAGGCGGAGCCTGAGCCGACCGATCAGACGACGACTCCCGCAAACGATCTGACCGAAGAGGCCGCTTACCCGATTCCGGTTGGCTCGCCGCCGGCGCAATCGAGCGCCGCGCCAACCTTCGCCCCCACTCGCTTGACGGTGACGCCGCGCCCGATAACAACCCTGGCGCTCTCGCCAACGTCGGCACCTACCACGCCGCCGGATACACCAACGCCTGATGTGCCGAAAGAGCCGTCTCCGACAGCGACCCAAACCCCGACGCCCTCGCCAACCGCGCCGCCAGTTGATGTCTTGGAAGGCAACATCCGCTGGCGCGCCGATCAGAGTCCGATATTGCTGCCCAACGATGTTCAACTGGCGCCCGACGCGATTTTGATCATCGATCCAGGCGTGGAGGTGCGCCTGGGAGGCGGTGTCTCATTCTATGTTGATGGCGCACAATTCCTGGCGCTGGGAACGCCTGAACAGCCGGTTCGTTTTGTCTCCGACACGCCGGCGCGTTGGGAAGGGCTCTTCATTCGCCCCGGCAGTTATGCTGTGATGGAAAATATGGAAATGCGCGGCGGCGGAGCGGCGGGGATGCTGCTCTTCAGCGATCAAAGCCAAGTGATCATTCGCAGTTCGCGCTTTAACGACAATGGCGGCGCCTTGCTGTTCAACGACAGCCGACTGGAGGTGCTCGACAGCGAGGTCGCCGGAAATGACATGCCCTATGGAGCGGCGCTGGATGTGGTCTATACGCGCGGGAACGGCGTTATTCTACATAACAACCGTGTTGGCGGCAATCGGTTGGGCGATGGCGCTCCCAATGTGCGGATCAGCAACCAGAGCGTGTTCGAGACGCTCTCCGTCGATATTCAGGGCAATCTGCTTCGAGGCGGAATCGATAATCTGGTGCTCTCGACCGACGGCCCGCTGCAAGGCGTGGTTGCCTGCAATGCGCTGATCGGCGGCAATATGGGCCTGAGCTTACGCACCCAGACGTTGCAGGTTCCTGAAGCGCAGCTTACGGTGGTCAACAACTTGATCGACGTTCACACGCCGCCCATTATTCCGATCTACCTCAAGTATGGCATCGGGCGCGGCGCCGCCAGCGAGATCCCGCTTGATATGCGCAATAACTGGTGGGGAGAATCCTCCGGCCCCTATGACCCGGAATATAACCCCGAAGGCCGCGGCGACTCGGTCGGTGATAATATCACCTTTGCACCCTGGTTGACTGAGGCGGCGGCGTGCGTTCCTCAGCCCTAGCGCCACGGTAACAACCTGAAGGTGCAAAGAACTTATGATGCTGAACGCAATAATATAATGCCAGCAGCGCTGTTGTTGTCGCGCTTATAGCGTGCAGCGCTGCTTCGGAGGATAGTGGCAGAGTCTGCCGGCTGCTGCCTGCTTTGATACTTTCATAATTGTCAAAGATGACGTAAATGTTATCTTTGACAAACGATCAAACCGCCTTTTTGCGTATTTTTCGGATACAATAAGACACTACTACATCGTATCTTCATCTCCAATAAACCTGACGCTTACTCGTCTTACAGTTTGACTGGAGCTTGTTATGAAGCCAAGCGAAACTCTTCAAGCACGATGCATAGCGACGGTGGCGGATCTCAACCAAAGGCAGGGATGGGATCTGAGCCTGGAGACGCAGCAGGAATACAAAGTTGATTTGCTGCGCTGTCTTCCAGAAGATGTTGATGACGACAAACTCCGAAGCATCGTCGTGATATATCACGAAGACCACGAACTGGTGCATGCACTGCAGAATTGCAGCCATATTGATAACAATCTGGCGTGGATCGAGTGGATGAACAAGGCAGCGGCCTTTCTCCAACACGCCGGTTTATTCTGGTCGCGCGACGTTGCCGTCGATGCCGATGATCTCGCTCAGATGGCATTGGCGGATTTGATCGGATCAATCAATAGTTTTCGTTATGAAAGCCACTTTTCAACCTGGGCCTATCGAGTCATTGTGCGGAGCGCTCAGCGCCACATCCGCCATCTTAATGCGCAAAAACGCAATGGAATTACCGTATCATATGAACAGTTATCTGAAACGGCAAACGATGTGGAAAGCCATCCAGATATTTTGGTGGAGAATGCCCTGTTTGTCGCTTTTATGGTTGAGGTATTGAAGGCCGAGGCGAATAACGGCGAACGATTAGCCCGCATATTCCAACTCTGGTTTGATGACAAGATGAGCCCCGAAGAGATCGCCAAACATATGCATCTGAGTGCGTCGCGGGTTCGATCATTGCTGAAATATGCTCGCAGTCTGCTGATACGTCATGCCGCGATACGCGATTGGTATGGAGATGATAGGATGCTTGAATATGGCGATCCTGGCATGGAATATTGAAGATCTTCGATGAGTAGCCTCATACATATCCAGACCCTGTGTTGTGATTGTCCACAACATCCCCACAGATGTCGCGAATGCTATGTATTATGACAATAACGCGCTCAAGCAAGCGCACCTTGCCCTCCTACGTTGAACATCGGTAGCAGATGCTGGTTGCTTGCAACGCAGCTTTGCACGCTCGTTCGGTTGGGTGCAACCGTTATCTGAGATCTTGTCAAAATCGAGTAAAAATGCGCGCAAAAATAATCCTTTTTGGTACATATTATAGTGAGGGGGTAAAATTCTCGCTGAATTGAGAAGCCAACCCGCCCCTGTCGCAGTTGAGAGTTTATTGTATATCTTGACTTATGATGTAAAGGAAACGGCATGGAATCTTCTGATTGGTTGGTGTTACGTCGTTTCATCAACGCGTTTATGAACCCAAAACGATTTGAGCCAAGTTCGTTGAGCGACCACGGCGATTATGCTGATTTGCCGGTTGATCAGAACGATCTTGTTGCATTGGTCTCCCGAATTATCGGCATCCCCGCCGAGACGGGCCAAACGAATTGCCAGGATTGCCAGAACGAGCTGGCTGCGTTTATTGATGTGGAACGCCAAGCAGATATAAGTCAGGCGGCGCGGGAATATCCCCATATCTGGTGGCATCTGCTGCGCTGTGTTGATTGCGCAGAAACGTACCGCTTTACAACTCTGCTGCTCGATGCTGAGCAAGAAGGGCAGTTGCCGCCGCTTGATAGCGTGTTGCGTGACGTACTGGCGCAGCAACCTGTACATAACCATGATGTTAGCCCTGCCGCTAAGCCGCCGGGCGTGCGCATATTTCACCAGTTTGTGCTGCGCCGCAATTTTTTGACGCGCATCTTCTCAATCTCGCCGGCACTAGGTGTCGCCTATGGACATCAAGATGAGGAGATCGTGTTAGCAGAGGAAGACCTGGCTGATTACGAGATTCATTTAAGCGTGCGCAAAGATACCGATGGTAGCTGGTGCGTTGTTGTTTCCGTCGATCCGCCCATCATGGGTTGGGGCGTATTGAAGATCGGTGATCAGTCGTTTCGCGCCCGGTTTGACGAGTGCGGCGAGGCGAACGTTTCCGGCATTCCCACCGAATTGCTTATCGCCCCGGATGCGCCCGATATGGCGATCGCGATTGAGACTGATGCGTGACGCTCGTTCAATAAGGGTAAGGGTTTCGGGGGTGTGATCAGGCAGTCGTATAGGCGTATTATTGGCGCTGACTCCAGAGGTACAGCGGTGCCGAATCGAGAATGGCAGAGCATGTCTCTTCCACGGCGCACACATTCCGCTTGCCGTCGCGCTCAACACTAGCGCTGTATGAGAGGGCGAACGGTTGCGGCGTGTGGAACGGCGACCAGAGAATGTCGAGCGTACCGCCCTCACGCTCCAGGTGAAAATCGTAGACGACGTAGCCGGTGATGCTGTGTAAATCGTCCACATAGAGCGTTCCGCTGCCGGTGTAAGTATGATGTGAATCATCGAGCACGATCGCTGCCAGGTATGCCGGGAAGTCGAGGCGCCCATTAATGTCGCCCTCGATGCGATCGTTGCTCTCAACACGCAGGTTGATCGGTGCCGCAAGCAACCTCCATCCTGGCTCCCCAACTACACCCAGGTTAAATTGAAGCACCTCGCCTTCCGCGTCGCGCAGCCAGACTTTGATCAGGTGTCCGCTGCCGTCGCCATAGACCCACGCTCCCAATGCTTGTAGCTCCTCATTGATGCGCAACGGTTGAGCGCTTTCAAATACGAGATAGTCGTTCGCGGTTGTGCTGAAATGATAGGCTATCTGAGCGCTGTACGCTCCGCTATAGCGCTGCAATCGGCTGCGGCGAAGCGCTCCGTTTGGCTGGCTGGGCCGCAGCCATTCGCGCGGTTCTTCAAAGTTGAGCAGGGTGTGTTGGTGAAATACGTCGCGGCGCTCGATAAAGCGGGCGCCGGCTGTTTCGCGGTTGAGCGTGCGTAGCGCGGCGAACGCTGGCTTGCGTGGTTCGAGATCGGCGCGTCCGTCGCCATATCTGATCAAGCCGTAGGGGTTGTGCGGGTCGTCCTTCAGCGTGTACCAGAAGATATGCTCGACCCCCGCTTGCCACAACAGCAGCATTGCCCGTACGAGATAGTTCGCTTGCATCTCTTCGTCGGTCATCCCAATAGCATCGCGATCTCCCGGCCCGCTGGACCAGCCGATCTCGGTTGCCCAGATTGGCTTGACGCCATAATGCAGCGCCATTGTGCGTATGCCATCGGCGGCGGCGATGAGGTTGCCGGCTTCGGGGCTGTAAGGATCGACGTAAGGATGAATGGCGATAATGTCGAAACTGTCCCAATGGCCCGACTCGGCCACCGTGCGGGCAAACGAGAGATCGAACGGGTTGAGACCGCCGATAAGCGTCTGGGCGTGCGGATCGATGCCTTTGATCGCTGCGGTTGCGCGCTTGAGCAAATCGGCATAGGCTAGCGGATCGGGATGCGGACGCCAGAAGATTGCATTGTCTGGTTCGTTCCAGATTTCCCAGTGATGGATGCGATCCCGATAGCGGGTGACAACGGCCTGCACATAGGCGACGAAACGATCGGGATCGGGGGCGTAGTAGGAGACGCCATCCGGCGCGTCACCGGAGAAGGGCGTGGCCCAGCCTACCGACGGCCCCAGAACGCCCAGTATGTTGATTCCGCGCTCAGCCAGTTCGTGGATGGCGGCGTCGGTGAAGGTCCAATCCCAGGCGTTGGAAGTCGGCTGCACGCGGTGCCAGTGCAAGTCTTCGCGCACCCAGTTGACCCCTAGCTCGACGATCACGTCGGCAGGCTTGTCCATCGTCGCCGGGTCGGGATAGCGCGTTGCAATATGCGAGTTCAGACCAAACGACGGCGGCCCGCTCGGTGTGCGGCTGTAGACGGGCGTTCCGGCGGCGCCTGACTGCGGCGCTGTTGCCGAGGGAGTTAACAACACAACTATGGTGAGCAATACGAATGTGGAACGTCGTAGCACACCAACCTCAAATCAATTTATCGACGGCGCTGTCGCACTGGTGTAGCGTTTGGAAATATGCAAAATATAAGCGCTAGCAGGGCTTTTGTTTGACATAACGGATATGATCTTCCCAGACCCCGTTGATCTGAAGATACCCTTGTATCAAGCTATCTTTGACGAAGCCGAGTTTTTCGACGACTCGGCGTGAACACAGGTTTCGCGGCATAATATTGGCTTCGATGCGATGTAATCGTAGTTGACCAAATCCAAAACGGAGCGCATAGTCCAAAGCCTCGGTCATATATCCCTGGTTGGTTTCATTTTTATCCAGCTTGTACCCCAGAAAGCATGAGCGATAGTCGTTGAAATGAGAGAAGGCGAGATCACCGATAACATGCTCGAAATGCTGATCCTGGCGTTTGAAAATATATAGTCTGACTAGTCGCCTGTGCAGCATCTGCTGCCATTCGCGCCTCAGACGCTGTCTTTGGAAGTCCAGCGTATAGTATGCGTCTTCGAGCGATGGATTCCATTCTTCAAAAAATGCGCGATTTCGGATGAGATAGTCGAGCGTCGGTTCGGCAAATATTGGACCAAGCGGGCGCAATATCAGACGTTTGGTAGAGATTATTGTTTGGCTCGATACCATCGTGCTTTCAACCATATATCTTGTACATTATGATGTCGGTATGATCGATATGTTACGTAGATTGTATTCTGTAGCAGTGAGACTTTTGCCGAAGCCCAACATAATCTGCGGCGAGGGAACGACAAAGTCTCCAGTCGCAACCACACGGGCAAGATAGGACTGGAGGTATACCCCGCTTTTGAGGTCGGCGGCAGCGAAGATAATCCGGTTTCGTGTCACAATTGTGTGCGTGAAATCCTGGTTGCCCTCTGCGCTCACTGCCGCGAACGCTGCTGGCGGAACTACGTGTAATTCGGCAATACCCGGCGATTGTGTGGTAATCAACGTGAGACGCACGCGCACGAGCTGCCCTTGCCGCAGCGTCGCCGGATCGAGCGTAGCACCGCTGATGGGATCGCTGAGATCCTGTCGCATGATACTGTCCGGCGGCCCGTTGCTTGATTCGGCGTCTGGCGCGTTCGGCGCAGGTTGGGTTAGCCGATGCGCCAGCAATAACGTCGGGCGATTGAGGGTCGGCGGTGCAGTAAACCCGTCATTAGCGAAGTCCACGCGTACGATATTCTCCGATTCTAGTTCATTCGCGTCCAGTTGGAAGCGTTGGGTGCGCGTCAGCGGTCGGCTGGAATCCAGCAGCGTGTCGTCATTCACCGTCAGACGCAGGCCGGACGCGGATTCGGCGGTGAATGGGCTTGCGAGCAACGCTCCGGCGCAGCGCACGCTGTCGATAGACGCCCCCCATCCATTGGCGCCCCAGGCTTGCAGAAGCGTTTGCAGCGCCGGTTCGATCTGGGGACTGTCGGGGCGCAAGCGTTGCAGCGCCTGCGCCGCCAGCGCAGTGACGCCGACGGAACTCCGCGGCAGAGCGACGCTACCGTCGATTGACCAGACAACAGTACGTTCATTATGATCCGTGGCGCGTTCTGCGCGCGCTTGCGCCAGCAGGCGTATTAATGCCGGGTTCGCCTGGTCGGGCGGCAGCGCCAATGCCAGGTAGGCTAATCCATCCGCGCCAAGCTCTTGATCGAGTAGGCCACGGGCTGCATCGACGTTGCCATCGCCGGATAACGCAAACAGATAGGCAATATACGCTTGCAGGTTGGGATTCAGATCAGTCTGATTGGCGCGGCGGAGAAATGCGAGCGCCCGTGCATTGGCGTTCTGGTCAAGCTCGAATGCTTCGTTAGCCGTAACCTGGGCTTCTAAGACATACGTCGTTACGAAAGTATTGGAGGGCATACCCGGACGCCATCCCCAACCGCCATCGCTATTCTGGTTCGCGTCGAGCGCGGCGAATATCTGCCGGGCTTGCGATTGGCGCGCCTGGCGTTCTTGCGGATCGCCGTCGCGAGCCAACAGCGCGTTCAGGAGCAGCAGGCTGGCCGATTGTTCGATGCTGTGATCCGGCGCTGCCGCCAGGTCTGCAGCGATTGCGGCGACGGCGGATCGAATCGTAGGCGCGAGCATCAACTCAAGTTGACTCGATGCAGTTGATGTTAGCGCGATGGTTGTGGAGAACGGTTGCGTGATGGCAACCGCATCGGTATGCGAGTGCAGCGTTACCTCGGCGTATTGCACTGGCAAGGTGACGCGGGTTGCGGTTTGCTTCTGATCGGATGCGAACATACTGAAAGTAAACGTCGCTTCGTCTCCGGCATCGGCCTCGATCATCCAGCGCGCCGATTGTTCGGACTCAGGCGGCAGGACAAGCATCTGGGTGACGGGCGTGTCGTCGGCCATCATCGCCCCACGCATTGTCAAAGCCACGCGCGCCGTCTGCGTGACCGGCGTTGTGTTGCGGATGCGCGCAATCACGGCGGCGCGGTCGCCATAGTGCAAAAATGGCGGCAGGATCGGCTCGATGACCAGCGGTTGGGTTGTCACCAGCGTCGTGTAGGCCTGGGCGAAACGCCCGTCAGCGGTAGCGGCGTAGGCGATCACCCGCCAGCGACCGGGGGTGGCCGGCAGCGTAGCCTGAAAGACCCGCACACCGTCGGATCCGGTGTTCACGATTTTCGGCGTCAGCAAGCGCCAGTCGGGCGGCGCTCGCCATCTGGAAGGCTCATCATGCGACGCGGCGACGGCGGATTCCGCCGCCTCTTGCGCCTGATACCGCGATTGCGTTTGCGCCGTGATGAAGCCCGACGGGTTGAGGCGCTGGAATGCGTCAATAAACGCCGTCGACTCGATTGGCGAGTTGTCGTCTGGCGCAACCGCCAGGATCAGTTGCGCGTCTAACGCCTGGCCCTGATCATCCTGGACGCTCACCGTCAGAGTTGCGGTAGCTTCCGGTGCATATGTCGGCTGATCGGCGGCAATGGTCAACGTCATCGTTTGAGCGGCGTCGATCACGTGAATATTGGCATACCCAGCCTGGAGCGGCACCGACTGGCCGGTATTGCGCCGGGCGAGGACTACGCCAATGTGCGTACTTGGGGCCATATTTTCCGTGATGTCGAGATTGATCACCTGGCTGGCTTGAACATTACGTGTAGTTGCGCTGATCACGCCGTTTTGCTCCAGCGTGAGGAGCATTGTCGCGTCCGCATACGATCCAAGCACCAGGATCCGGGCAACGTCGCCGGGCCGGTAGTGCGTGCGATCGGTAACAACCCGGAGTTGCTCGCCATCATCGCGCCAGCCTGTGTAGCCGGAATTGACGACCCATAAACCGGTTGCGCTTTGCCGCGTTCCGCTTCTGGCAACGATGCGATACTCTGCTGCGGATAGCGGCGGCAGTTCGAGCGTTGCCTGGCCCTGGTCGTCGGTTGTTGTGCGTCTGCTCAATACCAACGTGTCGGCGGGAAGCCGGTCGCCGGTCGCCGGATCGATAGTCCATGCTCGCCGATAGACTTCAAGGGCGATTGCCGAACCCGATGCTGCATTGCCGCGCCGATTCTGGGCCAGTACGATCACGGCGGGGCGTTCGCGACTCGTGACGATGCGGCTTGGCAAGCGTATGCCAATGGTCGGCGTTGTCGGCGTGATCACATACGTTGTTGTCGCTTCCACGGACGGGCCGCCCGGCTCCTGTACGCGTGCGGTGACAATATAGCGCAGGGTCTGGGACAGGGTAGCCGGTTCAGGCAGCGGCAACGCCAACCGCCCGTTCGGGTCGGTAACGCCGCTGCCTTCACGCTCGAACGGCGCGAGCGCCGGTTGTTCGTCATCGACGAAGATTGCACCGTCAACCTGTTGAGGCGTGGCGGGCTCCGGTGCGATGTAGACGCGCCAGGAAACAGTCGCGCCGGCAATCGGAACGCCGGCGCCCGTCACGCGCAATGCGAGTTCCGGCGTGTCTGGCGATTCCGCCGTCTCAAACTGCACATCAAACGGGGGATCGACTGCCGTGATCTGTATCGGGACACTGGCTGTCGCGTCGCCCAGGCTCGTGCGCACAGAGTAGAGACCTGGAGTCAGATTATCGTCAAGCGTCAGGCTGCCGCTGATGATGCCTTTGCTGTCGAGTCTGAACGAGACGCCGGAGATTGCGTTGCGATCATCCCACGCCTGCACTGTCAGCTCGAATGGGGTTCCCGGCGGCGGTGCAATTAGCGCGCCGCCGGAATCGCGCACGCGCGCAATGCCCAGGACCTCCATCGTCGCGCCGGGGATGTAATGTGAGTGATCGGTGAAGATGGCGCAGGTATAGCGTTGTTGGGCTGCTGGCCCATCACTTGACCGGCTTATCATCGTTTGCCATGCGCTGCTGACGACCGCGGGCTGCTCCGTTCCGCCAACCACAACATATGGCGTGATCTCCGAGCGACGGATGTGATCGATCAGCCAAATTCCATCGGCATTGCTGCTCCCACGGGCGACGAGCGCGTTGCCGCGATAGAGCGCAAGCGGCAGCTCAGGCAGCGGTTCGCCGCTGATGGCGTCGATGGCCCAGACCAGCGTTTGACGATCGCTCTGCTTGAGGGCCAGATCGACGCGCGAGACGATCAAAACGATGTCGGCGTCGGGCCCTTCCGGCGTGCGTATACGCAGATAGTATGCGCCGGGATCGAGCGGCTGATCTGGGTTAAGTTCAATCGGCAGCGAATCGCGCACGATCTGATCGGTCGGATCGTTGAGAGCGATCTGCCAATCACGCAGCATTTGCTGATCGTAACGTTCGGGGGCGAAGCCATCCCATTCCTGGCGACTGAAGTTGAGCGTACGCAGCAGCGTGGCTTCGTCGAGTGCGTAGAGCGTCAAATTCAGCGCCGAGAGATTGGTACGCTCTATGCGTACCGCAACCGGTTGCGCAGTCGGAAAGCTGGCAAAATGCCCGGTGATTTCCGGCAGCGCCAACGTCGGCGCGGCGGGCGTCGTAAGAAATCGCAGGGAGTAGTCGCTGGCGAGCGGGACACCGTTGCGGTCGGTAAGGTCGGCGGGGATGGTCAGGGTATAGGCGGTCGTCGGCGCGAAATCGGCCAGCAGTCGCACTTCCGTCTCGTGTACGCTGATTTCCAGATCATCCGCGGCTGGCGTCAGGATCAACCCGGAGCGCAGCGTCTCGGTATTCATCGGAGTGCTGAAGATCAGCCGTAGCGCTTGTCCGCGCGGCAAAAGCTGTCCTTGACCGGGGAACCGCCCGATGAGGCCGGGAAGTGGCTGAGTCGTAAAACTCCACGTCGTGGTCGACGCCGGTTCGGCGATAGGCATCGTAGCATCGTATGTTTGCCCCGGCGTCCACTCACGCGCGGGGGTGAAGGTGATGATCTGCGTGTTCGATAAAGTAGTTGCGCTCGTCAATGTACCGCTAATTGTCGGCGTAATCTGCAAGCTGGACTCGACCGCATTTAAGTCGAGCGCCGGTGAAAGGGTCAGGGTAAGCGGTTGGCGCGGCGCAACCCAGCGGCTGTCATCGGGCGGGCTATGATCGAGCAGCGTAGGACCGCGGGTTTGCCAGCTCCACGTAAACGATTGCTCCAGCTCAGCGCCGCGGGCGTTGGTCAATCCGGCGGCAATTCGCCCGCGATAGCGCGTTGCTGGCGCGAGCGGCGTCGTTGGATACAGCGCGAGCGTGTATACGTCAATCCAGTACGCTTCGGCGGCGATCGGCGGCTCAAATTGGAGTTGAGGCAGAATTGGCGTCGCCCCGATGCGATCTGGGGGAACCATCGGCTGGCTGAAGATCAGGGCAATGGCGGCGTTCGGATCAACCGAGGCGCGATTGGGCAACGCAGCAGATACCGTCGGCGCTTGCGCAGTATGAAAGCTGGCCGCGATCGGCGCGTGAAGTGTGCGCCACCAGCGCCCTTGCGCCTGACGATCGAGTGTCAGGGTGTATGTCGTATTTGATGTGAACGCCTGATCCGGCGTGATCGTCAGCGTTTGATTGTCATCGCTCCATCGCAGACGTAGATCGCCGGAAATTGGCGGCTCGAACCGGATCGCCTGGCCGACCGAATAGCGATTCATCGGCTGATCGAATGTCAGCTTGATCGGCGTGCGCGGCAAAACCTCGCGGAAGCCATCGCCGGGGGAGATGCGGGTCAGGACAGGCGGTTGCGCCCAGGGAGTAAGCGGCAGCAACAACCGTATGGTTGTCGCCAACGTCAATGCAAGGGCAATGCAGCCTAGTAAAGCTGTCCAGATCACGCCGAGGAAGCGTAGGACTCGCACTCTAATACTCCAACCAAACCTTCGCCTACGGTCGCGAGCAGCGAGCGCGATGATAGTATAGCATATCTCATCCGTTGGCGTTCGTGCGGCGAATATGGTACGATGAACAAGCCTCTGGCACATACGTGCTCCGCCATATAGTGACGAGGAGCGATGGAATGCGGTATCGTCAAGCGGGAAGGATAACGCCGGTTCTTGCGCTACTGATCGTGATGATCGCGGGATGTCAGGGCGCTGCCGCCGGTATTCCTACGATCACGCCCACGACGGCGGCGATGGTTGACGTAGCGTCGACGTTGCCTTCACCGACTGATATTCCGCCTTCCCCATCGAGCGAAGCTTCATCACCGACGGCTGTGCCAACGATTACGACGACTGCCCCGGCAACGACGCCAACCGCAGTTGCTTCACCTATGAGCGCGGCAACCGCAACCAGCGCGCCGACTGTAACCATCGCGTCTGCACTGCGCATAGGCAGTGAACTCTTGTTTCTTCGTGGCGGCGACCTGACCGCTTATGATCTGGATGCTCGCCGGGAACGCGTGATCGCGCGCAATGTGCAGGAATTCGCCGCAACACCCGATGGGCGAATGCTGGCGATCGTGCGCAGCGATGGGTTGTCCGCCGAGATCTGGCTGGTGCAGCGGGATGGCTCCGATCTCCGCCAGGCGACCGACAACACGCGTGCGGAGAGCAGTCTCGCCTGGGCCTCCGATGGTTTGACGCTGGCGTATGCTTCCGCAAGCGTCGCGCCCGCGCGCCCGTTTGAATGGCAAAGCTGGGCCGCCTGGTGTGCTGCCAGCGATGTGCGCTTGCTGGATATCGTCACCGAACGCGAGACCACGCTTGAGGCTGGGTGCGATCCTGCCTTCTCGCCCGACGGGTTGCGCATTGCGTTTGCAACGCCGCCGCAAGCCGAGGCGTCGGGTTTCGATGCCGTCAATGCCGTGAATACCATTCGGCTGGTCAATCGCCGCGGTCAAAACGGCTGGAGTTTCACCAGCGCCGATCCTGAGCGCTCCGATGAAAGCGGTTTGCTGGTCTATGCGCCGTCATGGTCGCCTGACGGTTTGCAGCTAGCGTACCAACGCTTTGTCGGCTATCGAGCGCTGGTCGATCTGGACTACATCGAGATGGCCGGTTCGTTTCAGGGGAATGGCGACCTGCTCGGCGTCGGCGCGGGATGGTTGCTTGACCCGCTGTTTGCTCCCAGCGGGAATCGTATGGCTGCCATCGAGTATGACTACAGCAACGCGCGCGGCTTCAGCGGGTACGATGTCTGGAGCGTACAAATCCTGGATCTTGAACGCTCAGGCGCGGTATTTCTGCCAACCGGCGAGCGTGAGACCCAGGCAGCGGAAATCGATCAGCTTGCACACGTTGCCGGAGCGGCCTGGTCGCCCGATGGCAGCGCGATGGCAGTGCTCTTGCCGCCGAACTGGAGCGCCGATGTTGATGCCAACGAAGCGCTGTATGAAACGACCGATCCGGGCGAGATCTGGCGCTGGGTTCCGGGCGATGCGCCGGCGGGACGACTGGTTGAGGATGTCGATTACGCATCGCCGCTGGTTTGGCTGCCGGCGCCTCCGCTCAACGTCGTCGGGCCTCTCGGCTATCGCCTGTTCTACCCGGCGGAATGGCGGCTGGAAATCTTCGCCGAATTTGAAGAGTACGTCGCTATGGCTCCCGATGGCCTGCGCGTGATAAGCGCTGCGCCCATCGGCATCGAAGCGCCGAGCGTCACTGAGGCGTTCCCTTTGCTGGTTGGCGCGGTCGCCGAGGAAAGCAATCCAATCGCTTTGCCGGATGGCAGTCGCTATCAAAGCTTCGCTGGTACAACGCCGGATGGCACTCCTATTGCCGGGGCCATGCGCACGATTGCACACGACAACGATATGACGATTGCATTCCTCTATCGTACAACGCCGCAACTCTGGCCGCTCGAACAAGCGGTCGCTCGTGCATTATTAGCGGCGGAACGCCAGAGATGATATATTTGTCATGTGCGATGCTATTCACCTTGCTCGTATCCAAGCCGTGCTATAATTTCGGGTGCTTAGATCTAGAAACCATGTTTGAAACGAGGCAATAATGCAAAACCTGTGGCACGATCTGGAACCGGGACCTCAAATACCCGATGTCATCCACGTTATCGTAGAGATCCCGAAAGGCTCGCGCAACAAATATGAATTCGACAAGCGTGTAGGCGCTTTCAAGCTCGATCGCGTACTCTACTCAGCTGTGCAATATCCCGGCGATTATGGCTTTATGCCGCAGACCTACTACGACGACGGCGACCCGCTTGATGTGCTGGTGATGACCAACTTGCCGACCTTCTCCGGTTGTCTGGTCGAGGCGCGCCCGATTGGCATGTTCCGCATGTTGGACAAAGGCGAGGCCGACGATAAAGTATTAGCCGTTTTGCAGTATGACCCGTTCTTCCAGGATTTTCAGGACTACACCGACCTTCCGCAACATTATCTGAAAGAGGTCGAGCACTTCTTCGCCGTGTATAAAGACCTGGAAGGCACCCGCGTCGAACCGGTCGGCTGGGAAAATGGCGACTTCGCCAGGCAACAAATCGTACGATCGATCGATGCATATTGGGATATGCGCGCAGGTCGTCTCAAACGGAAGGACTAGACGCCATCGCTCATGGCTTCTCGAACGAACAGATCAACGTCTCATCGCACTGCCTACTCAGCCGGAGGCGTTATTTATCGTATCCGATCCGGGCGGCTCGAAACGGCGTTGATTGCGACGGATAAGGGGGCGCGCTGGGGTTTGCCAAAGGGGCATGTGCAGCGGGGTGAGACGGCTGAGGCCGCGGCGATTCGGGAAATTGCCGAAGAGACCGGTTTAGAAGGCGAGGTCGTCCGGTTTATGGCGACGATCGAATACTGGTTTCGGGCCGGCCCGGCGCGCGTTCACAAATATGTCGATCTCTTCCTCCTCAAATATGTGAGCGGCGATCCGCGCCCTCAAGAGGATGAGGTGGACGATGTACGCTGGTTCCCGTTGGATGAAGCGATGGCTCTGGTTTCGTTCGAGCGCGAGCGCGATGTGCTCGTGAGAGTCCAGACGCTTTGGAACGAGCAAGGGTTGATATAAGCTTGAAGAAAAGAGGCAGCGGGTTTCAATCCTGCGTGTATGATCGCTATTTCGGGCGCGGAGAAATGTTTCTCCGCGCCCTGTCTGTTTATCTAGAGTTCGTGAGCTAACTATAAAATGATAGAGATTGGGATTTCTGTCGCCGACGCGGTGACTGATGCCGTTGATACAACGCTGATCGAGCGTGTAGTTGCGGTTGTACTGTCTCAGGCCAACGTCCGCGCGTCTGTGAGCGTGAGTGTGCTGGTGACCGACGATGCCGAGATCCACGCGCTTAATCGCGACTATCGCGGCGTGGATGATCCGACCGATGTGCTTTCCTTCGCCGAGGACGACGATGACATATTTGTCGTCAGTCCAGAGGCGCCGCGCTATCTGGGCGATATCGTTCTCTCATACGAACGTGCGCTGGCCCAGGCGGATGATTATGGGCATTCTCCGCAGCGCGAATTGGCATACCTGACGGCCCATGGGGTTTTGCATCTGCTGGGATACGATCATGAGCGCAGTCCTGAAGATGCCGCCGCAATGCGCGAACGCGAAGAAGCTGCGCTCGAAGCCCTGGGGCTGCAACGCGCCCAGTCTTAGCCCAAACGCTGTTGAGGGTTGTTCCAGGGTACGTCGGCCAAGCCAGCCTGTGCATTCGCGGCGCGCGCAGCCACGAACAGGAGATCTGACAAACGATTGATGTATACAACAATGTGGGAGTTGATCGTTTCGGCGTGGTTCAGGCTGACGACGGCGCGCTCGGCGCGACGACAGATTGTGCGTGCGAGGTGCAAGTGGGCCGCGGCCAGGCTGCCGCCGGGCAAAATGAACTGGCGCAACGGCTCCAATTCCTCTTCCAACTGGTCGATGTAGCCCTCCAAAACTTCAATCGCATTCTCGGCGATACGGGGGATGTTTGCGGCATCGCCGGGCGTCGCCAGATCGGCGCCGACCACGAAGAGTTGGTTTTGTACCTCCGACAAAATGGCGTCAATACCCTGATCAATCCCGCTGGCGCGCGCGACGCCGATCACGGCGTTGCACTCATCGACTGTACCGTACGCCTGGACGCGCAGCGAATCTTTCGCGACGCGTTGCCCGCCCCATAGTCCGGTCTGCCCGTCGTCTCCGGTTCTGGTATATATCTTCATCATAGTTTTGTATTCCGTCTTGATAGAGATTCAGCGCATATTTCGGTCAGTGTACCATAGATTTTGCGGGATCGCCGCACATTGTAGATATGCCAGGCTATATGAACGTAGCCACTGATTCGCTTAGCGCCGCGCTGAAGCATGCTATAATGACGCCAATCTCATCTCGTGTAGCGAATACGTTTTTATGCAAGCACAAGCAAGCGCACCACAACACCTCGCGCCGGTTGCCGGCACTGCCGCGCCGTCTATGGGCGCATGGGGAAGTGATGGCCTGGGAACAAGCGCGACGCGCAAGGCCCGGCTTGAGGTGCATACTTCGCCCGGTCCGCACAACGCCCTCTGGTATTTTCCCCAGGTCACCGGAGGCTATGCGACGGTGGCGCGGAATGCGGCGTTGATCTGGCTGGCCCGTTACATCCCGATGCTGCCGCTCAAACAGCGAATCTATCGCGGGCTGGGGATGCGAGTCGGGGCGTTTGCTTCGGTTGGTTTGATGGTGATGATCGATATCTTTTTTCCGCAAGACATTACGCTGGCCGATGATTGCGTCATCGGCTATAACTCGGTCATTCTTTGCCACGAGTTTATGCGTTACGAATGGCGCCGCGGCCCGGTCTGGATCGGTCGGGACGTTACCATCGGCGCGAACACAACGATTCTGCCGGGCGTAGTGATCGGTGATGGGGCGACCGTCTCGGCGATGAGCCTGGTCAATCGCGATGTCCCGCCCGGCGCGTTGGTCGGCGGCGTGCCGCTTCGGATGCTGCGTCCGGCGCGTGGCTCTGCGGCGGCGGCGATGGCGGACAAATGAAAGCGTCAGATGTCGGAAAATAGATAGGGGAGCGATGCATGATGGAACGCCTGTTGCGCGGCGTGATGAGCGTCATCCTGCGCTGGCCGTTGATATTCTGGACCTGTGTGATTGTCAACCTGATCGGCGCGGTCGTCGGCGGCATCTACTGGTACGGGCCAATGTTGCTGCAATCGCCCTTTTGGGCGCTGCCGTTCATTCCCGATTGTCCGCTCGCCGCCCTGGTCGGCAGTATTGCGTTACTTGCATTGCGCGCGCACCGACATTGGGGTTTCTTCTATGCACTGGTCGCGCTGGCTGGTATGAAATACGGCCTGTGGACGATTGGCTTCTGGCTGCGTCATTGGAGCGTCGCAAATCAGGTGTTTCCTATCGAGGCGCTCCTGTTCGTAACGCACATCGGCTTATTCGTCGAGGGTTTGCTTTTCATACCTTTCATCGGTTCGCTCAGCATCCCCAAGCGCCTGGCAGTGATCGGTTGGTTTGCGCTTTCGGTCTTTGTTGATTATGGGCTGGGGTTTCATCCTCCGCTCACGCCGCAGGTGCCGACAGAGTTTGCCTTCTGGATGGCGATGGTGCTGACGGCGGCGCTTGGTGCGAGTCTGCTCTTGCTTCCGCGGCGGGAACGTGAGTCGCCAGCGCAACTGGCGGCATCATATTGAGAGTTGAGATGACTATGACTTCATCCAAAGGCAATGTCTATCAAGGGTTCATCAGCGGCGCGAATTATGACCGGTTTATGGCGTTGAGTCGGAATACCAGATTCCATAAACAGGCGGCATGGGAGATGCGGTTGCAGCCGGGTATGCGCGTTCTGGATCTGGGGTGCGGGACCGGGTTGTTTGGCCTTGCTATAGCGGAATACATCGGTGAAACCGGCGCGCTCGACGGCATTGATCTCGCGGCGGCGCAGATCGAACACGGACGCAACCGAGCAGCGCAATTGCAAACGCCCTTTACCTTTCACCAGTCCTCCATCGATGAATTGCCGTTTGACGACCAGACCTTCGATGCAGCAGCGTCCGCGTTTACCTTTCACCACGTCCCACCCGATGTGCGGCGCGGCGCAATTCGCGAGATTGCCCGCGTGCTCAAACCGGGCGGCATCTTCGCGCTGGTAGATATTAGCCGTCCGCGTCTGAGCCCCGTCGGCTTTATGGGCGTTATCTGGTTCGCAGGGCGCTGGCTGAACCCATTGGCCGAAGATCAGGTGACCGAAGATCACTGGTACAACGCATTTCCGGCATTGTGCCAGGAACAAGCCCTTGATCCGGCGAAGGATGTCTATCTGAATGACATTGTTCGCTGCCAGATCTTTCGCAAACGAGCGGATGTATAAGTGCTGAGATGAAGCGTGACCGAAGGACTGCCCGTCTTCCAAGATCGGCAATCCTTCGGGAATTATCAGCTTGCTTGGTACGCGATGCTACGCCCGGATGGGTTCGCAGATCTTGACATCGTTCCAACGTGTGTCGACCCTAGCTACGCTGGAGCTACCAAACGATGACACCCATGCCGCATGTCACCCTGAACGGAGCCGCCGGCAGCGTGAAGGGTCTCGGCGTTGGGGGAATCTGAGCTTCTTCGCTGCGCTCAGAATGACCCCATGCGGTGTCTCCCATATTGTTTGGTAGCTTCCTTCTAACCGCAACCCGTGCTCCTCTGCATTGTGCGAGAATTGTTACTCATTGCAAAGTTTTTGCAATTATGTGGTATACTCTGTTCAATTTGTCTCGCACTACAATAAAAGCCACCCTGTTCTATCAATGTGGGTAAGCAAATATCGGCCATGAAGCGCCATCCGTTCTGACAACCGTGATTCGGGTTGCCGGGTTAGTATTTCTTACGCGATGCGCAAGACAATTTCGTTTCAGTTTGCACATGTCACCTTGCTCGTGCTCTGGCTCTGCCTGGTTCTTGCGACGAGCGCGATTCTGATCTACCTCGGCGCGGCTGCCCGTGCCGGCGTGACGACATTCGACGATGCGTATATGTTTATACGCTACGCGAAGCATTTTCTCGCCGGGTTGGGCCATGCCTGGAATCCGGATGGAGTCCAGATATACGGCAGCACAAGCCTGCTGCATTTTGGCGTTGTGACGCTGCTCCGCGCCATACTCCCCTTTTCGGACGCGACGATAGTTCTCATTGCCTCAGCAGGCGCTGGTCTGCTTGCTATGCTTGCGCTCGCCTGGGTGTGCACGCGTTTCACGCTTTGGCCGCGCGGTCGGCATCGTTTCGTCATCTGGGCCGGCATTGTTCTGCCGCTGCTCGTGATCAACCCCGTATTTCAGTATCACTCCGTTACCGGAATGGATACCGCCCTGGCGTTGCTGTGCAATACACTGCTTATTCTGAGCGTGCTTGCATTTGTTGAAACCGGCTCGCCGCCGCGTTTGCTGTTGATGACGTTTAACGCCTACCTCGCATACCTGGCCCGGCCAGACAATATCATCTTTTCTGTGTTGTTTCCGTCGCTAGCCATTGTATTGCTGGCGCCGGCGCAGCGCCGCTACGCGGTGCATTTTCTGCTTGGCCTGGGCGGCATTGTGGTTGTCGATGCGCTCGTGAAATGGCTCGTCTTCGGCGATCCGCTTCCGTTGGCGTTCTACGCCAAACACAATGGCTATTATGACGGCTACCTCGGCGCGCACAAGTGGAATCCCGCAGCGTATCTGCTTCAGTTCGTCGGTGTTGCTATGCCATATCTCACGCTTAGCATCATCTTCGCTACGCGGCGAACCATCGCACTGTTGACAACATTTCTGCTGCCGGTCGCGCTGACTTTTGTCGCGTTCTTCAATGTTGTACAAATTATGGGCGATGAGGCGCGCTATTATCTGCCTTCGTTGCCGTTTGTGATTGTCGCCGGTTTTTTGATAACCGACGATGCGCTCGCCCACAGGGATCACACTCCGTCGGCCAGGTATATCGTATCACCGCGCCTGGTCACACTCGTGCTGCTCTACTCGTTGATCGCGTCACCGATCCGAGCGCTGATACCCGATGCATACCAGAACGCGTTTCTGTCTTCTTCAACCGATATTGCTTCTTCTGATGCTCCCATATCCGTAGCGCCGACGCCGACGCTTGGCTGGTGGCGCTCCATCAATGCCGTCGCCGCGATCGCGGAAAAAGCGCCGCCCGACACGACCATCGCATTGTCTGAGTATGGGCTGGTTGGGGCTATCGCTCCGCATGTGCAGATTATCGATCCGCTCGGCCTCCATAATCGAGAGGTTGCTCACAACGGCTTCTCGGTCGATCGTTTTCTGTCCCAACAGCCCGATCTCATCTGGCTGCCTCACTCAGACTATGCACGCATCGTGGCCGATATTGTGCATGCCGATGCGTTCTGGCGACACTATGACTATTATCCGAGCGCGTTTGACTATGGATTGGCGTTGCGACGCGACAGCCCGCGGTTTGCAACGCTATATGGATTAGTACAAGATGCCTGGCGTTTAAATTATGGCGAGCGCGACATGACTGCCCATCTCGCGCACGCGTCGGCTCAAGAGTAAGCTCAGGCATACCTAGATCGGTTGGCTTTAGGGAGTGGTATGCAATGGTGCGTTCGAGCAGTTCGAGTCTTGTAGGGAAGCTTCTGACCGTTGTTGCTGTTGTCGCTCACATTCTGACGGCGTTGGCGGTGCTGCATATTCATCTACGGCTGCATCATTACGCCTACGATGACGCCTACATTCACTTTCGCATTGCGCGACATTTCGTTGAGTTCGGCGCACCCTACTTCAATCCTGGCGAACCAATCAACGCGAGTTCGTCAACCGGCTGGATTCTGATGCTCTCCGCGTTGCTCAAATTGGGGTTGCTATTCGGGCGTTGGATCAATCTGGCGTTTGCCGTTGCAGTGGTGAATGCGATGGCCACGGTGGTCGGCGCGGCGGTGTACGCAGCGTTGATCAGTCGGCTTGCCCACCGTCCCCATCGCACACTTGCCTACTGGGCCGTTCTGTTCATATACATTGCGTTGACAATTCAACACAGCATCGGTTTAATGGAAACCGTCGTCGCGTTACTTATTGTGGGCATCGGCTTGCATTTGCTCGTTCGAGACAACAGCTATTGCTTCCTCTTTTTCAGCGTCGCCGTCTTCTTTCGTCTGGAATTACTCCTGGTTCTGGTGCTGGTGTTGATCTATGGCCTGATCGAGCATCGCTTTCGTCTGCGCGATATGGTATTGTTGCCGATTCTCGGGGCGGCGCCTTTTATGGCATACAGCCTCTATTTTTTTGGATCCTTCGTACCGCATACGATCCGAGCCAAATCGATTGTGTACTCGATCGATTACGCCAGCGTTTTTCAGGACATCACAAATAGCTTGTTGCCGGATATTCGTTTGCCGTTCTGGCAATATGCTATTCCAATGGCGGCCAAGGAGTTGTACCTCCTTTCGCTCATCGTGCTCGTTGGAGCGATCCTTGCCTATGGAACGATGAGAACTTTGATCGAACGCGCATGGCGCGCCCATCGCTTGCTGGGCGCGTTCCTGATTGGCTGGAGTGTTGCCATCGCCGGTGCGTATCTGTCAACCCGAACGTTCATTTTTCCCTGGTATATTCCATTGTATGCCGTACCGCTCGTATTCTCGGTGAGCGCGCTCATGGCCAGCAACCGTTCGCGACGTGTGTTGCTCAGCGTCGGCGTGTTGGCGACGCCGGTGCTGGCGATTCTGCTTGTCGGCCTGTTGCAGGTCTGGCTGGCTGCATCCGGCAATCCGGCGCACTATCAACATTTCGAGCGGGGTGCGCGCGTGCGGCTCTATCGAGAAATCGGCGCGTCCTTGTTTCGCCAGTACCCCAACACAACTTTGTTGGCAGCGGAGATTGGCGGTCTCGGCGATACCTTCAGGGGCCGTATTATCGACGGGGCCGGCCTGGTTTCGCCGCAGGTGCTCCGCTGGCACCCGATGAGCATTCCTGATGAGCGCAATTGCGGCTGTATCGGCGCTATTCCGGTTGGCTGCGTGCGAGAAATGCGACCGGGAATCATCGTTGGCTACGACGCCTTCGTCGAGGCGCTTTTGCGCAGTGAGGTGCCGGAGCAGTATGTCCATACCACGTACCCGGTCTTTCTCGACGACGATATCAGGCGAACGCCGGTGCATTGGATCTGGGGAAGCAAGCAGTTGCACGTGTTTATTCGGAAAGATCTGGTTGAACATGCCACCGCGACGGGACTCTAGCGATTGACCCGACGCCGATCGGCGCTTGCACGAATCGAGATCGTCGGGTCATTGGTTGCATACTGACAGTGAAATACGCACAAATATTCTTATTGCACATATGTTTGTAAAGTTGTATACTGGGAAGCGAAGCGCTCCTGCGCCCCAAACGCCCCTGCTAGCGCCAAATTGTGTTTACAGCATTTTTGTGCAAAGCCATGATGCAACCCATCGCTATTATTGGGTCGCCCAACAGCACAACCTCCTTCACCGTTGATATTCTGGAAACCGCGCGTGATCGCGCGCTTGACCACGCATGGGTTACGTTTGAGGTCGTTGAACGCTTCAACGGCAAGGCTTATCGCAAGCGCGCCCTCTGCCAGCTCGGCGGCATTGTCACCCGCAACCGCTGGCATGAAGATCCGGTGATTCGTTCGGTGATCAAACATCAAGGCCCCCTGCCCGTGTTGAGTGGCGAGAGCGACCTGACCAGCGCTCAACTCACGGCGCTGGGCATCTTCCTGCTCGACGATGCAGGCCAGGTCAAGCGACGCACCACGCTTTCCACGCCGCCGCCAAGCGGCACGCCCGTGCATCCGGCCTCAGTTGAAGCGCTACGTGAGCTGGTGCATACCGAGCCGGGCATTTTCTACGCCGGACAATCGCCGGGCGATGGCTTGCCGGCGCCGCTGACATTGCGTCACTTCGGCAGCACCGAACAGGGCGGATTTGGCGAAGCGGTGATGATGGGTGTCTTCGGCCAGACTCGGAGCGGCAAAAGCATCCTGGCGGCACAGCTACTCGCCGGTTTTGCCGCGAACGCCGATATGGGGCTGTTGGTTATCGATCCACAGGGCGAGTTTGGCCGTGATCGCTTCGCTGCAGGCGATCATCGGGTGGATTTCAGCATTCGTCGTTTGTTAAACACGCTGCGCACCCGGCGCGAGGTGGTGGTCACCACCACCGATGAGGTGGCGTTGGAGGGCGCAGAGGCGTTCACGGAAACGCTGCGCCGCGCGGGATTCTTCGAAAGTCTGGGATTCAAAGGGGCGAACAAGGAACGCGAGGCCGGCGAACGACTGGCCGGCCTGATCAACGATCTGGCCACTTCCGAAGGCAAACGACGCCCCGTGCGCGATTTGCGGAGCGCCGATTTGCCGTTGCTGGTAAAGGATCTCGCCCGTTTTGCCGATGTCATCTACGCCAGCCGCCCCGGCACGACGCCCGGCGAAGGGCAACGCGCGCTAGATGTGATGGCGCGCTATCAGCTTGACGAAGCACGGCTGCGGAAGATCTGGCTCCAGGCGCTCCAGGCGTTTCGCACCGACGAAGGGCGCACGCCGTTATCGCACCTCATTCAACGCGTCCTGATCGACCGAGAAGTCGTGGTGCTCTCGCTCAGCCAGGAGCACAGCTATGACGCGGTTCCCTACTTCTTACTTAACGAGATCCTCACCCGGCTGCGTCACGTTATCCACCGCAGCTTCAATAAAGGTCAGAGCAGCAACGCTCTGGTTGTGCTCGATGAGGCGCACCTCTTCGCCGGCGAGCATGCCAGCGAAAGCAACGACGGCGCGCGCACGCGGTCGCTGCTGGCCCAGAGTGTGCGTATGACCGGCAAGTACGGCGTCGGCTGGCTTTTTATCACCCAGACCTTGCACGATTTCGACAAGACCATTTTGCGCCAGCTCCAGGTGAGAATTTTCGGTCAGGGCTTCAAACTCGGCGCAGATCGCGAATACGTCGAGGCCGAGTTGGGCAAAGAAGGCTTCGCGCGCTACTGCTCGCTGCCTGACCCCAAACGCACCGGGCGTTACACCTTTATGATCACCGGTCCGATCGTCGCACTCGGCTCGCTCGGCACGCCGCTCGTGCTCCAGGGTTTTCGCGGCGCCGACGACTTGATACGCGCGAACCCACACTGTTTCGGCGCGGCTAACGGTCAGCACGGCTGACGCAGCCGGATTGCCGAAGAATCGCGCTCAATAACAGTTTGTTCATCTCGTTTCCTGATCCGCGTAATTGTATCGTCATTACCGCAGCTTACATATAATAGAGCATGTGTTACTGTCTGTAGTCGTCTTGTGGGTATGCATCTGATTGTGGCTTTATAAATGTTGTTGAAGGCAAGGGGCGGGCGAAAACACGACACTTCTGATTTACACAGGTCTACTGAGTTTCCCTGGTGAATTCCTGGAGTAGCAATATTTTTTAACTGTCGCCCTGGAAGCTAAACTTGAGTATGCAGAGTCTTAATATTATTAGGAATCCCGCCTTTCATTTTGATAACCTCACTGATCGCTGGTTTAGAATTGCGATCCTGGGGGTTATGTTTTTAATTATCCAGCTTACATTGTCGCCATATGATTTCCAAACCACACGAATTGATGGCGCATTAAGCATAAGGTCGGTATGGCAGACGTTCTTGGAAGGCGAAAGTCATCCGATGGATATGCGGGATAATGTTATCCTCTATATTCCGTTTGGCTTTAGCCTTGCAATCTGGATACTCAGACGACGGCAACATACGCTCTATGCCGCAATATACGTGATAGCGGCAAGCTTTCTCCTTTCGTTGACTATTGAACTGACTCAGGTTTTCTTACCTTCGCGATTTCCATCGCCCGTCGATGTGTTGATGAATAGTCTGGGCGCATTCACTGGATTCTGGCTTTTTCTCAGCTCCAGGTTTCTGATTTCATCAGTATATGCACTCATTACAGGATTAAGTATATATATCATTTTGGCATTTTCGACAGCGGTTGCGCTCCAGTCATTTGCGAGGTTAGATGATTGGAATAAGGAATATCACCTCATCATAGGCAATGAGCTAACAGGAAACCGACCATGGCAAGGAGTGGTTTTCGATATACAAATGGCGGATCGGATCTTCTCTCCATCCGAATCGCAAAACGTTTTCCGCGAAGATTATCCCGAAAGACCGATTGATCAGGCAGTCTTAGCTTATACGTTTACTCAGGATCAAACCGCATCGCCCAAAGATCAGCCAGAGTTGATATGGCAAAGAACGCCGTTATCACCCATCAATGACGGTAAAGTCGTATTGGACAAGGATAGTTGGCTGATTAGCGAGGTTCCTCCTGTTTCAGCGATACAACACATTCGCGAGACGTCCGAGTTCTCGCTTATTGCTACTGTAGCGTCGGCGGAACCTATGCAAAGCGGACCCGCGCGCATTGTCTCTCTCTCCAATGGAACGAGTGAGCGTAATTTTACGATCGGACAACAGGACGATGACTTGATCATTCGCTTGCGGACGCCGATATCGGGAGTAAATGGCGCAGCGCCGGAAATGACGGTTCCAGATGTCTTTGCAATTCCTGATCAGAAACGGCGATTGCTCATTACGTATAACCGCCCAACCATAACAGTATATGTTGATACTATCAAGAATGCTTATAGTTTTCGTTTAAGGCCCGAACCGATGTTCTTTCAACGCTTTCTCGGCGTCGATGCGGCATCTCCAGTAAATAACGAGTCAATGGATATTTTCAGACTGCTCTATCATTGCCTTATTTTTATTCCTGTAGGGCTCTGGTTGGTGTTATGGCTCCGGATTTTACGCTCATACAAAGGAAGAAAGCAGGACATAAAGCTGTTCATAGCAGCGATAACGGCGTCCGTGCTGGCGCTTGAGAGTTTTGTTGTTTTCATAGGCGGCAGCATGTTTGATTTTGGAAATGTGACTATCGGCGTTATCATTACAGCCAGTGCGGTATGGTTCTTCTCCCGCCGACTTATGCCTGCGTCGTCTCTCTCGATGACCGGGTAGAATGTTTGTCAACATAGCTTGTATAAGGTCAGTGATACTCGCAATTGCCATCGGGAGATCTCTTAGATGTCAGCTACAAATGCACAACAGGCAAGTCCGCCAGCTACATCGTCTATGCCAACCGACTTGTCGCGTGTCGTTATTGCTCCATCGCGAGGTTGGGTTTCATTAGGGCTAAAGAACTTGTGGGACTATCGCGAACTGTTGTACTTTCTCGTCTGGCGCGATGTAAAGGTTCGATACAAGCAAACGGCATTAGGCGCTGCGTGGGCGATTATTCAGCCTTTTGTTACGATGATTGTATTCTCGCTGTTCTTCGGTCGTCTGGTGGGAGTTCCTTCGGATGGCATTCCGTACCCCATTTTTAACTATGCCGGCTTGCTTCCTTGGCAATACTTTGCAACGGCGTTGAGCCAGTCCGCAAATAGTATGGTGACAAGCGCCAACTTGATTCGTAAAGTCTACTTTCCGCGGTTGTTAGTGCCGATAGCCAGCACTGCCGCCGGTCTGGTTGATTTCTCGATTGCTTTTATCGTGCTGCTTGGCATGATGGTTTACTATCAAGTTGTTCCAACTCTAGCCGTATTGCTCTTGCCGTTGTTCTTGTTGCTGGCTATTGTATCAGTATTAGGAGTAGGCCTCTGGCTTTCAGCTTTAAACGTTCAGTATCGTGATATTAGACACATTGTGCCCTTCCTGGTACAGTTCTGGATGTTTGCGACGCCCGTGGTTTACCCTAGCAGCCTGCTCGGCGAGCCCTGGCGCACTTTGTATGGCCTGAATCCTATGGTCGGCGTTGTTGAAGGATTTCGCTGGGCGCTGCTCGGCACTAATCCGCCAAGTGCGATGATTATTCTGTCGGCGTGTGTTTCGGTTATCCTCTTCGTGAGCGGTCTGTTCTATTTCCGAAGGATGGAACGTAGTTTCGCCGATTTTGTTTAGTGAAGATCTGCACCTTCTGAATTCTGTGAGAAGTAGCGTTATGAGCAATATTGCCATCTCTGCAGCGCATCTGGCAAAAATGTATCGCATTGGTCAAGGACGTAAGACGAATTATGCAACACTCCGTGATAGGCTAGGCACGCTGTTGACAAGCCCTTTACAGAAGATGTCTTCATTAACGCGATCATCATCAAATGGCTCTCAACGAGAACAACCTAAGGGTAATGTGAACGTAGATTATATCTGGGCGCTTAATGACGTATCGTTTGACATCAATCATGGCGAAATAGTGGGCATTATTGGGCGAAATGGAGCCGGAAAGAGCACACTGCTCAAAGTACTCTCCCGCATTACCGAGCCTACGCGGGGACGCGCCGAGATCTATGGCCGTGTGGCTTCCCTTCTTGAGGTTGGCACTGGTTTCCACCCGGAACTAACTGGTCGTGAAAATGTTTTTCTGAATGGCGCCATTCTGGGAATGCGCAAGACAGAGATTGCTGGCAAGTTTGATGAGATTGTGGAATTCGCTGAAATCGAGAAGTTTATTGATACTCCGGTGAAATTCTACTCCAGCGGTATGTATGTGCGTCTTGCATTTGCTGTCGCAGCCCATTTAGAACCGGAAATACTTATTGTCGATGAAGTGCTGGCGGTTGGGGACTCGCGCTTCCAAAAAAAGTGCTTGAACAAGATGCAAGATGTGGGGCGCGAAGGCCGAACGGTGTTGTTTGTTTCTCACAGTATGCAAGCGATCACACGGATGTGCGAACGTACTATTTTGCTTGATTCAGGAAATGTGCTGGATGACGGTCCCTCACATCGCGTGATTAGCTCCTATCTAGGCGCAGGCCAGGGAACGACGGCGGAGCGAGTCTGGGACGATCCAACAACTGCGCCTAGCGGCGAAGTGGCTCGCCTCCGCGCTGTTCGTGTTCGCTCTGAAGACGGGCATATCACCGAGGCGATTGATATCCGTAAAGCTGTTCATATCGAGATGGAATACGAGGTCTTGAAGCCAGGTTCTCTCCTGTTGCCGCATTATAGCGTTCGTAATGAGGAAGGGATCAAGGTTTTTATGTCACTTGATAATGATCCTCAATGGCGGCGGCGTCCTCGTTCTCCCGGATATTACATAAGTTCGGTGAGGATTCCTGGCAATTTCCTCTCCGAAGGCGCGCTCTTTGTAGAAGCGACTGCGATTACGATGGAGCCAGTAGTGCCTCAGTTTTTAGAGCGCGAGGCCGTTGCATTTCAAGTGATCGATAGTCTTGATGGTGACACCGCCAGAGGTGACTGGGCCGGCAATATGGATGGAGTAGTTCGTCCAATATTTAACTGGGAAACGAAATTTCAACCGCGTGATCATTGATTGTTTCGGATATCCTTTGTGGTATGAAGAGCCAGGGTTAGGTCGGTGATCTTAAGGATCTGCGAATTTGCGGGCTGATATGTAAAAGCGTCTAAGAGTTGGTCAGAATTAGCTTGTGGTCTCTAATCTGATCTTCACGTCATATGCAACTCAGCGTCATCATTCCTTGTCGTAATGCGGCGGCAACGATCACTACCCAATTAGATGCTTTTACTCGTCAGCAATGGTCGCAGCCATGGGAATTGCTCCTTGCTGATAATGGCTCAAGCGATGATACGCTGGCCATTGCGGCAAATTATCAACAATGGCTTCCTCGGCTACGCATCGTTGATGCGTCAGCACGTTTAGGTTCAGCTTATGCACGAAATGTTGCGGTTCAAGCTGCCACCAGCGGTTCCATCGCTTTCTGCGATGCCGACGATGAAGTTGCGGATGGGTGGGTTGCTGCAATGGGCGAGGCGCTCCTCGATTATGATTTCGTGGTATCGCAAATCGAGGATCGAAAGCTGAACCCATTCTGGACGAGTGAACTCTGGAAACCTTCCCTCGAAGGTCCGCGAACGCATTTGCATTTTCTTCCGGCAGCGTCGACCTGGGGCATCGGGGTTCGCCGCACGCTTCATAATAGCATTGGCGGATTTGATGAAACGATGTTTCGTCTGTCTGACATTGATTATTGCTGGAAAGCTCAGCTTAACGGCGCAACACTGCGATTTATTCCAGAGGCGGTTGTGCATTATCGCTACCGCACAGCGCTTAGGGCGATATTTCGACAGGCGCGCCTTGATGGCGAATATCAAGTACGTCTCTATCAGCGGTATCGGGATTTGGGGATGCCATGGCACCATTGGAAACGCGGGGTCTTAAACTGGCTCTTTCTCCTCCAGAAAGCAGGCCAGCTTCGTGACAAGAATAAACGATATTTGTGGATGCGTCAATTTGGCCTCCAATTGGGCTGGTTATACGGGAGCTTTCGATACCGATTGCTCGCTATCTGAGCTTTCTCCGTTCTTCAAATCAGATTATGGGTTTGAGCTATATTATGCGAGTGCTTCAGCTTCATGCAAGTGATAATGCGCGCGCTTCCGGCGGTGTGGTCGCGATGGATCGTCTGCATCGCGGTTTGAAAGATGCTGGCGTCGAGTCGCGCATACTCTGTGGGCGCAAAACAACCCAGTCTCCGGACGTTGGTCAGATTCCACGCTCCAATCGTCTGGAAAAGAACATACGTAAAGTGACTTCGAGGTTGGGCCTAAATGATATCCATGCGGTAAGCGCTTTTGGCGTTTTCCGTCAGGAAGAGTTTGCTTCATCGGATATCTTGCACATTCATGGCATCCATTCAAACTATTTTTCGTACCTGGCGCTTCCGTGGCTGACACGGCGCAAGCCGACGGTTTTCACGCTTCACGATATGTGGGCACTCACTGGCCATTGTGCATTCAGTTTTGGGTGTGAGCACTGGCGAACCGGTTGCGGTCAATGTCCATATCTTGATGTCGAACCCGCCGTACAGCGTGACAGCACGCGCATTGAATGGAAGCTGAAAGATTGGGTATACAGCCAATCAGAGTTGCATATCGTAACTCCCAGCCGGTGGCTGGCCGAATTAGCGCGCCAAAGTATGCTGAAGCGTTTTCACATTCATCATATTCCGCATGGTTTGGATACCGATGCCTATAATGCGCTTGACCCGGATCAGTGTCGGTCTCTGCTGGGCATTCCGCATGAAAAACATGTCTTAATGTTTGTATCGGTCAAGCTGGACGATCAACGTAAGGGAGGCAATCTATTGCTCCAGGCGCTCCAGAACTTGCCGGCAAGCATAAAACCGCAAACCGTCCTCCTCTTGCTTGGCAGCAATGGCGAGTCAATGGCGCGGGCTTCTGGGATCGAGACCATTGATCTGGGTTATGTGAGCCACGACCGTATAAAGGCTGTGGCCTACTCGGCGGCGGATCTGTTTGTGTTTCCGTCTCGCAATGAAAACTCGCCGCTTGTTTTGATGGAAAGCATGGCCTGTGGTACACCTATGGTCGCTTTTGATGTCGGCGGCGTAGAGGATCTCGTTCGACCGGGGAGTACTGGCTATCTCGCCAGGCGTGATGATTCAGACGACTTGCGTGATGGAATCTGCCAACTGCTAGAAGATCGCTCGCTGCGATTGCGTATGCGACAGGTATGTCGCGATACGGCGATACAAGAGTATCGTGTAGGTATTCACGTTCAACAGCATATTGATCTCTATCACAGCTTGGCCAGGGCGTAACCTTGAATTCTATGATACTACCTAATAATGTGCGCCATCGCTTGAAACAGCGATGGATCGGTTTTTGGATGCGCTATGCGGGTTTGAGTCGTTTCGGACGTCTGGCGACGCGGCTTGCTGCGTGGTTTGTTCCGCCTTACAAGGGTCGCGCCGTTCTGGCGCAGCGCTATGCGCAAGGATTTGTGTCTCCCAGCGCTTCGATACACCACAGTGATCTTTCGCTGGGTTCTCATATCTTCATCGGTGATCGGGCAACAATCTATCAACAATCTGGAGGCGGGCTGGTACGAATAGGAAATCGTGTTAGCATACATAATGATACGATCTTTGAAACGGGTAAAAGCGGGAGTATTATAATCGGCGATCATACGGCTATTCAGCCGCGGTGTCAGTTTTCGGCGTACCTTGCAATGATCCAGATTGGCGCGGGGGTGCAGATAGCGCCAAACTGCGCTTTCTACCCATACGATCATGGGATGGATCCTGGTGTCTCGATGCAGCAACAGCCGCTGGTCAGCCGAGGCGATATCGTGATTGGCGATGATGCCTGGTTGGGCTATGGGGTGACCGTACTATCTGGAGTCTCCATTGGGAGCGGCGCGGTTGTCGGCGCCGGCTCCGTCGTAACGCGCGACATTCCCGCCGGGGCGATTGCCGTCGGCAATCCGGCCCGGGTGGTGCGGATGCGCAGTGACGAGGAGGTGACGGCATGAGCGGGACGCCGCCCCTGGTGGGTGTGGTGACGCCGGTCTATAATGGCGGGCGCTACCTTGCCGAGTGTATTGAGAGTGTGCAGGCTCAGAGCTACCCGCACTGGCGCTACACGATCGTCGATAACCGCAGCACAGATGAGACCAACGTCATCGCCAATCGCTATGCTGCAGCCGACCCGCGCATTCGGGTGGTGCAGAACGAAGAGTTTCTGCCTATGCTGGCCAACTGGAATGCGGCAATGCACGAGGCCGATCCTGAAAGCGCCTACATCAAAGTGCTCCACGCCGATGATATGCTCTTCCCCGAGTGCTTGTCCCAGATGGTGGCGCTCGCCGAAGAACATCCCCAGGTCGGCATCGTGGGCGCCTACCGGCTGAGTAGCGATACCGTTGAACTCAATGGCCTGGACTACCCTAGCCCGGTGGTGTCTGGACGCGAGATCTGTCGGCGTTCGTTGCTGAGCGGCCTGCGCGTCTTCGGGTCGCCGTCGTCGCTTCTCCTTCGCGCGAATCTGGTGTGGGCGAAACAGCGCTTTTATAATGAGGCGAATCTGCATGCCGATACCGAGGTCTGTTACGAGTTGCTCCAGCACTGCGACTATGGTTTTATACATCAGGTGCTTACCTACACTCGACGCCACCCTGAACAGATGACGACCTTCGCCCAGCGACAGAATAGCTTTCTGTTGGCTCATCTGAGCATAGCGCTGTGCTATGGGCCAGTCTATCTGACACCGGAAGAGCTAGATCGCAAGCGTGCGCAGCTGCTCGCCAACTACTACCGCTTTCTGGCCCGCAACCTGGCTCGGCGCGATCCGAGATTCTGGTCCTACCATCGTGATAGTCTGCGGGCTTTTGGTCTGCAGCTCGAGTCGCAACGACTGGTGATAGCAGCTCTGCTGGAATTTGCCGATATTGTTTTGAATCCGAAGCGAACCCTGGAACGAGTCCTGAAGAAGACACGGCGCATTGTGCAACAAAACTCAAGTCTGCGTGGCAGCTTGACGCAGAGAAAGGGAGTGTCTTGATGAGTAACCAGCCGCGGATTAGCTTCGGCGTGATCGTGCTTAATGGTGAGCCTTTCACTCGGTATTGCCTGCGCTCGATCTATCCCTTTGCCCACGAGATCATAGTGGTTGAAGGCGCGAATCCGAGCTCTGCCGCTATTGCTACTCCTGATGGTCACTCGATAGATGGAACCCTGGAGGTGCTGCGCCGGTTTCAGGCTGAAGAAGATCCGGAGGGCAAGCTCCAGATCATCACTCGCGATGGCTTCTGGAGCGAGAAGGATGAGCAGAGTCAAGCGTATGCGGATCGCGCAACTGGCGATTATCTCTGGCAAGTTGATATTGATGAGTTCTATACTCCCGAGGCTATGCATACGGTGATGAGTATGCTGCGCCAGAATTCAGATATCAGTGCTGTTTCATTCTTACAGATTAAATTCTGGGGCGGATTTGATTACCTGGTCGGCAGTTGGCATGCGCGACGCGGATCGGATATATACCATCGCCTCTTTCGCTGGAAACCGGGTTATCGCTATGTGACCCACCGACCGCCCACTGTGCATGATGAGCAAGGGCGTGACTTGCGCAGCCTACATTGGGTTAATTCCGGTGCGATGGAGAAGCGTGGCGTGGTGCTCTACCACTACTCACTGGTCTTCCCCAAGCAGGTCTTTGAGAAGTGTGAGTATTATCGCAACGCCCCATGGGTTGACCGCTTCCGCGCTCTGGAGTGGGCTGAGCAAGTCTTTCGCGATCTGCGCTATCCCTACCGCGTTCACAATGTCTACGATAAGGTGAGTTGGCTAGAACGCTTTACCGGGTCACATCCCCCGCAGATCACGCAATTGCGCACTGACATTGCCATGGGTCGATTACAGGTCGAGGTGCGCCCTACCGACGATATTGAACGGATTTTACAATCCCCCCGCTACCGACTTGGCAGGCTTGTCCTACAAATCCTTGAACCCTTCGATTGGCGTTGGGGCAAGCAAGCGCGCATTTTTAAATATCGTATCAATCGTTTTGTGCGAGAACCGCTCTGGAGCCTGGGTGAGATCCATCGGCGCCTTAGCAAATCTCGCCGGTAACTGCTATGAAAATTACTCATCTCAGCACCTTTGACACGGGCGTGGGGGCGGCAATTGCTGCCCACCGTCTGCATAGCGGACTACGCCGCCTTGGCGTGGAATCGACCATGTTCGCACTCGACAAACGTGGCAGCGACCCAGGCGTTCTCGGCTTCGTTCCACCACATGATCCGCTAACACGTCTGAGACGCTGGTTTGTCAAGCGGCGAATCCGGCGCGACTTGAGAGCGTACGCGAGCAGCAGGCCAGCCTATGCCAAATATTTCAGCGATGATCGCTCTGAACACGGCTCAGATGTGGTACGCCAGCTGCCTCCAGCTGATATTTATGCGCTACACTGGGTGTCGCGCCTTGTTGACTACCGAACCTTTTTTTTCAAGGTGTCACGACATACACCCATAGTCTGGCGAATGAGCGATATGGTTCCATTTACGGGAGGGTGTCACTACGATTTTGGATGTAATCGCTTCACGCAGCGCTGTGGAGCCTGTCCACAACTTGGGTCGAAAGATGAACATGATCTTTCCGCTCAGGTCTGGCGGCGTAAGGCCGCTGCGCTGGCGCGCGTTCCGACTGATCGTTTGCAGATCGTGGCCCTGAATCGCTGGATGGCCGAGAAGATTCGTACGAGCAGCCTGCTCGGTCGCTTCCCGGTCACGGTTATCCCTAACAGCCTTGATGTGAAGATCTTCTCGCCCACCCCCCGCGATGAGGTTCGGAATAGGTTAGGGATTGATCCACAGGCTGTGGTATTGATCTTTGTGGCAAGCGATATCGCAGATCCCTTCAAGGGTCTCACGCTGCTAATCGCGGCGCTCAAGCTGATGGAACATCAGGAGAATATCGTTTTGCTCACGGTTGGACGAGGCGCTCTACCGCCAGCAATGCCGGTAAAAACGCAGGAACTAGGCTTCATTGCCGATGATCGCCAACGGGCTCTGGCTTATAGTGCGGCTGATGTCTTTGTTATTCCCTCAACTCAGGATAACCTGCCAAGTACAGTGCTTGAGGCGATGGCATGCGGAGTTCCAATAGTTGGCTTCAACGTAGGCGGCATCCCAGACATGATGAGTGCTGAGACAGGTTTGCTGGTGCCGCCTGGTGATGTGGCAGCGCTCGCTGCTGCGCTTGATAGGTTGATAGGAGATCCTGCGCGTCGTGCGGCTATGAGTGTTGCATGTCGACACCGCGCTGTCACTGAGTACGACCTTGAAGTGCAGGCCCGTCGCTTTATCCGCCTCTTTGAGGATATCTTGGGGAAATCTCTTGGATAAGATATGGTTCTGAGATATGTTACCATTCTGGCGCCAGCCCGGAAACCTGACCCCATGCCGTTGTCGGGCTATGGCAAACATCTGGAAGCATTCTGAAGCCTTATCTAAGTGTACGTAGAAGCTCTGCGCAGAACTGCGCAGTTGAACAATAGCAAGTTATGAGTAGTACTGTGCTGCCGCGTATATCAATCGTTACCCCATCGTACAACCAGGGCGCCTATCTGGATGAGACCATCCGCTCCGTCCTGGACCAGGGCTACCCCAATCTGGAGTATCTGGTACTGGATGGTGGATCGACAGATAATAGTGTTGATATTATCCGTCGCCACGAAGATCGGATCGATTACTGGGTCAGCGAACCCGACGGCGGCCAGTACGACGCGATCAGCCGGGGTCTGCAGCGCTCAACCGGCGAGATTATGGCCTGGATTAACAGTGATGATAAATACATGCCATGGGCATTTTCGACAATAGCCGACATCTTCGTGCGTTTTCCTGAGATCGAATGGCTAACTTCCGCGCATCCCACCCACTGGAACGTGAAAGGACAAGTTATTCGTTGCGGTTACCGCGAAGGATATAGCCGAGAGGCTTTCCGGCGAGGCGCCAACCTCCCCGGATGTGGTTGGTATGCTCCCGCCTGGATCCAACAAGAGTCGACATTTTGGCGTCGTTCCCTATGGGAACGCGCAGGCGGCTATGTTGATTCGTCGTTTCGCTTCGCAGGCGACTTTGACCTATGGGCGCGATTCTTCGAACATGCTGAGTTGTGTGTTGTTTCATCTGCGCTTGGCGGTTTTCGGAAGCACAGCCTCCAGAAAACGGCGATTCACCAGGAGAAGTATCTGACCGAGGCTAAGCGTATATTGCGAAGATATCATGGCAATATTTACGGGCCATGGGAAAGTAAGCTGCGCTACTACGCGAATCGCATCATTGGAACCCGAAATGTTGCGTCGCTGCCTGTCCAATTTCGGTATCTTTTATCACGCTTGCGTATACTGTATTCGGTGAAGCGATGTGTGTGGTTCGACGACTCATGGAAAGTTGTTACTCACTATATTATATAGTCTGAAGCGCAGTGCGATAAATCTTTTTTTAGATTTGCCTTTCCAAATTGACATTTGGTTTTAACTTCTTGATTCTATGCTTTCCGGGTCTGTATAGTAGGAACATGCTCTATAGTGACCCTCGTTCGCTTGGAGTCCGAGAAAAGTTAATCCAACAGAACAATAGGCGTCTGCCTTGATACTATAGATTACAGAAGGGTTGCTCTCTTGGATATAAAGCAATATATACTAATACTCTGGCGCTGGTGGTTAGTTGTGGTCTTATGTGCTGCGATTGCAGGAGGCATTGCTTTCTTTGTGAATGAGCAGCAGACCCCGGTATACGAGTCTTCAACCACGCTTCTGGTCAATGCACCTGTAGGCGGATCGGCCCAACTTTCGGATACCGGCCTGGATTTGACCGAAAGGCTTCTTGGAACCTATGCGGAATTACTGGTCAAGCAGCCGGTGCTTGACCAGGTCATTCAAAACCTTGATCTAAATACCAGTCCAGGATCCATAGCAGGTCGCGTCAAGGTTTCAGTGATGCCAAATACTTTGTTGCTTACCATAACTGTTGAAGATACTAATCCGCAGCGTGCGGCCGATATTGCTAACGAGATGGTGCGTGTGCTCAATCAGAATGAGCGCGATTTGCTGGACAATCCTTTCGTCGCTTATCGCAATGCGTTGCATGTCATCGAGTTTGCGCAACCGCGTCTGAAACCGATCCGTCCGCAAACGACGCAAAATGCCGCATTGGCGGCATTTGCCGGAGCTGTTCTGGCTGTGGGTATCGCTCTGCTGATCGAGTATCTCGATGAGACGGTCAAGACCTCCGAGGATATACGCCGTCTTACCGGGTTGCCGACACTTGCAAGCATTGCTTCGATCAAAGGCTCTGAACCTTCTGCGAAGCTGATAACGGCTTCTGATCCGCGGTCTCCGATCTCGGAAGCATATCGTATGTTTTTGGCGCATATAGAGTTTTCTCATGTTGATCATACTGTTCACAGCATTTTGGTAACGAGCGGCGAACCTGGCGAGGGAAAGAGCACGAACGCAGCCAATCTCGCTGTAGCGTTGGCTCAGACAGGCAAGCGAGTGTTGCTCGTTGATATGGATCTGCGCCGCCCGACGCTGCACAAGTTTTTCCGTCATCCAAACACGTTTGGTGTCACCACGGCTTTGCAACGTCAAGACGGTGAAGATCTTAGCGGGCATATTATTGAGACAAGCATTGAGAATCTCGCTTTGATGCCCAGCGGTCCCCTGCCGATAAATCCGGCGCGGCTTTTTGGCTCGCGCCAGATGGTTGATCTTATTGAGGAACTGAAGTCGCAGGGCGATATCGTTCTTTTTGATAGTCCGGCGGCGCTGATGGCGGTTGATGCTATTCTCCTGGCGCGCGCGTGCGATTCCGTGCTTATGGTTGTGCAGGCGGGCTCCACACGTGCAGACGTCGTGACGCGTACACGCGATCTTATCTCTCAATCGAGTGTCTACATTCTGGGCGTTATGTTGAACAATGTGCCGAGGTCGCGTTCTGGCGCTTACTACTATGATGATGAGGGTCAGCGTAAGCGCCGCATCGGGTGGTGGCGGCGCTTGCGGCTTGTCTTGTCTCGCCGGGGCAAAGCTGAGGAATTTGGGATAGCTGCGAATGTTATTGATACGCACAATAAATAATATGATAACTGAATTGGTTATGTGGAGATCTACATAACGTTCGGTTTAGTTTAGGGATACGAGGGTGATGAATATCCGATTGTTACATATGTTGGCGCTTTGTGTCATCACTGGCGTGGCGCTGTCTGCGTGTAGCGCCACGCCAAATGAATCGCAAACCGCGCCAGAAAATACAGCCTCCCCTACTGCGATTGCAGAGTCTCCGGCAACAGCTATGGAAGGTTTGCTAATGGAGTCCGGCTTACAATCCGGAGATCTGGTCGTTGCTGCGAAAGCTATACCGACATATAGCGTTGAACTGAGTTTTCCGCAGAGCGGCACTGTATCGAAGATTCTGGTTGAAGAAGGCGATTATGTACGTGCGGGCGATCCGCTGATTCAACTCGACACAGAGGGTTTGCAATTAAGACTCGAAGATGTACAAGCGACACTGGCTGAGGTAAAAGCGGCCTATGAAAAATTACTTGAGGGAGCGAGCGAGGAGCAAATCGCGCAGGCTCAGGCTCGTATCGAGCGTGTACGTTCTCAGTTTAACGTAACGGAAAGCAGCATTACGGCAGATGATATTGAGGCGGCGCACAGTGAACTTGAAAGAGCGCGGCTGCACCGAGAGCAACTGTTGAATGGTCCCAAGACGGAGGATATAGAAAGAACTCAGGCGCGCCTGGATCAAGCTGAAGCCGAGCTTGAAGCTGTACGTAGCAGGTGGGCTTCTGATAAAACGCAGGCCGAATCGCGCATTATTCAAACTGCTAATGATCTGCGCACTCAGCAAGATCTCTACAGTAGGGTGTATTGGAAGAATCGGGAACTGGAACAAGCAGATTCACTGACGCCTGATCGGATTGATCGCGAAGCCGAGGAACTGCGAACTGTGCAGAATTTAGAAGAAAAACTTCAGCAGGCTCGTGTGGAGTATGAAGAGATACGCCAGAGGGAGATTGCCGAAGTTGAACTCGCCGAGGCGAAAATGCGCGTTGCGCAGTTAAATCTGCAAGAGTTGCTAAATCCGCCGGATGCCGATGTTGTCGCCAGTGTTAATGCGGAAGTAGCCGAGGCTCAGGCGCGGCTTTCTGGTTTGCTCGGTGAAGAGCGTGAAGCCAGATTGGAAGCCGCGTTGGCAGTAGTAGCGGAAGCGCAGGCAAGTTATGATGAGCTTGTCGCCGATCCTCGGCAAACTGATATTGCAACCCTTGAAGCACGGTTGTTACGCGCTGAGGTAGACGTTAAGCTTGTGACACTTGCATTAGAACAATCGACGTTGCTGGCTCCCAGCGCAGGCACAGTAGTTGCTCTGCGTGTTGAAGAAGGTCAGCTTATTGGAACAGGTAAAACAGTTGTTTTATTGGCGGACTTATCGTCGTGGCAAGTTCAGTCTGAAGATTTGAATGAATTAAGTATTGTGCATATCCGCGAGGGCGATCCTGTTGCCATAAGGTTTTTTGCGCTCCCGGATCTTAATCTGACAGGTCGTGTTAGCCAGATAAGTGTTGTCGGTGAATACACCCAGAATATGGGCATCACCTATCGTGTGTTGATTACGCCTGATCAGTGGGACGAACGGCTGCGATGGAATATGACCGCCTCGGTTGAGTTCTTGTATGACCAATAATATATATTGGCGCGCTCATGGCTGAAAGGTGAATTTCTATGACCACGAGTCAACTCGCCCGGCTTGTTGCCAGTATTAACTCGCATGATGCTCGTGTCGCCATCATCGGCCTCGGTTATGTTGGTCTCCCCCTGGCGGTCGTGTTTGCCGAAGCTGGCTATCACGTCGTTGGCATTGATGTAGATGCACCGCGTGTAGAAGCGCTAAATGCAGGCGAATCGTACATTGAAGATATCCCGGTAGAGCGACTCAAGCCGCTCGTTCAGGAAGGTTTGTTGACCGCGACAAATGACTTTGCCGAATTGTCGCGTTGTGATGCGGTCAGCATTTGTGTGCCTACGCCGCTGAGGAAGACCGGTGAGCCGGATATTTCTTATATCATTAGCGCCGCCAATAATATTGGGGCTAATTTGCATCCGGGAATGTTGATCGTGCTTGAAAGTACGACGTATCCTGGTACGACGGTTGAGGTCATTTTGCCGCGCCTGGTTGAGCAGCAGCCAGAGCTGAACGTCGGCGAAGATTTCTTTCTCTGCTTCTCGCCGGAGCGCGTCGATCCCGGTCGAACCGACTGGACGACATCCAATACGCCCAAGGTGATGGGTGGGGTTACGGCGAATTGCTTGAAAGCAGGTGTCGCATTGTACCAATCAGCGATTGAACGCGTCGTTCCGGTCTCATCGACCGAGTCCGCTGAAATGGTTAAGTTGCTGGAAAACACCTTCCGTGCAGTCAATATCGGGTTGGTGAATGAAGTTCTTTTAATGTGTGATAAACTCGGCCTGGATGCCTGGGAAGTTATTGAGGCTGCTGCAACCAAGCCCTTCGGCTTTATGAAGTTCACACCCGGTCCAGGATTAGGCGGACACTGTATTCCTATCGATCCGCTCTATCTCTCCTGGAAACTCAAGACGCTGAATTACAATGCCCGTTTTATCGAGTTGGCGAGCGAAGTGAACACGTCGATGCCACGATATTGGGCGCAAAAGGTGCAGGATGCGTTGAATGACGCCGGAAAAGCTGTCAAAGGCAGTCGAGTTCTAGTTCTGGGAGTCGCGTATAAAAAAGACGTGAGCGATCTCCGCGAATCGCCGGCGCTGGACATCATCCACCTGCTTGCTGACAAAGGCGCCCGCGTCGATTATCATGATCCCTATGTGCCGTCTTTCCGCTATGATGGAATGTCGATGACCGGGATCACGAATCTCGTCTCGGCTCTTCAGAAAGCGGATTGCGTGGTCGTCGCCACTGACCATACCACCTATGATTGGCGACAGATCCATCAACATGCACGCTTGATCATCGATACGCGTCGTGCCATCCGCCCACATACCTTTGAGGAGCATTGATGGCAACCTATCTTGTTACGGGAGTTGCCGGGTTTATAGCATCGAAAGTCGCTGAAGCGCTGCTGGATCAAGGACATCAGATTATTGGCATCGATAATATGAATGATGCCTATGATGTTCGGTTGAAGCAGTGGCGACTGGAGCAAATCCATCATCGCCCGGGTTTCACATTCGATCAGATCGATATCTGCGATCAACCTGCGCTTGCTAACCTCTTTGACCGCTGGCAGCGCGAGCAACAGCCGCCGTTCGAGGCGGTGATTAACCTGGCGGCGCGGGCTGGCGTACGCCAGTCGGTTGAGAATCCCCAGGTCTATATTGATACGAATATGTCGGGAACGCTCAATCTGCTCGATCAGTGCAAAGCGTTTGATGTTGCGAAGTTCATTCTGGCTTCCACGTCGAGCCTGTACGGAGCGAAGAATCCGCGCCCATTTCGCGAAGATGCAAACACAGATGGCCCGCTGTCTCCTTATGCCGCGTCGAAAAAAGCTGCTGAAGCTTTGTGCTACACCTATCACTATTTGTATGGCATAGATGTTACCGTGTTGCGATTTTTTACGGTTTATGGCCCGGCAGGACGACCGGATATGAGTCTCTTCCGTTTCATTCAATGGATTAGCGAAGGTCATCCGGTAATGGTCAACGGCGACGGAACGCAGGAGCGCGATTTTACCTATGTTGATGATATTGCCGCTGGTGTGATTGCAGCCTTGAAACCGGCAGGCTACGATATTATCAACCTGGGATCTGATGAGCCGGTTGTGCTGAGTGAAGCGATTCGGATCGTTGAGGAATTGGTCGGCAAAGCAGCCGTGATTGAACATCGTGCGCTCCATGCGGCGGATGTACCGGCAACCTGGGCCAATATCACCAAGGCTGAGCAAATCCTTGGATGGCGACCGCAAACGCGTTTTCGGGAAGGCGTCGCTCGAACCGTTGATTGGTATCAAGCTAATCGTGAATGGGCGCGCGAGATTGTTACCGGGTGAGCGAGTGTGATGGGAGAATTGGGACGCATCAGCGACGTCGATGCAGCGCGAAACCAGATCGACTGAAAACGCCAGCCGTAAAACTTTGGGAAGGAAGTCGACAATGCAACCTTCAGAACCGTCTCTAGCTCCAAAGATCCTGATCACTGGCGGCGCCGGTTACATTGGCTCATTGCTGACCGGCGTGCTGTTAGAACAGGGGTATGATGTCACCGTCGTTGATGACTTGCTCTTTGGCGGCGAGTCGCTGTTGGCGTATTGGCATCATCCACGCTTCCATTTCGTAAAGGGCGATGTCGCCGACGTTGGCCTCATTAAAGCGGAAGGTTCCGGGTTACGCATTGACGGCGCTGAGCCGCAGTCGTTTTCCGGTCTCGTTCATCTCGCGGCGATTGTGGGCTTTCCGGCATGCCAGGCGGTTGGATCGCAGGTCGCCTGGCGTTATAATTTCGAGGCTGCTAAACAAGTTTTCATAGAGGCCGATGCCGCCGGCGTCGAGCGCTTCGTGTTCTCCTCGACCTACAGCAACTATGGTCGTTCCGACGATGGACAGCCGGTGACGGAGGAGTCGCCGCTTTATCCGCAGTCGCTCTACGCTGAAACGAAAATCGCCACAGAGCAATTCTTGATCGAACAGGCCAGCACGGTGCGCTGTGCGCCGATCGTGTATCGTTTCGCCACGTTGTTTGGCGTCTCGCCGCGTACACGCTTCGACTTGATCGTCAACCAGTTTGTGCTTGAAGCTATGACCAAGCGCCGCCTGGTCATTTATCAGCGCGGATACGCGCGATCATTTGTCCACGTGCGCGATATCTGCACGGCAATCCAGATGGCGCTTGAAGCGCCGCTCGACAAAGTGCGAGGCCAGGTGTTCAACGTCGGTTCAGACGAAGGAAATTACACGAAGGATGAGATCGTTAGCCTTGTTCAACAATATGTTGAAGGTACGACGATTGAGCATAAAGACCTGACCTTTGGCGGTGATATGCGCGATATTCGGGTTTCGTTCGGCAAAATCCAGCGGGTGCTCGGATACAAGCCGCGGTTTGATGTCGAGTACGGCGTGCGCGAAGTTCGCGATGCGCTGGTCAACGGCTTGATCCGCGATGCGCTGGATAGTCGCTATCGCAATGCCCAGTTTATTGTGCAGTGATGGATGGTCCGAATCTTGCTGAGGAGCCAGGAATGATGACAGAGGTAGATCCGCGACGTGATTCACAATGGCCCAACCGAAAGAATTTCTGGAAAGGCAAACGCGTCATTGTCACCGGCGGCGCGGGGTTTTTGGGGTCGTTTGTCGTCGCGCAAGCTCAGGCGCTGGGCGCCGCAGAGGTCTTTGTTCCGCGCAGCAAGGATTATGACCTCTGCCAGATCGATGCTATCCGCCGGTTGCTCAGTGATGCGCGTCCAGACATGGTCTTGCATCTGGCGGCGCGAGTTGGGGGCATCGGAGCGAACCGGCTGCATCCGGCGGATTTCTTCTACGATAATCTGATGATGGGCGTGCAGTTGCTTCACGAAAGCTGGAAGGTCGGCGTGGGGAAGTTCGTCGCTATCGGCACCGTCTGCGCCTATCCAAAGTATACGCCGGTTCCGTTCAAGGAAGATGATTTGTGGGATGGATACCCCGAAGAGACCAACGCGCCGTATGGTCTGGCGAAGAAGATGTTGCTGGTGCAGAGCCAGGCGTATCGCCAGCAATACGGTTTTAACTCGATCTTCCTACTGCCGGTAAATCTGTATGGTCCGCGGGATAATTTTGATCTCGAATCGTCGCACGTGATCCCCGCGCTAATCCGCAAGTGCGTTGATGCGCGCGATAACGGCGAGAGCCACATCGTCGCCTGGGGCGATGGCTCGCCCACGCGCGAGTTTCTCTATGTCGAGGATGCGGTTGAAGGTATTTTGCTGGCTGCCGAGCGCTACAACGGTGATTTGCCGATTAACCTAGGCAGCAGCTATGAGATTAGGATCAAGGAACTGACCGAGACCATCGCGCGTTTGACCGGCTTTGCCGGCGAGATTGTCTGGGACACGAGCAAGCCGAACGGCCAGCCGCGCCGCAAGCTCGACATCAGCCGCGCGAAAGAGCTGATCGGCTTCGAATCGCAGATTACTTTTGAGGAAGGCTTGCGCCGCACCATTGAGTGGTATGAGCAGGCGCGGGCGGAAGGGTTGATCCGGTAATTCGCACATTACTCTGTAGCAGCGGCCTGTCAATCTGAGAAAAATTCGAGGAAATCGTATGCGTTGTCCAACTCTGGATCAACTCCCGCCGCCGCCGGTTGGCAAGGTTGGTTGGCCATGGACTGAGGAAACAACCCAGCTTCCGGAAATGACGCCTGATGGCCGGCTATGGCCAAAGATCAGCATTGTAACGCCTTCGTATCAGCAGGGCCAATTTATCGAAGAGACGATTCGCTCGATATTGCTCCAGGGCTACCCGAACCTGGAATATATGGTGATCGATGGCGGTTCGACCGATGACAGTATTGAAATAATTCGCAAATACGAGCCATTTCTGGCGTTCTGGGTTTCGGAGCAAGATCGCGGCCAATCGCATGCTCTTAACAAAGGCTTCAAGCGGGTAAGCGGCGAGATTGCCGGTTGGATCAACTCTGATGATCTGCTTACCCAGGGAGCGCTCGGATATGTGGCATCGGCCTGGAATAATAACCCCGGTACATTGATTGCCGGTCCGGTTCTTCGCTTTGAGAGCGAGAATGGCACCGAGACGCTGCAAACACAATATGGCCTCACTTTTACAAATCTGGTTCAGAGATGGACAAAGCAGTGTCGGTTTCAACAGCCAGGCCTCTTTTTTCCGCGGTTGCTGCTAGAGCAGGTTGGATGGATAGATGAAACGTTGCGATACTCGATGGATTATGACTTGTTCTGTCGATTACTGCGCCAAGCTTCGGTTACATATATCGATATGCCCCTGGCTCGATTTCGCTACCATAACACATCGAAGACAGTCTCTCAGGAATCGAATTTTGCAATTGAAGGTCTTGCTGTCTCACAGCGATACTGGGGTGATTGGCTTTCTTCAGATCAGCGCCGCCGCGCGTATCACTCGATGGCTCAACGCTTGACCCGCCATGCAATGCGGCATCTGGTTCGTGGCAAGCTATCTTTTGCTGGCAAACTTTTTGGTCAGGCACTCAAATATAGTCCACTGGCGACGATCAGTGAACCGTTTCGGAGCAGCATATTGTTCGTGCAACGGCGAATCCATTTCTAAAGCGAGTCATCAGATGGCGGATGTCCTGCAACAGCGAATCTTTAATGTTCCAGTTTTTAAGATCCTCCTTTTAGCAGGTGCTATCGGCATTGCAGCGCTGATTGGCTTGCAATCGTCGCTTGCACTGTATGTTATTATCGCGATCGCCGGTTCTGCATTTATCATTTTTCTCTATCACTATCCTCTGGTGGGCGTCGGTATGGTTTCGACTCTGGCGATCACCGGTGGACTAACCCAGATACTTAAGGGATCGATACTACAGCGGCTTTACCTGATCATGCTTCTGGCCACCTGTCTGGCCTATGCCATCCGACTCTATAGCGACCGTGACTTGATGCGTGAGTGGCTGAGGATCCGAGTCTCTGATGTGTTGTTTGCCGCGTTCCTGCTGGTGGCCTATCTTTCGCTGAATATTGCTGCTGATAAGAACGCGGCAAATAAGCAATTCGGCGAATTGTTGCGCAACCTGGTGCTCTACTTCCTGCTCACGCGCTCGATTCGCTCATTCAACGATCTGGTCTTTGTGGGGAAGTTCATCCTTGTTGGCTCGATCTGGCAGGCTAGCACCGCCTGGGGTGGAGATGCGAAACAGGTAACTGATAGTAACGACGTCGTACGGATCAGTGGGAACCTGGACAATGTGAACTCATTTGCATCAGCGTTACTAGCCGCCGTACCGTGGGCCTTCTTCTTCACGCGCTATGGTAAACGATTCTGGATCATAGTCGGACTGGTTGGCTCCGCGATACTGCCGGTGACACTGCTCGGCACGGTCTCGCGGACGGCAGTGGTGGTGCTGGGCGTAATGGCGATTGGCTGGCCAATACTGAGTGCGCGGCGCTGGAAGGATCGGCTGCTGATGCTAATCCCGGTGCTGTTGGTTTGCTCGTATGGCCTGATGGTTCGCTGGGACTCAATCATCGGTCGTTGGTCGGCGTTGAAGGATCTGGTTGACCCTCAACCAGTCATGTATGTGGTCGATGAGGATGGCGGCCGCGGTGAGTTGCGCGAGATGGGCCTGTCTATCTTCTCGGAGAACTGGCTGCTTGGTGTTGGTATCGGTAATGCGCCGATGGAGATCGGTGCGATGCGGCATACCTACAGCGAGTTTCATATTCATAATATGTTTGTTGAGGTTGCCGCAGATATGGGTATCTTCGGGATCAGCGCATTTGTGGCATTTATTGCCGGGGCTTTCTTGATGGGATTTGTGGCGATACCCAGGCTCGACAACGACCGCGATCGGGCGCTTATTGCCACTACTATGATGATGTTGACGGTGCTGATTGTCTTTGGCATATCGGGCAATTCCCACTACAAGACGGTATCGTACCTGCAGCTTGCGATGGCCTATCTGTCTGCGCGTTTGGGATTGATCGAGGCAGCACGCCGCATAGTGCAGGATGCCCCGGACGGTTGGCCGTCGGCTGTTGCGTCTGCGGCAGATAAGGAGCGTCGGCAATGGGTCTTAAAGAGCTAATGTCGCAGCGCCTCTTCTTTCCGCTTGTTCGCTGCACGATGCCGATGGCGCGCGAGATGCGCCCGATTATAGCTCAGGGGTTGCGCGTGCGTCGCGAGCAGCAGTCCTGGTTGGCCGATAGGCGTGATGCATGGGCTCTTGAGGAGTTGCGCCGGTTACTGCGTCATGCCGGGGCGCGGGTGCCGTACTACCGCGACCTGTTTCGTAAGATTGGGTTTGACCCGCGGGCTGACTTTAGCTTCGACGACTATGCCCACATCCCGGCGCTTGATCGAACCATCCTGGCCAAGCAGCGCGAGCGCTTGCTGTCCGAGGGCGTCGACCGTCGCCTGATCTTCAAGGATTCGACCGGCGGTAGCACTGGCGAACCAGCCCATATCTGGAAGGATGTTTCCGAGAAGGGTTGGGGGCTCAGCGGGGTTGAGTTCTTCGAGCGCCAGATCGGCGTCGGTGAGGGCCGGCGGATCGTGCGGATATGGGGGCACCACCTCGATCTGCAAGACCGGGATAGTCTACGCAAACGGGTCGTACTCTGGCTGAGCAATGTACACTACCTCGATTGCTTCCGAATGTCCAACGATGTCTTTGCCGAGTGGCACGCTTTCCTTAGCCGCTATCGGCCCGAGGTGCTGGTCTGCTATGCTTCCGCGATTTATCTCTACGCCGATTGGTTACGCCGCCAGGGGCTGCGTCCGGGCTACCCGAGTCGGGCGATTATCACCGGCGCCGAGAAGCTCTGGTCCTACCAGCGCGCAATAGTCGAGCAGGTCTTCTCGACGCCGGTCCACGAGCGTTATGGCGGCCGGGATATCGGTCTGATTGCTTTTCAGCGTGCAGCCGATACTCCGACGCTGGAGGTGGACTGGGCTAATATCCTGGTTGAGCCGGATCGCCCGCTCGACGCTACTGGCCATGCTGACCTGCTGATTACCAAGCTGCACTCCTACGCCATGCCCCTGTTGCGCTATCGCAACGGTGATATGGCGCACTTTCCCGACGACGCCAAGCCCGGTCGTCCGGCCCACATACTGATCGATGTGAGCGGGCGCACTATGGACCGGGTTGTTACCAGCGACGGGCGGGTGATTCATGCGGCGCAGTTCCCGCACATGTTCAAGAATCACGACATTCAGCTGTATCAGGTGTACCAGCACCAAGACCACAGTGTCATCGTACGGATCGTGCCCGGCCCGCGGTTTGGCGAGGCGGATCGTGAGCGCATCGAGGCGATCTGTCGTGCCAACCTGGGCGAGACCCCGCTGCAGATCGAGCTGACTGACCAAATTGTGCGCACCAGGGCCGGTAAGTTGCGTCCGGTTATCTCGGAGGTTGCAACCGAAAACTGGGGCCGGTAAAGCGTATAAAGGCGCAGTCTGAGCCATGGAGTATTTTGCCCTATGACCTCGCACATCCAGCCACCCGGCGTCCTGTTTCTGATCAACACCTGGGTCGTCGGAGGAACCGAGACCCAGGTGCTCAACCTGCTGCGTTACCTTGACCGCAGCCGCTTTACGCCCTATGTTTGCTCGCTCTATGCTGATGCGAAGCTGGGGTCGGCGATGGCTAGCGTTGGTGTGCCGACGATCAGTTTGGGTATCCGGCGTATGCGTTACCCCGATAGCATCTTGCGCCTGGCCCGCCTAGCCCGCTTCTGCCGGGCGAAGGGGGTGCGGGTGATCCAGGGGGTGCGTACTGATCAGGTGGCCCTCGCCGTCGGGCGTATGGCCGGGGTGCCAGTGGTGCTCGGCAGTCAGCGCGATATCGTCTGGGGTGGGCGCTCACGCTGGCGCACGTTGCGTGGCTTTTTCGATGGCTGGCTGAGTGGGGTGATTGCCAACTCGCGGGCCGCTGCTGATTATCGCCGCAGCTATAGCCACATCCCGGCTGATCGCGTGCATATAATTCCGAATGGTCTCGACCTGGATGGGTTTGTGGCGGATACTGGCCCTGAGTTGAGCCGTTCCGCCCTCGGCATCCCCGCCGAAGCACCGCTGCTGGTGATCCTCGGGCGGCTGGAGATTGCGATTAAGGGCCATGCCATCCTACTCGACGCGCTCCAGCGCCCTGGCCTTGAGGGCTGTCACCTGGTTGTTGCCGGTGATGGCCGCGACCGCGCTCGTATGGAGGCGCTGATCGTTGAGCTCGGCCTGGTTGGGCGGGTGCATTTACTTGGTCATCGCAGCGATGCAGGCCGGGTGCTTGGCTTTGGCGATATGGCGGTGGTTGCCTCGCTGCACGAGAGTTCACCGAATGTGATCCTGGAAGCCTGGGCTGCCGGACGACCGGTGGTGGCCACCCGCGTAGGCGGCATCCCCGAGCTGGTCGCTGATGGCGAGCATGGTCTGCTGGTGCCGCCCGACGATGCCGAGGCACTGGCGATGGCTATTCGTAGATTGCTAGAGGATGATCAGCTGTGCACGCGCCTAGCTACAGCAGGTCATGCGAAAATGCTACGCGACCATACTGCGCCGGTGATGGCGGCTCGTTTCGCGGATCTGTTCGACCAGTTGCTTCATGCGCGTGGGGAATCCTGGCAGATCCGCCGCGCTCATTGAATGATTGCTGCGAGGTGCTGATGAGGTTCATCTACATCGCCGAGATCTTCCCGCAGCACGGCGAGACCTGGATCCGCCACGAGGTTGAGGCACTATGCACCCGTGGCCACGCGGTGCGCGTCTATACACTGCGTCGGCCCACGGTCGATCTGGCTTTGCCGACTGGTATCGAGGTGCTGGCTCTGCCCGACCTGCCGAAGATAGGTTGGGTCGCTGGCTTGCCTGGTCTGCTACAGGCTGTTCCGCTCTTTGCCCGGCTGGCCCTGGCTGGCCTGCGCCCACGTAATGCGCTGCGGGCCGGTCGGGCGCTTGTTCAGGCCGCTGCGGTGATCGCTGATCTGCGCCGTTTTCGCCCCGATCTGATTGTCTGCCATTTCGCTGGCAATCGCGCACTGGTGGGGGCATTGCTTGCTCGTGCTACTGGCCTGTCCTATCTGCTGATTACCCATGCTCGTGATGTCTACTGCCGCCGACCCGAGGTGCCTGCCCTGGCAGCCGCCGCTACAGAAATCTGGACGATCTCACAGTTCAATGTCGATTACCTGCGTGATCTCTATCCAACCCAGAATTGGAGTCGCCTGCGCCATGTGCGCGTGGGCATCGACCTGAGCGTATTTCCCTTTGACCCCGCGCCTAATGCCGATGGCCCACTGGTCTTTGTGGCGCGCATGGTGCCGAAAAAAGGCCCCGAGTTGCTGGTTGATGCCTGCGCCTTGCTACGCAAGCGGGGCTGGAAGGGTAAGGCGGTGTTGATTGGCGATGGGCCAATGTTGTCGATGATCCAGGCCCGCGTGCGCTCCCTTGGCCTTGCTGCACAGGTAGAGATCCTCGGGAGCCAGCCATCATCGGTGGTCGCCGAACAGTTGGCTCGCGCCGCTGCGTTTGTGCTTCCTTGTCGGCGGGTAGGCGATGATATGGACGGCATCCCGCTGGCAATAATGGAGGCTATGGCTGTGGGCACGCCGGTGGTTACCACCGCTATCTCGGGGATACCCGAGTTGGTACGCGATGGACTGAGTGGTGTCGTTGTTGGGTCCGATAATGTGGCTGCGCTGGCTGATGGAATCGAGCGGGTGCTGATGATGCATGCATCTGAGCGGATGGAGATGGTCGGAGTGGCCCGATCAGCCGTTGAGCAGCTTCACGATGTCCGTCTTGTGGCCGATCAGCTTGAGCGCGTGGCTGGCGGCTCCACCCAGACTCGGCAGGTGGGGCGCCCTCCCCGCATCTTCGTGCTGCTCGACTACTACATCCCCGGCTTTAAGTCGGGCGGGCCATTACGAACGATCTCTAATACGGTCGACCGGCTCGGCGACCAGCTCTCCTTCTTTATCTTCACTCGTGACCGTGATGCGACCGATGCTGGCCCCTACTCCGGCATTCAGCATGGTGTATGGAATCAGGTTGGCCATGCCCAAGTGTACTACGCCGCCCCCAACGAGCTGAACGCAGCGACGATCCGCCGTCTGATCGGTCAGGTTGCTCCCGATATTGTGTACCTGAATAGTTTTTTCTCGAAGCTCACTCTGATGACTCTCGGCCTGCGTCGTCTGGGAGTGCTGCCTGTACCACGCGTGCTGATTGCGCCGCGAGGTGAACTTTCTCCTGGGGCGCTTGGCCTTAAGCGCGCCAAGAAGCGTGCCTTTTTGCGCCTAGCGCCTGTGATCGGTTTCTATCGCAATCTGTGCTGGCAAGCGACCTCTGAGGGCGAAGTCAACGATATTCGCCAGGAGATCGGCAGCAGTGCCGATGTGCTTTATGTGCCCAACCTTCCCGAGCGCGCTGCTGTTATTCCACAGCAAACGACACAGTTGCCGAAGCAGAGCGGTAGTGTGCGGATAGCCTTTCTCTCGCGCATTGCTGAGAAGAAGAACTTGCACTACCTGCTCGAGTTGCTGCCACAGGTTGTCGGCAGCGTCTCCCTGGAAGTGTACGGTCCCATTCGTGAGTCTGCGTACTGGCAGCGCTGTGAATCGATCATCGCCAAATTGCCCGATCATATCCAGGTGAAGTACCGTGGGCCTCTGGAGCATAATCTGGTGAGTTCGACCCTCGCAGGCTACGATTTCTTCGCCCTGCCAACACTAGGCGAGAACTTTGGTCATGCCATTCTCGAGGCACTGGCCGCTGGCTGCCCGCCACTGATCAGTGATCAGACACCCTGGCGCAACCTGGAGCCGCGTCAGCTCGGCTGGGATCTGCCGCTTGGCGACCCGGCCCGCTGGGTGGCTGCCTTGCAACAATGCGTCGATATGGACAATGCTGAGTACCGACACTGGTCAGAGTCTGCCCGTCGCTTCGCCGCCGACTACCAAGCTGCTGTAGAGGCTGAGAGAGCCACGCTAGAGATGTTTGCGCCGCTCTATGAACGGCCCACCCGCCCGTCGGTTCAAAGTTCAGCGAAAGATGAATACCTATGGTAACGATCTACCCGACCTTCGAGTCGACCTGTCACACCTACTATCTACGTGGGTTGTCTGAACTGGTCAGTGGCCGCCAGTTGCGTTATGGTACTTGCGGCTTCCCGAAGCTCTATCGAGTCTGCTTCGCCTTCATTTCTCGGCGAGTTTCTGGCGTCTCGCCGAGTCATCGAGTAGCTTACCGCTACGGTTCAGCAGAACAGAATGACATACGGCACAGTGAACCAGAAGACAGAGGATCTGGAGCTTAAGGTATGAAACAACTCCTTCAATACGTTCGCACAGGCGAGACGGCGGTTGTTGATGTTCCCACGCCCGCAGTTGGTTCTGGCCAGGTTCTCGTGCGATCGGGGGCGTCACTGGTGTCGGCTGGTACGGAGCGGATGGTGGTGGATTTTGCACGGAAGAGTTTGCTTCAGAAAGCGCGTTCCCGACCGGATCTCGTGCGACAAACGATAGATAAAGCCCGTCGCGAGGGTGTGCTTGGCACAATTGACGCAGTGCAAAATCGGCTCGACCAGCCGATGGCGCTAGGCTATTCGTCTGCGGGTACGGTTATCGATGTCGGTTCGGGTATTTCCGAATTTCAAATTGGCGATCGGGTCGCATGCGCTGGCGGCGGTTACGCAGTACACGCGGAAGTTGTCGCCGTCCCCCGGACACTGGTCGTGAAGCTACCCGATCAAGTGTCCATTGAGGCGGCGGCTTTCACGACGCTGGGTGCAATCGCGCTGCAGGGCATCCGCCTGGCGGATGTCAAGCTCGGCGAAGTTGTTGCAGTCATCGGCTTGGGGTTGCTTGGCCAACTTACTGTACAAATGCTCAAGGCCGCCGGGTGTATTGTGATAGGTATTGATTTGCAGCCGCAACGTGTTGAACTTGCACAGCGGATGGGGGCTGATGCGGCATTATCGCAGTCCGATGAATTTATCGCGCTCTGTCAGCAATTCTCGAATGGATATGGCGCTGATGCAACGCTAATTACCGCCGATACAAAGAGCGATCAACCGGTGGAACTTGCTGGTGAAGTGTCACGTGACAAAAGCGTGGTTGTCGCCGTCGGCGCGGTTGGCACCCAGATACCGCGCAAGACCTACTATCAAAAAGAGATTGATTTTCGTATCTCGCGATCATACGGGCCGGGACGCTACGATCCGGCCTATGAAGATAAAGGCCAGGATTATCCCTATGCCTATGTGCGCTGGACCGAGCAGCGCAATATGCAGGCATTCGTGCAACTCCTGGCCGAAGACAAGGTCAATGTTGAGCCGCTGATCACCCATCGTTTCGCTATCGAAGATGCGCCAGATTCGTATGATGTAATTACCGGCAAGTCAGGCAACCTCTTTATGGGCGTGCTCCTGACCTATACGGATGCTGCCGCGCTCGATCGTACAGTTGCGTTATCTCCGAAACCATCTGTTGCGTGGTCTGTGCAGCCGTCGATGCGAGGCGGTTTGGCGCACATACAGCAAGCGACCCTGGGGGTGCTGGGAGCGGGCAATTTTGCCAATGCGACGCTGCTGCCGGCAATCAAAGATATCGAATCCCTTACGCGGGTTGGTATTGCGAGTAATAGCGGTTTGAGTTCGCGGGCTTCGGCTGAACGCTTTGGCTTCATGTATTGTACAACCAACACGGATGAAATTCTGCGCGACCCGAACATCAACACCGTCGCGATTCTCACTCGACACCATTTGCACGCGCGCCAAGTCATCGCGGCGCTGGTCGCCGGGAAGCATGTGTTTGTTGAAAAGCCGCTCTGTTTGAACGGCTCTGAGTTGAATGCTATCCAGGCGGCGTATGCAGCCGCAACGGAGCGCGCTGAACAGCAAAGCATGTACGCTCCGGCCTTGATGGTTGGTTTTAATCGGCGTTTCGCTCCCTTCATCGTTACGCTCAAGCAATACCTCGATCAAATCCAGGAGCCGCTGATCCTGAATTATCGCGTCAATGCAGGGTATATCCCGCGCGAGCATTGGGTCCATGATCTTGCTCAGGGCGGCGGTCGATTGCTTGGCGAAGGATGCCACTTTATCGATCTGCTGCTGTTCCTCGCCGGAAGGACGCTGCAAAGGGTGCTCACGCGCACGCTACCGGATAATGGCCGCTATGCGCAAGATAATCTTGTGATCAACCTGGAATTTGCGGATGGCTCAATTGGAACGATTACCTATGCCGCCAACGGCGATAAAGGGTTTGGGAAAGAATATCTTGAAGTTTTTGGCGGCGGCCTGGCCGCACGAATGGAGGATTTTCGCAAGTTGGAGATCCGCCATAATCGCAAACGCCTGGATCAAACAGCTGCTTTGCGGCAGGACAAAGGGCATCGCGCCGAGTGGCGATTATTCGTTGAGCATCTTATCGGCAAGGCGGAAGCGCCGATGTCTTTTGATGCGATAGTTCGTTCAACTGAAGCGACGCTGGCCGCGCAACGAAGTTTGCAAATAGGTGCGCCGGTTGATATTGAGGGGTAGGCATATGCATCGAATTGTTCATATCGTTGGCGCACGTCCAAATTTTATGAAAGCCGCGCCGGTCATCGCAAGTCTGTCCGCCCGGGACGGAATGCAGCAGATGCTCGTGCATACGGGGCAACACTATGATCAGAAGATGTCAGACATCTTCTTCCAACAACTCGGTCTACCTCAACCGGATCTCAATCTAGAAGTGGGATCAGGTTCGCATGCCGTGCAAACCGGGCAGATTATGATCCGATTCGAGGAAGTGGCGCAGGATGTTCGCCCAGACCTGGTGCTCGTCTATGGTGATGTGAATTCCACCGTCGCCGCCGCGCTCGTTTGCGCCAAGCTCAATATTTCGGTCGGGCATGTTGAAGCCGGGCTACGCTCGTTTGATCGAACCATGCCGGAGGAGATCAACCGCTTGCTTACTGACCAGATTGCCGATTTGCTATTAACGCCATCAGCGGATGGGAATGAGAACCTCATCCGCGAAGGAGTAGCGCCGGAGAAGATCCATCTGGTGGGCAACGTTATGATTGACACGCTTGTGCGTTTGTCGCCGGCGGCTCTTGAGCGGTGGGAACGTGGTCAAGTAGCCGAGCGTCGCGATGATGCGTATGCGCTTGTTACGTTACATCGACCATCGAATGTCGATGACGAGGAAATGCTCCAGGAGATAGTCCAGACCTTGATTGCAATCGGTCAGCGGGTTCCCGTCATTTTTCCGGTTCATCCGCGTACACGCCAACGGTTGTCTAAACTCGATGCGCCGGGCATTGAACGCTTGAATCTGATTGAGCCGATTGGGTACCTTGACTTCCTGGCTCTCCAACATCACGCATCTGTCGTTATTACCGACTCAGGAGGCATTCAGGAAGAGACCACCTTTTTAGGTGTCCCTTGCCTTACCGTGCGCGAGAATACCGAGCGTCCAATTACTGTATCGCTCGGAACGAACACTCTGGTCGGTCGTGATATGCAGCGGTTGCGGAGTGAAGCAGATCGCGTTCTGGATGGATATGTTCGACCACATGAACTGCCGCCGTTGTGGGATGGTAAAGCCAGCGAGCGTATCGCCGATATCGTTGTTGACTATGTTCGGTAGGATAAAACGTTTTCAGCAATTGTGGACGCATCTTGGCCCAGACTGGCTGATATTTCGTCTGAGTTATGCTATCCGCTTGCGGAGCGGGCGTATTCGTAGACAGTCGCCGCCATATGCATGGGAAGCATTACCCCTCTCATCGGCGGTTGGTGCGGCGGATCTTGCCGATCCGGAAACATACCTGAGACATCGGCTGGCGCTTGCTCCAGCCTTTTTCTTTGCACCTGCGCAAAGGCATGCCTATGCGCCGCTTCTGTCCGCCTGGGATGCACAGGAAACGACGCCGCAACGCTTGGGTGCAGAGATCCGTGCCGGTGTATTGCGCTATTTTGAACATACGCCTGCACAGGTGGGAATGCCGCCGGATTGGCATGTCAACCCTTTTAGCGGCCAGCGTATTCCGGCTGATCAGCATTGGAGCCAGATCAGTGATTTTGGCTATGGCGATATCAAAATCATCTGGGAGCCAAGTCGATTTGGGTTTGTCTACGCATTGGTTCGTGCATACTGGCGCACCGGCGATGAACAGTATGCGGACCTGTTCTGGACATTGGCGGAGCACTGGCAAACGCATAACCCGCCGAATCAAGGGCCGAACTGGAAATGCGGCCAAGAAGCGGCCTTTCGGGTGATGGCCTGGTGCTTTGGACTCTATGGGTTTCTGGATGCCGCTGCAACAACCGCCGATCGCGTCGCTAATATGGCCCGGATGATGGCTGCGTCTGGTCGACGGATTGCGTCAAACATCGATTATGCCCTTAGTCAGCGCAACAATCATGGTATCAGCGAGGGTGTAGGGCTATGGACCATCGGTTTGTTGTTCCCTGAATTGCGTGACGCGAGCGCCTGGCGTGAACGGGGGCGCCAGGTATTGGAGGCGCAGGGCCGAGCCCTTATCTATGACGACGGTTCGTTTGCTCAACATTCGACAAATTATCACCGGCTGATGTTGCAGGACTACATCTGGGCGCTGCGTCTAGGCGATATCGTTGGTGAACCGTTGAGCGCTGAACTGAAACAGCGCGTCCAACGGGCAGGCGAGTGGCTCTTTCAAATACAAGATGGCATATGCGGTCATTTGCCGAACTATGGCCAGAATGACGGCGCTCTGGTGCTGCCCTTGAACAATTGCCAGCCGCAAGATTTTCGCCCGGTTGTGCAGGCGGCGTGCTATCTCAGCAGTGGAACGCGCCGTTTTGATGCGGGACCGTGGGATGAAGATTTGCTCTGGCTATTCGGCGCATCAGCCCTGGAGTCGCCGGCGGCAAACCTGCCGTATGTTGATCTGCGGGCCAATGCTGGCGGATACAGCACCTTGCGCTCCGCACAGGGCTTCGTTTTCATCCATTGCGGAAGGTTTTGTGATCGTCCGGGGCATGCCGACCTTCTGCATCTTGATCTCTGGTGGCGAGGGCAAAACATTGCATTAGACGCCGGAACGTACAGCTACAATGCGCCGGCGCCCTGGAATAACCCGCTGACCCAGACAATGTATCACAACACCGTCAGTGTGGATGCACAGAGCCAGATGGACAAGTTCAGCAAGTTTCTCTGGTTGCCCTGGGCGCGTTGCGAAGTGCGTCGTGATGTGCGTTCTGCGAAAGGTCTGCTGGCGTATTGGGAAGGATCGCATAACGGCTACCAACGGCTGGCAGAGCCGGTCGCGCATTGCCGCGGAGTGGTTCGTCTGGCCGATGATTGGTGGCTGGTTTTGGATCGGTTGGCCAGTTCGGGCTCTCACACCTATCGGCTGCACTGGCTATTGCCTGATGTTCCATACGAATGGGACGAACGCGACCGCCGACTCATAATGCAAACGCCCGCCGGGTCATACGAGATCAAGGTCGGGATGTTCAGCGATTCTGGAAGCGTCTCGCTGGTTAGCGCCGATGCGCACACGCCACGTGGTTGGCGTGCGCCAACGTATATGGTTCGTGAGCCTGCGCTCTCAGTTGCGTTGGAATGTCAAAGTACGCAACAGGTTTTCTGGTCGCTTTTGGGGCCAGGAAAATCGCAAGTGCGCAGCGAAGGTGAAGCTTTGTTCATCGAAGCTATGGATTGGGCTGCGACAGTTCAACTCGTGATCGACAAGGAAGAGCAACCGCTTGTCGCCGCAGTAGAACTCAGCGGCGCGCTAGACGATCAATTAAGGTTATAGGTATGCACATACTGCTTATTCACCAGGTATTCGCAGCACCAACCGAACCCGGCGGCACAAGACATTATGAACTTGCACGTCACTGGGTTGAGCGCGGGCATCAGTTCACGGTAGTCGCCAGCAATCTCGTTTACAATACCGGACAGCAGGTAGGCGCTCGTAGGAAGTTTGTGTCTGAACAGAACCTTGACGGCGTGCGCGTGCTACGAGCTTATACCTTTCCTTCGCTTAACTGGAGTTTTATCTGGCGGGTTGTCGCCTTCTTTAGCTTTATGGCGAGTTCGGTCATTGCCGGGCTGCGCGCCGGGCGCATTGATGCAGTGATGGGAACTTCACCGCCGATATTTCAGGCAATATCGGCCTGGTTAGTCGCGTTACTGCGTCGGCGTCCGTTCTTGCTTGAGATTCGTGATTTATGGCCAGAGTTTGCCATCGACATTGGCGTGCTGCGTAACCCAATCTTGATCGCAATGTCACGCTGGCTCGAACGTTTTTTGTATGCGCGAGCGGATCATCTGCTGGTGAATTCGCCAGCTTACCGTGACTATTTGATTGGCAAGGGCGTTCCGGCGTCCAAAGTAAGCCTGATATCGAATGGAGTTGATCCAGATATGTTCGCTCCCGGTGAGAAAGGTCAGCGTATTCGTGATGAGTTCAATCTCGATAATCGATTTGTCGCGACTTACGCAGGCGCTTTTGGCATGGCCAACGACCTTGAAACGGTGCTTCGCGCCGCTGATCGCCTGCGCGCCGCGCCGCACATCCATTTCTTGATGGTTGGTGGCGGCAAGGAGCAGGCGAATCTGGAGGCAATGGCTCGGCGGCTTGAACTGCCGAACGTTATTTTTGCCGGGTCAAGGCCCAAGTCGGAGATGCCTGAAGTGTTGGCTGCATCTGATGTCTGTCTGGCAACGCTCAGGAACATTCCAATGTTTCGAACAACATATCCAAACAAGGTCTTCGATTATATGGCCGCCGAACGTCCGACAATCCTGGCCATCGATGGGGTAATACGGCACGTTATAGAGTCGGCAAACGGCGGTCTTTTTGTTCCGCCGGGCGATGACTCAGCTTTGGCTGCTGCGATTCAGCGTTTAGCCGATGATCGCGCTACAGCACGGACAATGGGACGTGCGGCGCGCGCTTATGTGGTCGAACATTTTAATCGTCATCAGCAGGCTGAAGATTTCGTGAACTTGATGGAAAAATTCGCGCGCAGCAAGTAACTGCAATACCCACATAAGCATTGTGTAACATCGTGCTGAAAAGCATGTTCGTAAACGCGCGAGGGCTTGAGATAGCCCTCGCGCGTTTACACATTTCATAACCTTTTAGTCATCCTCGGATTTGCTAACTGTCATCCCTTAGCAACCCCTCTTTACTACACTGCTGTTGTTTTTAACGCTAGTCTGATCTGGCGTAACATCTCTGGCATTTTCTGCTCAAAGTGCTCCATATACGCAAAGTATTACTAGAGACGGAGGCAATAGCGCATGTACGCACAATTTGGCAAACGGCTGGTAGACTTCTTTGCTTCGCTCCTGCTTCTTGTGATGTTGCTGCCTGTCATATTATTAATCGTGGTCTTGGTACGCATTAATCTTGGCGGGCCGGTGCTATTTCGGCAAATGCGGCCAGGTATTAATGGTAAGCCTTTCACGATGTTCAAATTTCGCACGATGTCAGATGCGCGCGATGCCCAGGGCAATTTACTGCCCGATCACGAACGACTGACGCCGTTCGGCAAGTTTTTGCGCAGTACGAGCCTGGATGAACTGCCGGAGCTTCTGAATGTTCTGCGTGGTGAAATGAGTCTGATTGGCCCACGCCCTCTTCTGATGAAGTACCTCGATTACTATACGGACTGGCAAATGCGCCGCCATAATGTTGTTCCGGGCATTACCGGCTGGGCGCAGGTGAATGGTCGAAATGCGTTGGAATGGGAAGAGAAGTTTATGCTTGACGTTTGGTATGTTGATAACCTCTCGATCTGGGTTGATGTCAAGATTTTCTTCCTCACGTTCTGGAAGGTTTTCAAACGAGATGGCATTACTCAACAGGGCCATGTGACTGCTGAAGAGTTCAGAGGAAGCGCCGGGGCTTATTAAATGCAACGTGTTATTATCCTGGGATCTGGCGGCCATGGGCAGGTTGTGGCAGATGTTCTTCAAAGAGCGTATGAGGCAAACTCTTCTTTTGTTCCAATAGGATATGTTGATGATGATCCGCAGCGCGTTGGGCAAGAATTCCTTGGACTCTCCGTTCTTGCCTTCATTGCGGATCTGCCTACTATCCCACACGAAGCAGTTGTTATCGGTATTGGTAATAACTCAACAAGACGCCATTTCTTCAATCTCCTTCACAATTCTGGCGAGCAGTTCTTTGTTGCTCGCCATCCCTCTGCTATAATTGCCCCAGACGTTCGTATTGAGCCGGGTACCGTTATCTGCGCAGGCGTTATTGTGAATCCTGGCAGCATTATCGGATCAAACATTATTCTCAATACAGGCTGTAGCGTCGATCACCATAGCCAGATTGGCTCGCATACGCATATCGCTCCTGGGGTTCATCTTGGGGGCGAAGTACGTATCGGCGAGGGCTGCTTTATTGGTATCGGAGCTACAGTGATGCCTCAGCGAGAAGTGGGCGATTGGAGTGTAGTTGGCGCGGGCGCATTGGTTCACCGCCATGTTCCGGAACGAGCAGTTGTTGCCGGAGTGCCTGCAACAGAGCTGAAGAAGGCGGGAGGTTGAAATATATTATGATGCAGATACCGATGTCTTCACCTGATCTAACCGATGCTGAAATTGCCGCAGTCAATAAGGTTCTTCAAACTTCATACTTGAGCATTGGCCCTGAGATCCGGGCTTTTGAACAGGCTGCGGCTGACTATGTAGGATTACCATATGGCATCGGGGTGAACTCCGGAACCAGCGGTCTTCATCTGTGTGTGATTGCGGCAGGCGTTCAGGAAGGCGATTTCGTCATCACGACGCCATTCTCATTTGTCGCGTCAGCGAATGTCATTCTCTACGAGCGCGCAATACCGATATTTGTCGATGTTGATCCCCAAACGGGCAATATTAACCCTGCGCTGGTTGCAGAAGCGGCAAACGATATTGCTCAGGGGGGGGCGGCGGCGCAGCGCTGGCTGCCCCGTCGAGCATCTGTGCGTTCGGATAGTCGGTTGCGCGCAATCCTGCCGGTTCATGCTTTTGGCCAACCTGCTGATATGGATCAAATTAATGCTGTTGCTTATCAGCACGACCTTGCGGTTATTGAAGACGCCTGCGAGGCTATTGGCGCACGCTACAAAGATCGACGCGCGGGAACGTTGAGCAATGCGGCTGTGTTTGCTTTCTATCCCAACAAGCAGATGACTACGGGCGAAGGCGGTATGATTGTCACCAACAACGAGAGTTGGACAAATTTATTCCGCAGTTTACGCAATCAAGGGCGCGATGTTTTCGACGTATGGTTAGATCATACGCGGCTGGGTTATAACTATCGCCTGGATGAGATGAGCGCAGCGATGGGACGGGTTCAGCTTGAGCGCCTTGATGTATTGTTGGAAAAGCGTGCGCGTGTGGCCGGCTGGTATAACGAAAGGTTGGCCGATATCGAGTTGATTGAACGTCCAATCATCGTTCCTGAAACGACATATATGAGCTGGTTTGTCTACGTTGTGCGCGTGAAAGCTCCTGCCGACCGCGATAGCGTGATGCGTAAACTGGCAGAGTCTGGCATTCCTAGTCGTCCGTATTTTACGCCTATTCACCTTCAGCCTTTCTATCATCAACAGTTTGGTTATCAACCTGATGATTTTCCCGTAACCAACTATCTTGGACAAATCTCCTTAGCGTTGCCATTTTCCGGAGTGATGACTGAAGAGCAGGTCGATTACGTTTGTACGCGCCTGAGGATGGTTGTGCGGGATATGGGCGCATAGTACTACAACGAGAGAACTTTTGAGGGCCTCAGCAACCTGCCGCGTTGGAACGCCAATCAGAACACGCGAGCGACAATCGGCGAATCGTGCCCCAAAGCCTTCCTCAGAAAGGTCTCGTTGTAGTAATAGCGTATCCAGTGCGACATATGCAGAATGAAACTGGCGCTTTACTTTCTGATACCAACCGTCCTGCACCATTGTACGATCTCTGCCTGATGTCTCTCTATGAATCATTCGGAATGCACGCACGGTAGTGAGCACCGACGCTCATTACCCAGTTTTCTCCATCTTCTCGTCATCCCCACAGTTATTTTTCTTTCCTCACTGATTTCTAAACCGGACCTGCAAAGGGATCAGTAAGCCTGCTACCTTTTCGGCCTTGTGGTCTGAAATACGCAGCCAAACAAGCTGGTTACACTTTATTTATCTCAAGCTGATAGTTCGACATTGGCTTGTCATGTTATCCCACTACCATTGCTCATAACAAACCTGGCTTATACGATGCACCACGCTTATGACGTGCGGCTTGTCAGCAATTCGTGCATATGATGCAGGAAATGAAGGAGCTGCGTCCTGATTTATTGGGCATTATTGATGAAAGGATATCGTTGATGAATATCCCGATTCGCAATCGTTACTTCCTCAGTGGTGATCTTCTCTTTCTACCGGTAGCGGTATATTTGAGTTTTGTACTTCGTTTAGAGGTTCTCAATATTGCGCAATACTGGTTAGGATTTGCTATTGTTGCGGTTTTAAGCGCCATTATCACCCCGATCGTCTTCCAGCATGTTGGTATATATTCACGATATTGGCGCTATGCCTCAATTGAAGAGCTTCTTTCATTGTCAGGCGCAGTTTCTTTGTCAGTCATTTTTGTCGGCGCGGCGGCGTTGCTTGGCGATTATCTAATCTCTGATCGTATACTAGTGCCGCGTTCGATCCCGTTTATCTTTGCTTTGCTTGCACTTATGTTCACTGCGCTCCCTCGGCTTGCAGTTCGACTAATGTCTCCTCATGATCGCAAGGTGCGCGCACGACGTCAAAAGCCTGAGCAAGCAACGCCCGTCCTTGTTATGGGTGCAGGCAGCGCTGGAGCGATGATGGTCCGCGAATTGAGTAACAACCCCCAACTGGATATGAAGGTCGTGGGATTCATCGATGATGATCCTCTCAAGCGCGATGTTCGTATACATAGTATTCGTGTATTGGGAGATAGGGATGATATTCCGCATATTGTGCGAACATATAAAGTTCAGCAAGTTATTATTGCGATGCCGACCGCATCAGGCAAGGCTATTCGTGAGATTATGGCGATTTGCGAGCGTTCGGGGGTAAAAGCCAAGATTATTCCTGGCATTTATGAATTAATCGGCGGGAACGTAAGCGTTAATCAATTACGTGACATCCAGATCGAAGACCTGCTACGGAGACAGCCGGTGCGAACCAATGTTAAGGCGGTTGGAGAATTGATCCGTGGCAAGCGCGTTCTCGTCACTGGCGGCGGAGGATCGATAGGTAGCGAGTTGTGTCGTCAAGTTCTGCGTTTTAAGCCTTCTCAGCTTGTTATTGTCGGTCACGGCGAAAATAGCCTCTTCACAATTCGTAATGAATTGCGTCAACAACTCCCTCCTGATGTACAAGTTGAGACGGCGATTGCTGACATTCGCTTCGCTGAACGCTTGCTTTTGATTTTCAATAAATATCAACCTGAGATTGTTTTCCACGCCGCAGCGCATAAGCATGTTCCGTTGATGGAGGAAAATCCGTCTGAGGCAATTACTAACAACGTCCTTGGAGTGCGAAATCTGCTTAATGCCGCACAAGCAGTAGGTGTGGAGCATTTTGTAATGATCTCCACGGATAAGGCCGTCAATCCAACCAGCATTATGGGCGCGAGCAAACGAGTTGCGGAGTTGCTTGTCCATCAAGCGGCGAAGAAGAGCGGCAAAGCTTATCTAGCGGTGCGGTTTGGGAATGTGCTTGGCAGTCGTGGTAGCGTTGTGTTAACATTTAAGCAGCAAATCGCGAACGGCGGACCGGTCACGGTAACTCATCCGGATATGCAGCGCTACTTTATGACCATCCCGGAAGCGGTGCAGCTTGTCTTGCAAGCGGCGACTCTGGGTCGCGGCGGCGAGGTGTTTACGCTGAATATGGGTGAACCGGTCAAGATTGTGGATCTCGCGCGTGATATGATTGAGCTATCGGGTCTCGAGGTAGGACGTGATATTGATATCACTTTCAGTGGGTTGCGACCAGGCGAGAAGCTGTATGAAGAGCTGTTTATTCCCGGCGAAACCTATGATCGCACGTTTCATGAAAAGATCTTCATTGCTCGTAACGCAAGCAGCTTCGTTCCTAATTCGCTGCAAGAGGCCGTTTATGCGCTGGAGCTTGCCGCGCAGCGAGATGATAAGAGCGCTATTTTGCGCACGTTATGCTATCTTGTGCCGCAGATGGAAAGACCGGATCTCGACGCTCTAACAACCGATGTTGCAACCAAAGAGTCGCAGCCATTGCCTGAACCTCTTTTGGCTCGAGCCGTAGGCGGATAATTGGAAAGAATGCCGTATTCTTATAGAAGCAAAAGAGCATCTGGCCTATGTATCCATTTCTATCAATAGATACATAGGCCAGATGCTCTTTAGTATCGATAGGCTGCTTCTCGACAGGCCAGCTTATTGTTTGAAATGCAAAGGTGTGGATGGATTTGCGATACCTGTTTTCAGTACAACACCGATAGTCGTCCTGGATTGATCACCTCATGCACCATCGAACCAGCTATATTTCTATCCTTGCGGCGCTTCTGGTTTTAGCTGCTATCTTACCATTAAGGCTTCGGACAACAGTCGTTGCGACCAACCTCCTGCCTCCTTCAGCTTCAGGCCTGGTGGTTGAAGAGATACAACGGGACGACTCGTCAGTTCTGCAGGTGACATCGCCTGGACGCTTTGCGTTGAGCCTTGACGATATGGGCATTGTTGCCTGGTATGATCTTCGTCGCGATCCTGAACAGCAAGCGAATCTCGTTGAGCCGGAGGCGCACCTGCTTGAGCATAAGCTTAATGGCGGCGCATTGCTGCGTGGTACGCTGTCCATCCGTGAGCAAACGCCGGTTTACGTTCGCGTCGTCTGGGAGGGACGGGCTGGATGGTTACTGGAAGAGTTTATGATGGAGTATGTCATCTGGGCAGGCGATCAGGTGGCGGTCTCTATCGAGGGGCCGGCAGATGTAGTTACCACGCTCCATCGCCGATCGGGCGCTACAATCGGCGCTGCTCTTTCGGTTGCAGAGCCTGCGGATGGACAGACGCCAGTTTCCGCGCATCAAGCTATGCTCTTCCTCAACGCATGGACGCCTGACCCGGGCGTGCAGATTACAACAGTGCAGGGAAGCTCATCACCTCCTGGGGATGCGCTTCAGTATGATCCTCAACAACATGTTCTGCGGGTGCAAGCATCGGAGGATCCGAACTTACATCTGCAAATACCTTCTGATGGAGGGTTGCGCCAACCGCGCTTCGTCATTGGCGAATGGCCAGGCGCCGACCTGACCGTACGACGAGGAAGCACTATACTCGTCGACGGTCAAGATTATCTCGCTGATTGGAATCCCGTCACCCGAATTCTTACATTACAATACCTTCATTTGTTGCCGCCAGGGGCGAATGTCTTTGAGATTACGAATGATCCGCCACCATTGTCGCTCAGCCTGGGAATTGCCGGCCAGGATCTGGATGAGAACGGATGGTTAGTTGTTGATGCGAATATGCCTGACGCTGGGGGAACAGAAACGCTCTCAGACACATTTCGCATACCCTACATTCAATCGGCGCAACAATTCACGACGACTGCCAGCTTTCAAGGCGCCGGCGCTGGGGTCGATTTTGTGATTGATGGCGATGTCATTCAACGCGTCTTCGGTGCGCCGGGCGAGATGCTTCAAGCTGTCTTCACCCTTGCTCCCCGCGGTGATCACCGACTCGATGGATATGTAATCGACGCGAACGGGAATCGACTGAGCGAGATACCAAACGACAGTATCGAGACGATTAGTCTGGGCCGCGTCTTTCTGAGCATCGGCGACTCGATCACGGCGGGGTATGGCGGGTCGCAAGTAGGTGTTGGCGACGCCAATTATCCGGTAGATAGCTATGAGCGCTCGCCTGAGCATAGCCCGGATCGTCGCAATATCTATCAATATGACAATAATGCATACACTGGTGATGAGTACTACCGCAGTTATCAAGTGAGTCTCAATCCTGCGTTAACCAGTTGCGGCAGCGCGCCGGCCTTTATTCTCAACGCGGGATTTTCGGGTGCGCGTACTGCGGGAGAAGGAGATAGGAACCTGCAGGCGAAAGTGGATGCATACAACGGGTTTATACAACGATATGGCGCGGCGTATGTGCTATTGCAGATTGGAACCAACGATGTAAGCGATAATATTCCTGTAACGACGTGGAGTCCGCAGCTTGGCGGAGTGATCGACTCCCTCCAAGACCCTAATCCGGATCTAAATATCTGGGTTGCACGCATTCCATGGAGGAACCGACCTGATCAAGATCTCTATAAAACCCGAACGGCTGAGTATAATACGAGTATACCTACCATAGTCGTGGAGCAGAACGACCAACGCGTGCGTGTCGGGCCCGATTTTTATACGCTCTTTGAAGGCGAAAGCGATAGGTTTTCTGACGACTTGCATCCCAATCAGGATGGCTATAACTTGATGGCTGCTGAATGGGCGCGTGAAGATATAGCCGATTTGCCCTGCATAGTGATGCAAAATGAGCCGTCGTTGCCGCTGCCGCCGATGCCAACATCCACTCCCACCGCGACGCTGACACCGACATCCACTCCCACCGCGACACTGACGCCGACATCCACTCCCACCGCGACGCTGACGCCGACATCTACTCCCACCGCGACACTGATGCCGACATCTACTCCCACCGCGACGCTGACGCCCTCGCTCACCCCGACTGCGACTGTATCGAAAGGTATGGTGATCGATCAGTATGTGGTATTCATTCCGATAGCAGTCAGGTAGATTGCGATGCAACTACTCTGGCTTCCCCATAGACACATCACACGAGAGGGATGGATTATCCTTGCCTTGATGGGAGTGTCGTTGCTAATACACCTATTTGGCATCAAGCGCGATCTCCCATGGACTCCTGAGATTGATGAGACGTACTTTGTTCGTCCGGTTATGCATATGATCATTACCGGCAGTTGGAATCCTCAATGGTTTGGACATCCCGGATCGACGGTGATCTATCCGCTCGCGTTTCTTGGGCGTATTTGGAATACCATTGCTCATCAGGGATATTTATTTGGCGCCGATCCCGATTTTACTGTAACCTTCGACGCTTATGCGTATGAGTTCTATATTCTAGGTCGTCTCATTACGATATCTTACAGCGTGCTTTGCATACCGCTGGTCTATTTGATCGGGCGACGTGTTTTCAACCCGACGATCTCGCTCATTGGCGCGGGTTTTATGTTGCTGTCAGCATTGGTCATTGAACATGGTCAGACCGTGCGTTCCGATACCGCAGCGGCCTTCTGGAGCTTGTTGAGCATATGGCTATGCTTAAGCTGGTATGAGGCGCCGTCATATCGAAGACTGCTCTTGACATGCATAGCAATGGGTATGGCTATTGCCACGCGTTACTTCATGGTTGCACTTATCCCAGTCTTCCTCGTCGCCAATGTATTGATAGCGCTGGGTCGCTTAGAATCGTGGTCGCGCCGTGTCACGCGTTTTGTGATCACTGCACTTTTCGGCGGAGCCGTGATTGTCGGCGCTTTTGTGATCGCAACGCCGTTCCTCGTACTTGATTTTCGGACAGCTTTAACCAACATTCTAGGCGAAGCACGCTCGTCGCATCTGGGCGCCGACGGCCTATCGCCTATTGGTAACTTCTGGTGGTATGTGAGCGACGCAATTCCCAGAAGTACGAGTTGGCCGCACCTGATATCAGCTATGATTGGCATAGCTCAGACAGTACGGCAACGTTCGGTGCAAGGCTGGCTTTTGTTGATATTTATGGGAATCTTTCTCTTTGGTATAAGTCTTTCTGGTCTGCACTGGCAACGTTGGATCATCCAGATTATTCCGATCGTTTGGTTGTTTGCTGCAGCGGGTCTGGTCACTGTTGCTCAATGGTTGGCCAGGTTCTTCAAGCCTGCCGGCAGCGTTCGAATGGCTAGATATCCGGCCCTGCTCGGCGTTCTGATCATCTTGGCATCGATCTGGCCGGCCGGGCAGGTAGCAGCATTGACTATACGCTATACCGGACCAAGCACTCGTGAACTTGCGCGCGAGTGGATTTTGCAGCACTTGCCGCCAGGCAGCAAGATTGCTCAAGAATGGTATACTGCTCCATTGAGATCGGAAGATTTCATTGGCTATGAGGCCGTTGGCAAAATAACGCGTTCATCTCCGGATGGCGAGTACATAGTCTTTTCATGCTTTGCGCTGGCTCAGAATCGCACGCTCGATGCCTATCACCACGATGGCTACGACTATCTGGTTGTGAGCAGTCAAATGTATGATCGGTTTCTGGCCGAGCCTGAGCGTTATGCTGATGAAACAGCATTCTATCAAAGGCTGTTTCGCGAGACAGTGATCGTGCAGGAGTTTCTACCCTCTGCATATAACGATGGGCCGATAATCCACATATATTCCCTACGCCAGGGCTATCAACCTTCAGATTCTTAATCCACTCTTAATATTCCCGTAATACACTCGTTCCGGTATATAATGACTCTATTCCTGTGTTGTTACGAGGGAGAGTTATGACCCGCCTCTCACAGATCATTTCTGCCGGTTATCTTGGCCTCGCGCTGGTGCTGATCCTCATCACGTTGTTTATCGGCCCTGTAGGCGCTGCACCGTTTCAACTGCCGATGCTCGGCCCGGCCGGCGAGCCGGTGGTGATCAGCGTTGCCTATGGCACTGAGAAAAAGGCCTGGCTGAACGAGGCCGCGGAGCGCTTTCTGGCAACGAATCCGCGTGTACGGGGCCGCCCGATCGAAATCAATTTGCAGGGGATTGGCTCACGCGAAATGGTGACACGCATCGCTCAGGGCGATCTGATGCCGACAGTCGTTAGTCCGGCGAGTTCCATTCAGATCGAACTGCTGCGCGACGATTGGAAGACGCGCTATGGCGGCGATATCTACTATAGCGGCGCCGATGGGCCCCAGCCGCTGGTGTTGACGCCGCTGGTGCTGGTGATGTGGGAAGAGCGCGCGCAGGTCCTCTGGCCGAACGGGTCGGCGGAATTCTGGGATAGTATTCATGATGCGCTGGCCAACGAGGAAGGCTGGAAAGGACTAGGCGGCGATGAAAACTGGGGGTTTGTGAAGTTTGGCCATACGTCGCCTGAAACGTCGAATAGCGGCATCCAGACGCTGGTTTTGCTATCCTACGGCTATTATGACAAAACCTCCGGCCTGGCGAGCGGCGACATAACCAATGCCGAGTTCCAGCAGTGGCTGGACGCAATCGAGAATTCGGTGCAGGAGTTTGGCGATAGCACCGGTACGTTTATGACCAATATGGTCAATTTCGGGCCTGGCAAATATGATTTTGTTGCGGTCTACGAGAGTCTGGCGCTTGACGGCAGCATCGAGAATGCGCGGGGCAAATGGGGCCAGCCGATCCGCATTTATTATCCGCCGGGGAATATTCTCAGCGACCACCCCTACGCAATCTTGAATGCCGAGTGGGTTACACCTGAGGAGCGCGAAGCCGCGGCCCTCTTCCGCGATTTCTTGCTTGCGCCGGACACGCAGGCGTTGGCGTTGCAATATGGTTTTCGCCCGGCAGACCCGTCCGTTCCGATCGTGACCGACGATCCGAACAATCCGTTCAACAAATACAAAGATTACGGCGTGCAGATTGATATTCCGCAGATCGTCGAGACCCCCTCGGCGAGTGTGCTCAACGAGTTGCTTAATCTCTGGCGACGCAAAAACTATCAGAGGTAATTGAAGTATGCGACGTATCAGTTTCTTCATACTTGTAGCGCTGGTGGGCGCTTTGCTGGCGGCGTGCGGCGATGATGGGAATGGGAATGGCAACGGCGGTCAAAGCGCAGCGCCCAGCAGCGCCCTGGTCGTGAAGATGCTCTATGGCAGCGAGAAGGAATCGTGGATCGAAGCTGTCACGGCGGATTTTAACGCCCGTCAGCTTGAATCGACGGGCGGTAGGCCTATCTTCGTTGAAGCGGAACCGGCTGGCTCGGCGGACTCGATGGAGCGCATTCTCAGCGGCCAGGACCAGCCGGCGATCTGGAGCCCGGCCAGCAGCATTTTGCTCCCGATTGCGAACCAACGCTGGGCCAGCGATAACGGCGGCGCGAAGCTGTTTGACGGGACGCCGCCGGCCCTGGTGCTCAGCCCGGTGGTGATCGCGATGTGGCAGCCGATGGCCGAAGCTCTGGGGTGGCCCCAGACGCCGATTGGATGGGGCGACATCGCCGATTTGACCCGCAGCAACCAGACTTGGGCCGATTTCGGGCATCCGGAGTGGGGGCCGTTCCAGTTCGGGCATACGCACCCTGACTATAGCAACAGCGGCATCACCAGCATTCTGGCAACCGTGTATGCGGCTACCGGCAAGACGCGAGATCTGACGATCACCGATGTCCAGCAACCCGACGTGGCCGAGTTCCTGGCGGATGTCGAGCGCAGTATTATTCACTATGGCGAGAGTACCGGCTTCTTCGGTCGCCAGATGTTCAACCGCGGCCCGTCTTATCTGTCGGCAGCGGTGTTGTACGAAAATCTGGTGGTTGAATCGTACGATCAGACCACATACCCGAATCGACCGCTGCCGGTGGTTGCGATCTATCCCAAAGAGGGGACGTTCTGGAGCGATCATCCCTGCGTGGTTCTCGATGCGCCCTGGGTTGATGCTGAGTTGAGCGCGGCAGCAGAGACGTATCGCGAATTTCTCCTGGCGACCGAACAGCAACAGCAAGCACTGCAGTTCGGTTTTCGCCCCTCCGATCCGTCGATTTCGATCATTGCTCCGCTGACTGCCGAGAATGGCGTGGACCCCAATCAGCCGCAGACGTTGCTGGAAGTGCCGGATGCCGAGGTGACACAGGCGATCCGTGAATTGTGGGGGCAAAACAAGAAGCGGGTCGAGGTACAAGTCTTGCTCGACGTGTCGGGCAGTATGAACGACGAAGGCCGCCTGGTGCAGGCGAAACGCGCGTTGCGTTCGTTCATCGAACAATTGTCCGATGAAGACAGCCTGGGAATCATCGTGTTCAGCAGCGATGCGAATGAGTTGACGCCGCTGGGGCCGCTGGGCGCCAAGCGCGAGGAAGTGCTCCAACGCGTTGACAACCTGTTTGCGAACGGCAATACGCGCTTGATCGACACCGTGTTCGAGGCGTATCAGCAGATGAACTTACTTCCGTCGGATGAGCGCATCCGGGCCATCGTGGTGCTCAGCGACGGCGCTGATAACCGCAGTGAGAACACATCGCAACAGCTTACCCAACTCTTGAGCGCCAATTCGGAAGGACGCAGCATCAAGGTTTTTACGATCGCCTACGGTACGGGAAGCGATGTTGATACCGATTTGATGCGTGACATTGCCGATGCGTCGGGCGCGAAGACGTATACGAGCGATCCGACCCGGATTGAGCAAGTGTATCGCGACATCGCGACGTTCTTCTAATCGGTTGCCTGAAGAGATCGGGCCGGTCTTTTTGTGAGACTGGTCCGGTCGATGGTTCGTTACGTTGCAGACAGATGTTGTGCTGAGATGTTATGGGTTGGGGCGGAAGGCTGCAAGACGGGCGGAAGCGCCGCAGTTCTCGGCTCCCGGCTCTGAAATAGCCAGAATCAGGGGTGATGATGCAGAATGTCTTGCTTGCAGCGCGGCAACCGCTTGCGCTTATGGTGCTGGTAGCCGCCGTCTTCACAGGTTTGACCGTCACAATCTGGATGTTGCCGGTGGGTTTGCTCGCGTATGCCACGGCGGTGTTTCTGGCGGCGCGTGATCCATCGCTGGCAGTGTCGGCGCAACGTTCGGCGGCGTTTGCGCGATTGACCAGCCCGACCTTCCGCGCGGTCATCGAGGAGATCGACCGTTCACAGCGCGAGGTGGAAAAATCGGTTGCGCGAACCGAGGGGGCGCTGTTGCGTTTGCTCCAGCCAGTTGTTAAGCAGACCGGCGAGTTGGTTGAGCAAGCCCACGAGTTGGCTCGCAAAGGCCAGGTGATTGAGCAATACCTGACAACCATCAATCATCAACAGTTGCGTAGTCAGATCGACCAGATCGATGCACAACTTGCGCGCGTCACCGATAGCTACACGATCCAGCAGCTTCAGGAAACGCGGAAAGCGCTGGTGGATCGCCAGAGCAACGCGCAGGCGCTGGGAACCTACATCGGGCGCATCAACGCCCAGCTTCAGAATATCGACGCTAACCTCGATAATGTGCTGGCCGAAACGGTGCGTCTGCGGACGGCTGATGCAGTTAGCTATGACTCGTCCAGCAACCAGGTTGCCGATCGTCTGCGCGACCTCAACGCCGATATGGATGCGTTCCAGAAAGTGCTGGACACGGCGTTGGTGCAGAGCGGCGCGGGTGTTGTGTAGCAGAGCGGCCGGATAAAGCGAGAGCGGAGATCGTCGCGTTTAGCTTTCCGCGTTGAGCGCGGCGATGATTTCCCGTTCGGTGCGATCATAGCCGCCTTCGCCGATGTGATCGTAGATGATGCGGCCTTGTTTGTCGATAAGGTAGAAGCGTGGCCAGTAGCGATTGCCGTACGCCCGCCAGATCTGCATATTGTTGTCTTGCACCACGGGCCAGGAGACGTTGAGTCGCTCGATTGCCGCACGTACGTTTTCGATGTCGTGCTCGCTGCGAAACTCCGGCGTGTGAACGCCGATGATCACCAGCCCCTGATCGCGGTAGTTCTGCCACCATTCCTGAACGTAGGGCAGCGTTCGCACACAGTTGATACAACCATAGGTCCAGAAGTCGATCAGCACAACCTTGCCACGCAGTTCGGCCAGGGTGAGCGGCGCCGAGTTGAGCCATTCGCCGCCGCCTTCTAACTCCGGGGCCAGTGGCAGGTCGGGCGTCGGGGTGGCGGAAGCCGTGAGCGTCGTTGTTGGCGCGGGCGTGGGCTCCTGCGTGGCTGTCAGCGTCGCCGTCTCCGTGCTCGTCGGCGTGGGCGCCTCGGCAGCCTCGTTGTCATTCACCGGCGCGACCGCCCCGCACGATGCCAGAATCAGCGCCGCGAGCAGCAATCCACTCGCTCCAACTCCTTGCTTTATCCGCTTGAACCATCGCCAATCCATTGCCAACCTCCTGCATACGCGGCGCAGTGTAGCAAGCCAAGGTTGAGCAGCGCTTACGAAGTTCTTACGAAATGAGAAATATATCGTCCCGCAACCTGTTAGGTGCGTCTTCCAGGTTTTACGAAAGCTACCAAACAATACTGGAGACACCGCATGCGGTCATTCTGAGCGTAGCGAAGGACCTCGGATTCCCAGGCCATCGAGACCCTTCCCTCCGCCTGCGGCTCCGTTCAGGGTGACATGCAGCATACGCATCGTCGTTTGGTAGCATCCTGTTGCGTATTGCTGCACCCGACAGGTTTACAGCATATCCTCACGCTTTCCGCACCAGGAACGCCAGCTCGGTTGCGAATTCGAATGCCTGGATCGACCAGCCTTCGGCTGCGGCCAGGGCGCGGAACCGTTCGCCGTAATTTGCGGGCATTCCGCGGGCGCGCCCGCCGAGGCTGCGGGTCGGGAATGAGACGAAGATGGCATTGGCGTTGATCGCGCGCAGGAGATCGCGCCCGGCGTCCTGGTGCATCTGGTCGAGAACCGGCAGGGTTTTGAAAACGAACGCCGCGTCGTAGCACTGAGTTGGCGGCGCAGTGATGAGATCGCAGACGTGCGCCTCACCGGGGGTTTGCAGGATCGTGAAACTCCGGTTGAGGAATGTGGCCAGGTCGATGTAGATGTCGCAGGCGTGGTAGGTCACGTCTGGGGCCAGCGGCATCCACGGGCGCGCGAGCGGGTTGAGACCGCACGCCAGATCGATAACCGCTTGCGGCGGCGGAATGGCCGCAAACAGGGCGGCGTAGAACTCGGCCAGGATCGGGACGCGCTCGCGGGTTGAGGTGTGATTTGACATAATGTCAATGCACGTCGCACGCACCGCTGTGGCATCCGCGTTACGCGCCGCCGCTTCGAGCGCCGCCAGCCATTCGGCGTAGCGCGGCGGCTTGTCCAGGTAAGCTCCGGCAATCTGATGCAGCCTGTTTTTCGTCTCCTTGATCGCCGTCTTGAGATTGCGCCGTATCGCCAGTTCGCGGCTGCCAATGCGGCGAATCAACTCCGCGCTGATCGTGCGATACTTCGCACTGTTTTGCACCGCTTGCACCAGTTGATCGATCTGGTCTGGCGTTTCTGGCCTGGAAGCGTTCATCGCGTTCTCGCGGCTCAGCGTGGTGTGATCTTCTGCGCGTGTGCCGGATCGGCGTCGGCTTGCTGTTGCAGAAGCTCCATCAGCCGGGACATAAAGCGCAGGTTGTGGATCGTCGCCAGCCGGAAGAACAGCGTTTCGCCGCAACGATGCAGGTGGTGGAGGTAGCCGCGCGAATAGGCGGCGCACGTGTGACAATCGCAGCCGGGTGAGATCGGCTCATCGCTTTTGATGTGTTTTTTGTCGTGGATGTAGAGATAGGTATGCCAGTTTCCCGTTAGCCGGAAGCGGGGGTTTCCGGGATCGGCAGTGTAGGCATAGAGCCGCCCGTTGCGCGCGTCGCGGGTCGGCATCGCGCTATCGAACAGGCTGTAGCCCAGGTTTGTACAAGCGACCACGTTTTCGGGCTTGCCTACACCGAGCGCGTGCATCGGCAGATCGGGCGGTATGAGTTCGCGCGTATAGGCCAGCATATCCGTCAACAGATTGCCCGCGCCGTCGAGCGGCCAGCCGCCAAAACCGAAGCCATCGAAGCCGATTTCCAGAAGGGCTTCGGCGCAGGCCCGGCGCAGTTCACGCTGGCCGCCGCCTTGAACCACGCCAAACAACCGTGGCCGTTGCTCCGCCGTGAGGCGGCGCTGTTGGATCTGGCGCTCGAACTCGGCCTTGCAGCGGCGTCCCCACTGGATCGTGCGTCGCACCGATGCCTGTTGCTCGGCGAGATTTGCCTCGACGTGGGTGCAATCGTCCAGGCAGATCGCGACATCTGCGCCATAGGCGATCTGTAACTGAATGCTTTTCTCCGGCGTAAGCTGGAACTTGCGCTCGGCGCCTTCGGGAATGAAGCTGATCCCCTGGTCGCTCAGCGTACCGAACCTGGGGTTTTGGCGAATCAGCGAATAGGCCTGGAAACCGCCCGAATCGGTGATGATCGGCTGTGGCCACGCTGCCATCCGGTGCAGCCCACCAAGCGCTTGAATTGTGGACGATCCCGGTTTTTGCATCAGGTGAAAGACGTTCATCACCACTGCCTGAATCTTCGCCTCGATCAGGTCGCGCGAATCGGCGGCGCGCACGACTCCCAATGTCGCGTCGGGGAGGAATGTCGGTAGCCGGAGTTGGCTGTGCGCGAGATCGAGGCTAGCGGTCATAGGGCGCTACGGGGCTATGCGGATGGCGATTGATATGGTCGATCGCGGGCGCTCCTGGTTGATTCTTTGCTCTTGCGTGGTCGGCTGATTCAGGCAGTCATCGACTTCTGCTGGGCGCTCTCCGTGATCGAGCCGGACGCGCCGCCGTTCATTTTGAGGCGGTTGGCCTGGCGTTGGCGCGCAGCCTCTTGCAAGTCTACGACCGTGTCGGTTTCGTCGAGAATCTCGCCAGTCAACTCTTCAAGCACATCTTCAAGCGTGACAACCCCGGCGACGCCGCCGAATTCATCGATAACCACGGCGAGGTGCTGGCGCGTCTGCCGAAACTCTTCGAGCAGTTTGTCGGCGCGCACCGAGTAAGGAACAAAGCGCACCGGGCGCGTGAGTGTGGCGAGCGGGCTATCATACTTGCCCGCAACCATTGCGGCGAGCAGTTCATCCTTGAGCGCCAAGCCGAGCACATGGTCCACATCCTCGCTCACAATGATGATGCGGGTGTGCTGCGAGCGCAGAATGTCATCCTTCGCCTCACCAAGCGTTTCATCGGCGTGAAGGTAGGTCATATTGACGCGCGGCGTCATCAGACTCTCGGCGGTGGCGTCGTTCAGCCGAAACACGCGCTGGATCATTTCCGACTCGTCGCTCTCGATAATGCCTTCCTGGTGGCCGATGCGGGCCAGCAATTGGATCTCGGCTTCGTTGGTGGTTGGCAGCCGGTTGCCTTGCGTAATCGGCGCGGTCAGCTTTTCGAGCAGCCACAAAATCGGCGTGAACAGGAGCGTCAATGTGAGCACCGGTTGCGCTACAGTGAGCGAGATGCGTTCGGAGAAGCGTTCCCCAAGGGTTTTGGGAATGATCTCAGAAAAGATGATGACCAGGAAGGTCAGCAGCCCGGAAAAGGCGCCCAGCCATTCGTTGCCCAGCACGCTTCCGGCGATGCTGCCGACAACGATGCTGCCGACGATGTTGGCGATATTGTTCAGGATCACGATAGTAGCAATCGGGCGGGTCATCTGCTCGCGGATGCGGAGAAGCGCCAGCGCGGCTGGCTTTTTCGTCTCGGCAAGCTGGCGCACCCGAACCAGCGATGCGGAGAATAGCGCGGCTTCGGTCCCTGAACAGAGTGCGGAGCTTGTCAGGACGATCAGAACCGCGATCACAAGTTCGAACATACAGTATATTGCTCCTCAACGGTGATGCACGATGCTGACGCGCAAACGTGCCGGTTCCGGCAGTGCATTGAGTTTTGATCTGAAGGTTAGATCTTGTTATATAGTATAGCATAGCTAATCGTCGTGTGTATGACAAACCGGTGTGATCAGGCCATCGAAAATGTATGCGACCGATGTGTTGCGATATCCGCCGCATATTCGGTTCATCTGGAAAGTCGGATCTCTAGAATGAGTTCAACACGCACGTTTCGGGTATCATCATCTGGCATCCACGCCGCAGCTTTGATCGAGGCTGCCGCGATTCTGCGCACCGGCGGTCTGGTTGCGTTTCCCACCGAGACGGTATATGGCCTGGGCGCGCACGCTCTCAACGCCGCAGCGGTGCAGCGCGTTTTTGCGTCCAAAGGCCGTCCGTCCAGCGATCCGCTCATTGTCCATCTCTATGACCGATCCAGTTTGCCGCTGGTTGCAGCGGAGATCATGCCGCTGGTTGATCGGCTGTCCAATGCGTTCTGGCCTGGTCCGCTCACGCTGATTTTGCCCCGCGTCGCCGCGGTTCCCTCCATCGTCAGCGCCGGGCGCGATACGATCGCCGTGCGCGTTCCGGCGCACCCAATCGCGCGCGAGTTGCTGTATGTCGCTGGCATGCCGATCGCCGCGCCGAGCGCCAATCGGTTCGGCCACACCAGCCCGACCACCGCCGCGCACGTTCTGGCCGATCTCGATGGCCGGATCGACTGTGTGCTTGATGGAGGCCCCACCCCGATTGGCGTCGAGTCCACGGTGCTTGACCTGACGACCGAGCCGCCGACGGTGCTGCGCCCAGGCGGCGTAAGCGTCGAGCAACTGCGCGAGGCGATCGGCGTGGTGGAGGTTGCCATGCGTTCGGCGCCCGAAGCGAACGGGTTTCGTTCACCGGGGCTGTTAGAACGCCACTACGCGCCGGAAGCGGAACTCTGGCTGGGCATTGGCGCACCGGAGGCCGTGCGCGCCTGGATGCGCGAGCAAACGCACGCGGCGCACGCCGCTGGTCGGCGGGCTGCGTTGCTCGTCGCCGATGAGGACGCCGCGCAACTGGCCGACCTGGGCGCCGACATCGAAGCTTTGGGCGCGGCAGACGACCTCGACGGCGTGGCGCGCCGCCTCTACGCCGCCTTGCGCGCCCTCGATCAGCGCCGGCCCGACGTGATCTTCGCCCGCGATTTTGGCGAAGCCGGGCTGGCGCTGGCGATCCGCGACCGGCTGACCCGCGCGGCTAGTGGGCGGGTGGTGTGGGTGTGAGAATGCGGGGCCGCCTGCCGCCCGCGTTACTCGTCCACGGTAAAGCCGATTTTGATGGTGACTTGCCAATAGGCGACCTGGTTGCTATCGATATACCCGCGTGTTTCTACGACCTGGAACCAGCGCATATTGCGAACTGTTTCCGCGGCTTTGTTCAACGCATTCTGGACGGCGTCTTCGATACCGGTCTTCGATGAGCCAACCAGCTCAATCATTTTGTACACATGCTCGGCCATTGGGCGTTCCTTTCTCTACATGACATAATAAAAGTCTGCAACTCATACGCTTTGGAGCGCGGGATGCATAGACCGTATCGTTACACGGTTCGGCAGGCGGGATTTGTCTATTGTATGCGTCTGGTTGGCGCTTGTCCAATAGAATCCGCTGTGGAAGTTATCTTGCGGCTATGCATGCTGTCGGGTATAATGAAAGCTCATTAACGCTTTCCAGAGGCAAAAATGGCTTCTCAGTCGCTCTATCGCAAATGGCGATCACAGACGTTTGATCAGTTCGTCGGCCAGGATCACGTTGTCCAGACATTGCGCAACGCCCTGGTTGAGGGACGGGTAGCCCATGCCTATCTGTTCGGCGGACCGCGGGGCGTGGGCAAGACCAGTATGGCCCGTCTGCTGGCGAAGGCGGTGAACTGCACTGCGGACGATCTAGCAAGCCGACCATGCGGCGTGTGCGTTTCGTGTCAGGCGATTGCCGATGGCCGCGCCGTGGATGTGATCGAGATGGACGCGGCTTCGCACACGAGCGTTGATGATGCGCGCGAGCTGATCGAGCGCGTGCAGTTTCGCCCGACCACCGGGCGTTACAAGGTCTATGTGATCGATGAAGTGCATATGCTCTCGACGGCAGCGTTTAACGCGCTGCTCAAGACGCTCGAAGAGCCGCCCGACCACGCAATCTTTATCCTGGCGACCACCGAAATTCACAAAATCCCGGCGACGATTCTCTCGCGCTGCCAGCGTTTCACCTTCACTCGCCACACCATTAGCGCGATTGCCGAGCATCTGCGCCGCGTCGCCGCCGAAGAAGAGCTGACGCTGGAACCTGGCGTCGCCGAGGCGATCGCGCGGACGGCGACGGGCAGTATGCGCGATGCGCTTGGCGTGCTTGAACAGCTTGCTGCGTTTACCAGCGGGAAGGTGGCGCTGGATCAGGTGCAAAGCCTGCTGGGAATGACCGCTGCCGCCGAGGTCAACGCGTTGATTTCAGCGCTGATCGACGACAACGTGGGCGACGCGCTGCGCGTGATCAACAGTATTGCCGACCAGGGCGCGGATATTCGCCAGTTCACGCGCGATGCGGTTGAGCGGCTGCGTGCGTTGATGGTGTCGGTCGCCGCCGGTGATCGCGGCCTGATCGATGCCAGTGATGATGAGTTGGCGCAGTTGGAGGCGTGGGCGCAACAGTCTGATGCCGCTACGCTCGTTCGTTGGATCAAAATCTTCAGCAATCTCGACTACCAGTTGCGAACCAGCCCGTATGGTCATTTGCCGCTCGAGTTGGCCGTCGTCGAGGCGCTGGTTGCGCCGCCGCCTCAGATGAACGCTGTACCAGCACGCCCAACGACGACGCGTTCGTCTACGCTGCCGGCTGCCGTTCCGCCCGCCCCTCCGGCGTCGGCAGCGAAGCCGGCCATGCCTGACACGCCGCAAGCTCAGTCCGTCGCGGAGGATCAAGTTGCCGCCCCGCCGCCGGAACCAGAACCGCCGCAAACCCAGCCCGTCGCGGAGGATCAAGTTGCCGCCCCGCCGCCGGAACCCGAACCGCCACAACCCACACCTGCCTCTCCACCGACAGAATCGTCTGCGCCGGCAGAGCCCGCTCGCCCGCGCTCCGGCGATGAGGCCGAGGTCAAGGCGGCCAACGCCGACATCTCGCTGCTCGAACGTGTTGAGCAGGTCTGGCCAGATGTCGTGCGCGATGTGCGGCCGCGCGACAAAATGGTTCAGGCGTTGCTCCAGAGCGTGCGTCCGGTTGATGTCGAAGGCAATACGGTGGTATTGCTGGCCGCGTCGCAGTTCCACAAGGACAACGTGGAGAAGCCCGTCAACCGGCGCATTGTCGAGGAAGTGTTGGGCAAACATATCGCGATGCGTCTGGCGATCCGGTGCGTTATCGAGGGCCGCGAAGCCCCCCAGGATCTGCGCGGGCGGATCCGCGAGGCGCGCAAGGACGAACTAGTCAAAGCGGCAATCAATATTTTTGACGCCGATATTGTCGGCATCGAGATGGACGAAGAGTAACGCGAGCGGCTTTGATCATAGCAATCGTTTTGTGGCTTGTCACCAGCTTGTGCTTTGTGGTAAGCTAAAGCAATCTTGCGAACCGAACACAATCATAAGATTGAGAAGGAGAATCTGAATGAATCCGCGTCAGCTTCAGCAAATGGCCCAGCAGATGCAGCGCCAGATGCAACAGATCCAGGAAGAGCTCGGCCAGACGATAGTGGAAGGTACTGCCGGCGGCGGAGCCATTACGGTGAAGATGAACGGACATCGTGAGGTACAGGGCATCGCCGTCTCGCCCGAGGTGGTCGATCCCGATGATGTGGAGATGTTGCAGGACTTGCTTATGGCGGCGATCAACGATGCCAGCCGCAAAGCGCAGGAGCTGGCGGAAGAGCGGCTCGGCCCGCTGATGGGTGGTATGAAGGGCATGCCGGGCATGTTCTAGCCGGAGAGCGATAGGCGTTTCGTCTGGCGTGATGTGGCTGTTCGAGAGGGACGTTCTGGTATGGGGTATGGGTCGTCGCGCGAGCCGTCTGCTTTGCTGGTCGAACCGGTTGCGCGTCTGGTCGAGGAGTTTAGCCGTTTGCCGGGAATTGGCCCGAAAACGGCCTCGCGGCTGACGTTTTTTCTGCTGCGCGCCGATGCGGAGCAATCGCAGACGCTGGCCCAGGCGATCCTCGAAGTCAAAGAGCGTGTGTCGCTATGCTCGCGTTGCTTCAACATTACGGTCGGTGATCTCTGCGTGGTCTGCCGCGACGCCACGCGTGATCAACGCACGATCTGCGTCGTTGAGGAGCCGCTCGACGTGCTGGCGATCGACCGTACGGGAGCGTATCGAGGGCTGTACCACGTTCTGCATGGTCGCATCGCGCCGCTGGACGGCATCTACCGCGAGCATTTGAAAATCGATGAGTTGGTTGCGCGGGTCAAATCGGAGCCGGTTGAGGAAGTCATTCTGGCGATGAACCCAAATACCGAGGGTGAAGCGACAGCGTTTTTGATACTCAGAGATCTGGCGCCGCTGGGTGTGCGGGCTACCCGTCCGGCACGCGGATTGCCAACGGGCGGCGACCTGGAATGGGCCGACCCGGACACCCTCGGCTCTGCGCTTGAAGGTCGGCGCGAACTGTAGCACGAAGGAGTCTTCAGACTATGAGCCTGACGGATATCTTGCATGAAGCCATCGCACGGGTCAACGGCTCCCAACTCGCCGGCATCATCGGCGCGGACGGTCTGGGCGTCGAGATGGTGATAAAATCCGATGATCTGCCATACGACCGCGAGATGGTCGAAATTGAACTGGCATCGCTGGCTTCGGCGGCGGCATTAGCATCGAATCGGCTGGGGATGGGCGCAGTGCGTGATCTCATCGTCGAGATGGATCGGGCGACGTATGTGGCCTCGTCGGTTGTGCCGGGCTACTTCGTGGTGCTGGGAGTTAACCCCAACGGCAACCTGGGCCGAGCGCGCTTCGCCGTGCGCCAGATGGTTGAGCAGTTGAAAGATGAGATGTAGGCGGGGTCTGGCCGCGCGCTGCATAAGATACTTCTCGACGCGATTATGCGTGCATCCCAACTAGATGTTTGGGAACGGAACGACCATAGCAAAACCGCCTTTTTCTGGCGGAGTATCCCCGCACTCGCCGCCGCTACGCTGTTGACGGCTGCTCTGTTGACCCTGGCCCTGCTACGCCCGACACCCTTTGCGGCGGATGTGGGCGCACCGGGCGACGCCTACGCCCTTGCGAGCTTCCACCGCGCTGAGGCGACGTTCCGCTGGAGCGCACCCGGTTCCGTCTTACTCCTTCCCGCCGCCTACGATGGCCCCTTCATCCTCGATCTGCGCCTGCACGGGCCAGACTTTGCCCCCGCCGAGGCGCGCGTGCTGCGCGTGGAGCGCGCCGGCGCGCCGGCGGCTGTCGTTGCGACAACGCCGAGCCGCGCACTCACTTCTACATAATATAGGCGCCATCTCGCCGGCATACAGCGATGCGATAAGCAACAATCTGCAAGGGAGTGAACAGGAGGGAGTTATGCGTTACCGTTCGATATGGATCGGATTGTTCGTGGTCGGGAGTTTGTTTGGATGATCGATGACGGCCTATTTTCGCCTGAAAGCCGATTCCAATGCGTCAACCGATGAGATTGCGCGCGTTTCGGTGAAAGGCGGCGGTCAGGAGTATGGCCCGTTGCGTTTGAGAGGAATCGATTTTAACGTAGCGGATCAGTATCAGGAATTTCCGGTCACTTTCGTATTCCACGATAACCCGGATGATGTTTTCCTCGCGTTCCAGATCTGGCGCAGCGGATCGACCGAAGTTTGCTTCGACGCGGTGACGGTGTTCACGCCGCCTCGACAGATTGCCGACCCGCTGATCTGGGGCCTTCCGGGCGGCAACTATCGCGGCCAGAGTATCTGGTTACGTTACACCAATGCCGACGGCAACGCTTTTTCGGGGATAACCGAACCACCCGGCGGTGTGAGTTCGCCTGAAGTGACAAGTTGGACTTACCTGCCGCTCGTGCGCCGCTGAGGTGTTACCAGCCCCGTTGCGAGCGATGCGTGGGTCGCGATGCACCCGGCCCGCGCATTCGCCCCGGCTTATCAATAATGAGGACTGCCAGTCCTATAATAGCTTGATAGCTATCGGCCTGTCGGCTCTTACAAATGCGGGGCCTTGATCTTCTTGATCCAGCGGTATCCTGGCGGGCTTGGGCGAGGCTTCGGGTTAAACTTGAACCAGCCCAACTCGGCGCGCACCGCCTGCTCCTTCATCTCGGTCGCCCCCCAGATGAACGAGCCGCCCGCAATGCCGAGTAGCGCCGAGTAAATCGCGCTGGGGATGAATAGCGAGCCGCCGACCATGAGAATGCCGAGCGCCATCGGATAGGGCCACCAGTGATAGCCCAGCAGATATTCCAGCTTGATGACCCAGTAGAACCCGAACCCGATGATGCCCAAACTAAAAACGCCGAGCGCAATACCGGCCCATTGCATCACATTCCTCCACGTGTGGTTCTGATGACCGCTGACTTTGCCACCGGTTCGGCTATGTCGCGCCGGCGCCCGGTTGTTCGCGAAACGGACAACGTGTCGGCAGCAGCCGGAGCGCCCTGCGGTTCGCGTTCGAGCAGATCATCGGTCGTTGCGCCACCCGCGCGCAGATAGGCCGCGTGGCGCGGGTTGCGGGGATTGGCAGGGGCATGGCCCTTCTGCACCCGTTTCTGCTGGCGATAGACCTCGAAAGCGTCCCACAAGAGCGTGACGCCGATCACGCTGCTGACGCCGGAGATGGTCAGGTTTGGCGCGAAGAGAGCATAGACGTTGAGCGCCAGACCGGCAACCGCCAGGGCGACAATAGATGGCCAGATGACCCGTATACGGTATTCCAGCCAGCGTACGCTAACGTGGCCCCACCAGATGCCAAGAAACATCACCAGAGCCATCCAGAAACCGGCGAATTGGAGCATGACCCGTCCTTCCAAGCTGTGACAAGCGAGGCGATATGATCTAAACCTGGAGAAAGTTGAGTAAATCTATGCGCTTGTTCGCTATTCTACAAATTTTGATTGTGACTGTCAAACACCGGCCCGACCACGCGCCGTGAGCGGCGATGGTATAATGCGGCGCGAATCATGACCTGTGTTCTGTATCGATGACTTTGCTGACAGCTCCTATTGTACCTGATATTATGCCACAACATTATTGGCGTCTTCCGCTACTCCTGATCACGGCGCTCGCCCTGTTGATGACGCCGTCCGCGCCGGCAACCGCCCAGGATGCCCAATCGCCCCGCCGGCCCGGCTTGTTCGGCTTGAATATGTACATCACCGGGCGCGAACGCGACGAGAACGAAGCCCGCGCGTTGATCGGCAAAGCCCGTCGGATCGGCGCCGCGTGGAGCCGCGAGGAGATAAGCTGGGCCGCCTGGGGCAATGATCGCGGCAATCGCTTCTACGACCGCCGGATCAAGTTGCTGACCGACGCCGGCATCGGCGTAATCGGAATGCTGCTCACCACGCCGGAGCGCTATAGCAGCCCGGAGTGTTTGTCCTACGCCCACATCACCCAACAGCCCGCCTACTGGTGCGCGCCGACTGACCCTGCCGCCTACGCAGCCTGGGCCGCCGGCGTGGTCGAGCGCTCCGACGGCGATGGCATCGACGACGCGCCGGGCTCGCCGCGCATCGACGCCTGGGAAATCTGGAACGAGCCGGATCAGGATGGCACCTGGCTGCCGCACGCCGATCCGGTCGCCTACGCTCATCTGCTGCGGGCGGCGCACGATGCGATCAAGGCAGCCGACCCGACCGCGCTGGTGCTGAACGGCGGAGTGATGACCTTCGACGGCGTCGGGGTAAACAATTTTATGAGCCAGGTCGTCGCGGTCGCCGGCTGGGACAGCTTCGATGTGTTGTCGTTGCATCCCTGGCTGATCGATTATGCGCCCGACGAGCCGAGTCTGATCAACCCACGTGAACGCTACGATGTCACCATCCCCGGTCGGTTAGCGATGGCGCAACGCTGGGTCGACGAGCATGGCGGCGGCAAGCCGATCTGGATCACCGAAGTCGGCTGGAGCGTCTGCGGCGGCGTATGCGCGCCGCAATTCGCAAAGAGCGAGGATCAGCAAGCCGATTATATGGTGCGCACGTTTATCCTCGCCGCGGCGGCCGGCATCGAGCACGTCAGCTATTTTCAGTTGGAAGACAAGTTTTCGGGGGCGCAGATTCCCTGGAGCCAGGCCGCGCTGCTGCGCGATGATCTCAGTCCACGCTCTGCCTATCGCGCGTATGCGACGTTGGTCGGGCTGCTGCATGCGGCGACGTTTCGCGGCGTCGGGGCGCTTCATCAGCCCGGCGTTCTGGCCGATTACCAATTCGCACTGCCCGATGGCGGAATCGTCGATGTGGTGTGGAGCTTGAACGGCGCGCGGACGATCGATATTCCGCGCATAGCCGGTCTCAGTGCAACGCTGATCGAACGCGACGGCGCGCTGACGCCGCTCGGCGACGGGCGGACGGCGCGGATCAATGTCGGCGAACGGCCTGTGTATGTGCGCCAGAGCAACGCAGCGCTGCGCGGCTTTGCCGAGACCGGGCGACTGCTGGGCGGAATCTTTCGCGACTATTGGGAGCGCAACGGTGGGGCGCCCGTCTTCGGGCTGCCGATTTCACCGGCGCATATCGCCCGTGGCGAGGATGGCCGCGACTACCTGGTGCAATGGTTCGAGCGCAATCGCTTTGAATATCACCCGGAGAACGCGCCGCCGCACAACGTCTTGCTCGGTCGCCTGGGCGTCGAGGCGTTAAAACGTCAGGGAATCGACTGGCGCGAGTTGCCAGCTGTTGATAGCGCGCCGGAAAACTGCCGCTACTTCCCCGAAACGCGACACAGTTTGTGTCACCCGTTTCTGCAAGCCTGGGAGCGCGACGGCGGGCTGGCGGTCTTTGGATTTCCGATCAGCGAGCCGTTTGCCGAGATGAACGCCGAAGATGGACAAAACTACATTGTGCAGTATTTCGAGCGCGCCCGCTTCGAACACCACCCGGAGAATCTTCCGCCCTATGACGTGCAACTGAGCCGCCTGGGCGCGCTGTTCAGCGGCTACCAATGAGCTGGCTTCGCCCAAGAAGTCGCCTGAAAAGTGGCAGAACGCAGAGCCCTCCATAACAACTTATGGAAACGATCAAAGTCATGCCGCATGTCACCTTTCCCCTTCGCTTTGCTCAGGGTCTCTACCAAACGATGATACATATGCCGCATGTCACCCTGAATGGCGCCGCAGGCAGCGTGAAGGGTCTCGGCGTTGTGAGAATCTGAGATTCTTCGCTGCGCTCAGAATGACACCATGCGGTGTCTCCCATATTGT
>JANQID010000030.1 GCA_028282325.1 Chloroflexaceae bacterium | reverse complement strand
GCTTAGGCGCGCGGTGGGCGACCGGGCCGGCGAGGCCACGACGCTGAACAACATGGCGCTGGTGTACGCTGCCACCGGGCAGCCGCAGCGGGCGCTGGCGCTCTACGAGCAGGCGCTGCCGCTTATGCGCGCGGTGGGTGACCGGGCCGGCGAGGCCACGACGCTGAACAACATGGCGTCGGTGTACCATGACACCGGGCAGCCGCAGCAGGCGCTGGCGCTCTACGAGCAGGCGCTGCCGCTTATGCGCGCGGTGGGCGACCGGGCCGGCGAGGCCACGACGCTGACCAATCTAGCAGTGCTGTTGTATCAGAGTCTCCAACGGATCCCGGAGGCAGTGGATAGTCTCCAGCAGGCGATTTTGGTGCTGGAGCGCACCGGGCTGGATCGAGATGCGTCGGGGGCAACACTTGACAGGCTGCGGTCGGTGCTGGCAACCATGCAGCGTGGCGAGCCGCTGGGTGGCGGGGCATCTGGGCCGGCGACGCTGCCCGCCGAGCAGATCCGGCTGGTGGTGGCGAATACAGTGGCGGTGCTCACCGATGTACCCGAGAAGCACGCCGAGTGGCGGGCGGCAATCACGGAGCGTTTGCAGCATGCCCAGCAGCAAGGGGCGGATTGGCAGATCGAGGTCGAGTTGTATACGACCATCCTGGCCATGCTTGATGGGCAGGCTGCCGATCTGCCGGCGGATCACCCCTATGCCGAGGTGATCGCGGCGATTGAGCGGGGGGGGCAATAGCCGATAACCGATAGCCGATAGGGGTGCGGCGATCAGATCGGGGCGAAACATCATTGTACGACCTCTAACTGATTTATCTATAACGTTAACGTTCGCTCAAACCATCGCACAACAACGAGGACGAGCCATGACCCGACTATTCCTGATCAACAGCGTGCAGGATGAGGGGTGCGCCGCACGACTGCGCGCCGATCTGACTGCGCAGGGCTACGTGGTCAATGCCGGCGCAGAACAAGCCGGCGCTGCGGCGGCATGGCAGGCGGCGCTGCGAGAGAGCCGGGCGGTGGTGCTGGTCTGGAGTACGGCGGCGGCGCAGGAGGCCGGGGTGGCGGCGCAGGTGCAGCGGGCACAGTGGCTGCACAAGCGGCTGGTGCTACTAGCACTCGACGCGACCAATCCCCTGGACAGTCTCGCGCAGGTACCGGCAATCACCGCCGCGCCCGATTGCGCCAGCGTCGTAGCCCAACTCGTGGCGCATCTGCCGCCCGCCGGCGACGCGGCGCTGCTGAGCGATCTGCTGGGCCAGGCGCCGGGCGACGTTGAACCGGCGACGCGGGGTGGGCCAGCCCATGATGAGTCTCGGCATATCATCGGGGTACGCTGTGCGCAGGGCCATGTCACCTACTACGACAAACGGGTGGTCTGCCGTGCCGACGGTATGGTACCGCGAGCAGTGGTGTTGCGCGACGGCAAACAGATTGATCAGCTACGGCTGCGCTGTACCACCGGCGGCTGCGACGAGATCACCGTCGTCGAAGTTGATTGCGAGGGCTACCGATGACCCAGCCACCTCCCATTCTCGAAGGCCGTTCGCCAACCGCCATAGAGGAACGGCTGGTTGCGATCTTCGCCGAGTTGGAGACGAAGCAGCTCGAGTTTCTCGATCAGGCCGCGAAACGGATCATCGAGCTGGTGACGGCGCTGCTGGGGATTCTCTTCGCGGCGATTGCCTTTGGCGGCGATTTCCCGCCAGCCTATCTGGCCGGGAACATCCCGATCAAGCTGCTCGGCATCGGCGCGCTGGGCGGCTACCTGCTGGCGCTGCTGTTCGCGCTTATAGCGGTACAGCCGCGTAGCTACAAGCTCTACCGCCATAATCTCACACGCATGCGCGCCGAACTGGATGCGATCATCGAGCACAAACTACGCTGGTTGCGCATCGCCGGCGGCCTCTTCGGGCTGGGCTCGGTGCTACTGGCGGGGTTAGTGATCCTGCTGCTGGTACAGGCATAACTGCAACAGCGCACGCTGCGCCGGCCGGCGCACCACCGCGTGTGAAAAGCCACCAGCTCATCCGCTATCGGCCATGCCTATCGGCTATTCCCCCGCCCTATCAGCTATCATTTATCGGCTATCGGCTATCGGCTATGCCTATCGGCTATCGGCTATTCCCCCGCCCTATCAGCTATCATTTATCGGCTATCGGCTATGCCTATCGGCTATCGGCTATGCCTATCGGCTATCGGCTATCGGCTATGCCTATCGGCTATCGGCTATCGGCTATGCCTATCGGCTATCGGCTATCGGCTATCGGCTATCGGCTATCAGCTATTTCCCCGCCCATCATACGCCGCACGTCGTCGCGCAACGACTCGGTGTCCCATCCGGCATCGCGCTCACGCCAGCGCTCCTCACGATCGTTGCGCAACACCTCTTCCAGATCGGCGATGCGCTGACGCGCCAGGCTGATGTACGTGCGCTGATCCTTGTGCGCCGCGTACAACTCGTGGAGCGCAGCTTCATCGTAGCGCAGGAAGGTCTGGGCGGCGCGCTGAGCCTGATAGGCGCGAAAGCCCAGCGTACGCAACGCATCGACGCCCATGCGCAGCGACGTATCGAGCGTATCGCGATAAACCCGCGTCACGCCGGCTTCCATCAGAGCATAGGCGCCGGAACGATCGCCGGCGCGCGCGAGGATCTCCAGATGCGGGAAGTGCTTCGCGACGATATCGATCAGCTTCAGGTTCTCCTCGACATCTTCCAGCGCCAGCACAATCAATCGGGCGCGGGCGGCTCCGGCTGCATGCAGCAAATCGAGGCGCGTAGCATCGCCATAGTAGACCTTGAGCCCAAGCTTACGCAACAGCTCAACCCGGTCGGAGTCATTGTCCAGCACGGTCGTACTCACACCGTTGGCATTCAGCAGGCGTCCGACAATATTGCCGAACTGGCCGAATCCGGCGATGATCACCGCATTCTCCTCGCTGATCGCGTCGGCCTCACGGTCGCTGCGTTCGCGTGTGCCGAAACGCGGGCGGATGAACCGTTCGTTGAGCAGCAACAACAACGGGGTCAGGCCCATCGACAACGCAACCACGGCGATCAGCGGGCTGCTGATGGTTGGCTCCAGCACGCCGAGTTGACCGGCCGACGAGAGCAGCACGAAGGCAAATTCGCCCACCTGAGCCAGGGAGAAAGCCACCAGCACGCTCTGGTCAAGGCCCAACCGGAACAGGCGCGCGAGACCGAACAGGATGCCGAGCTTGATCACGACCAGGCCGCAGACCAGACCGGCAATCAGCAACGGATTGGCGGCGATCAGCGCAAAGTCGATCGCGGCGCCGACGGCGATGAAGAACAGACCGAGTAGCAAGCCCTTGAAAGGCTCGATGTCACCCTCCAGCTCGTGACGATACTCGCTGTTGGCCAATACGACGCCGGCGAGGAAAGTCCCCAACGCCGGACTCAGGCCGACCTCGGTCATCAGCAGGGCGATACCGATGACCAACAGCAAAGCCGCAGCGGTGAAGAGCTCGCGCAGACCGGTGCGGGCGATAAAGCGAAACGCCGGCGCAACAAGGAAACGCCCGGCCAGCACAATCGCAGCCACCGCGCCGAGCACGGCCAGGGTCTGCGCCCAAGCTGGCAGACTAGTCACCAGACCGGCGCTATGCTCGCCGGCCCCGTGCCCGGCATCAGCGGCGTGATCGACGGCGTGAACAGCCAGGAGCGGAAAGATCGCCAACATCGGAATGACCGCAATGTCTTGAAATAGCAGAATGGCAAAGGAGCTTTGCCCGCCGGAGCTTTGCATCAAGCCCTTTTCGGTGAGACTCTGCAGGACGATGGCCGTGGAGGAAAGCGCCAGGATCATCCCGACAGCCAGCGCCGATTGCCAGGACAAGCCGAGAAGCAGCGCGATTGCGGCGAAGACCAGACTGGTGACAAGCACCTGCAATCCGCCCAGACCGAGGATTGGCCCACGCAACCGCCAGAGCAACACCGGCTGGAGTTCGAGTCCGACGACGAACAACATCATCACCACGCCAAACTCGGCGAAATGCATCACGTCACGGCTCTCGTCGCCGATGAAGTTCAGCCCGAACGGGCCGATGATCACACCGGCGATCAGGTAGCCCAGTACCGAGCCAAATCCCATCCGCTTGGCGATAGGCACAGCGATAACCGCCGCCGTCAGATAGATGAATGCCTGGAACAGAAACGACTCGCTGCTCATCCGCGCACCTCCTCGCCGGCGAAGATCGCCTCCAGATCGGTGTTGATCGCAGTGAAGCGGCGGGCGGCCTCCAGATTGATCAGATCGTCGCGCAGGCCGATAATGATCTGCCGGTAGGCGGCGGCTTCGGCGGCGATCTCGGCATCGGTGATCAGGTGCGTGCCGTGGACCACAAACGGCGGCAGGTAGATCATCTTGCAGAGCATCGCGGTTTGTTCAATCGGCGCCAGCAGTTCGCGAATCGTGAATCGATTGTGCCCTTCGCGACGATAGGCCGCCGCCGCGCCGCCGGTGGAGATCGCGGTGAGCATATACTTGCCGCTGAGCGCGTTGCCCTGCGAGCCATAGGCCCAGCCATGTTCGAGCGCCAGATCTTCCCACTGTTTGAGAATGGCCGGAACGCTGTACCAGAAGAATGGATGCTGGAGCACAATCACGTCGTGTTTGCTCAACAGGCGTTGTTCGTGATCGATATCAATATCGAAGTTGGGGTAGGCTTCGTAGAGGTCGTGGATGGTGACATCGGGGAGATCCTGTACCGCCTGAAGCAACCGCCGTTGAACGCGCGAGCGCTCGAACGCCGGATGCGCGAAGAGGATCAGAACGTGTCGCATACGCGCAATACCTTCCTACTATTTTATGTGCGATTTGGATCAATATTATAACAGGAACGCTGTCTGTTGCGGGGTTGGGCGAGAGAAGTGCATGGCTATCGGCTATCGGATTATCGGCTATAAAACCGCTTGCGCCCCCTCGCGCGCTGTGCTACAATGCGCGCTGGTGCAGGAAACTGCACATTCAGCACGGCGACGTAGCCAAGTGGTAAGGCAGCGGTCTGCAAAACCGCGATCCGCGGGTTCGAATCCCGCCGTCGCCTCCACCATTCACGCTCTGCCAGCAACGCAGAGCGTTTTGTGTTGGCCTGCCACGCATTGTCAAACCGCCGCGCGGCGAGTATAATACCCGGCGGTCTTTTCCTGAAGAACGAGCATACGATCTTATGCACATTCTGGTCACCGGCGGCGCCGGCTTCATCGGCTGCAACCTTACCCAACGCCTGTTAGAACGCGGCCACACTGTCACCGTCTACGACAACCTCTCGCGTCCGCGCACCAACTACAATCTGGAGTGGCTCCGGCAGGTCGCGCGCACGGCCCCCGGCGCATTGCACACGATCATCGCCGACATCCGCGACGCCGAGCGCATCGCCGCCGCCGCACAATCGGTTGATGCCATTATGCACCTCGCCAGCCAGGTGGCAGTCACGACCTCGGTGCGCGATCCGCGCACCGACTTCGAGATCAACGCCCTGGGAACCTTCAACGTGCTGGAGGCCGCCCGCCTTGCGCCAACGCGCCCGGCGACGCTTTACGCCTCGACCAACAAGGTCTACGGAGGGATGGAAGACCTGGCGATCATCGAAGAGCCGACGCGCTACCGCTATCGCGACCTGCCGCGCGGCATTACGGAAGAACGCGCGCTCGACTTTCACTCGCCCTACGGCTGCTCGAAGGGCGCGGGCGATCAATACGTGCGCGACTATCACCGCATCTACGGTCTGCCCACCGTCGTGCTGCGCCAGTCGGCGATCTACGGGCCGCGCCAGTTCGGCGTCGAAGACCAGGGCTGGGTCGCCCACTTCGTGATCGCCGCGCGCACCGGGCGCCCGATCAGCATCTATGGCGACGGCAAGCAGGTGCGCGATCTGCTCTACATCGACGACCTGATCGACCTCTACGAACGGGTGTTGGAACGGATGGATGTCGCCGCCGGCCAGATCTACAACGTCGGCGGCGGGGCCGACAACGCGCTGTCGATCTGGGCCGAGTTTCAGCCGCTGCTCAACCGCCTGGCCGACGCACCCATCGAACCCGCGCGCTTCGCCGATTGGCGTCCGGGCGATCAGCCGGTCTGCATCCTCGACACGGCGAAGGTCGAGCGCGAACTCGGCTGGCGGCCCCGTGTCGGCGTCGGCGTCGGCATCGAACGTCTCTGGAACTGGGTCAACGCAAATATCGAGTTATTTCTCGACGCCTGACAAGAGCAAAACCCTATGCGCATACTCGTCGCCCTGACTTACTATCGGCCCTACACCAGCGGATTGACGATCTACGTGCAGCGGCTGGCGACGGCGCTGGCCCGCCGCGGTAACAGCGTCACTATTCTGACCTCGCAGTACGACCCTAGCCTGCCCCGGCGCGAGTTGATGGACGGCGTGCGGGTTGTGCGCGCGCCCGTGCTCGCGCGGGTGAGCAAGGGCGTGATTATGCCCAGCTTCGGCTTTCTGGCAACCGCGCTCGCGCTCCAGCACGACGCGATGAGTTTGCATCTGCCGCAGTTCGATGCGCCCGGCCTGGCTTTGCGCGGGCGGCTGCTGCGCCAGCCGGTAGCGCTGACCTACCACTGCGACCTGAACATGCCGCCGGGCTGGCTCAACCGCACGGCGAACCGGGTCATCGACGCGAGCAATCTGGCGGCGGGCGCGCTGGCCACCGCTATCGTCGCCTACACCCAGGACTTCGCCGACAACTCGCCATATCTCACACGCTTCCGCTCGAAGGTGCGGATCATCCCGCCGCCGGTTGAGGTGGCCGAAATCCCGGCGGCGGAGGTTCCGGCCTTCCGGCAACGCTGGAATATTCAGGGGCCGGTCATCGGCATGGCCGCGCGGCTGGCGGCGGAGAAAGGCGTCGAGGTGTTGCTCAACGCGTTGCCGCGCGTCCTGGAGGTCTTCCCGAACGCGCGCGTGCTCTACGCCGGGCCGTTCGAGAATGTGCTCGGCGAGGAGGATTACGCCCGCCGCCTGGCGCCGCTGTTCGAGCGCTATCGCGACCACTGGACTTTCCTGGGCACGTTGAACGCGCGCGAGATGGCGGCGTTCTTCCCGAACTGCGACGTGATCGTCGTGCCCAGCCTGAACTCAACCGAGTCGTTTGGTCTGGTGCAGGTCGAGGCGATGCTCTGCGGCACACCGTCGATCGCCAGCGCGCTGCCCGGCGTGCGTCAGCCCGTGCTCCAGACCGGCATGGGCGAAGTGACGCCGATCGGCGACAGCGCCGCGCTGTCCGAGGCGATCATCAACGTGCTGCGCTATCCCGATCGCTACGTGCGGCCGCGCGAAGAGATCACCGCACGCTTTAGCGTCGAACGCACCGCCGCCGCCTATGAACGCCTGTTTAAAGAACTTCAGCGCTAAGAGAGGAGAGGCTTGCCTTGCCGAACGATCGCCGGTGACGCAGACGTTCGGCAAGCCGCATCCGGCTATGACCCGCGACTACCTGCGACCACATCTCTACAGCCTGCCAATCCATCGGGCCATGCTGCGCGCGGTGGAGGCGCGCCTGTTCGCCGAGATCGCGCCCGACCTGCCCGAACCGATTGTGGACATCGGCAGCGGGGACGGCACGTTCGTGCAGATCGCCTTTCCCGGCAAGCGCGTCTTCGGCATCGATCCGATTCCCGCCGACACCCGCGAGGCGGCGCGACGCGGCGTCTATGCCGGGCTGAGTCTGGCCAGCGGCGCGGCGCTGCCCTTCGGCGACAACCAGTTCGCCAGTGCGATCAGCAACTGCGTGCTGGAGCACGTCGTTCCGCTTGATGCAACGCTGCGCGAGGTTGCGCGCGTGCTGCGACCCGGCGGCCAGTTCGTCGCTTCGGTGGTTGGTGACCGCTTCCCGCAGGATTTGCTTGGCACGACGCTGCTCAACACGCTGGGCCTGGATGGCGCACGCTACGGTCGTTGGTTCAACGCCACTTCGCAGCACCACAACACGCTCAGCGCCGACGCGTGGAGCGCACGCTTTGCAAACGCCGGGCTAGAGGTCGTCTCCTGGCGGCCCTACTTCAGCGCCGCCGCGCTCAAACTCTTCGACTTCAGCCACTACTACGGCGCGCCCTCGCTGATCACGCGCAAGCTCACCGGGCGCTGGCTCATCTTCCCGCCACTGACGCCGAACTTGCTCTGGGAGCCGATTCTGCGCCGCATCTACACAGCCCCGCCGGGCGAAGACGGGCCGTACTACTTCTTCGTGTGCCGCAAACCCGTCGCATAGACGATAGCCGAAAATCCGATAGGGTTCCACCGACCAGGTCACGACGAACGATAGCGGTTGGGGAGTAGGATAACCGATAGCTCGATCTTGCCGCAAAGAACGCAGAGGAACACAAAGATTTTTAGGCTTGCGCCTGGCAGATCGAGAGCGAACGGTGACGGTTGACGCTGCCCTATCGTGTATCGGCTATCGGCTATAAAACACGGCTACTCATCGTCCGCTTCGGGGCGGGAGGGGAGGTCAGACGGAGACTGTTCATCGTCGCGCGGCGGCGTCGGGGGTATCGGGGTGGCGCTCGTTATCGTAACGGTGGGTGTAACGCCAGAGATAACGGTTGTGGTGAGCGTGGCTGTCGCTGTCGCAGGAGCAGCGATGGTAGGCGCAACACTCGTCGGGCCAGGAGCAGACACAGAGTCCGGATTCAACAACACAAAGCTGCCGAGACCGATTAACACAATCAGCGTCAACCCGGCCAGCAACAAGCCGCGCCGTGAGAGCGACAATTCGCGGTGCGGGGCGAGCGATTCAGGCGCCGCCGTAGCAGCGCTCGCGACCGGCGAAGATTCGTCCGCAGTCGCCGTCTCGGATATCGGCAACGGGATAGTCTTCTGCGCTGCCGTGGCGCCCGTACCCTCCGAACCATCATCCTCGACGTGGGCTACGATGACCGTGATATTATCGACGCCGCCGCGCTCATTCGCCTGATCCACCAGACGCTGCGCCGCTTCGTCGGGTGACAACAGCGTGACAACCTCGGCGATTTCGGCATCTTCAACCAGACCATGCAAGCCGTCGGTCGAAAGCACAACCGTATCCCCTGGCTGAAGCTGTACCGTGAAGATATCGACCTGCACCTCGGACTGATGTCCCAGCGCGCGGGTGATGATATTGCGGATATTGGAATGACGAGCCTCTTCATCCGAGATCACCCCCGCCTTCACCTGGTCGGAGACAAGCGAATGATCGCGCGAGATCTGCGAGATATTTCCACTATGTACAAGATACGCCCGGCTGTCGCCGACATTGGCGATGTACGCAACACCATCGCGGATAAGCGCCGCAACCCCGGTCGTACCCATGCTCCCGCGGCCCTGAGCATAGATCTGCTCATTCGCCGCGGCAAAAGCCGACTCCAGGATCTCCGCCGGAGAATCTAGCTCCGACCGCGTATAATATTCAAGGATAGCATCGACGCCTATGCGGCTGGCAACTTCGCCGGCAGCGTGACCGCCCATACCATCACACACAACGAGCAGTCGGCCCTTGCCCGACGCGAGATCCGCTTCGCTCACGCCGTAGCGATCTTGATTAATCTCGCGTCGGAAACCAACGTCGGAGCGGGCGCCATAGCGCACTCTCATACCAAAAACCTTTGCGTCTCCGTTGATCTTTCGGAGAAAGAGTATAGCACGTGTTTCGGAAACTTGTCTACATGCCACAAAACTGGAAGAAAAACGCCGCCTTTCAAATTGCCTAGACTATGCTATAATGATGACAGATTTTTCACTTTTACGCTGGCTGAAATTTGCCAATGGCAGTACGTCAATGTTTGACCAGGATAAATGGCGCTCTCAAATTGCTGAAAGATTGAGCGGCTTCTCCCGCAACCCTCGCCAGGATATTCACATCGCTGGAACAAATACCGTGCTTGCCTATCTTTCTCTACGCACTCTTGAACCATTTCTCGAGGCATTCCAAAGCCAACCTGTAGCCGCGGTCATGACCCTGGCCGATATTGTTCGCAGCCCGGGCGCTGATCGCATCGTTCACCGCGCGACCAATATGCGCTACCAGGGCGCGATCATTATCGAACGCGAACTGCGCACCTCGGAAGAGTTACGCCAGGCGATTGAGCAACTGATTATCACGCTGAATGTTATTCACCTGGCTCGCCAGCGCTTAAACAGCTCACGCGATGAATGGCTGCGCGCATCGCTGATACACGAAATCGAAATGTTTGGCCCCGATGAGTTTAGCCAGTTGCGGCGCTTGCTCCAGGATCCCGGCTGGCAATCGCGCTATGAGGCGATTCGCAGTTTGCGCCAACGCGCCGGCCACTACACCCCGGCTGACATTGTTCTGTTGCACGAAGGGCTAAACGACAGCGCGTCGCATGTACGCGCCGCCGCCGCGCGTATGTTGGGCCAGTTTGCTGAAAACCCGCCGAATCCGGTGATTAACGCCCTGACCCGCCTGGCTCTCTTCGATTGCGATCTGGAGACGCGCTTTGCCGCCGCACGGGCGCTTGGTTCGCTACGTGATCGGATTGCATCGCCCCAACTCATCGACTACTTGTCTACGTGTCTTTCCAACGAAGATAGCTTTGTGCGCTCCGCCGCAGCGATGGTTCTGAGCCAGTTTGGCGATCTTGCCGGGACGCCAATGTTGATCGAGAATCTGGCCGCGATGCTTGAAGATAGCGACCCGTATGCGCGTGAGGCCGCCGCGCGCGCGCTGGGTCACATCGGCGCGGCAGCGGCTACCTCGGAAGTTATCGACGCTCTGACCAGAGCTATGCAAGACAGCGATCCAAATGTCCACGAGGCGGCGCTGGATTCTCTGACTCGGCTGCGCAAGATCAAATCGACGCTCCCGCTCAATCGCTCCAAATCTCCCACTGCTCCGTTGACCGTGTAACCTTCAGGCGCAGCTGTACGTCAAGGCTTCTGAACAAGCGAGCTGTTTGCTGCTATAGCAATCCTACCGCAGTCATAAAGATTGCGTAGTGCCGCCTTCAGGCGGCGAAGGGAACCGCCTGAAGGCGACACTACAGTGACTTCACAACCTGAGTAGGATTGCTATATGCCGCAGCTAGATCGTGCATATGCTGCTATAATAGCGTTGTATTATCTATGCCAGATACAGCAAGCCAGGATTCTCTTTCTGATGGCCTTCATTATCACGCATCCCGCGGCATAGCAGGAGGTCGTATGGAGATAGAGCACCGCCGACTCAACCGGGTAGACGTGCTTACAGTCAGCGGGCGCGTCGATGCGGCGACGGCGCCGCAATTGAAACAGCAGATCGAAAGCCTCTTCAACGAGGGGCGATATCGCATCGTCCTCGATCTCGACGGCCTGGAGCATATCAGCAGTCCAGGATTGCGCGCGCTGATCGAAGCGCGCAAACGCGCCCGCGATTGGAAATTTACCGACCTGGAAGGCGGCGACATTCGTATCGCCAACCTCCCGCCCAAGATCAAAGAAGTGTTTGATTTGACCGGGTTTACGGCGCTGTTTGAAATGTACAGTGATACGATCGCCGCTGTCGGATCTTTCTAACCGAGAATCGACAGCTCTCCAGCCGCGGGCATTGGACACCTATACGTAATCGCTCCCTAAAAACGATGCATACCCTCGCCATAAGAGCCGATCTGAACGCTCTGGCCCGTATTAGCACGTTCATAACCCAGGCTGCCGAACAGGCGAACCTGGATACGCGCGCCACCTGGCAAGTTCAGCTTGCCGTGGACGAAGCCGCTACGAATATTACCCAGCACGCCTACGATGAGCATAACCCGGGTGATATTATCGTCTCCTGGCAGCATGAGCACGATCGTTTCATTGTCACACTCTGCGATCATGGCCGCCGCTTTGACCCCAATGCCATCCCCGCGCCCAATCTTGAAGCGCCGTTGGAAGAACGCCAGGTTGGCGGGCTGGGCGTTTATTTAATCACGCGTCTGATGGATGAAGTGCGCTTTGATTTCGATCCGCAGGAAGGCAATGTGCTCACTATGGTCAAGTATATCGGTTCCAGCGGCGCAAATGAAATTACCACGTTGCCGGTCAAGGGCCGGGTTGACGCGAATACAGCGCCCGATCTCAGCGCGCACATCCACGCCTTGATCGAGGGCGGGGCACGTTATGTGTTACTGGATTTCAGTGATACGACGTTTCTAAGCAGCAGCGGATTGCGGGCGCTCTTGTTGATGCGCAAAGAGTTGATGACGCTGGGCGGCGAGTTGCGATTGGCCGCGCTGCAACCACAAGTATACGAAGTATTTACCCTCACCGGCTTCTCGCAAGTGTTCGCGATCCATCCGAGCGTCGATGAAGCACGGAGTGCATTTGGCCGGGGAAACACTTGAGACGGGCGCGGCTGATCATTCTGTATTGCTTCCTGCTTGGCGGCAGCGGCTGGTTCTGGTATAGCACGCTGCCTTTCGTCGGCGCATCGGTCGCTACGCTGGTCTTGTTTGGCTCCTTCGCCCTCATCGCCGACCTGCTGGGCTTTCGTACGCCGCCCACCGATCCGGCCAGCCTGTCGGGCGTGATCTTGCTGGCAGCAGCGCTGGCGCTCGATCCATCCGCCGCCGCGCTGATCGCCGGAATCGAGGGATTGCTCTTCGGTGTTCTACGCCCGTTTCTCCATCATCGTCCACGAAGTGTGTATACCCTGGCGGCGCGCCCGATCTTGCGGAGCGGCGCCCGGATGCTGGGCATTCTCGGCGGCTTCGCGCTGGCCGAATGGTTGTATGCGACGATCACGCCATCTGCGTTAAACGGCCAGCGTTCCCCAATCAGCACAGCCATCTTGCTTGCAAGCTTGATCGTCAGCTATACGCTGGTCACGCAGGGCGTTCGGTTTGGGCGCGAACTGCTGCAAGGCGGAGTAAGCGGTGTCCAGACCTGGTGGCGAGCTACCTGGAACATGTCGCTTTGGACTGAAGTAGCACCGCTGCCGCTGGCGCTGTTGCTGGCAAGCATCTACACCGATCTCGGATCGGGATACTTCATTCTGGCGGGCGCAGGCATCGTTGGCGTCAGTGTGGGCGTGCGCCGCACCGCGTTGAATCTCCAGCACCAGCGGCGCTCGATGCGCGAGCTGGCATTGCTGAACGAAATCAGCCGGGCGATCATTCGCAGCGAACTCAACGTGGAAGCACTCTGTGAACTGATCTATCGCGAGGCAAGCAAGATCGTTGATACGTCATCGTTTCACCTGGGCTTGTTCGACGGCGACGCCTACACGCTCCATGTGCATATCCAGGATCGCGTTCGACTCCCGCCGCTAACCGTTCACCTGGAAGTCGGCGACGGCATTATCGGCTGGATGCGCCAGACCGGGCGGACACTGCTAGTCGAGGATTTTCTCGTTGAAATGGAACGCCTCCCGGCGCGGCCGCGCTATCAGAGCCAGCACCCACCCCGATCCGGGATCTATGTGCCATTGATCGTCGGCGACGCGGTGATCGGCAGCATCTCGGTGCAAAGCTATCAACCCGGCGCATTTGACGCCAATGACCTGCGCTTGCTCTCGCTTATCGCCGACCAGACCGCAGTCACGGTTATGCGGGCGCGCGATTTCAACGACGCGCAGCAGCGAGCGATCCAACTTCAGGCTATTCACGAAGTCAGCGAGCAGGTGACGGCGATCCTCAACCTGGAGGAGCTTTTGCCATCGGTCGTGCAGCTCATTCGCGAACATTTTCACTATCACCCGATCCACATTTTCACCGTGGAACCGGATCAGCGCATTGTGTTTCGGACCAGCACCGCCGACGCGGCGACGATCGAAGCTTTGCGCGCGCGCGCCTTGCGCTTCGGCGAGGGCATCGTCGGCAATGCAGCTCAGAACAGCCAGCCGGTGGTGGTTGGCGATGTTTTGAGCGATACGCGCTATATTCGCGACACGCAGGCGACTCGCTCGGAGATGGCGGCGCCGCTGCGGATCGGCGATCACGTGATTGGCGTCCTCGATGTGCAGAGTCATACGCCGCAAGCGTTTGACGCCGAAGACCTGTTTGTCGTACAAACGCTGGCCGATCAGATCGCGATTGCGATCGATAGCGCAAACTCATACGCCGCCCAGCAAGAAGAAGCCTGGACGCTGAATGCGCTGCTTCAGGTCGCCGAGAATACCGGGCGCGCCACCGCCCTCGACGAGCTATTGCCGACGATTGTGCGCCTGCCGCCGCTGCTGGTTGGTTGCGACCGTTGCTTCTGCTTGCAGTGGGATCACGAGTATGCGCAGTTTGAATTGCTGGCGGCCTATGGTCTGAGCCGCGATCAGCGCGATCGCTTGCTCGGCCAGCGTATCGCGTGCGCTGAAGCGCCCTTGCTCACCCGCGCCTATGCGTCGCGCCGGCGCGAGGTGCTGGTTGACGCCCGGAATCGGCCCGATGAGTGCCCGTCGATCATTCGCGCCTGCCAGAGCGGAACGCTGGCTGCGTTGCCGCTGCTGGCGCACGCAAACCTGTTGGGCATCCTGTTGCTCGATTATAACGCCGCCGCGTATGCGCCCAGCAATCGCCATCTGGCGCTCTACGGCGGGATGGCAACCCAGATTGCCGGAGCGCTAGAGAGCGTGTTGCTGGCACGCGAGGCCGCCGAGGCGGCGCGGATGGAGCAAGAGTTGCGTGTCGCCCGCGAGATCCAGACCTCGCTGTTGCCGGCCAGTCCGCCTCGGATTCTCGGTTGGGACATCGCGGCGGACTGGCGCTCGGCGCGGTTGGTCGGCGGTGATTTCTACGATTTCTGGGTGCTGCCGATGCCAGGCGAACAACAGCCTACACCGATGCTGGGCCTGGTCATCGCCGACGTGAGTGACAAGGGCGTTCCCGCGGCGATGTTTATGGCGCTATCACGCAGCCTGGTGCGGGCCGCCGCGCTCGACGGCTCGGCGCCCGACCGCGCCCTGAACCGCGCCAATCGTTGGATCGCCCGTGACTCCGAGTCGGGCATGTTTGTCACGATTTTCTACGCGCTGCTGGACACGCACACCGGGCGGTTGCGCTATGCGCGGGGCGGACACAACCCGCCGCTCGTTTACCACGCCGCCAGCGGGCGGATCGAGGAATTGTTCGCGCCGGGCATAGCTCTAGGAGTGTTAGATGAGATTGTGCTCACCGAGGCTCAGATTCACCTGGCGCCGGGCGATCTGCTGGTGTGCTACACCGATGGCGTGACCGAGGCGACTGACGACTGCGAAGAGGAGTTTGGCGTTGAACGGCTACACAGCCTGATCGCCGCACACCACGCCGATAGCGCCGACGAGATCCTGCAAACGATCACCGCCGCCGTCGCCGAGTTTACCGGTGGACAACCGCCGTTCGACGATGTCACGCTGGTTGTGTTGAAACGCCTGGCGGAGTGAGCCGCTGCATCAGATGCCGCGGTCCAGACAGCCGCGATCGGGCTTTGCTCCAGGCGTACCGGAACCCCGCGCTCGGCGAGAAATTGCTTCACCTGCGTGATCGTATACGCGCCGAAGTGAAAGATCGACGCCGCCAGCACGGCATCGGCCTGGCCTTCCGCCAGACCGGCGTACATGTCCTCGGGCGAGCCGGCTCCCCCCGACGCAATCACCGGCACATCAACCGCTGCGCTCACCGCACGCAGCAACGCCAGATCATACCCGGTCTGCTGCCCGTCAGCATCCATGCTGTTGATCACAATCTCGCCCGCGCCGAGCTCCACACCGCGCTTGATCCACTCGATCGCATCCAGGCCGGTGGGACGCGGATCGCGCCCGGTATGCGTAAACACACTCCAGCGCGGCGTTTCATCGGCGGCGCTGGCCCAGCGGGCATCGACCGAGAGCACGATGCACTGACTGCCAAACCGCCGCGCGCCTTCGCCGATCAGATCGGGAGTGAGCACGGCGGCGGTATTGATCGAGACTTTATCCGCCCCGGCGCGCAGCATACGATACATATCATCAACGGTGCGAATTCCGCCGCCGACCGTGAGCGGAATAAAAACCTGCGCGGCGGTGCGCTCCACCACATCGACCATAATCGCGCGCTCGTCGCTGCTGGCGGTGATGTCATAAAAGACCAGTTCATCGGCGCCGGCTGCGTCATATGCGGCGGCCAACGCCACGGGATCGCCGGCATCGCGATGATTGAGGAACGAAACGCCCTTGACGACGCGACCGGCTTTGACATCCAGACAAGGAATAATACGTCGAGTTAACATAGCAATAATCTATATGGGCATACAAAAGCGGCGAACAACCGGCTATTTCGAACGAGCCTGCCGGCGACGGCCTTCCTGCTCGACTTTCGGCGGCGGCGTGGCCGGTTGCTCTACTGTACGGCGCGCTTCACTTTCAGCGACCAGCATACGGGTGGCACGCATACTCCACAGCGCCAGGAACACCACCGTCACAATCGGCGCCAGAAACGGCAACACATAGTTAATCGCCACCACAATCGACATCAGCATCATCGTAACCACGGTGAAGAACGGGCGTCCCAGCGTCATCACGAAAACGTTGCGCGCCGTTAACCGCAAGCTGGCGTTGGACTGAAGCATCAAGAGCGGGAAGAGATAGATCAACAGCGATAGCCAGACCAGCAACGCATAGAACCACAGCAACACCAGAATGGCGGTGAAGACATTCGTCACGGCGTTATAAAATTGGAGGTTGATCAGAATGACGATCAAGCCGAGCATCCAGAAGCCGAAGTTCTTCCATGCCGGAATCGCATAACGGCGCATACCGCTGAACAGATCGCTGATCTTAATGGCATACCCTTCGGTGAGCCGATTCAGCATATAGTAGAGGCCGGCAGTCGCCGGGGCCATCGGCAGCACTGATAGCAGCAGAGTTCCCAACGCGAGGGCTATGGAGCCGTTTACTCCTAGAAACAGCGCCAGCAAGATAAGCGGCAAACTGATGACCGACCAGATCCCGTTGCAGACCATCAATACGAGGAACTCATCGAGCAAATCTTTCGTGGTCAGCCAGAGCGCCTGAAATGCGCGTGTCATATCCCCACTGTTCCTTAACTTTACACCGTGGAATATGGGTCATTATAGCATAGCCTCTCCGGCCCGTCTGAGTATTTGACAAGCCGCACGTGGCATAGTATCATATCCAGCGTTGCCAGATTTATGGCCTGTTTTTGCCTTTGCCGAAGTGGCGAAACTGGCAGACGCGCTACGTTCAGGGCGTAGTGAGGGTTTCCTCGTGTGGGTTCGAATCCCACCTTCGGCACCAACCGTACGTTGTGTAGTGGGGGATAGTTTAACGGTAGAACGCCTGACTCTGGATCAGGTGGTTGGGGTTCGAGTCCCTGTCCCCCAGCCAGATGTACTGCGGCGCGCATCGCTATGATGTGCGCCGTTGTTGTGTTCTGATAGTCTCGCTCGACTCGGTTATGCACGCTCCAGCGTCTGTTGGAGCCAGGCGATCCAATCTTCAACGCCTTCTCCCGTGCGCGCCGACACGATGAAAAGCGGCGCATCGGCGTTGACCATCGCAATTCCCCGACGGAAGTAGTCCACATCGAACTCGAAGACATCGATCAAGTCGGCTTTGTTGAGCACAACCGCGTTGGCGCTGGCGAACATACCCGGATATTTGTAGGGCTTGTCGTGGCCTTCAGGGGTGCTGGCGATCACCGCGTTTGCATGGGCGCCAAGCGTGAAATTGGCCGGGCAAATCAGGTTACCCACATTCTCGATAAAGAGCAGGTCGATGCCTTCCAGGGGCAGATGCGGCAGCGCCGAGCGTACCATAGGCGCGTCGAGGTGGCAGTTGCCGCCCGTGTTGATCTGCACCACGGGAATGCCGCGCGCGGCGATGGTATCCGCATCGATGCTCGATGCCAGGTCGCCTTCGATCACACCGGGACGCACGCTCGCGGGCAGGTGCGCAGCCGTCGCCAAAATGAGGCTCGTCTTGCCGGCGCCGGGCGAGGCCATAAGGTTGATGACAGTCACGCCCGCTGCATCAAAGAGCGCTTGATTCTCGCCGGCGATAGCGTCATTGGCGCTCAGAATCTGTTTCACTACAGGAATCTTCATCGGCCACCTCAATACTTTCTACGTAGAAATCCATACCGCCGACGACGCGCAGCCGCGCACTTCCGCATTCTGGACACACAGCCGCCAGGGGGGCACTCGCCTGGAATTGCCAGGCGCAATCCCAGCAGATCACCATGCCCGGCTCGCGTCGAAAGCGCAATTGCGCGCCTTCGGCCAGCGTATCTTTGCTCAGTATATCAAAATAGAACTGCACCGAATCATCCACGATGCTGCTAAGACCGCCAATCACCAGATCAATCGCCAGCACGCGGCGCTCGCCGGCCTGGCGAGCGGATTCCAGGGTCAGCTTCAGAATGCTTTCGGTCACGGGGAGTTCGTGCATGCAGTCAATCGTCGAGCGCTATGTGAGCGGGAGTGCATCCCCATGCGCGGATCTGGTCAAGAATCATCTGCGCCATCTCCGGCACTTTCGCACTGATGATCGGCGACAACTCCAGCCCGGTGTCGATCATAGCGGGCTGCACACCGATCAAGACGACCTGCGAGGGGATAATGTCGCGCATACGAGCGACGACCAGCAAGTCCGCCAGGCCGACCTGGTGCGGCGATAGCTTCTTGCCAAGCAGAGCCGGAATTTCGTCATCAACCAGGCACACAATGCCGCCGGGGGGCTGCGCGGCGTCTACGGCATCGATGACGATCAGCTTATCAACACCTTCGATGTAAAACAGCAACTCCAGTCCGATCGTGCCACCGTCGAGCATCTGCACATTGTCGGCAAATGCGTAACGGGCCAGGAGATATTCCACCACGCGTACGCCGACGCCTTCATCCTGGAGCAAGATGTTGCCAATACCCAACACTAAAATGCGTGACATACCTGCCTATATGATAAGGCGCGACGACGGAGCGGATCCGCCGCCGCGCCCGGTCTCAGAGTGAGCGCGCTTATTCGTCCTTGGACTTTTTGTCGTTGGGACAAACAAACTTCCAACCGCTGAAGATGCTGCTCATCAAGCCGTTCGCCTCTTCGGCGTCTACTAGAAATGCGCTATAGATATGATGGAGCGCGAAGGCAATGATCAGCCACATCAGCAGATGGTGGATCAAACGGATCATTTGATTGCTGATGAAGAGAAAGATCCAACCTGTCGTCGTCCACCAGAAACCGCCCGGATTAGCCTGCCCATACAATGCGAAGCCGGTGAAGGTCTGGATGAAGTAGAAGAGAACGATGAACCCATACGTGAAGCCGGCCAGGGCATTATGCCCCAACACGGTGGGCGGTTCGCGACGCACGAAGAAGTAATATTCGAGCATCATTCTCAGCTTGCCGCGCCCTTCAGGCGTGATGAAAGGCACCAGCGCCTTCCAACTGGCCCATTGGTTACCGCCGAAAAACGCCCAGTACGTGCGCAGCAACAGACTCGCGACGAAGATAAATGCGAAGAGCATATGCAAGAAGCGCATGTTCCCCATAAAGTAGGAACCGAACACCTCTCGCTCGCTCACCTGAATGTAAGGATTACCGATGTAATAACCGGTGAAGGAAAGAACCACGATTGAGAACACGTTGACCCAATGCGTGAGCCTGACCGGAACCTCCCACACATAGATGCGACCCGCTTCACCGGTTTGCATGTGCCCTGCCATAAGCGTACCCTCCCTACTGCACCTTGACTGAGATGACCTCGCGGCCTTCAGCGTCAAAGATATGCGCCGCGCAAGCCATGCAGGGATCGAAGGAGTGGACTGTGCGCAAGATCTCCAGCGGCTTCTCTTCATCGGCGATAGGCGTGCCGATCAATGCGGACTCGTAGGGGCCATTATTAGCCTCAGCATCGCGCGGGCCGCCATTCCATGTGCTGGGAACCACGCACTGGTAGTTTAGGATCTTGCCATCTTCGATCGTTACCCAATGCCCTAGCGCCCCACGCGGCGCATCGGTCATACCGACGCCCTGGGCGCTTCTCGGCCACTGCTGGGGATCCCATTTCTCGTTGGCATGGATGCGCAGATCGCCGGCCTTGATGTTGTCGGTCAACTGATCGAGCCAGCCCATCGCCGCCTCAGCGACAACCCAGGTCTCGATACCGCGAGCGGCGGTGCGTCCAAGCGTCGAGAAGAGCGCTTCCGGCCCGACCCCCAGCGCACCGAGCGCCGTATCGACCTTTTCCTTCACCGAGGCGTGGGAGGGTGCGTCGGGCGAGGCATAGGCGACCAGCATACGGGAAAGCGGGCCGACCTCCATCGGCTGGTTTTCATAACGCGGCGCTTTGAGCCAACTATATTTGTCGTTCTCGCCGGTGTTAAGGAACTTGTAGGGCGGCGTGGGGCCGGTGTAGTTCGGGCTGGTTTCGCCTTCCCAGGGATGCAATGATGCCGCATCGCCGACGGCGTATTCATACCACGAGTGAGTGACATATTCGGTGATCTTCGCGTGATCGACCGGGTGAACCATGCTCAGATCTTTGTTTAAGATGATGCCGCGCGGAAAGAAGAACAAGTCCGGCTTGCTGCTCGGATCGCCGACGCCGATTGGGAAGTCGCCGTAGGTCAAATAATTGCCGACGCCGCCGCCAATCGCCGCCCAGTCTTTGTAAAACGACGCGACTGCGAGCAAGTCGGGGATGTAGACCTTCTCGACAAACTCCCGTCCGCGGGCGAACAGATCTTTCAGCAACGCGATGCGCTCGGCATTCAACACCGACTGGCCGTTGGGGTCGATGGCGAGCGTCATGCCTCCGACAACATACGTTTGCAAGTGCGGGTTTTTGCTGCCCAACACCGCGTGAATGCGGATGAAATTGCGTTGCCAATCCAGCGCCTCGAGATAGTGAGCCACGGCCATCAGATTGGCTTCGGGCGGCAGTTTGTAGGCCGGATGTCCCCAGTAGGCATTGCCGAAGGGGCCGAGTTGCCCGCTCTCGACGAACGCTTTGATCTTCGCCTGCACACCGGCAAAATAGCTGGCACTGCTCAACGGCCAGTCGGAGATCGACTCGGCCAGTTGCGATGTTGCTTGCGGATCGGCGTCCAAGGCGCTGACTATGTCCACCCAGTCCAGAGCGTGCAGGTGGTAAAAGTGGATGACGTGATCCTGAATATACTGCGCCGCCTCGATCAGGTTGCGCATCAGCACGGCGTTCAGGGGAATCTCAATAGCCAGGGCGTTCTCGACGGCGCGCACCGAGGCGAGCGCGTGGACAGTCGTACAAACACCGCAGATGCGCTGGGTAAGATACCAGGCGTCGCGCGGGTCGCGGTTTTGGAGGATCAACTCGATGCCACGCCACATGGTTGACGAACTCCATGCGTTGGTGACTGCGCCGCCTTCGACTTGCGCTTCGATGCGGAGATGCCCCTCAATGCGGGTAATCGGGTCAATTGCTATTTTCGCCATATGTCCTTACTCCTCCTCAGGCGCGCTAACCTCATGCCGCTCAATGGGCTGGGCTTTCGCACGTGCGGCACTGATCACGCCGTGGATCGCGAATGTACCAGCGACCGCTCCGACTATGCCCGCGCCAATCTTATCTACCTCGGCCTCTACGCCTAGCAACTGCACATTCGGCAAACGCTCATAGAAGGGAGACATACTATCCCAGAAGTAAGGCTCCGAGCAGCCGACACATCCGTGCCCCGCGCCGATCGGCCAGCTTGTGCCATCGTTCCAGCGCACAATCGGGCAGTTGTGGAACGCCTCCGGGCCTTTGCAGCCCATCTTGTAGAGACACCAGCCTTTGCGGTGCGCTTCGTCGCCCCAATCCTCAACGAATTGACCGGCATCGAAGTGCGCGCGGCGTTCGCAGTCGTCGTGGATGCGCGAGCCATAGGCGAACAACGGTCGTCCAAACTGGTCAGTGGCCGGCCAGGCCCCAAAGGTGAGGTAATGGACGATGACTGCTGTCAGATTTTGCACATTCATCGGACAACCGGGAAGGTTGATGATCGGTACGCCTTTGACAATATCAGAAACGCTGGCTGCTCCGGTCGGGTTGGGGGCGGCGGCGGGCAACCCGCCGTAGGTTGCGCAGGTGCCGACGGCGATGATCGCCGCCGCGCCTCCGGCGACTTGCTTCAAACGATCCACAGCCGCGTATCCGCCGACGGTGCAATAGATGCCGCCGTCTTTCGTGGGAATTGAACCTTCGACAACCACCAGGTACTCGCCTTTGTGCGCGGCGATCGTCTCATCCAGCGCATCCTCGGCTTGATGCCCGGCGGCGGACATAATTGTCTCGTGGTAATCAACGGACAATACATCCAACACGATCTCGGCGGCGGTTGGCTTGCTGGCGCGCAGGAACGACTCGGTATTTCCGGCGCAATCCTGGTATTCCAACCAGACCAGAGGCGGACGTTGTGCAGTTTGCAGCGCCTCGGCAATCCGTGTTGTATAGCGTTGAGGCAAAGCGAGCACGCCGGCCATTGCTCCACAGAACTTGAGAAAATCTCGTCGTGACACTCCTCGTTGCGAAAGGATCTCCGCTAAACTATCGTTCTTCAATGGCATATATGCCCCTCCTGATCAGACGCCGGCAAGTGTGATGCCTGCATAATACGCAACTGTCGGTTTATCGAACCTTCTTTCATTATGGCGTGTGCGGTACGCTCAGCATTCTGCAAGAAGCGTGTACTGCACTTCACTGTGCAGCGTTGCTTTCAGCCCTCTGGAATATAGCAATCCTGCCCGATCTGTGAAGATCCCAAACTTGTCAGGTGCGGCGTGACAAGCTTCGTGAATAGATATGGTCTTGGGTTGTCGCACCTGATAGGTTTCCACGTCACGGAGGATCGCTATAGCGCCTGAATTGCTGCGTATGCACCATCGTCACGCGGCTGAAGGTATAATGAAACAGACGGACGGTCTCTCTAGCGATGAATATGCAAACCCAACAGGCGAACAGATAAATCAGGCGTTGGCTGATTACAGATACACTAAGGCTTATGGGTACACGCCTCATAGCGTGAGACCAGACAGCATTAGCATATTATGCCAATTATTAAGACATTCCAGATATAAGTTTGGGACATGAAATAGTATGTCTATTATACTATTTCCATGACATATTGACAAGAGAGAAGTATCGAGAAAAGTTAAGATCTGTACACATACACATATGAACGCTATCTCCACACGTCACGGCAAGGTTGGATACATCACGATGGGTAAAGGCGCACCGCTGGTTTTGATCCACGGCAACACCTATACCGCCGCGATGCAGGAACGCCTGGCGCGCCGCTTTGCCGATGAGCACGAGGTGTTTTGCATCGATCTTCTGGGGCATGGACAATCGGCGCGCCCCGATAATCTGTTTTCCAGGCATTATTTCGCGATGCAGGGCGAGGCGCTGGCCGACGTCCTCGCGGCGTTGTTTCCCGACAACGCTGCGCCGGTCTTTGGTATGAGCGCCGGCGGCATTTCCGCGCTCAATGCCATCTGCCACCAACCGGACCGCATCGCAGCACTGATCCTCGACGGCGTCTTTCGCCGGGTGAGCGAGGCAACCGTTGCGGCGCACCACCACAGCCGCGCGACGATCTCATCGACATGGGATCGCTATATGCGCAGCCAGCACGGCGATGAATGGTGGCCACACTTGCGCGACGGCGTTGATCGCGCTATCGCCGAGCTGCACGTTTCGGGAACCATCGTAGCGCCGTGCCTGAAAAAGATCCAGGTTCCAACTTTGATCTTTCAGGGCGGAAAAGATCCGTTTGTTCCCAACGACCAGGCGTATGCCATCGTTTCGGCGATTCCACAGGCGCACCTGGTGTATGATGCGAAAGCCGGTCATCTTGTCGCCTGGCGACATCCGGACGCCTTTCGCGAGCGCGTGCGCCACTTTTTGCACACCGATCAACTCTAGCTTGTTGGATTTTGAAACAATTCCGATGTCCGTTCTCGCGCTTTACGCCTGGTTGGTTTCGCTTTACACTTGGCGTGTATTGCGAAGCTTTGCATCGCTGTTCGTCCGGCTATTTCACCGAGACAGGCGGCTATTGAGGAGAGTATCGATATGCGCGTAGGATTTGTTGGTCTGGGGCGTATGGGTCAGGCGCTGGTTCCGCGCTTGCTCGATGCCGGCTTTCCCGTCGTTGTCTGGAATCGCACGCCGGCCAAAGCCGCCGCTGTGCTTGAACATGGAGCGACATCGGCGCCGTCTCTGCCCGAGTTGTCGCAAGCGGCGGATATTATTCTCACGATGCTGACCGATGACAATGCCGTCGAAGCGGTGTATAGCCCGGCTGACGGTTTGTTGGCCGATGATGTCGCCGGACGGCTGTTTGTGGAGATGAGCACGATCCGCCCGGATACGATCAAGCGGATCGCCGCGTTGATTATGGATCGCCGCGCGGCATTGCTCGACGCGCCGGTGTCGGGCACGGTCGGCCCCGCGCGCGAGGGAAAGCTCCTGGCGCTGGTCGGCGGCGCGGCGGAGGATGTTGAACGGGCGCGGCCGGTGTTCGAGACGTTCTGTCGCCGCATCGCGCATGTCGGGCCGAGCAGCAGCGGCACAACGATGAAGCTGGCGCTCAATATGCCGATGGCGGTGTATTGGCAGGCGCTGGCCGAGGCGCTCACGATGGGGGTGCAGTCCGGGCTTGATCTCGCCCAGATGCTCGATCTGATCGCCGATAGCCCGGCGGCGATCGGGGCGTTGCGGGCGAAGATCCCGGCAATCCTGGGCCAGAACGATGAGATCGGCTTCGATGTCACCGGCGTGCGCAAGGATTTGCTGGCGATGACGGCAACCGGTCAGTTGTTGGGAACTCCGACGCCCGCCGCCAGCGCGGCGCTGCTCACCTACGCCGCGGCTTCCGCGACAGAGTGGGGCCATCAGGATCTGGCGCATCTCGTGAGTTACTACATCGCGATGGTACGCGAAACAACCGGCGGCGGGACATAGCTATCTACTACAGCCCTGAATCCTATGCGCGGGCTGCATCAGATAGCGATATGCTATAATGGCAGGCAGTCTACACTTTGCGCTATAGCAATCCTAGCTCAGGTTGTGAAGTCACTGTAGTGCCGCCTTCAGGCGGCGAAGGGAACCGCCTGAAGGCGGCACTACGCAATCTTTACGACTGCGGTAGGGCTGCTATACCAGGAGGCAAGCACTATGTCAGGCCACTCAAAATGGCATACGATACGGCGCTCGAAAGGCGTGCAAGATCAGCGCCGGGGACAACTGTTCACCAAACTGGCGCGCGACATCACCCTGGCGGTGCGTGAAGGCGGCGGCGGTGATCCTGACATGAATTTCCGCCTGCGCCTGGCCGTCGATAAAGCCAAAAGCAACAATATGCCCTCGGACAGCATTCAGCGCGCGATTGATCGCGGGCTCGGCAAAGGCGCCGAGGCCAACCTGGAAGAGCTGTACTACGAGGGGTACGCATCCGGCGGCGTGGCGTTGCTGATCGAAGCCGCCACCGATAATCGCAACCGCACCAGCTCGGAAGTGCGCTCGACAATGACCAAAGGCGGCGGCAGCCCGGGCGAGCCGGGTTCGGTCGCCTGGATGTTTGAGCAGAAGGGACTGATCATCGTCGAACTGGAAGGCGCCAATCTGGACGCCGACGAGGTGATGCTCCAGGCGATCGATGCCGGCGCCGAGGATGTCGAAGCATCCGATACAGCGCTGGAAGTCTACACCGAGTGGACGAATCTGAATAACGTTCGCCAGACGCTGTCCGATCAGAATATCCCGATCACCTCGGCGGAGAAGACGATGCGCCCGAAAACGCTTATCCAGCCCGCCGACGAGAAGGACGCGCTCCAGGTGATGCGCTTGATGGAGAAGCTAGAGGATCTGGATGATGTGCAGCGGGTCTATAGCAATCTCGATATCACCGAGGAGTTGGCCGGCAAGCTGGAGTAGGCGACTCGCTTTGGAATTTGAGATTGCAGATTGCTGCGTATCGGGCGGCGGCGTGCGGTAGGGGCGAAACATCTTGCGCCCCCCACGAGCGACGATGTGACGCGGAAGGCCCTCACCCCCGGCTCCCTTCGACGATGCTCAGGGCCGGCCCCTTCCGCACACGGGCGAGGGAGGCCGGCGCAAGCGTCTGCGGCGTTCCGCCGGGAAATTTGGAAACCGCGAACGAGTTTGCGATCCGACTCTGAATGTTGGCGGAGCGGCGGGGAAGCGCGCTATGCGAACGCTTGGCATTGATCCCGGAACGGCGACGCTCGGCTGGGGCGTCGTCGATGAACGCGGCGGCGTGTTGCGGCCGGTTGAATATGGCGCGCTGACCACGCCCGCGAAGAGTGAACCGGCCCGCCGACTGTTGCTGCTCCACGACGGGTTGGCGGAGTTGATTCGCCGGTATCAGCCGGACGCCGCCGCCGTCGAGGAGTTGTTTTTCTCGCGCAATGTCACCACCGCCCTTGCCGTTGGCCAGGCGCGCGGCGTGGTGTTGCTGACGCTGGCCCAGGCCGGCATTCCGGTGTACGAGTACAAGCCGCGCGAGGTCAAGCAGGCGGTGGCGGGCTATGGCGGGGCGGACAAGCGCCAGATGCAGGAGATGGTGCGGATGACGCTGGGGCTCGCCGCCATTCCCCGACCCGACGACGCCGCCGACGCTCTGGCTATCGCGATGTGCCACGCCTACGCCGCGCCGATGTTGCGACGCATCGCCGAGGGGTGAAGCTATGCCGCCCCGCTCGCGCCGCTCGTCTTCTCCGCACCCCGCGCCGCCGAACGTCGATCTCGACGAGATCGCTCCCTGGCGTTTTCTCATCTTCAACCCGCGTGTAACAATCGTGCTCAGCAAGTCCGGCGCGATCACGGGCCGGCTCTTTGAGTTGGCCGACTGGCGGCGCGAGGGCTTGCTGGCCCGGCTGCGCAGCAAAGGCTTCACGGTGCGCACGCTCGACGATCGCCTGCTCGCGCTGCCAGAGTTGCCGCCGCCCGCGCCGATCGGCGAACCGGCGGAGATGCAGGCGCGCCGCGCCGATCGCTACAGCGTGTTCGATCCGCCGATTGGGGCGTGGCGGGCGATCCCGGCGCGGCAAAGCGGCGATCAAACGGTTGTGTCGCTGCGCGCCGGCTGGGTGGTGCGCCGCCGCCACGGGCGCGGCAGCCCCTCGTATCACCAGGCCGTCCGCTCCGAGGCCGGCATTGAACTGCGCCCGCTTTCGGCGACGGAGGCGTTGCTGGCGGGGTACGCCCAGGCAGCGCAGAATCCCCAGGCGACGATCATTCGCGCGACAGCGGACGAGCGCGGCTATCTGCTGCCCGCCGTCGAGGCGCCCGAACCGCACCGCGAGTTGCTGCAACGGCTGGGCGAGTTGACCACCGGCGGCTGGCTGATCGCGCCGCGGGGTTGGCCGTTAGCCCGCGCCGTCTACGAGCGCCTGGGCCTGCGGGTCGAAGAGCCGGAAACACCGCCATTGTAGATTGCGGCGTCAGGGTGCGATAGCGATGCGCCGGGCGTAGAGCATCGCTTCGATGCGCTGCTCGCGGCGTTTTTCCGCGCGTTGGCGGCTTTACGTATGGCAGTCGGAGATGATAATTTTGAAGGCTTGGGCTGCGTGCTATGCAAATCCGCCTGCCACGTGGTATACTCATAGCTGTCCTTCTCCTCGTTTTCTGATGCAGACCGGATCGTCCCGCGACATCACTCGAACGTGACTGCATAGACCCGGTTTGATGCTTGTACAGGTTGTTGAACTATGGATATCTTCGAACTACGCGACCGTTTGATCGAGGACTACAACGCCTATATCAGCAGCTTCTTCCAGATCCGCGATACCGCCATTCGCGCCAAAGTGGAGGAGTCCATCCAGGCCGGTTTGCTCTGGCCCGATGCGCTTATCCAGTTGAACCCGGCTTTTGCGCCCGGCGCCTGGATCGATGACCTGGTCGCCGAGAGGATCTTGCACGAGGAGTGTCAGCGCATCTTTCGCAAGGATAAGGATCGGCCTGAGCATCACGGGATGGGCCGGCCCTTGCGCTTACACCGCCACCAGGAAGATGCGGCCCGGATCGCGCGCCAGGGCCATAACTACGTGCTCACGACCGGCACCGGATCGGGCAAGAGTCTGTCGTATATCGTACCGATCGTCGATCACGTGCTGCGCCGCGGATCGGGGCGGGGAATACAGGCGATCATCGTCTACCCGATGAATGCGCTGGCCAACAGCCAGGAAGGCGAACTCAAGAAGTTCCTCGAACTGGGTTACCCGGAAGGCCGGCCCCCGGTTTCGTTCGCACGCTATACCGGTCAGGAAGATTCAACGACTCGGCAGGCGATTATCGCCAATCCGCCCGATATTCTCCTGACCAACTACGTAATGCTTGAACTGATCCTGACCCGGCACGCGGAACGACCGTTGATTGACTCAGCTCAGGGGTTGCGTTTCCTGGCGCTTGATGAATTGCATACCTACCGCGGTCGCCAGGGCGCCGATGTGGCGCTGCTGGTGCGGCGCGTGCGGGACCGGCTCGCGGCTGATCGGCTTCAGGTGGTCGGCACCTCGGCGACGCTCTCCAGCGGCGGGTCGTTCGCGGAGCAGCAGGCGGAGGTCGCCGCCGTCGCCGCGCAGCTCTTCGGCGCGCCCGTGGCGCCGGAGCACGTCGTCGGCGAGACGCTGCGACGGATTACGCCAGAACGCCGCGCCGCCGTCGCCGACTTCCGAGCGGCATTGATCGAGCGGTTGCGCGATCCACAGCAGGCGCCACCCGTGACCTATGACGATTTCGTGGCCGATCCGCTCTCAAGCTGGATCGAGAGCGCCTTTGGGATTACCACCGAGCCGGGCGGCGCTCGCCTCATTCGCTCGGAGCCGCAAAGCATCACGGGCCGGGAAGGTGCGGCGCAGACGCTCCACGTCTTCACCGGCGTCGCCGAAGCTGACTGCGCAACGGCGATTCAGGCCGGACTCCTCGGTGGCTATGCCTGCGAACCCGACCCGGAGACCGGGTTCGCTCCGTTCGCTTTCCGGCTGCATCAGTTTATCAGTCGTGGTGATACGGTCTATGCCTCGCTTGAACCGGAAGACCAGCGCTACCTGACGCTCCACGGCCAGCAGTTTGTTCCCGGCGATCGCGGCAAGGTGTTGTTCCCGCTGATGTTCTGCCGCGAATGCGGCCAGGAGTACTACAGTGTTCAACGCACCCGCGACGGCCAGACCGGTCAGTCCTGGCTTGCGCCGCGCCTGCCGGGCGATACGCCCGACGCTGAAGGGGATAACGCGGGCTATCTCTACCTCAGCACGACCAATCCCTGGCCCGATGATTGGGACAAACTGGTCGATAGGCTCCCCGATGACTGGCTGGAAGAGCATCGGGGGAAGTTGCGGGTGCGCTCGAATCGGCGTAAGGATCTGCCCGAGGCGGTACGGGTCGCCCCGGATGGAGTCGTCGGTGCGGGTGGACTGACTGCTTATGTTGTGCCAGCGCCGTTCCGCTTCTGCCTCTGCTGTGGAGTAGCCTACGGCGGCGCACGCCAGAGTTCCGATTTTGCCAAGCTGAGTTCGCTTAGCTCCGAGGGGCGCAGTACCGCAACGACGATCCTGAGCCTCTCGGCCGTGCGGGCGCTCAAGGCATCGACGCTGCCGAAGCGGGCGCAGAAGCTACTCAGTTTCACCGACAACCGCCAGGATGCGGCGTTGCAGGCCGGCCATTTCAATGACTTCGTGGAGATCGGGGCGCTGCGTGGCGCATTGTTGAATGCGGTGCGCGCCGCCGGTTCGAGCGGGCTGCGCCACGATGAATTAACCCAGAAGGTTTTTGACGCCCTCAGCTTGCCGTTGGTCGCCTATACCGATAATCCAGAGGTGCGCTTCCAGGCGCTGCGCGACACCCAGCGCGCGTTGCGCGAGGTGCTGGGCTACCGGATCTACCGCGACTTGCGACGCGGCTGGCGGATCACCTCGCCCAACCTGGAACAGTGTGGTCTGCTCGACATCCGGTACGAATCGCTTGACGAGGTTTGCGCCGCCGCGGATATCTGGCAGAACGCGCACCCAGCCCTGGTCGGCGCGACCATTGAGACGCGTATGCTCATCGCGAAGACGCTGCTCGATTTTATGCGGCGCGAGCTGGCGATCAAGGTCGATTATCTCGACGAGCGCTACCAGGAGCGTATTCAGCAGGAGAGCAGCCAGCGTCTGCGCGCTCCCTGGGCGCTTGATGAGCATGAGCGTCTGGAACATGCATCCGTGCTTTATCCTCGCTCACGCGGCCCGCACGACTACGGCGGCAATGTATATCTCTCCCCGCGCGGCGGGTTCGGCCAGTATCTGCGCCGACGCACGACCTTCCCTGATTTCTCGGAGCGGCTGCGGCTGGAAGATAGCGACGCGCTGATCCGTGACCTGCTCACCGGCTTGCAGCAGGCTGAACTGGTGACGGTTGTGGCTCCAGCAAAAGACGAGACCGATGTCCCCGGCTATCAACTGCCGGCAGCGGCGTTGCGCTGGATCGGCGGCGACGGAACGCGCCCCTTTCGTGATCCCATCCGCACCTCGAACGAGTCGCAGGAGGGCGGGCGCACCAACGCCTTTTTCGTCCATTTCTACCAGGAGGCGGCGTCAACGCTTCTGGGGCTGGAGGCCCGCGAGCATACCGCTCAGGTTCCTTCGGAGGATCGCCAGGATCGCGAGGCGGCCTTCCGCACGGCCGATCTGCCGATCCTCTACTGTTCGCCGACGATGGAACTGGGGGTGGACATCGCCGAGTTGAATGTGGTGAATATGCGCAACGTGCCGCCTACCCCGGCGAACTACGCCCAGCGCAGCGGGCGGGCCGGGCGCGGCGGCCAGCCAGCGCTGGTGTTCAGCTACTGCTCGACCGGCAGCCCGCATGATCAGTATTTCTTCAAGCGTCCACAGTTAATGGTTGCCGGTGCGGTGACTCCGCCGCGCCTCGACCTGGCCAACCGCGACCTGATCCGCGCCCACATTCATGCGATCTGGCTGGCCGAAACGGGGCTGAGCCTGGGGACATCGCTGCGGGATGTGCTCGATCTTTCGGGCGAGACGCCGACGCTGGCACTGCACGACAACGTGCGCGCCGATATCGACGACTCCCGCGCCTTGCAGCGGGCGCGGGCGCGAGTCGACCGGGTGCTGGCGTCGATCCGATCCGAACTTGAGGCATCCGGCTGGTTCCAGGAGGAGTGGATCGATACGACGCTGGCCCAGGCGCCGCGCGCATTCGACAAGACGTGCGACCGCTGGCGCGGGCTCTACCGGGCGGCAATGGCCCAGGCCCGTTCGCAGGATAGGATCATTCGCGACGCCTCCCGCAGCGCCGAGGACAAGAAGCAGGCCGAACGGCTGCGCCGCGAAGCGGAGGAACAACTCAAGCTGCTGACCGAGATCGACAACCTGGCTCAGTCGGATTTCTACAGCTACCGCTATTTCGCCAGCGAGGGCTTCCTGCCGGGCTACAACTTCCCGCGCCTGCCGCTCTCGGCCTTTATCCCGGCCCGGCGCACCCGGCAGCGCGACGAGTTCCTCTCGCGCCCGCGCTTCCTGGCGATTTCCGAGTTCGGCCCACGTGCGATCGTCTATCACGAGGGTTCGCGCTATACGATCAACAAAGTCATCCTGCCGCCATCCAGCGAGGAGGAGCCGCTGACGCGATGGGCCAAACGCTGCGAGCGCTGCGGCTACATGCACCCGGTCGGTGATGCAGGCGGGTCGGATTTGTGCGAGCGTTGTGGTGCGCCGCTCGACACGACCCTGCGCAATCTGTTCCGCCTGCAAAACGTGGCAACCAAGCGCCGTGACAAGATCAATTCGGACGAAGAAGAGCGCATGCGCCTGGGGTACGAGCTGATCACCGGTGTGCGCTTCGAGGAAACCGGTGAACGGGCCAGCCCCGTCCGCACCGCGAATGTCGTGCATGACGGCACCCTGCTGGCCCGCCTGACCTACGGTCATACCGCAACACTCTGGCGTATGAACCTGGGCTGGACGCGACGGAAGGACAAGGAACAGCGCGGTTTTGTCCTTGATGTCGAACGGGGCTACTGGGCCAAGAACGACCAGGCTGCGGAAGACGAAACCGATCCACTCTCGGCTCGCACCCAGCGGGTCATCCCCTATGTCGAAGACTACCGCAACTGTCTGCTGTTCGCGCCGGAAGCACCGCTGACCGTCGAGGAGATGGCCTCGCTCCAGGCGGCGCTGAAGAATGCGATCCAGGTGGTCTACCAGCTTGAGGACAACGAACTGGCGGCTGAGCCGCTGCCGAGTTCGTCGGATCGGCGACTGCTGCTGTTCTACGAGTCGGCGGAGGGCGGTGCGGGCGTCCTCAGTCGCCTGCTCGACAACCGGGACGCGATTGCCCGCGTCGCGAGCGCAGCGCTGCGCATCTGCCACTTCAACCCGGACACCGGCGCGGATGAGCGGCGCGCCCCGCGCTCGCGTGAGGATTGCGAAGCGGCTTGCTATGACTGCCTGATGACCTACGCGAACCAGCGCGACCACGCCCTGCTCGACCGGCAGGCCATCCGCCCGATCCTGGGGCAACTGGCACTGGCAACAGTCGAAGCCTCGCCAGTGGCGCAGACCCGCAGCGAACACCGCGATTCGCTGTTGCGTCAGGCCAGCTCGGAACTGGAGCGATCATGGCTGCGCCTGCTCGACGAGCGTGGATACCGGCTCCCGACCCAGGCCCAGATGTTGATCGAGACGTGCGGGACGCGCCCGGACTTCGCCTATCCTGACGATATGGCGGTGATTTATATTGACGGCCCGCACCACACCTATCCCGATCGCGCTGCCCGTGACGCAGAACAGCAGCTGTGCCTGGAGGATCTGGGCTACATGGTCATTCGCTTCGCCCATACCGACGATTGGGACACGACGCTGGCGCGTTTTCCGTATATCTTTGGGAACTCATGAGTAAGGCAAAAGGCAAAAGGTAAAAGGCAAAAACCTCCCCCAACCCTACTTTTACCTTTTGCCTTTCGTCGGATGTCATTCTGAAACCTTCGACAGGCTCAGGGCAGGCTTGCGCAGCGGAGTGAAGAATCTTGGGTGTGGAATGACGTTCGCTGTCATTCTGAACGGAGCGCAGCGGAGTGAAGTATCTCAGGCGTGGACGGTGGCAGCCAGATCAACGGCAGAGACCCTTCGTTCCGCTGCGCTCCACTCAGGGTGACAAGGGCGTTCACTGTCATTCTGAGCGCAGCACTCAGGGTGATTGGGGCAAGGTTTTTGCCTTTCTCCTTTAGCCTTTTGCCTTCAGAGGGCTGGGGCAAGGTTTTTGCCTTTTTCCTTTGGCCTTTTGCCTTCAGAGGGTTGGATGACAGCGTGGTACACTTGCGGGCAAACGAAACGAGTGTGGCTTATGAACCAGGAACATCTCCTTCAGCTCTACGAACAACAGATCAAACCGTTGCCTCGTGCGACACGACTCCAGCTTCTTGTACGCATCGCTCAGGATCTGGGCGCTCCTGAGTCAACCGAATCTGAAGCTGAACTGACCCTGCTCGATATGGAAGGGCTTGGTGCCGACATCTGGCACGGCATTGATGCACAGCAGTACGTCGATGCGCTGCGTGGTTGAAGCATGGATACACACAACACCTTTGCTGTCGGCTCACTGGTACGCGCCCGCGGGCGTGAGTGGGTCGTCTTGCCCGAGTCGAACGCCGAGATGTTGGTGCTGCACCCCCTCGGCGGAACCGACGACGAGATCGCCGGGGTCTACCTGCCGCTCGAGCCGGTTGAGCCGGCTCGTTTCGACCTGCCCGACCCGACTCGACCCGGCGATGCTCAGTCGTGCCGCTTGCTGCGCGATGCGGTGCGATTGGGTTTTCGCTCCAGTGCCGGGCCGTTTCGCTCGTTTGCCCGCATTGCCGTCGAGCCGCGACCCTACCAACTCGTCCCGCTGTTGATGGCGCTCAAGCTCGACCCGGTGCGCCTGCTGATTGCTGACGACGTTGGGATCGGCAAGACCGTCGAGGCCGGGCTGGTTGCACGCGAACTGCTCGACCGGGGCGAGGTGCAACGCCTGGCGGTGCTCTGTCCGCCACACCTGGCCGAACAGTGGCAGGCCGAACTGCGCGACAAGTTCCATCTCGATGCGGAACTGGTGCTGCCCAGCACCGCTACCCGCCTCGAACGGCGCTGCGGCCTGGGTCAGTCGTTATTCGAAGTCTACGACCATGTGATTGTCTCACTCGACTTCATCAAGGCCGAGCGTCGGCGCGACGAGTTTTTGCGTACCTGCCCCGAGTTGGTGATTGTTGATGAAGCCCACGCCTCGGCGGCGAGCGGCGAGCGGCGGGGCAGCCGCCACCAGCGTCACGCGATGGTCTCCGGGCTGGCTGCCGATCCGCAGCGCCACCTGATTCTGGTGACGGCAACGCCCCATAGCGGGGATGAGGCGGCCTTCCGTTCGTTGCTGGCCCTGCTCGACCCGCAGTTCGCCGATCTGCCCGATGACCTGACCGGCCCGCACAATGAGCAGTACCGCCGCCGCCTGGCAGCGCACCTGGTGCAGCGCCGGCGCGGTGACATCCGCCACTACATGCAGGCCGAGACGCCCTTCCCTGAACGAGACGATCGCGAGGCTAGCTACAAACTGAGCGAGGGCTACCGCAAGCTATTTGAGCGGGTGCTGCGTTACGCTCGTGAGACGGTGACTGATCCAGCCGGGGGCAACCAGCATCGCCAGCGGGTGCGCTGGTGGTCGGCGCTGGCGTTGCTGCGGGCGTTGGCATCGAGTCCGGCGGCGGCGGCGGCGACGTTGCGCACTCGGGCGGCAACCGCCGATACCTCCAGCGCAGAAGAGGCCGACAGCATTGGACGGCGCACCGTACTCGACCAGATCGACGACGAGAGCGCCGAGGGGATGGATGTCACGCCGGGAAGCGACATCGGCGAGCAATCCGACGACGAATCGCCCCACCGGCGCCGCTTGCTCGATCTGGCGCGCGAGGCTGAGAAGCTGAAGGGTAGCGGGGACACGAAGCTCCAGCAAGCGATCGGCTTTGTGCGCGAGTTGCTCGCCGATGGTTATCAGCCGATTGTCTTCTGCCGCTTCATCCAGACTGCCGAATATGTCGCGGAGGCGCTGAAAACGAAGCTGCCGCGCGACGTGGCGGTCGAGGCGGTGACCGGGCTGCTGCCCCACGACGAGCGCGAAGAACGCGTGCTGGGGCTGGCCGACAAACCGCAGCGGGTGCTCGTCGCGACCGACTGTCTCAGCGAGGGAATTAACTTGCAGAACCACTTCAGTGCGGTGCTGCACTATGACCTCTCGTGGAACCCGACCCGCCACGAGCAGCGCGAGGGTCGCGTGGATCGCTATGGCCAGCCGCGCCCGACGGTGAAAGTAATCACCTACTACGGCGCCGACAACCAGATCGACGGGATTGTGCTCGACGTGCTCATTCGTAAGCACCGCACGATCCGTAGCTCGCTGGGAGTGTCGGTGCCGGTGCCGGTGAATGCCGATAGCGTGGTTGAGGCGATCTTCGAGGGATTGCTGTTGCGCGGGGCGAGTGCCGTCAGGAGCAGCGAGCAGACGATGCTGCCGGGCTTTGAAGAGGCGGTCATTCCTCAGCGCGAGGAGTTGTTCCGCGACTGGGACACGGTTGCCGAGCGGGAGAAACGCTCGCGGACGATGTTTGCCCAGGAGAGTATCAAGGTCGAAGAAGTGGCCCGCGAACTGGCCGAGGTACGCAACGCGATCGGCTCAGGAGTGGATCTGGCAACATTTGTCGAGCAGGCTACCCGGGCGCTCGGGGCGCAGGTATCGGCGAACGGCGTGCTCAAGATCGACTTGAGCGAGGCACCCCGGGCACTGAAGGACACGACCGGGATTGCCGGATCGATCACGGTGCGCTTCGATCTGCCGGTCAGTGACGGCGAGATCTACCTGAGCCGCACACACCCGTTTGCCGAGGGGTTGGCCACCTTCGTGATGGATAGTGCGCTCGATGTGATCGATACGAGTGTGGCCCGCCGTTGTGGGGTGATCCGTACCCGGGCGGTGGCAAAGCAAACGACGTTGCTGCTGCTGCGCTTCCGCTACCATATCATCACCCGCCGTGCGGGCAGCGAAACGGCACTGCTGGCCGAAGAGTGCGCGTTGCTGGCGTTCGCCGGCGCTCCGCAGCGGGCCGAGTGGCTCGACGCAGAGGTCGCCGAACCGTTGTTGCAGGTCGCCGTCGCAGCCAACACCAATCCCGACCAGGCCGTCCACTTCCTGCGCAGGGTACTCGACGACTTCGAGCCACTCTGGCCGCACCTGAACGATGTGGCTCAGGCTCGCGGCGAGCGGCTACTCGACGCGCACCGGCGCGTCCGTACCGCCTCACGCACTCGCGGGGTGAGCTACCGGATCGAGCCACAAACGCCGCCGGATGTGCTGGGCGTGTATGTCTATTTGCCAGCCGGGGGGTAGGGTTGGGGATCTGAGATGGTAGGTTGCAGAGTGGCAGCCAAATGGATGGCTGTGACCCTTCGTTCCGCTGCGCTCCACTCAGGGTGACAAATCGCTGTGTCATTCTGAACGCAGCGTAGCGGAGTGAAGAATCTCAGGCGTGGACGGTGGCTGCCAAATGGATGGCTGTGACCCTTCGTTCCGCTGCGCTCCACTCAGGGTGACAACGGCGTTCGCTGTCATTCTGAACGCAGCGTAGCGGAGTGAAGAATCTCAGGCGTGGACAGTGGCAGCCAAATGGATGGCTGTGACCCTTCGTTTCGCTGCGCTGCACTCAGGGTGACAAATCGCTGTGTCATTCTGAACGCAGCGTAGCGGAGTGAATAATCTCAGGCGTGGACAGTGGCAGCCAAATGGATGGCTGTGACCCTTCGTTCCGCTGCGCT
>JANQID010000005.1 GCA_028282325.1 Chloroflexaceae bacterium | reverse complement strand
CTTGATGCCGGACTCCAGAGCCGCGATCGTGCTGGCCTGCTACGCGCCGCAGACGCGCCGCCTGGCGGGTTCGCCTGGGCGCAGATCGCGCGGACTGGGGCCTACGGGCCCATCGCCGAGGGTGCTGATGCAGCCCGCTGAGGTGCTGCTCCTGGTCACCGACGGGGAGGTATCTAATAACGTGCTTGCCAGCCAGTGGCGGCGCGGCCTTGATCTGCCGGCATCGCTCGCGCCGGTTTCTTGCAGGTATAGCTGGGTCAGGCGCGTCGGGGGAATGCGTTGGATCCAGGCGTAATTCACCATGTGCACACCCTTCAAGGCAATTTGCGCGCCGCCGCCAAATTCCCCGAAGCGCGAACCATACCCCACGATGCACCCCTCACGCCCATCAGGCCCACGCCCGCGGCAATTGACGCTGCTGCCGGCGGTCACGCTCACGCCGACGCCCGATGCAGATTCGGCGTATAAACCGAGGAGCGCATCGTTCACGATCTCGTATTGGCAGTGCAGCCCCAGGGTAGCTATGGCCTGTCGGTGAGCGAGCGCCTGCGAGGGAGAATCGAAGCCGGCAATGCCAAATCCTGCGCCGGCAATCTGGTCAAGCTACCAAACGATGATGCGTATGCTGCATGTCACCCTGAACGAGCCGCAGGCAGCATGAAGGGTCTCGGCGTTGTTGGAATCAGAGATTCTTCGCTGCGCTCAGAATGACCGCATGCGGTGTCTCCCATATTGTTTGGTAGCGGTGACAGTAGTCGGATGTTACCGTTTGATCACTACGGCAGCTCGTAGAGCCAGACCGTTGCACGATCACTGGGGCGCTCCATAACCAACCGGGTATTGGCGTCCAGCCATCCCTTTGTTGTCTTAATCTGGTAGGGCAGTCCGGGATTATAGTTAGTTAATACGAGCCAGATACGCCGGTAGTCTTTAGCGAATGCCTCAACCGGCTGAACCCGGTCGAGATGCGGCCAGCCGATATAACGTAACCGGTCGATCCACTCTTGCTCGCCGACATAGGCCACTTTGCTCTGACCGGGCGAGGGCGTGACGTAGACATTGATCAGATCAGGCTGGATCAACAGAGCTGTATCGAAGCTTTGCCATTCGGTGAAAATAACCGCGTCGTCGGGTTGCTGCTCCACGGCAATGCGCTGAGCGACCAGGCGGAGATCGTTCTGCCCCGGCTCCACACGGTAAGCCAGCGCCAGCGTAAGCGCCATGCTGGCGACAAAAACCGTCGCCAGGAGTGTGGCCATCCGTGAGCGGCGTATATCAATCCAGACCCAGGCGAGCAACAGATACATTGGCGGTAAGATGGCGATCAGCGAGCGATCGAGGAGGATGGGGCGCACCAGGAACGAGATAAGGCTCGCGATAAGGGGTGGCGTCCAGACGAGAAGCAACAACAACTCCCAGGCGGCAGCGGATTCGTCGTGACGTATGGCGGCGCGCACTGCCAGGTAGCTGCCGGAAAGCAAAGTCGCCGCCGCCGCGACAACGATGATCGTCAATCCGATCGGCGCCTGATCGCCTCTGGCGTTCAATAACGTACTGCCATTGCTAATCAGGATGGGCCATATGACGCCATCAATCATAGAGCTGCCTCTAATCCAGTAGCCTTGCATAACGCTGCTTGTTGTTCCAAACAGTTGGGGTAAAAACGGCAGAAAGGCCAGCCCGGCGATCGCCTGAGCGCCGATTAAACCTGTCCAGCGCGCCAGATTGAACTGTCGCTCGCGTAGACTCTGGTACAGCGCCCAGAGATTCAGGGCAAGCAGCGAGAGCGGAAAGTAGATATGCGTGTAGAGTCCGCCGGCCACGCAGCATATAAAGAGCGTCCAGCGCGGCCAACCGCCGTGTTGCCATGCCGCCAGAAAGCTTAGCGTCGCTGCCAGGACGAGGAGGCTCAACAGAGGATACATGCGAGCCTGTTGGGCGTGGAAGATCTGAAAAGGCGCAATCGCCAGGAGCGCTGCTCCGATCAGCCCCGCTGTTGCGCCGGCCAGCCGATGGCCAAGGAAATAAGCCGCCGGTATGCAGGCTGTGCTGATCAGCGCCGAGAGCAGCCGGATTGTCGTCAAATCCGTGCCGAACCATTCCATCCAGAAGTGCAGCACGAGGTAGTATAGCGGCGGGTGAACGCTGTAATCGCTGATCGAACTTGCCATCGTCATCACAGAAGCGCGAGCCGCAAAGATGGAGATGACCTCATCGTCAAAATAATCAGCCTCGCCGATCTGATACAGCCGCAGCGCCAGCGCAATCAATGTAAGTATGAGTATGACCAAAGTCGGATGGATGCGTTGCACCGCCAGCCTCGATATAAGATGGCGAGACGTAGATTGGCGCATAGGCTCAGGCGATAGTCGTGTCACAGTAGAAGATGGTCTTGCGATGGCCATAATCGACCCTTTTGCTCACCTTGCAAGCAAACGACAGTTGGTTGCCTACGTGATGCTGAGCGGCATTGGGGAGCGCCAGCGGGGTCAGGCTACGATACAAACCCTGGTTTATATCGTAGCCTGCAACATATTACCATATCTCCTGAAGCCTCGCCGATGCAGGTTGCCATAACTCCTGAATAATGGTATAGTTCGACTCGAATCTGCGCTTGGAAACACCAATTGCACGAGAGAGGCCATGTCGCAGCAGAGTGTAATCTGGCCGCTAGGTATCGTCGCTTCAGCCGTTTTAGTCATCGTTCTGGCGCTTGCCGCTCCGCACGAGCAGCCGGCCGTTGCTTTGCAGAGCTATCCAGACGCAACCGAGACGCCGACTGCGATGACTACGCCGACATTGACCCTGACGCCCACCGATGGCACGGCGGAGACTGCGGAGAGTGCAACCGAAACGCCGACCGTGACGAGCACGCGTACGCCCACCGCCAGCGCGACGTCATCGCCGACGGGCGTTAGTGAGACAGCGACGCCAACGCCGACCATTCCCGCCGATGCACTGCTCGATTGTACACCTGGCGAGGCGTTATGGATCGAAGGCGTTGCTCCGCCTTCAACCGTACTCCTGCTCTATTTTGGCGGTCAGGCGGTAGGTGGAACGGTCAGCGACGCGCAGGGGGAATACGCAATGCTGTTGGTTGTTGGCAACGAGCGAGGCGGAGATTATCCGCTGGAAGTGCGTGTTCGCCAGAGCGGCGAGATTATCCAGGAGCTTGTTTGCGCTGTCCCAACCTTCACGCCGACGCCGACACCGTCGCTATTTCGCCAGCGCTACAACTCGGTGCCCTGAACCTGAAACGTCACGGCGCTCTGGCTCCTGGCATTCCAATGTGCTAATTAAACGAGTCGCCGCTGATGAACGCCGAAATCTGATATCGATCGGCGTTTTCTGTTTGTCTCACGATTGCACAGTCAGAAAGTGATGGAAGCATGACCTCTGAGAGGCGCAAACCAACCTATCTTGAAACGATCGCCGAACGTGTGTTGATCTACGACGGCGCAATGGGTACAAGCATTGACACGTTCGACCTGACTGCCGAAGACTACGGCGGCGAAGCGACTAATGGCTGCCGTGATTATCTGGTTATCACTCGTCCCGACGTGATCGAGGCGATCCATGCATCGTTTATGGAAGCTGGCGCCGATGTGATCGAAACCAACACCTTTCAATCCTCGCGCCCGCGTCTCGCCGAGTGGGGGCTGGGCGACCGGACGCGCGAAGTGAGTATGGCTGCCGCTCGCCTGGCGCGCAAGGTCGCCGATCGCTTCGAGGCGCAGGATGGACGCCCGCGCTATGTGGCCGGATCGCTTGGGCCGACCGGCAAGCTGCCTTCGTCTGACGACCCGGAATTGTCCAACATCACGTTCGAGGAATTGTCTGATACGTTCTACGAGCAAGCGCTGGCCTTGATCGAAGGCGGCGCCGATCTGATCCTGGTCGAAACCAGCGTCGATATCCTGGAGGTTAAGGCTGCGCTCGACGGCATCCGGCGGGCGAAGGCGGAGTTGCAGCGCCCGGAGATCGCCGTGCAAGCGCAGGTATTCCTCGACTTGTCGGGACGGATGTTGCTCGGCACCGATGTGCCCGCGATGATCGCCACGCTCGAAGCGATGCCGGTGGATGTGATCGGGCTGAACTGCTCGACCGGGCCAGAGCATATGCGTGAGGCGATGGACTATTTCTGCCAACACTCGCGCAAGCCGATCTCGTGTATTCCCAACGCCGGTCTGCCGATGGAGGTTGATGGCCAGACGGTCTATCCGATGACGCCGGAGCCTTTCGCGAACATCCTGGGTGAGTTCGTCACCGAATATGGCGTGGGTGTGATCGGCGGCTGCTGCGGCACCCGTCCCAGCCACATCGCCCAGTTGCGCCAGACAATCGGTGACGGTACGCGCCGCAAACAGCGGATGATCGACTATGTGCCCAGCGCTTCATCGGGCATTCGTTCAGCGGCGTTGAAGCAGCAACAGACCCTGACGATCATCGGTGAGCGCGTCAACACGCTCGGCTCGCGCAAGGTGAAGCGGCTGCTGCTCAACGACGACTACGATGGCGTGCTGGAAATAGCCCGCGAGCAGGTGGACAACGGTGCGCATATGCTCGATGTCTGCGTTGCAATGACCGAGCGCGGTGATGAGAAAGAGCAGATGCAAACGCTGCTCAAGAAGCTGACGATGAACGTCGAGTTGCCGCTGGTTATTGATACGACTGAGCCGGATGTGCTGGAAGCCGCGCTGAAGATGTACCCCGGTCGAGCGGTGGTTAATTCAGTGTCGTTGGAAGGCGGGCGCGGCGGCAAGCTCGATGCGTTTATGCCGCTGGTGGCGCGATATGGCGCCGCAACAATGGCGATGACCATCGACGAAGAGGGTATGGCTCACACCGCCGAACGCAAGCTGGCCATCGCCCGGCGCCTGGCCCAGATCGCGCAGGACGAGTTTGGCGTGCCGAGCGAAGCGCTGATTTTTGACGTGCTGACCTTTCCGCTGACCACGGGTCAGGAGGAGCTGCGCCAGTCGGCGGTCGAGACGCTTGAAGGCATCCGGCTAGTCAAGCAACATGTTTCCGGCTGTTTCACGGTGCTGGGCGTGTCAAATCTGAGCTTCGGCGTTGCCCAACACGCTCGCGCGACGCTCAACTCGGTGTTTTTGCACCACGCCGTTGAAGCCGGCCTCGATATGGCGATCATCAACCCGGCGCATGTCAAACCGCTTGCCGAGATCCCCGCCGAGCACGTTGCCATCTGCGAAGATCTGATCTTCAATCGTCACGAGGAAGCGCTGCAACGCTTCATCCAGTTCTTTGAGCAGAACGTGGTCGCTGAGACGGAAGAAAAAGTTGACCCGACCGCCGGGATGACCGTCGATCAGCGTTTGCATTGGAAGGTGCTCCATCGCAAGAAGGAGGGTGTGGAAGCCGACATCGACGAGGCGATTGCTCGCCGCATCGGATTGGATGATTGGCAGCCCGGCGCTGTGTTGCCGGCCGCGCCCGCACGCGGCGCGGCTGCGATTGATACGCTCAACAATGTGCTCCTGCCGGCTATGAAACAGGTCGGCGATCTGTTCGGCGCCGGGCAGTTGATTCTGCCCTTCGTATTGCAAAGCGCCGAGGTGATGAAAAAAGCCGTCGCACGGCTCGAATCCTATCTGGAGCGCGTCGAAGGGTCAACAAAGGGGCGCGTGGTTCTCGCGACAGTCTACGGCGATGTGCATGACATCGGCAAGAATCTGGTGAATACGATTTTGTCGAACAATGGCTACACCGTCTACGACCTGGGCAAACAGGTGCCGATCAACACGATCATCGAGAAGGCGATCGAACTCAACGCCGATGCGATCGGACTGTCAGCGCTGCTCGTCAGCACCTCGAAGCAGATGCCGCTCTGCGTGCAAGAGTTGCACCGTCGCGGATTGACATTTCCAGTGCTGGTCGGCGGGGCGGCGATCAACAAACAGTACGGCCAGCGTATTCTGTTTGTCGATGATGAAGAACCCTATGTTTCGGGTGTATTCTATTGCAAGGATGCCTTCGAGGGCCTGGAGACGATGGACAAGCTTGCCGATCCGCAGATGCGCGACACATTCGTCACCGACTCGATCCGCGAAGCAGCGGGCGTATTGTATGAGAAGCAGCGCGGGCGCGTCGCCCTGGAAGCGCTGGGCAAAGCTACGGCGGGGGATACGCAGCGCTCGAATGTGCGCCGTGACGTGCCTGTGCCGACGCCCCCATTCTGGGGCGCACGTACAACCACACGCATCCGGTTGGATGACGTCGTGCAACACCTTGATCGCAATGCGTTGTATCGGTTGCAGTGGGGAGCGAAGAATGCGAAAGGTGACGAGTGGGAGCAATTGAGGGCCGATTACGGCGCCCGCGTGCGCGACTTGCTGCGCGAGGCTGAGCGCGACGGCTGGCTAGAACCCAAAGTTGCCTATGGCTACTTTCCGGTGCAAGCCGATGGCAACGCATTGATCGTCTACGATCCCGCGACGCTGAAAGCCGAGGACAAGGCCGGATCGGGGGCGGCGCCGTTCACATTAGCCGATGCACGCGAATTGACGCGCTTCATCTTTCCCCGCCAGCCCGAACGCGAGCGATTGTGTCTGGCCGATTACTTCCGCGACGTTGATAGCGGTGTGTTTGATGTGGTCGCGCTGCAAGTTGTGACGATGGGTGAACGAGTGGACGAACTCACCGAGCGGCTTCATACCGAGGGCAATTACAGCCAATCCTACTACGTACACGGGCTGGGCGTATCGCTGGCCGAAGCGCTTGCCGAGTATACGAATCATATTATTCGGCAAGGCCTGGGGCTGGGAAGCGCGCGCGGCAAACGCTACTCGTGGGGCTATCCGGCCTGCCCCGACCTGGAGGAGCATGTCAAGCTGTTCTCCCTCTTGCCCGTCGACCAGATTGGCATGTCATTGACCAACGCGTTCCAGCTTCTGCCCGAACAGAGCACGGCAGCCATTGTTGTGCATCACCCGGAGGCGAAATACTTCAGCATCGGTTCGGCGCGCGAGCGGGCTGAGCAGGGTGTCCAGTCCGATTAACCATCACAATAGCCAGCGGCTGATCCGGTTGAATGGTCGCCTTTTGAGCGATCATTCAATCGGATCGCTACGACAGCTCTGTACTATCGCGTCTCGAAAGAGGCAGAGGTTTGCAGATCGCTCTGAAGTGCCTTATACTTTTATCTATAGCAATCCTACCGCAGTCGTAAAGATTGCGTAGTGCCGCCTTCAGGCAGTTCCCTTCGCCGCCTGAAGGCGGCACTACCGTGGCTTCACAATCTGAATAGGATTGCTATATCTTCAGTACAGATCGAATTCTGACGATGAATCCATCTTACCCATCAGACTCCTCGATGCGAGTCTTGCCTTATCGTATCGGATTGGAATGAGCGTCTCTTTTTACGACGCGCCGACTGTACTTCCCAACAAAGGGCAAATCCACTGAAGGTCGTTCTATGGCTTCTCAACCTCCTGACCCAAATTCCGTCGATGTCACAGCGCTACGACAACGCATCGCTGAGCTAGAACGCCAGCTTCAAGAACAGAAACACATTTCCCAAGAAGCTCAAAACAAAGCATTGATGATCGATATGATTATCGAATCTATACCAATACCGATCTTCTGCAAAGATGTCGAAGGATGCTATATTAGCTGCAATACTGCGTTCGAAGCCTACCTGGGGCGCTCGCGTGATGAAATTATCGGCGCAACAGTATTTGATCTCGCACCTTCAGAATTCGCTGCGGTCTACCATGAATCCGACCTCGATTTGATGCGCCAGGAAGTCACGCAGACCTACGAATCGAAGGTACGCCACGCCGACGGCTCCGATCACGATGTGCTGTTTACCAAGGCCGCGTTTCAGAACGCCGACGGCTCGATTGGCGGACTCGTCGGCACAATGCTCGACATCACCGATCGCAAGCGCTACGAAATGATGATCGAGACTCAATCGGCGCTCCTGCGTGAACTTTCCACCCCGTTGATCCCAATCCGCGATGACATTTTGGTTATGCCGTTGATCGGTGCAATTGATTCGTTCCGCGCCCAACAGATTGTGGGAGATTTACTCGAAGGCGTTTCCAAACAGCGCGTCCGCTTCGCTATTCTTGACATTACCGGCGTTGCGGTGGTCGATACGCAGATAGCAAATACCCTGGTGCATGCTGCCCAGGCGGTTCGGCTGCTTGGTGCCCAGGCGTTGCTGACGGGCATCCGCCCCGATGTGGCGCAGACGTTGGTGAGTCTGGGGGTTGATCTAAGTGACATCATCACGCTTGGAACCTTGCAAGCCGGTATAACCTTCGCGATTCGCCAGCAGCGCGGTCAAGCTATGGTGTGATTTTCTGATTCTTAGCATCCTGCCCGCCTTTTTGACAAAAAATTAATGGAGCATCGTTTATGAACGAGGTGAGGACTGCTGATCTGTGTGATGCTTACGAATCGGAATTGCAGGTTGCCGCACCGCTGCTGCGCTCCTACGGGGGCGTTCGAGCGTTCAGCGGCCTGATCAGCACGGTACGCGTCTATGCCGATAATGTGCTGGTACGTGCTGCGCTCGAAGAAAAGGGGCGCGGACGCGTGCTGGTTGTTGATGGCGGTGGGTCGTTGCGCTACGCACTATTTGGAGATCGTCTGGCGCAGCTGGCCCAGGAGAATGGTTGGAACGGGATCGTTGTCTATGGTTGTATTCGCGACGCGCAAGCGATAGCGGCGATTACCATCGGCGTTCAGGCTCTGGCAACCTGCCCGCGCAAAAGCGTCAAACGCGGCGAGGGAGAACGGGATATACTCGTAAGCTTTGCCGACGTTGTCTTCCAACCTGGACACTATTTGTATGCTGACGATGATGGCATTATCGTCGCTGAACGGGAGCTCGATACGTAAGACCAGTGTTCATCGCACTCAAAATCCCACACATTATGAATGATCGTAACCCGGTCACTTCGTGTATCGTCTTGGCAATTGCCCCTTTTCTTCTCCATAGCGCCTCCGGCGGAGCTTCTAACAGTGATCGCCGCTCGGCTCCTAATATTCCTCGTAAGGCCGCTATTTTTTGTCTCAGGCAGAGCATCACCGCAACAGTCTTCTCCGACCTCTCGGCGCTCGTAAATGACGCGCTGCCAGGTTTAACGCAGTCATACAATGCTATAACAGGAGAAAGATACCGTGCAACGATCGTCAACAATGAAGCTGTCGATATTGGCGGCGCCATCTACAGCGGGGTTTCGGAGGTGCGCATTCGCAATTCGGTGATTGCGTATAATAGCGCCGATGGCGGACGCGACGTTCGCAACCAGTGTTCGGCGCGATTCACCGGCGGCGGCAACAATATTCAATCGCCATCGCAGTCGCAGAGCGGCGACTATGCGTGTTCGCCAGGTATTACTTTCATCAAACCACGTCTGGGCACATTAGGCGATCACGGCGGGCCGACCCAGACGATAGCGTTGCAAGCGGATAGCCCAGCAATTGATGACGGCGCTGATTGTCCTGCCACCGACCAGCGTGGTGCGGCGCGTAACGGCGCTTGCGATCTTGGATCATACGAGTTCGGCGCTTTGCCGCCGTCTAATCTGGTATTTATGCCGATGATTTTCGCTCAGTAGCGTCACCGTTCAACGTTGGCGCATCGAGAAAGCGTCACCAGCATCTCTGCCTGCGACTGCCCGATTTGTCAGTCGTGAAACCGGCAGGGATGTCGGCTTTATTCGTCTCTGAATATTTCAGTGTAGAGATTCTATGCCTCGCAACACACGGACTTGCGGCATTCGCCTGATCCTGATCGCTATCGTAGCAGTCATCCTGATCGTCGCCGCGTTTCTCATCGCCCAGCGTTGGCTGGCGTTCACATCGGGCGCCGAACTGCCCGCCGACTATCCTCTTCGCCCGGACAATCTGCCGCAAGCCCGCGTGATTGAAGTTGTCGATGGCGATACCGTTAGAGTGCGCCTGGATGATCGCGAGGAAACCGTACGGCTAATTGGCATTGATACGCCGGAAACTGTACATCCGACCAGACCTGTTGAATGTTTCGGCGCAGAAGCGTCGGCGCAGGCGCACAATCTGCTCGATGGGCAAGCGGTATTTCTCGAAGCCGACCGCTCGCAAAGTGACGCCGATCGCTACGGGCGGTTACTGCGTTACCTCTGGCTCCGTGACGGGCGTCTGGTGAATTACGAATTGCTGCGCCAGGGCTATGCATTTGAATACACGTTCGATACCCCCTACCGTTATCAAGACATCTTCCAACAGGCCGAGCGTGACTCGCGCACGGCGCAACACGGCCTCTGGTCGCCGAGCGCCTGCGCCGGACAGCGCATCGCCGCTGGACAAACTCCGCTCGCCCCTACGCCCGTGCTGCCGCTCTCGTCCGCCGAGCTTTGCGCAACGACGCCCCCGCCGGAGAGCGCCCGCGACGCGCCTGTTATCATCGTCGCGGTGGATAAGCGCGCCGAGACAGTCGAGTTGCGCAATGCCACCGATGCGTCGGTTGATCTCAGCGGCTGGACGCTGTGCAGCCTGCGCGGAGGTCAGGTGCATCCGGGCATCGCCGGATCGCTGGCTCCCGGTGCGTCAGATCTGTTTCCCTCGACGAGTGGTCAGCCGATCTGGAGTGATCGCGAGCGCGACGACGCAGCGCTCTTCGATGCCCAGGGTCGCCTGATCAGCTATTGGGTTGATGCGACGACGGAGTGACGCGCGTGATGTGATGAGCGAAACGGCGCGTAATCACACGATACTATGTAACGCCGCACCGCTCGACAGAGACCAGAACATAAGAAATCGGGTAAAGTTTGCTGCACAGAAGTTGGAAGAAATCGGTACAATGGAGTGAACGCCTTTTGATGTAGAATGGGATCGATGAGCGGAAATGCCGCAACGCACCGGGGAGGGTATATGGGACAGCATTGCAACCATCAAACCAATAAGCATCGACCCCGACCATCGCGAGAGGAGACTGCGTAATGACCAAACTGCACGCACTGAATCAGCTCGGCCAATCGATGTGGTATGACAATATTCGGCGGGCGCTGCTTGACCATGGCGAGATGAAAGCGTTGATCGACGCCGGCGTGACTGGCGTTACTTCTAACCCGACCATTTTTGACAAAGCTATCACCGGTAGCTCCGATTACGATACAGAGTTGCACCAACTTGCTGTCAGTGATTTGCCGACTGATGCGATCTACGAGACGCTGGCGATCAGCGATATTCAACGCGTCGCCGACTTGCTGCGTCCGGTCTATGACCGCACCGACGGCGTCGATGGCTATGTGAGCCTGGAAGTTAGCCCGTTGCTGGCGAACGACACCACACGGACTATCTCCGAGGCGAAGCGGCTGTTCGCTATGCTGGATCGACCGAATGTGATGATCAAGATTCCGGCGACGCCTGCCGGTATGCCGGCAGTAACGGCGGCTATCGCTGCCGGCGTAAATGTCAACGTGACGCTGATCTTCTCCCTGGCGCACTATGAAGCGGTCGCCGAAGCCTATATCAGTGGTCTGGAACAACTCGCGGCATCCGGCGGCGATCTGCGCAAGGTCGCCTCGGTCGCTTCATTCTTCGTGAGCCGGGTGGATACCAAGGTCGATAAAGCGCTTGAAGCCAAAGGTGCGAGCGATTTGCTGGGTACGATTGCTAACGCCAACGCCAAGCTGGCCTACGCTCGCTTCAAACAGATCTTCGCCGGCGAGCGCTGGAAACGACTGGCAGTGCAAGGCGCGCGTGTGCAACGTCCGCTCTGGGCCAGCACCGGAACCAAGAATCCCAACTATTCCGACACGCTTTATGTTGACAACCTGATCGGCCCGGACACCGTCAACACCGTACCTCCAGCGACGCTGTCCGCCTTCCGCGAACATGGCTCTGTCGCGGCGACGCTGGAAGCCGGGCTGAAACAGGATAAAGCCTGCATCGCCCGACTTGCCGATCTTGGCATTGACCTGGATGCAGTTACCGAGCAGTTGCAGGTTGAAGGTGTAGCCGCTTTTGCCGAGTCGTTCGAGAGCCTGATGGATGGTTTGAGTTCCAAGCTGGAGCAGATTCGCGCCGCCCGCCGCCGTGCCACAGCTAGTCTCGGCGCATATCAGGCGGCGGTTGACGCCGCGCTGAACGATCTGCGGGAACAGAAGATCATTGAGCGGATCTGGAAGCACGACCATATGGTCTGGAAGCCTGAACCGACCGAGATCACCAATCGCCTGGGCTGGCTCCACAGCCCCGATGTGATGGTCGAGGCCATTGCGGAGATTACGGCTCTGGTGGATGAAGTGCGCGCTGCGGGCTATACCCATGCTCTGCTGCTCGGTATGGGTGGTTCCAGTCTTGCCCCCGAAGTCTTTCGCATGACCTTCGGCGTCGCGGATGGTTATCTGGACCTGGCGGTGCTCGATAGCACCGACCCCGGCGCGGTGTTGGAATATGACCGCCAGCTTGATCTGGCGCGGACGCTATTTATCGTTTCAACCAAGTCGGGTGGCACCGTCGAGACCTTCTCGTTCTTCAAGTATTTCTACGATCGCGTGGCGGATACGCTTGGCGCGGCGGAAGCCGGCAAGCACTTCGTCGCGATCACCGATCCAGGCAGTGGTCTGGTCGATACGGCCCAGAAGTATCACTTCCGCAAGGTTTTCCTGAACGATCCGAATATCGGCGGACGCTATTCGGCGCTGTCTTACTTCGGTATGGTTCCGGCGGCATTGATCGGCGTAGAAATTGCCGCGTTGTTGGCGAATGCACGTGCGATGGCGGGCGACTGCGGCAACCCGAACGCCGCCGCTGCGGGTGAAAATACCGGCGTGTGGATGGGCGCGATTATGGGCGAACTGGCGGTTGCTGGACGTGACAAGCTCACTCTGCTTGCTTCACCGCCTGTTGCCGCGTTCGGCGGATGGGCTGAGCAGTTGATCGCCGAGAGCCTGGGCAAGGAGGGCGTAGGGGTGTTGCCTGTCGCCGACGAGCCGTTGGGTTCGGTCGATGTCTACGGTCCCGACCGGCTTTTCGTCTACCTGCGCATGGAGGGCGACGATGCCTACGACACCGCGTGCGAAGAGCTGCGTGCGGCGGGCTATCCAGTTGTGCAATTCAATCTGGACAGCGCCTATGATCTGGGCGGCGAGTTCTTGCGCTGGGAAATCGCCACGGCGATCGCCGGGCGGCGGCTGGGCATCAATCCGTTTGATCAACCCAACGTTGAGTCGGCCAAGGTGCTGGCGCGCAAGATGGTCGCCGCCTATCATCAGGAGGGCAAGCTGCCCGCGCTTGCGCCGACGCTGGAGGTTGATGGCGTCACGGTATACACCGACGCGGCGGCGACGTCGCTCGACGCGGCGCTGAAGGACTTTCTGGCTTGCCACAGCCCCGGCGACGCAGAGAGCGGCGCGGGACGGAGCTACATCGCGATTCAAGCTTACGTGACGCCGACGATGGAAACTACCGTCGCGCTACAGGATCTACGGGCGGCGTTGCGCGACCGCTTGCGCCTGGCGGTGACGGTCGGCTACGGGCCACGCTTCCTGCACTCGACCGGCCAGCTTCACAAGGGCGACGCTGGCAATGGGCTGTTTATCCAGGTGACCGACGACCCGCGCGAGGATGCCGCCATTCCCGACGAGGCCGGCGTGGCTGCGTCATCGATGAGTTTCGGCGTGCTGATAGCCTCTCAGGCATTGGGTGATCGCCAGGCGTTGTTGGACAATCAACGCAACGTCATCGGCTTCCACCTCGGCGCGGATGTGCGCGCAGGTCTGCGTCGACTTCAAGCCTGCCTGGATAACCTGTAGCGCCGTTGTCGGGCGCAGCCGAGCTTGTTCGTTTGGCAATAGAACAACCCTCCTTCTTCCGGGCGGGAGAAGGAGGGTGTTTGTTATTGCGTATGCTAACGCAACCTACATCTGGGCGGCTTGCCGCCGCCGAGCAAACAGACTCCACAGCCAGCCGCGCCCCGGTGCCGCCAGGAAGACCAGCAGGAAGACGGCGATGCAGACCAGCACAATCGCCGCGCCCGATGCAATGCTGATGTAGTAAGAGAGATATAGCCCGCTGATGCCGGACAACGCGCCGATCAGCGTTGCTACGCCCATCATTAGCGGCAGACGCCGGGTCAGGAGAGCGGCGGTCGTTGCAGGCGTCACCAGCATCGCTAGCACCAGCGCAATACCTACCGTTTGCAATGCCACCACTACCACCACGGCGATCAGGGCAAGCAGCAGGTAATTCAGCGCGGTGACGGGCAGGCGCAGTGTGGCGGCGTGTGTTTCGTCAAAGGCGACGGCGACCAGCGGGCGGTAAAACATCCGCACAGCGAGGAGCGTCAGAAATCCGGCGATAGCGATGCGCCACAAATCGGCGTTGGATACGCCGAGCACATTGCCGAACAAAAAATGCGACAGGTCAACCGCGAAGCTGCGCATAGCCGAGATCAGCGCGATGCCGAGCGCGAACATACCCACAAAGACAATGCCGATGGCGCTATCCTCTTTGATGCGCCCGCCCTGCGTGATCATGCCGATGCCGAGCGCCGATAGTATAGCCGCGCCCAGCGCCCACCAGAACAGTGCGCCTCGATCTGCGCTACTGCCGCCGTTGGCCATATAGCCGATCGCCACGCCGGGCAGGATGGCATGGGCCAGCGCGTCGCCGAGGAAGGCCATTCCGCGTAGCACGACAAAGGCTCCGACGACCGAGCAGACGACGCCCACCATCACCGCAGCCAGCAGCCCGCGCTGCATAAAAGAGAAGCGCAGCGGCTCCAAAAGCAGTTCAGATAGCTCCATTCTTGCGCTCCTCAATGGCTATCGTGTAGCAGCAGCACGCCTTGCTCCGTCTCGACGCGATGCAAATGCCCGCCATAAGCGGCGGCGAGATTCTCGGCGGTCAACACATTGCGGGCTGAACCGGTGCCGATGAGACGTTGGTTCAGCAGTAGCACCCGCTCGTAGTGGCGGACATCCGCCGCCTGTTGTAAGTCGTGCGTGGCAACCAAAACGGTAACACCGTTTTGGTGAATGTTGTCCACAACTCGCAACACTTCATCCTGGGCGCGCACATCCAGGCCGGTCATCGGCTCGTCGAGCAGCAGCACAAAGGCATCTTGAGCCAGCGCCCGGGCGATAAAGACCCGTTGTTGTTGCCCGCCGGAGAGTTCGCCGATCTGTCGCCGGGCCAGGTCGCTCATACGCACCAGCTCCAGGCTGTGCTGCACCTGTTCCCGGTCGCGTTTGCCCGGCGAGCGAAACAGCCCGATGTGGGCGGTGCGCCCTAGCATCACGACATCCCACACGCTGACTGGGAAGGACCAGTCAACCTGAACGCGTTGCGGCACATACGCTACGGCGCTGCATTGCGTATGCACGTGGCCTTTGACCCTGATCGCGCCGGATGTTGGGTGGATTAATCCGACGAGGGTCTTGAGCAGCGTGCTTTTGCCGGCGCCGTTCGGTCCGATCACCGCCGTTCGCTCGCCAGGCGCTACTACGAAGGATACGTCATCCAGGGCGCGGGTATGCTCGTAGGTCACGCTCAGGTGTTGCACCTCCAGCGCCGGAAGATCGACCGGCGGCGCGGCGCCGTTGCGGGAATGTTGCGGGTGTAGTCTGGGTGTCATCCTGTGTTCCTTTGCGTGGCGACGAAGCTTTGGGCAGCGGGATGTTGCGTATGCGCCGATTTCGGGATCGTCCTCCGCAAGCTGTCTCTTATCTCGTCAGTCCCTTCACAAACTGTTCGGTATTGTATCGCATCAGCTCGATGTAATCTGGCGCCGGGCTGTTGGCATCGCTCAACGAGCCTGTGTAGACGGGCAACAGTTGCACGCCTGTATCGGCAGCCACTTGCTCGGCCAAGGCCGGGTTAACTGTGACGCCGACGAAAATCGCCGGTACTTCAAATGCCGCAATAGCCGCTTGCAGATCAGCCAGTTCCTGGGCCGAGGTTTCCGCCAGAGTGCTGTAGGCCGGTACGATTGCGCCAATCTGCTCCAGGCTATAGGTGCGAGCGTAGTAGCCGAAGGCGGTGTGATCGGTCACCAATTCACGGTTCTCCTCCGGGATCTGGGTGATCTGCGCTCTGATCCAGGCATCCAGTTCTTCCAACTCGCCGGTGTAGGCGGCGGCGTTGGCGCTGTAAGCGGCGGTGTTGGCCGGGTCAAGAGCGCTCAGCGCCGCGGCGATATTGTTCGTCCAGACCACCACGTTGAGCGGACTCATCCAGGTGTGCGGATCGACGCCGCCGTGCTCGTGGTCGGTCTCCGCTTCGCTCGGCGCCATTGCGTCAGTTTGCGCATGCTCTTCGTCTGCATGCTCTTCGTCTGCATGCTCTTCGTCTGCATGCTCTTCGTCTGCATGGTCGTGGCCGCTGCCAAACTCGATGGTCTCGATCCCTGTCGATACCGGGATAATGCGTTCGGGCGCAATACCCGAGTTGGCGATCACATCAAGCAACGCCTCTTCCAGGTTCATCCCGTTGACAAACACAATATCTGCGTTGGCAATCGCGCCGACTTCTTGTGGGGTTGGCTCGAAACTGTGCGGGTCGGCGCCTACAGGCATTAATGTCGTCAGGGCGATATTGTCGCCTCCCACCTTGCCTACCACATCGCCGACAATATTCGTCGTCGCAACCACGTTCGGCGTCTCGCCCGCAGCAATCGGCGTGAGTGCCGCGATCAGCGCCTCGATACTGACGGCTTCGTCGGCGTGTTCATGCTCTTCGTCGGCGTGGCCTTCCTCCGCGGGCTGCTCCTGTTCGGTGGTGATTGATTCTGTTTCCTGAGACGTTGGAGTGTCGGCGTTGGGGCTGCCGCCGCAGGCTGTCAGTATGAACAGCAACAGAAACGTTGTGAACATCAACAACAGAGGCGATCTGAACAATCGACCGGATCGTCGCATCGTATGCATCCTTCTTTTAGAGACTGCCTGAAAAGACTGGGCCAGTCTGTATTATCGATACAACGTATCATAAAATGTGAGGGGATATTTGTCAACTGTTGCCTGTCGAGAGGGCATCCTGTGCGGTTAGACCGCTGCCGAAACATTCGCTTCATCGGCGTGGGCGGCGTCGCTGTCCTTCGGCGCGTGCTTATATACAGGCGTGCGGACAGCGCCATACGATTGATCTAGCCTTCTAGGAAGCATAATGAGGAGGATAAGGCAAGCAGTGATAGTCCAGAACAATGGTTACGGCTTGCCATAATTTGCAAAATCGAGCCGCTGCTGTAGCCTATTTGAAGACGGCGTTTTGAGCAAGGGCGGCCATCCTTGCGTGTGCGGAGAGCGGGCTACTCAGATAGACGCTGGCCCTGCTCCACCGGATAACCGGCTGCTTGCCAGGCCTGGATGCCGCCATCAAGCGCCACAACGTTGGGATAGCCGATTTCAATGAGTATCTGTGCGCCTCGGATGCTGGTAGCTTCATTTGCTTGATCGGTATAGGTGACGATCAGGCCGTCAGGAGGCAGACTCTGGAGGCGTGCGTCCAAATCCTGGGATGTAAGCGAAAGCGCGTCGGCGATATGTCCGGCGGCATAGGCATCGCCGGGACGCAGATCGACAAACGCCGCTTTGCCTTCGTCGTAGCGCGCTTTTGCATCGGCGGGAGCGATAAGCGTGACAGCGATCGCTGACGCTTCTCCATCACCGTGGACGCTGCCCAGATCCGTTTCCTGATCGGCGCCGACGCTGGGGTGGTTAGCGGGCAGTTCAGCCGTGGATTGCCTCGGCGGGGTGGTCAGCAGCACAACAAGCACTAGCGCACCCGCCAGTACCAGAATAACGATAATAAAAAGGATCCAGATCGATCGGGCCGGTACGGATGGCGCGTTCTCCGGGTCAGACTGAGTTGTGTTCATAATTCTCTGTTATTACTCTGGAAGAAGGTCAGTGACAATAACTGACTTGCCTTGCATTCGCGTCGCGTAGCGCCCGTCTTCCAATATAACAAGGTTGCGAGCGCTATCGCAATGGATGCGCGGCATACGACCAGGCGTATCATCGAGAGCAAACGGGCCTTGCTCATCGGCGCGCAGCATCAACTGGCCGTTTACTATCTGGATTTTCACCCGCCCGATATTGCCGGCGACATCGCGCCAGCGCGCCAGGAGCGCACGACCAATGTAGATATGCAATGCAATATCTGAACGACGTTTGTTCGGGCGCCGCTCGATACGCACGAAATCTCCCTTTGGCGCGCCCGGCGAACCGCGTCGGCGTACAATATAGTCGATATCGCCTTTGTTAAACCAACGGCGTTGATTGTTAACATCAATTTCAGCCGCTGTCCAATAGCCATCCTGTCTTGTGCGCACCCGCAAGACTGCTCCATCGCTGTTTGCAAAGATGCTCGGTGCATCTGATTTGATATGGACAATGTCCCCAATTTCAGGTTTTTCTCTCACGGCGGTTGCTCCATTTCCGACTACGGTGTATAGACATAGCGTAGCGGAGTCAATGGATATGTCCGGCGGCCCAACACTGCGCGGCGATAAAGAATATAGGAGTCTGGATCTCTCCTTTGAGCGGGTATTCAGCCTCGCTGCATGTGTGTAATGCATGTAGTATATGTCAAAATTTCACGTCCGTCGAGTGCCAGAATCACAAGAAAGGTGCGGGATTTTGGGCGACGTGCGATGCTATTGGCTCGATATCGACGTATAGTTCGTGTCGGGAGTATTCAACGCTAGCGTGCATTTTCGGTTTGTACGCGCTTGCGCCAATAGCGAGCCAGGCCATGCCAGCTTGCCTCGACCGATGATGCGCGTGCATAATATTCGCGATCGGCTGGAGAGAGGCTGCTACAGGCGTTTTGCGCGAGTGCTTTGAGGTGAGCGATCTGTTCTGAATCGCTGCTGTCGCCGTTCAACCCCTGTCGCACTTCTTCGGCCCAGTGGAGCAAGTTGGCGCGGAAGATTTCAATGTGAGCCTCGGCGTCACCTGAAGGACCAAAGTGTGTCAACAATAGCATAGAGGGTCGCAGGTCGCGCAGCATATCGAGAGTGCGCTGCCAGCTTTCGAGATCCACATCGGGCGGAGGCGTAGCTGGTTGCACGACTGCGCATTCAGGGATACGCACGCCAGCGGTATCGCCGACGCATGCCGCGCCGGTGTTCTCGTCAAGGTAGATGACATGGTGCGGAGCATGGCCTGGCGCGTCATACACGCGGATCGAGCGATTGCCGATACGTAGGACCTCGCCGCCGGCAAGCACGGTGATAGCATCTTCAGGCACAGGACGGATCTCGCCCCAGAGACGTTCGAGCGCTTCGCCATAGAGCCGGGAGGCGCTGTCGATGAGTTTCTGCGGCGCAATTAGGTGTGGTGCGCCGCGCCGGTGGACATAGACGCGGAGATGTGGATAGCGCGTGACCAGCGGGCCGGTTGCCCCGGCATGATCAAGGTGGATATGGGTCAACAACAACACCTGCACATCGTGCATCGATAGGCCATGTTCGGTCAGACCGGCTTCCAGATTTGGGATGGTGCTGGCAGGCCCGGGATCGACCAGGGCCGGTTCATCGCCAAGCAGCAGGTGGGTCGCGATAATCCGTGAGTGGCCGAGATGGCGATTATCGATAACACGAAGGTCGTCGGGCAGGGTGATCGGGTCATTCATATTTCTACCCTCATAGATCAATTACGGCGCCTAGTATAGCAATCCTCTCTGATGGATCAAAGCCAAAAACCGATCAAGTGATTGCTACGGGCAAGTATACTAGAGTTTATGGAGAAGTAATGAAAGGAGATGAGCCGCTATGAGCGCGACGATTGCGCCGTTTAAAGGATTCCCGGCGGAAGGCCTGGATTTTCTGCGCGCCCTTGCTGCAAACAACAACAAGGCCTGGTTTGAGGCAAACAAACCAACCTACCTTGCCGCCGTCCAGATGCCGGCAGCGGCGCTAGTGGCCGCCCTTGGCGAACGGCTATGCGAGTGTTTCCCTGAGATTCGCTACGATACCCGCACGAACGGCGCCGGCTCGCTGATGCGCATCTACCGCGACACGCGGTTTAGCGCCGATAAATCGCCCTATAAAACCAGCATTGCGATGATGTTTACATCCGGCCAGCGCGGAAAAATGACCTCGCCGGGCTTTGGCCTCCAGCTTACCCCAGAGCGTGTTGAGCTTGTCGCCGGGGTTTTTGGCTTCGAGCCGCCCGATCTGGTTGCGTATCGCACCGCTGTGCTGGACGACTATCTCGGCCCGCAGTTAGGGCGAGCGGTGGAGGCGGTGCAAAACGCAGGGGATTACACAATCTGTGGCGAGGGCTACAAGCGCGTGCCGTCTGGGCTTCCTGGCGATCATCCGCGCGCTGCGTGGCTAAAGTACAAGGGATTGCATATCTTTTCACCAGCGATTTCTCTGGAGGTTGCTCAGACACCGATCCTGGTCGAGGAGGCGCTGGCCCATTTTGTGGCTATGGCGCCGGTGGAGCAGTGGTTGGTGCGGGCGCTGGCGCAAAAGAGCGGCGGCGGGTGACGCGGAATTCTGGGAGTGCGGGACTCTGGCCTGCATACGCGCGTTTCGGCAGCGGCGCGAGTTGGTGTAATCGCTACTTCGGCGCGTCTTTAAACGCACGCTGCTGCTCAGCGTGCAGACGCTCCTGACGACGCGCTGCGCGGGCGCGTTTGTAGCGTCGCCAGCTTCGGGCAAAACCTTGCTGGCGTCGGAACAACCAGCCTCCAACATCACCAATGATCGGTGTTGAGGCTCTGGCCCAACGTCGCAGGCCGATTCGCATATGTACGCGTAGCCAGCGCATCACCCAATTGCGCGTACCGACCAGGAAAACGCCGACCAGAATGATCGGCAGCCCCACGGGGATGGGCAACATAAACAATGGAAACCCGACAATGATGCAGCACCAGCCGAGTACTTGACGAACGATTGGCCATGCCGCAATCACTGCGGCGCGGAGCAGAGAAAGCGCCGTATGTTTGTGCGGGGTTCTATCCATCGCCCTACTTCCAATCGCGCAAGGTATAGCCCAACCAACCGAGGTCTGCGGAATTATCGCGCCAATTCTCACGCACTTTCACCCACAGGTCAAGATAAACATCACGTCCCAGCATCTTCTCGATGTCTCCCCGCGCTGCGCTGCCGATCTGTTTCAGCATCCCGCCGCCCGCGCCGATCAAAATACCTTTCTGACTCTCGCGCTCAACATTGATCGTCATACGAATGTAGAGGGTCTGATCCTTGTCTTGCCACTCGTCAACCTCGACCGCAACTGAATGCGGCACCTCGTGTTCGGTGTAGCGCAGAACCTTTTCGCGTACAAGCTCGGCAGCCAGATGTTGTTCAGTCTGGTCGACGATTTGATCGTCAGGATAGAGCCGCGGGCCGTGGGGCAGCCGTTGGGTGATCTCGTCGATCAGAACGGTTAAACCCTCCCGTTTGCGCGCTGAGATTGCAACTTCCATATCCCAGGAACCCAGCGCACGGTAGGCGTCGAGATGCGACTCTGCGCGCGGTGGTTGATCCACTTTGTTGAGCAACAGCAAACGCGGTTTGCGTTCACGTTGCACCTGCGCGGCAATCTGCTTGTCGAGCTGGCTTGGTGGTCTGCTGATGTCAACCATAAAGCAGATCACGTCGGCGTAGCGGATCGCCTGACGAGCCAGCGTCACCATAAACGCGCCGAGCTTGTGGCGTGGGTCGTGAATGCCCGGTGTGTCGATGAAAATGATCTGGGCGTTGGGTCGGTGGAGGATGCCGCGTAACGGCGCCCGCGTTGTCTGGGCCCGCGGCGAGACGATCGCAACCTTCTGGCCAAGCAGAGCATTGAGCAAGGTACTCTTGCCGACGTTGGGTTTGCCGACCAGCGCGACCACGCCAACCCGCGCGACTTCCGCCGTCGTGCCGGGAAGTGATGTGCTGCCATCGATTGCCAAAGCCGGGGCGGGTGCAGCATCGGAATCATCATCGTCAAGCGCCAGCATCAACGGTGCGAGACGCGCCAGACGTTCGGCTGCGCGAAATTCGGCAGGTACAGTGATATCCGCGCCGAGAACGCGGCCATTTTCGTCGAGATCGAACAGCGCGACGTCCTCGACCGCGACAATCTGTTTGGGATCATCATCGGTGATCCCCACTCGCAGACGACCGGAGTCGAGCCAGGTGTGCGGCAACTCCAGCGCCAGATCGAGTTGATCGAGCGTAAGCTCATCGTCGAGGTCAAATTGAAATCCAATGACCTGATCGTTGGCGTCGAGCAGCACGCTAACCGGATAGGCGATCTCGTCAACAGCTTGTCCGGATTCAAGCTCGGTGAAATAGCAGTACAGTACACCGGCGTCAGGATCATGAGAAAATTGCAGCATAGGTATTGCATGCCTATCTAAAACAGGCCTTTTCCTTGTATGCGCGAGGTCTGACTGTGTCTGCTCAGGAGGCCTTTTTTTGACGGGTTTTTAATGAGAAAGCTGTTGGCCGTGCGAGGCCATTGATTCATTGGACGCAGGAGCGGCATCATTCGTTGCAGCTTTGGCAGTTTCGGGCGTCGGTGGATCAAGTGGCAAATTGGGTTGATCAACCAGCTTATCATAAATGAATCGCAGGAGAATGCGAATCACTGCCGCGACCGGAATTGAGACAAGCAAGCCAAATGCACCGCCGATAGCGCCGCCGGCCAGGACGGCGAAAATGACGACCGCCGGATGCAGGCGCACCAGCGGACCCATGAGATTCGGAATGATAAAGTGATCTTCGATCTGGCGCAAGACGAAATAAATAATTCCGATCAGAATACTCAGGCTGACATTGGTCAGGCCAAAGGGCAAATCGGTTTGGAAGAATGCTACCGTCATCGCCAGCGCGGCCGCGCTCCAGGGGCCGAGGATAGGAATGATTTCGAGTATGCCCGAAGCGATAGCGATGACCAGGGCATATGGTACATTCAAAATCGACAGGGGAATGTACAACAACACGGACATAATGACGATCAGCAGCAGTTGGCCGCGAATGTACGCGCCGAGCACACGGTCGATCTGGTGACCCAATGCCTTGACTTCGTTGCGATATGGCAGCGGGATCAAGTTAGCTACCCAGCGCTTCAACTGATTCGACTGGAGCATCAAATAAAATGTGATGATCAAGTAGACCAGGATAAAGATGATCATTTCCAATGCCGAGAAGACCAGCCGGGGCACATTGCTGCTGAGGGTACGACCGAGATCGCTGGCGGCGCTGATCAATCGTTCTTCGAGCGGGGCCAGATTCAGCGTGATGCCTGCGCCGAGATCGAGCGTTTCGCGCCCTTCAAACAACCGGGTTAATTCGACGACCATTGATGGCGCCCAGGCTGCCAGTTCCGCATATTGGGTAATCATCCGCGGCCAGACCCAGGTAGCTATGCTGTAGAGCAATGAGAAGATCAGCAAATAGATGACAACAATCCACAACCCTTTGCTAATACGGGTTTTGTTATAGAGCCAGCTTACTAGGGGATTAAACAAATAGGCGGTGATAATAGCTGCGATAAATGGCGGGAGGATGTGGATTGTTGCCCGAAGCAACAGAACAGCAAGCCATATAATCACTCCGACGGCGATAAGCTTTGTTGTAACAGAAAAACGAATTGGTTGCGACTCGGTCTGCATCGCTGCACCTACACAACGTCTGACATACACGCACGCAATGTTGTATTGCGGCCCGCTCTACTCCGATGTCGATGAAGTAGTTGCTGTGTCGTTAGCTCACATTCGAGCGACGCAATGGAAACTCGGCTTTAATATGATCATTTATCTCGCCGCGCAAGATTGTCACCTCGATCTCGCTTGGTTCAACGCTCGATACATAACGCGCGATCACTTCTGACAGATCGGACTTCAATTGCTCAAGCATATCCGGTGTCAGCTTTATTCGATCATGCACCAGTACCGTCAGTAAGCGCTCTTTGGCGACTTTTGCGCTCGATTCGCGTTGACCGCGGAAGATGTTTTCAAAAAATCCCACGGTTCCCTCCACCGATGACCACGTCGTCGTTTTCCATATTGACGTGATGTATACAGCGTACTTACGCCTTATTTCTGCCGAACAACCCTAAAAATCGATCAAACATGCCTTGATTATCATGCAAGGCGATTATCGGCACGTCTTCGCCGTTCAACCGGCGTGCGATGTTGATGAAAGCCTGTCCGGCGAACGAGCGTTGATCGAAAACTGCGGCTTCGCCCCGATTGGTTGACGTAACAATTGTTTCGTCTTCGGGAACGATGCCAAGCAGATTGATCGCCAGCATTTCAACCACATCTTCTACCGAGAACATCTCGCCCCGATTGACTAGTCGTGGTTTAATGCGATTAATGACGAGGTGGGGTGGACCTTTTTCGGCCGCCTCGACCAGACCGACGATGCGATCAGCGTCGCGAACGGCGGACACCTCCGGCGTGGTGATGATCACCACTTCATTGGCGCCGGCGATCGCGTTGCGAAAGCCGCCTTCGATGCCGGCGGGGCTATCGATCAGGATATAGTCGAATTCGCCATTCAGTTGCTCGATCAATCCGATCATTTCGTCGGGCCTGACCGAGTCTTTGTCGCGCGTTTGCGCTGCGGGCAGCAGACACAATTCCGGCAGCCGCTTGTCTTTAATCAGTGCCTGGCGTAATCGTGCGCGTCCTTCGACAACATCCACCAGGTCGTAAACAATTCGATTTTCCAGCCCCATCACAACATCGAGATTGCGCAACCCGATGTCAGCGTCGATGACGGCCACACGCGCGCCCTGCATTGCCAGTGCGGCGCCCAGGTTTGCCGTTGTGGTTGTCTTGCCGACACCGCCTTTGCCCGATGTGATAGTGATGACGCGCGCCATAATATCTCCTCAGTGGATAGCGGATCATAGTCAAATGCATTCACCAAAACGAACGAGCGTTTGTGCTTATAATGACTAACTGTCCGCTTTCAGCCGTTTGTGGATTCTCCATGCTTCAACAATAATCTCGTTATGCTCGACGCGAGCGATCTCAGGCAAGGTCTCGGCCTGATCATCCGGCGTTCGAACGATAACGTCCGCAATTCGCAACTGAGTGGGTCGCAATTCGAGGGCGCACACAACTGCGTTGCGGTTGCCAAGTGCGCCAGCGTGTACCAATCCGCGTAGTCGGCCCCAGACGACAACGCTTCCGCCAGCAATGATCTCTGCGCCGGGGTTAATATCACCTATCAGGGTGACATGCGCCTGGTGGCGAATCACCTGACCGGATCGTACAGTGCGGCTGATCAGAGTTGCTTCGCCTTCGGATGATGGCGCCGCCTGCGTTTTCCGTTGTGCTGAAGGGCGAGCAGTGACGCCCAATGCGCGGGCGGCGTTGCGACTCTCGCGCGTTGTTGACGCCAATGAATCAGGTTGCAACCCATAAGTTTGCATCACCTCAAGAGTCTCAGCCAATTGCGCTTCGCTCAATGCGCGATCACCAACATCGATAACCAGACGTGCGCCTGCGAAGAAATCTCCTCCTTCACCGAGCTGTTCGTGCAATTCTGCCAGAATAGCTGGCCACTCAGCCGATTCGGCAAGATGCATTCGCAAACCTTCTCGGCTTCCTTTGATATTGATCAGGTCGCCCATGGCTGCTGTATCCACTTAAAACGAGACGATTGCACAATTATAGCACATATATCTTAGCAATGCTTGAAAGTTATGGCAGTTTAATTCGGCATTGGCGGGCAAAAAGATGCACCTGGATTTGACGGTGCAGCATCGAAATATGCTTGCATAATCTGTGTGACTGCGGGAACGGCCAGGGTTGCCGAACCATCGTTCAAATCGCCGGTGCCTTCGAGCAAAACGGCTACAACAATCTCGGGGTTTTCGTATGGAGCAAAGCTGACGAACCAAGAGTGACTCCGGCGGGTCGGCTGATTATCGGGCTTGATGATGATCTCTCCGTACTCGGCTGTACCGGTTTTGCCGGCGATCGACAGTCCGGAGCATTCATCACGGGCGGCGATATTACGACCTTCAGTAACCGAACGACGCATACCCTCGCGGATAACGGCAAGGTATTCTGCAGAAACAGATATGGTGTTCAGCGCTTCCGGCTGCATCGTATGAAGGATATTGCCGCTGCTGTCTGTGATGGCTTGAACCAGTTGGGGACGATATACTGTGCCATTGTTGGCCACTGCCGCCGCTGCGGTCGCAAGCTGGAGCGGCGTCACCTCCAGGTAGCCCTGACCAATTGCAGTGTTGTAGGTGTCGCCGGTAGTCCACGGTTCGCGCAGTGTTTGCGCTTTCCAGAGCGGTGAAGGTACCAGTCCCGACGATTCGCCCATCAGGTCAATTCCTGTTGCGCTGCCGAAATTGAACCAGCGCAGCCCTTCGGCCAGCAGATCGATGCCTAGACCGGCCACGCGCAGATCGTCCGGGTTTAAGTTGATAGCTTCGGTATTACCGCCGGCGATTGAAGCGAAGAAGACGTTTGATGAAACCATCAATGCATCGGAAATGTTGATCCTATTGTTATTGGTTTGGGTAGCGTTGGGCAATTCAAAGATGGCTCCGCTGCGTTCGACCAGGACGATTTTGCCCGGGTCGTGAAGCTCGGTTTCCGGTGTGACGATCTCCATATGCAGCGCCGCCGAACCGACGAACTGCTTTATTGTCGAGCCAGGAGGATAACGCCCGGCGATTGAGCGGTTAAACAGGGGAGTGAGTCGTTCGAGTTCGGCGCGCTGTTCCGGATCATTCGGGTTCAGCATCTCGCTCAGTTCGTCGCTGTGATCTGGATCGACCCAGATGTTGTTATCGTAGGCAGGCAAGCTCACCATAGCAAGCACACGACCGTCGCGAGGATCGAGAGCAACCGCTACGCCATTGGTGATCGGAGGATATTCGCGCTTGTAGTTCTCGGCGTTCTGGCGTCGCATGTCGCTCTCGGCGATCCAGCGACGCATAATCGTTTCTACTTGCTGTTGGAAATCCAGATCAATGGTGAGCACCAGATTCTGACCATCATGGGCGGCCTGAAATGTTTGTGCGGCGCTCATCGGGCGTTCCAATGCATCAACGAGCAACGTTTCACGCCCCAGTTCGCCGCGCAGCGCCGTTTCATAGTAGCCCTCGATGCCATCCTTGCCGATCTGGTCATTATTGGCATAGAGTGGAAGTCCCCGCAGACTTGGCTCGATGGTACGTTGTAACAGTTCACATTCTGAGGCTTGGTTAACCGTATCGAGCAGGCTGTCGAGCCATGATGAAGCCGGGTTTTGCAAGACCAACTCACATCTGCTGATACGCCCCGTGTACCCCAGAAAATGCGACAACGACGACACGTCCGCACTGTACGGATAACGGCGGCGATAGCTTTCTATAACCACGATACCGGGAAGATGAATGCTGTTTTCGTGGATTACAAACGCGAGTTCTTGGGAAATATCTTCTTTGATAATGAGGGGTTCGTAGCTGCGCAGGTCATCACGGCTGACAAGCACGTCGATCGGATTGTAAAATGTTAACGCGTCGCTGTAGATGCGCGAGAGTTTGATGGCGTCAATCGTATGATCTGGAACAACCGTCACCGTTAACGGCTCAGACGCTCCAACAGATCGATTTGGCAGATTTTCGAGGCTGACCTGAGAGAGATCGCTGCGCAAATCGGCATTTTGCTCCAATCTGATCGCTGGTGATAACGTAAGCGTACTAGTAACGCCTGCTAACTGGGAAAGCGTATCAATCACATTGTCATAGCGTTCTGATGAGCGTGGCGGCAGACTGCCGGGCAATACGCCGAGGTTGTAAATCGGGACGCTTTCTGCAAGCAAGGTTGTTCCGTCACTGGCCAGAATTTTGCCCCGCCGCGGCATAATGGTAATATACCGCGTATTGAGTGTACTTGTGGATGTATAGAAGCGCGCTTCCCGGTCAATAAGCTGGAGTTGGTAGAGCCGTCCGCTTAGAATCAGCAACAGCAAGAGCAAAACAATGCGCAGAACAGTTAGGCGATTCATCTTATTTCTTCATACGTAAATCGAGCCAGCGCATCAGACTAAATGTTGGAAGGCTGAGAATAAGCGCCATAGAAACGCTGGGCAAGATAGCGACCTGTGCGTAGGCGGGCCAGTCTAAGGGAGTGACAGTAATATGATATACCAGCGCCAGAGTGCATTCATAAATCAGAATGCCAACTAACACGGCAGAGAGCGGTATGAACAAACCCTCAATGCGCAGGCGGCGCGTAGCGGCGGCAATAATCATCGCGGCCAGTGTCAATGCCAACACGTGACTGCCGATGGGTGTTGCCGAGCAGACATCGAGTGCAAGACCTCCATAAATTGCCCATCGGAGCGAAGTGATAGTGTTATGGTCAGGCTGGGATGAGCTGACGCCGATCAACGTCCGGTTTACCACAACGACCAGCACGAGCGCGGGGGGAAAGCCGAGCGGCGCAGGGAGCAAAGTTACCTGCCCTAGCGCCAGAATCATCAGCCCGATCATAAGCAGCAGCTCATAAACGAGCCGTTCTTCTAACCGTCTTGGTTGAGTATCACCCACACGTAATGTGTCCTGTCAAGATCAACGTAAGGTTGTACTTCAGCAGTCGTGGCGTATTCATTATAGGAAATCGCTGCTACTCTGCCGATCGGGATGTTGGCAGGGATTCGCGCTGTTGCTAACTCAGGCGCCAGTCGTTCGGTCAAGCCTGCGCTGATTACCGGATCGCCCAAGTTCAAGATGGTGTCGCGATCCAGCGCTTCCAAACGCAACTGAGCACCTTGCTGCCACTGTCCTTTTACTAGCCCGAGGGCTGGATACAGATCGTTCAACACCCGAGCGCTGATCTGGCTACCAAAATCGTTGATCAACAGCACATCAGCGGTGCCTGGTCCAACCGCCTCGACAATTCCGACCATCCCCGCCGGTCCGTTGCCGGTCTGACCGATGACGGCCATCCCCGCTTCGACGCCGTCGGAACTTCCGCGGGCAATGACGATGACTCGACGACCGGCGTCAGGCGTGCGGATAGCAACTTCGGCGCCGAGCACCTTCCAGGGATGTGTATGTTCAATATCAAGTTGTTGGCGCAAATAGCGGTTCTCGATACGATCTTGCTTGTATTCGAGCAATTCGGCTTCGAGTTGGCTGATTTCCTCTTGCAGAGCCGTAACCTCATCACGCAGACGCTGATTTTCATTCCAGCCCGGAATAAACTCGATGACGCCATCGCGCATATTGGTCAACGGTTGGGCGATCGGGCTGAGAACAGACTGCAATGTTCCCCGTACAGGCCCAAGGAGATATGCATGATCGAGCCAGATCAGGAGAATAGCAAGAAGACACACCCCGATCGCGATCAGGAACGGACGGCGTGATGTAATTGCAACTGTTGTTGCACGGCGAAGCTTGATGGGCCGATCATTGAGATAATCGCGCATATGTCAGACGTTGGGGTGGGGAGCCAGAGATCGGTTATGATCAGAGTCTTTGGTATAACGGCACGCTGGCGGATTCTATCGAAACTTTGCTTTTCGGGTATTCTGCGTGCGGTTCAAGATGTCCATATAGGTCTTGTTTTCAAAGCTTTCGATCATCTTGCCGGCGCCGCGAGCTACGCACGAGAGCGGATCTTCAGCAATGTAGACCGGCATACGCGTCTCAGCGGCGATACGTTTGTCTAGCCCGTGGAGCAGCGCTCCGCCGCCTGCTAGCGTGATTCCATGCTCCATAATATCGGCGACCAGCTCGGGCGGCGTTTCTTCAAGTGAAGCGCGCACTTCGTGTACGATCGCGTTGACCGGCCCGACGATGCCTTCGCGTATTTCAACACTACTTACTTCGACTGCCTTGGGCAATCCGGTGAGCAAATCCCGTCCACGTAGAACAACCTTGATCTCTTCGTCGAGCGGATAGGCGCTGCCGGCGGCGATCTTTGCCCGTTCAGCCATACGTTCGCCGATCAGCATATTGTATTCGCGACGCGCGAACTGTACGATGGCTTCATCAATCTCGTCTCCGGCGGTCCGAATCGAATGGTTGATGACGATACCGCCAAGCGAAATGATTGCGACTTCGGTTGTACCGCCGCCAATATCGACGATCATGCTTCCGACAGGCTCTTCGACGGGCAATCCTGCGCCAATTGCAGCGGCCATTGGCTCCTCGACGACATACGCATACCGCGCTTTGGCGTTGAGCGTTGCATCGCGTGCGGCGCGCTTTTCAACTTCGGTAACACCCGACGGCACGCCGACCACGACGCGGGGGCGCGGTTCGACGATCAAAAAGGAGTGCGTGTGCGCTTTTCGGATAAAATAGGCCAGCATCTTCTCGACGACGTCAAAATCGGCGATGACGCCATCCTTTAACGGCCGTACGGCGACGATATTGGCCGGCGTTTTCCCAACCATAGCTTTGGCTTCAGCCCCGACGGCGCGAACCTGCTTAGTTTTCGTATCGATGGCGACAACTGAGGGTTCGCTAATGACAATACCCTTGCCTCGTACGTGGACGAGGGTATTGGCCGTGCCTAGGTCGATTCCCAGATCGCGGCTAAAGGCCCCGAAAAGCGAGTTCAGCGGATTGAACAGAGCCACGCAGATGCTCCTAAAATATAGACAATAAACGATCAAATATGAATCTGTGTCGGGCCATTATAACATACCTGCTTCTATGGCTTATATGACAGGAAGATGACAAGGATGATATGACAGGGCATTCTGGCCTGAACGAACTATCGCGATAGAGGCGAATTTGACTTTTGCGCGTCTTTGTGCGACAATGACGGCGCTTGAATGCGTCTTCACAAAGTCGTACATAGGGACGGCTTGTTTTTTACATATAGTTATGTGTCTTTTGCCGGTTTGTTCTCTTCTTATATACGCCTTGACGCCGGCTCCAGGCTTTTTCGTTCGCACCTCTGACCCAGAGGGGGTCGGAGGATTTTTTTGCTGTGGTCATGTCGCCTCTTCGCCCTCTCTACCCGTTTAGTGCCCTGGTCGGTCAAGAGCGTCTCAAGCGAGCGCTTATTCTTAATGCGATAAACCCTCGTATCGGCGGTGTGCTTATTCGCGGCGAGAAGGGAACAGCCAAGTCTACGGCGGTACGCGCACTGGCTCGGCTGCTGCCTTCGATCACCGTCGTAGCCAATTGCCTCTATAGTTGTAGCCCCGATCAGCCGGCAGGGTTGTGTTCAATCTGTCGCTCACATCGCGATACCGATGATGTGCTTCCAACGGTGGATCGTCCAATTCGCCTGGTGGAGTTGCCAGTATCGGCGTCTGAAGATCGTGTCGTTGGCTCGCTGGATCTCGAACATGCAATTACTGAGGGTCAACGTCGCTTTGAGCCAGGGTTGTTGGCTCAGGTGAATCGTGGGTTGCTCTATGTCGATGAAGTAAATTTGCTTGACGATCACCTGGTTGATCTGTTGCTCGACGCCGCGGCAATGGGAGTCAATACGGTTGAGCGTGAGGGGATCAGCGTGTCGCATCCGGCGCGGTTTATCCTGGTCGGCACGATGAATCCTGAAGAGGGGGAATTGCGTCCTCAGTTGCTTGACCGCTTCGGCCTGGCAGTTGAGATTACGGGTCTGACTGATGTCGCTAGCCGTGTGGCGGTTATTGAACGCCGGATGGACTTTGAGACCGATCCCGAGGGCTTCGTCGCGCAATGGCAAGGCGCCGAGCAAGAATTGGCGGCGCGAATTGTTACTGCCGGCGAGTTATTGCCGCATGTGAAGGTAGTGCGGCAGGATATGGCGGCTGTGGCCACCCTGTCTCTCGATCTAGGAGTTGATGGCCATCGCGCCGATCTGACAATTCTGGAAACCGCGCGCACCCACGCGGCATGGTCTGGACATACAGCGCTGACGGTTGAAGATCTGCGTCTGGCGGCTGAGTTGGCTTTGCCGCATCGTATGCGGCGACAACCTTTTGCCGATGTGAGCATTGACGAAATGCGGATTGCGTCAGTGTTGGAACAATCATTCCAGATGATCGACAAATCGGTCGATACACTACAAGGCGACGAAGTAAAAAAAAAGATCCGGTAAGTGACGCAACCACCGATGATCAGAGTTCGCCTGAGATAAGCCGCGCCGCCGCCGGCGCTGCGACAGAATTAGCTGGCGGACGCGAAGCCGCGGAAAACGAGCAAAATAGCGGCAAGATATATCAATCAAACGAGGTATTCCGCACTCGCCGCCTTGAAAGTCAGGCGGATCGTCAGCAACGCCGCGCGCCAGGGCGGCGCAGTCGGACGCGCACGCTGCGTAAACGGGGACGCTACATCACCAGCCAGCGGGTACGTCGGGTGACGGATCTGGCATTTGACGCGACTCTGCGCGAGGCAGCGCCGTATCAACAAATACGCCGCGTTCAACGAGACAAAGATGATAGGCGGAGCGCATCGGGCGAGCAGCATATGCACGCGCCGCGACGGCAGCCACGTGTTCTGCTTCGACGCGATGATCTGCGTCAGAAAGTACGGGTGCGACGCACCCGCAACGCAGTTTGCTTTGTCGTCGATGCAAGCTGGAGTATGGCTACCGAAGAGCGAATGCGCGCAACAAAAGCTGCGGTGCTATCGTTATTGCGTGACGCTTATCAACGGCGCGATCAGGTTGGCCTGGTGAGTTTTCAGCGTGATTATGCCAGTATTTTATTGCCACTCACGAATAGTGTCGATCTGGCGCGGCGGTGTTTGCAAGCTATGCCGACCGGCGGGAAAACGCCGCTTGCACGAGGGTTGCTTACCGGTTACGAATTGCTTGAACGCGCGCGCCTCCACGATGCTGAGATCTTGCCGTTGCTGGTGATTTTGACGGATGGTCAGGCAAACGTCGCGATTGGCAATATGCCGCCGCAGTCAGAGGCTTACAAAATCGCTGACTTTATCGCCGAGCAACAGATTCAAGCGATTGTTATCGATACTGAGCATTCCAACTTCGAGCGGGGTTTATCGCGTAAACTCGCGGAGCGTCTTAAGGGAAGCTACTATCGCCTCGAAGATTTGAGCGATATGGGATTGGTCAGGGCAGTTCAGGCGCAAATGCGACGCTGACGATAATGATAATCTTCGTCGGATGTGGATTGGGCAGGATTATTGGCAGAGAGATGTAGAGATTTGAGGTATACATCGGAACGCAAGCACACGCAGGAGGGATGTTGGCAATGATCGATCAGGAACGTATGGAGACGGTTGCCGAGAGCGAAACGCTCGCTCAATCGCTCGATGCAACTGAAGCTCCAACGGCTCAGGCCGTAGTGGGGAATGCAGAAGCCCCGGAATTAGCAACTGAAGCTCAAGTTCAATCGGCGGATGAAGTTCAAACCGAGGCCGCCACTGAGACGGAAGCGGCGGTTGTTGTTGAAGCCGAGGCCCCGACCGATGCCGAAGCGGAAGCGGCGGTTGTTGTTGAAGCCGAGGCTCCGACCGATGTCGAAGCGGAAGCGGCGGTTGTTGTTGAAGCCGAGGCTCCGACCGAT
>JANQID010000003.1 GCA_028282325.1 Chloroflexaceae bacterium | reverse complement strand
GGGGTGGAGCTGATAGTGCCGGTGGCGATTGAGGAAGGCTTGCGGTTCGCCATCCGCGAAGGCGGACGCACCGTCGGCGCGGGTGTCGTCACCAAGATCATTGAGTAGACTCTACACGTCACGTCAGCACAGATGGCGTTAGCGATCTGAGCCTATCGTTAACGCCATTTGTACATATATAAGCATAGATTTCGGTGTGGAGCAGCTTTTCATGGCGGCAGTAAAAGAAAAAGATCGCACAACTCGCGAGAAAACACCCTCGAAAACTTCGAATCCCGGCGGCTCTTCTACCAGCAGCAAAGCGGCCAGCCGAGAAACGCGTGAAAATATTGTTGTACGTACCTTTCGCGAAACACGTTCCGAACTTCGCAAAGTCGTCTGGCCAACCCGCGAGGAGACGATACGGTTAACGATTGTTGTCCTTGCAATATCAACTGCTATCGGTGTGTTTCTGGGGATTGGAGATTTTGGTTTCAGCTTATTGTATAGTCTCTTGCTGGGGCTTTTCCAATAAACGTAACGCTTGAGAGGCGCACTATGGCTGAACACGAGGAAATTCAACAACCCGAAACTCCGGAAAGCCAGAATGATGAGCGGCATTGGTACGTCATTCACACCTACTCAGGCTACGAGAATAAGGTCAAGCAGAATCTGGAGCATCGCATCGATTCGATGGAGATGCATGATCAGATCTTTCGTGTGATTGTACCAACTGAAGAGGAAATTGAGATTCGGAACGGCCAGCGACGCACGGTGAATAAGAAAATTTACCCTGGTTATGTGCTGGTTCAGATGCGAATGACCGACGATTCGTGGTACGTCGTACGAAATACGCCTGGCGTTACAAGTTTCGTCGGCCACGGCAACCGTCCAACGCCGCTCGAAGACGATGAAGTCAAAAATATCCTCAAGCAGATGGAGGAAGCGCCTACCAAAGTACGCGTGACGTATCAAGTCGGTCAGTCTGTGAAAATCGTTGACGGGCCATTTATGGATTTCGAGGGCGTGGTTGACGCGATTGACCAGGAAAAAGGGCGCGTGCGCGTGCTGGTGTCGTTCTTCGGGCGTGAAGCGCCGGTTGAACTTGATTTTCTCCAGGTCACGAAACTGGTAGATTAGCGTTACAGCGAAGCGTAACTGGGCGTATGGCCAGGCGTCGCACAGCCTGAAGCCGTAGCAGTTGCGCTTCCATTTGTTCAGGTATCAGGAGCAATACACAGTGGCAAAAAAACTGATGGCTGTCGTCAAGCTACAGCTTAGCGCCGGCAAAGCTACTCCTGCCCCGCCAGTCGGTCCCGCACTTGGTCAGCACGGGATCAACATTATGGGCTTCGTGAAGGAGTACAACGAGAAAACGGCTTCCCAGGCCGGCAGCATTGTTCCAGCCGAGGTGAGCATCTTCAGCGATCGATCGTTTACGGTGCGCATTCTGACGCCTCCGGTTTCCGACTTGCTGCGCAAAGCGGCCGGAGTGACCAAAGGCTCTGGAACCCCCAAGCAAAGCATCGCTGGGAAAGTCACGCGCCAGCAGGTTCGCGAAATTGCGCAGCAGAAAATGCCCGACCTCAACGCGATTGACATGGAAGGCGCCGAGAAGATCATCGCCGGAACAGCGCGCAGTATGGGCATCCAGATAGCTGATTAGAACTCGTTGTTGGGTAATTTGTTGTAGGTTGTGGGAGGACATTCGTCCGCTTGAACCACCAGGAGATATAAAGATGACCAGGAAGCACGGAAAAAAGCACCTCGAGGCGCTCAAAAAGGTCGATCAGAATCGGCTCTACACACCTCAGGAAGCAATTGATCTGGTTCGTGAAACGTCATATGTCAAGTTTGACGCAACAATTGAAGTTCATTTGCGGCTGGGGATCGATCCGCGTCACGCCGATCAAAACATTCGTACAACCGTTGCACTGCCTCACGGCACGGGTAAAAGCGTACGCGTGTTGGTATTCGCTCAAGGCGAGGCGGTTCAGGCAGCCCTTGATGCCAGCGCAGATTTCGCCGGTAACGACGAACTGATCGCGCGCATTGATAAAGAGAATTTCTTCGATTTTGATATCGCGATTGCTACGCCAGATATGATGGGCAAGGTCGGACGCCTGGGCCGCAAGCTTGGCCCGCGCGGATTGATGCCAAACCCCAAGAGTGGCACTATCGTTTCACCCGATAATTTGTCCCAGACAATTCGTGAAGTACGCGGCGGTCGTGTTGAGTTCCGCAATGATCGCACCGGCTTGCTCCACGTAGCGATCGGTAAGCTCAGCTTCACACCTGAGCAAGTTTACCAGAATATGGCCGCGCTGATGGATACTGTCAAGACTGCCAAGCCAAGCGGCGCCAAGGGAACCTATGTTAAGAGTGTGACGTTGACCAGCACAATGGGGCCTGGAATCGCGATCAATCCAATTGACGCCCAGGCTATGTGAGGTATACTTGTTCACTGAGTAAGGCCTGCTATACAATTTCATACAGTGCGTTGTGTTTTCTACTCTAGACAGCCGGTGGAATATTCCTTAAAGGCCATAGGCCGCCAGCCGAGGTAGCGCCAGCACGATCTCCCATCACGACCGCCTGCGCTTTGCTGCGCATATCTGGGAGTGATACAGGCGAGTTGTTTGGGCAGGTATTGTCCGGCTCGCGTGAGTGCGATCTTTGGCCGCTATGTGTCTAGACATAGCGGCCTTTATATATTTCAGGAAGGGGGTGAAAACCCGTGCCAACCAAGCAGAAAATCGCCAAAGTGGCCGAACTCGCCGAGAAAATGTCACGGATGCAATTTGCTATCGTGGCAGACTATCGAGGTATGACGGTTGCTGATATGGAGGAGCTGCGCGGCAAATTACGCGAGAGCGGCGCCGAGATGATTGTAGCGAAGAACACGCTGTTACTCATCGCCGCACGCCAGACCGGCAAAGAGGCCATCGAGCCGCTGCTCGAGGGTCCGACCGCCGTTACGTTCGCCTATGACGATGCCGCCAAGACGGCCAAAACCATCCAGGAATACGTCAAATCGGCGTCCAAACCGTTCACGGTGCGCGGCGGTTTGTTGGGGACTACATTTTTGCCGGCCGATGGCATCGCGGAAGTTACGAAGATGCCATCACGCGAGGAGGTGCTGGCACAGGTGGTAGGCGGCATTCAAGCGCCGCTCAGCGGCATCGTGGGTGTTATCGGCGCGCCAGCCAGCGACGTTGTCGGCATTCTCAACGCCGTGACATCAGATTTTGTCGGCGTTTTACAAGCCCGTATTCATCAATTGCAAGAAGCATAATAAGGAGACACATCCAATGGCAAGCGAGAAGGTAGAGGCTATCCTTTCCGATATTGAGTCCCTCAACGTACTCCAACTGGTTGAGCTCAAAAAAGCTATGGAGGAAAAGTGGGGCGTAACCGCGGCCGCAGCCGCGCCGATGATGGCAATGGGCGCAATGCCCGCAATGGGCGGCGGCGCGCCTGCCGACGGTGACGGCGGCGCAGCCGCGCCGGTAGAGGAGAAGACCGAATTCGACGTGATCCTCAAAGAGTTTGGGGCGAATAAGATTCAGGTCATTAAGGTGGTTCGTGAATTGACCGGCCTAGGTCTCAAGGAAGCTAAAGATCTGGTCGAGGGCGCGCCGAAGCCCGTCAAAGAAGCTATCTCCAAAGAAGAGGCTGAGGAAGCCAAGAAGAAGCTCACCGACGTTGGCGCAACCGCCGATGTAGTCTAGTTTCGCTCTTCCAACCAGCGTAGCATCCGGCTTGCGTTGCGCAGCACGGCGAATTGCCTGATTCGCCGTGCTGCGCAATTTTCTGATCTCGTGGTATGATAGGGGCGTTTGGATCTTACGCTATCCAATGAATATATGAGCGCCCAGAAACCTCTTCATACCGACGCGCCTCCGGCAATCGCCGCGCTCGAGTCATTTCCGCTGCTTCGTGCACCAGTTCGGTTAAGCCTTTTACATCAGCGCCTTCGAGTAGCAGAGCGCAATGCCGCATTTTGCGGACAGCGCTCAGTTCTGGCGGCTCTTGATACTATTATCGATTCCACACCGGGAGGATTCATCGCTATCGAAGGCCCAGACGGCGCCGGAGTAACAACCTTGCTCACATACCTGGCAGCCAATCGCCCCTACGCATTCTGGTTTGGGGACGACGACGCAGCCCAGGGAGCCGCCGCCTTAGCCGCTCAGTTGATCGGGCTGCATAATCCGCGGTTTCCGCTGGTTTCCCCAACAATCGATCGCTATGTAAACGCACTCGAAGATCTGCTGGAAGAAATCGCCGCCCACCGTGCCACGAATACGCCAATAGCGATTCTCATCGATCCGCCCACTCGCGGTGTACAACCACGCGATCCATTGCCTCCTCCCATTCCGGTTCAGATTCCGCCGGGCATTCTGATCGTATACGGCTGCAAACCAGGCGAGGCCTTACCCCGCCCCGCAACCACACGGCTGGTCTTGCCCGCAACAAGCGACGAAGCGTTCCGAGATCAAGTTGCCGCTTTGGAACGCCAGAACTGCCCCAAGAGCTGGCGGATGTTGATCGCTATGGCCGCGCGCGGCAATTTTCTGTATGCGCGATTGGCGTATCGGCTGATCCACGAGAGAGTGCTGAACATTACCGCGTTGCCATCCGATTTGAAAGGGCTTTTGGATGCATGGTGGGAGCAACTCGACGCCGTCGGGCAAAAACAGATGCTCCTCCTGGCAGCCGCAGGCGAGCCGCTTCCCTATACCATCAGCGCAGCATTGTGCGAATCCAATCCGCAGCTTGCGTTGCGCAAGGGTCTGGCGCACGGCATCGTGGTAGAGGCAGCTCACCAGACTGTGGGCACGACACGTTGTTTCAACCTCTACCACCCGGCTATTCGCGAATATATCGCCCATCGTCACGGGGCAGCCCTGGCGCGCGCACACGCAGAAATTCTTGATCTCGCACGACGACAGGGTTTGCTCGCAAGTCATCGCCAATCTGCGGCAACCAGCGCACCTCGGGCCTATCTGTCGCGCCAGTTTTCCCGCCACGCCGCCTTTGGACCAAACACCATCCGCTCAAGCGCCTTGCCGCTCGTATCACAACGCGCCTGGGTGCGTATGCAAGAGCGCTACAACAACAATCTGGTCAACGCAGCCCGCGACCTGGCCTGGGAGTTTAACGACGCACGGAAGCACGGTCCTCTCGTTCGGCTGATCCGCGATGCCGTGCTGGCCGGTACGCTTGCCTCACAGGCGCGTATGCTCAACCCGGATGCGGTCGTTGAAACATTGTCGGTCGCCCTCAAGCATAATGGGCGTGAGACCGGGCTGAAGCGCGTTCAGGACATCGTCGAACAATTGCCCGATGGTCGGAATAAAGCATTCGTATTGCGGCAATTAGGCGAAGCTTGCTACAACGCACGTATGCGAACGTCGGCGATGCGGCTGCTCTCCCGCGCACTTGATCTGGAGGAGCAAGCATTCCCGCACACCTGGACTGAGCAACGAGAGCAATTTCTGGCAGCATTGGCGATGACGGCGCTAACCCAGATCAACGTCGACGCAGCGCTGGCAATGAGCGCGCGGATCAAGCACAAAGAACGCCGCGGCATGGCCGAGACCCAGATCGCACGCTGGCTGGTAGAGCATAATGAACCGCGCCGCGCTCTAGAGGTCGCCAGGGGTATTGAGCATGAGAGCCAGGGGGCCTGGTCACGCGCCGAAGTTGCCGTAGCACTGGCCCGCGCTGGCGATTCGATTGCCGACACTGTGCTCCAGCACGACATTCAGATCGGCACCGCCGCGGCCTGGGCGCAGATCGAACTGGCTTGCGACAATGCCGCTACCGACGAAAACAGCGCACGACAACGCATTGAACAACTGGACACCCCGAACCAGCGAGATCGCGGGTTGACGCAATTGGCGCATACGCTAGCGCTTGCCAACAAAGATGGCGATGCGCTCACTGCCGCCGAGCAGATTAGCGATGTCGAAACACGCGTATCCGCTCTGCTCAACTTACGCTTGACGCTGGAAGGACTGGTTGCAATGCTGGCGTTAGAGCGTGCAACCGCAGAAATCGACGCCCTCACCGGCGACGCGCGCGCACCATTGCTTGCGGCGCTGGCTGCCGCGCACGCATCGCTAGGTCGCCGTCAACGCGCCCTCAGCATCGTGGAACAGCTTGCTGAGGGCGAAGAGCGTGACCGCGCCCTTTCCCGCGTAGCGGTGGCCTTCGCACGTTATGGCGATTATGAACAGGCGCGCGAATTGGCTTCCAGCATCGCCGATAATGATGAGCGCGACTGGGCGCTCGATGAAATGGCGCGTTGCCTGGAAACTGCCGGTCACCGGAAAGATGCAGAAACATTCGCACAGGCAATCAACGATAATGACCAGCGCAATCGTACGCTCGCCGAACTCGCGATTGCTCGCGCCCACGCCGAGAACCCTCTTTCAGCGCTGCGTCTCGCGCTGAGCATTCCCAAGCCCGTTGAACGCGCCCGCGCCTTGACGATGATCGTCCCCGAACTTGTCGCCGCAAAACACATTGATGCAGCGCTCGCAGTCAGCCGTAGCAGCGCGCACCCGAACGACGACACACCTTTGCCACATACAAAAGCGCGCAGTCGCTATCATGCCGCGCTGGTCGCCGCGCTGGCTGAATGTGGCGAGTTAGAATTCGCCCAGCGCCAGATTGATGCGATAGCCTACCCCCTTGACCGAGCACGTGCATTCCTGGCGCTCGCCCGCACCACCGCGCCTCGCAACGATCAACAGGCATTCGCGATGCTGGGCGAAGCGCTGAGCATAGCAACCATCGGTCGTGAGGAAACGCTGCGGGTGCTAGAACAATCCGCACCGATTCTGGGCATGCTGGGAGGCTCAGAAATCTTGCTCCTTATCGCCGAGGCGATAGATGAAGTTGATGGCTGGTGAGTTAGGACTTCGCGATCCAGATAGAATTGCTCTAGATGGAAGAGGAGAAGTCGCGTATGATAACACAACAACGTCTCCACACGCACCTCGCTGCGCTATTCATACTGCTCTTCACAGCGCTCGCGACCGGAGCGTACGCCACGCCGCCGAGCCAGGAACCCACAGATGATCGCCCAATGATTGTGCGTCTGCGCAATGTCTCGCCAGATATAGCCCATCGCCTGGTCGAACAAGGCATCGACCTCCTAGCGCGTGACGACGCCGATCTGCTCGCACTCGTCACACCAGCGGAACAGATTGCGCTGCGTAGTGGAGGATGGAATGTGCAGATTGAGGCTGACCAGACCGAGGCGTTGCGGCGCGCTCAGCCGGCAGCATATATGGGAGGCTATCGCACGGTTGAAGAGACCGAGCAGTTTTTGCACGATATCGCCGAGCAATATCCGCATCTGGCCACTCTTGTTGATTTTGGCGACTCATGGGAGCGCCAGCAATCCGGCGGCACAGCGGGATACGATATGCTCGCGCTACGCTTGACGCAACAGTCCACACCCGGCCCCAAGCCGGTCTTCTTTCTAATGGCGGCAATTCACGCGCGCGAACTAAGCACCTCCGAGATCGCCACGCGCTTCATCAGTGAACTCGTCGAGGGTTATGGCGTCGATCCAGACATTACCTGGATTCTTGATCAGCACGAAGTCGTTGTCGTACCTATCGCCAATCCAGACGGACGCAAACTGGCCGAGCAAGGCCAATCTCAACGCAAGAACACGAATACGCTATACTGCGACTCCGATCAGATCGGCATTGATCTCAACCGCAATTCATCGTACCAGTGGGGCACGGTGGTTCCGCCAACCACTCCTCCGTGCAGCCTGACCTATCCTGGCCCCACCGCCGCCTCCGAGCCTGAAACGCAAGCGCTGCAAAACTTCATCACATCATTGTATCCCGATCACACGCCGCCGAGCGCGGAGAGTCCCGCTCCTGATGATACAACGGGACTGTTAATCACGTTGCATTCGTATTCCGACCTGGTGCTCTGGCCGTGGGGCTATACCTCCAAACCGGCCCCGAACGACCCGACGCTGGAACAACTGGGACAACGGCTGGCCAGCTTCAACGGCTATCAGCCTAAACAGAGTTGGCAGCTTTATCCCACATCGGGAACAACCGACGACTGGTCATATGGCACGCTGGGTATTGCATCATATACGTTTGAGATTGGCCCCGCTGGCAGCTCTGCCTGTAGCATGTTTATGCCGCCGTACGCCTGTCTGGACGGCGGCGAGGGCGGCAACTTCTGGGCGCTCAACTGGCCGGCGTTGGCGTATGCGGCCCGCGTCGCGCGCGCACCCTATACCCAACCCGCCGGGCCGGATGCGCACGATCTTCAGGTTATTACCGATACCACGACCCTCACGCTGACGCTCACCCTGGATGGGCGCGACCAGGTCGTCACTGCCGGCGAGATCTACCTGGACGCACCACCGTGGCAAAACGGAACGCCGATTGTCCTGCAACCAACCGACGGCGCGTTTGACACACTGCAGGAAGTCGTCCAGGCAACGCTCCCTATATCACCCAACGTGATAACCACACCCGCCGTACATCCGCCGCTCATACTGGCGCGCGGGCAAGCAAGCAGCGGCGAGTGGGGACCATTCAGTGCGGCATGGATGCACGTAAGCGAAGCGGCGCCACGCTACGACATCTGGCTGCCCGCAGTTATGCACCCATAATATCCAGTACCCGCACCCAACCGATCATCGCACGCTACCCTCACATAAACCCAGGGCGCTACCAGACAATACTGGAGACACCGCATGGTGTCATTCTGAGCACAGCGAAGAATCTCCGATTCCCCCAACGCCGAGCCCCTTCACGCTGCCGGCGGCTCCGTTCAGGGTAATATGCGGCATGGGTATCATCGTTTGGTAGAGCCGGACAATCACTTTGTCGTTATCAACATTGCTCGCTCCGTCGCCGAGTAACTCGACAAGTCGGCAGTGATGCGCAAACTGTTGCCCTGCTTCTAAAAGGCATTATCATAAATAGCAGATCTATGTTATAGTTTGATCTGACCCCTTAACACTACATCTCGAACCGGATGGTGTCCGTGTTTTCCGGTGCCCAATATTCCAAAGACGCAGCGTAGCAAAATGATTGCGCCATGTTATGGCTATACAGTATGGCCGATTGACATTGGTATATCGTAGATGCGTCGTCTTGTGCAGTCGTGACAGTCTTTGTCCGCGATGGGCGACGGAGGAGTATGGTTACGGTTGATACCCCTGAAACGTATGCACCTGCATACCTAATGCTATAGATCGCCTCGAACTGAACCAATTAGCGTTTCGAGACATAGAACGACTGTCTTGTACGTACTAGGGAGGGAGGCAAGAACAATGTCTGAGACAAAGAGAAGTATGCCGACAACCCACGAGAAGCTTGAGCGACTACGTCGAACGCGAGCGCATCTCCAGTTGGGCGGCGGGGCGAAACGGGCTGAACGTCAACACGAAAGCGGCAAGCTCACGGCGCGTGAGCGGCTCGATCTCTTGATCGATGATCAAACATTTCAGGAACTGTTTCTGTTCGCGCGTCACCGTTGTACTGATTTTGGCATGGCTGACAAGGAAATGCCTGGCGAAGGCGTTGTCACCGGCGGCGGCACGGTTGATGGCCGCCAGGTCTATGTCGCTTCGCAAGATTTTACCGTCGCGGGTGGTTCGGTTGGCGAGATACACGCCAATAAGATTTGCCAGACGATGGATCTGGCGCTCAAGTGCGGTGTGCCGTTTGTCTCGATCAATGATAGCGGCGGCGCCCGCATCCAGGAAGGCATCGATGCTCTGAGCGGCTATGGCAAGATCTTTTACCGCAACGTCTTGTTGTCCGGCGTTGTGCCCCAGATTTCGATCATCGCCGGGCCGTGCGCTGGCGGCGCCGCCTACTCGCCTGCGCTGATGGATTTCGTTATTATGGTGCGCGGCACGGCGGAGATGTTCATCACCGGGCCGCAGGTTGTTAAGCAAGTGACCGGCGAAGAAGTCAGTGCTCAGACGCTGGGCGGAGCGGACGCGCAGATGCAGAGCGGCGTGGTGCATTTTATCGCTGAGAATGACGACGATGCGATCCGTATCTGCAAGGAATTGTTGAGCTATCTACCCGCGAACAACCTGGAAGATCCGCCTGACTATGGCGATGGGGATTTGGTTCTGATCGAGAATAAATGGCTCAATGGGGTTATTCCCGATGATCCGCGTGAAGCGTATGATGTCAAACCGATTATCGCCCGGCTAGTGGATAACGGCGAGTTTCTTGAAATTCAGCCGCACTTTGCGCCCAACGCTGTGATCGCTCTGTCCCGACTGAATGGGCGCACGATTGGCGTGGTCGCCAACCAACCGGCGGTGATGGCCGGCGTGCTCGACATTAACGCCTCGGATAAGATTTCGGGCTTTGTACGCTTTTGCAACGCCTTTAACATTCCGCTGGTCACGTTGATTGATGTGCCGGGTTTCTTGCCGGGTGTGTCGCAGGAGAAAGGCGGCATCATTCGTCATGGCGCCAAGATGCTTTTCGCGTATGGCGCGGCGACCGTGCCCAAGATCTCCATTGTGCTGCGCAAAGCCTATGGCGGTGCCTATCTGGCGATGTGCGGCAAGGATCTGGGCTGCGATCGGGTCGCCTCCTGGCCCACCGGCGAGATTGCCGTGATGGGTGCGGAAGGCGCTGTCAATATAGTTTACCGCGAGCAGATCAAAGAGTCTGAGGATCCGGCCGCCGCTCGCAGTGACTTTATTCGTGAGTACAGCGAGCGTTTCGCCAGCCCCTATGTTGGCGCGGCCCGTAACCTGATCGACGATATTATCGAGCCGAGCCAGACGCGGCGCTACTTGAGTCTGGCTCTTGAGTCGTTGCGCACCAAACGCGAACTGCGTCCGCAAAAGAAACATGGCCTGGTGCCGCTATAGGAGGGAGAGGATGGAGCTAACCGGAGATCCGATAGTCATTGGCCTCCAGATTGCCGTAACCGGAGTCGCAGTGGTTTTTCTGGCGCTCGTGCTCGTGATGTTGACGCTGACGTTGCTAAACACGCTGGAACGTGTGGTGTTACGCCGTTCAACGCCAACGCCGACGCCCGCGGCGGAGCCGGCTCCGGCTCCGGCTGAATCTGACGAGTTGTCACCAGATTTGATCGCTATCTTGACGGCGGCGGCGGCGGAAATGCTCGCCCAACCCGTGCGAGTTACCCGTATCCGCTATTTTAATCGCCCGCCTCCCGGAACTTGGTCGCAACAAGGACGGTTGACGATTATGGCCTCGCGTCCTGTCCGGCGCCGATGAGCGCCAGATTAAGGTGGAGCGTCTGTTGTACATAGGCTGGCGCTCCCGATTCCAAGGTCGATAACGAACGCCATGGTCTTATAAGGATTATCTGTGTTGCTAAGGAGTAGATCGTGAAGCGCCTGCGCATTACTGTCAATGGCATCAGCTACGAGGTTGAGGTGGAAGTCCTTGAAGAAGACGAGGAAACCAACTTTCCGGCGAAGCCTGTCCACCATCCGGTGATGCCGAATCTGCCGCCTTCGTCGGAAGCAGGAGCCGCCAAACCTGCCGCGCCGCAATCAACGCCGCCTCCTGGTGCTGGTGCGCACACCCTCACTTCGCCGATTGCCGGGATTGTGGTTGAGGTGCGCGTTTCGCCCGGCAGTATGGTGAATGAGAATGACCCGCTGCTGGTGATCGAAGCTATGAAGATGAATACCAACGTCAGTTCGCCTGTTGCCGGACAGATCAAAATGGTTCACGTGAAGCCTGGCGAATCGGTAACCCAGGGCCAGGTATTGCTGGAGTTTGAATAATGGAATGGGTGAACGAGTTCGTTCGCGCCAGCGGCTTCTACAACATGGCCTGGGGCAACCTGGTTATGATTGTCATTGGCTGCGTCCTCATTTATCTCGCTATTGCACGCCAATTTGAGCCGTTGTTGCTTGTGACGATCGGCTTTGGGATTATCGTCGGCAATATGCCGTTTGAGCCAGGTATGGGACAGGGGGTATATGATCAGGGCAGTGTGCTGAATTATATCTATTTCGGCGTCATATCGGGCGTCTTTCCGCCGCTGATCTTTCTGGGAATCGGGGCGATGACCGATTTCTCAACCTTGATCGCTCAACCACGCCTGATCTTGCTTGGCGCCGCCGCTCAGATTGGTATTTTTATCACGCTGATAGCCGCGATCTTTTTGGGAGCGACCTTTCCGATTCTGGATCTCGGGGGCGACGACAATATGGATCTGCTGCGCGCGGCGGGGTCGATCGGCATCATCGGCGGTGCTGATGGGCCGACGGCGATCTTTATCTCGTCTCAACTCGACCCCGATTTGCTCGGCGCTGTGGCTGTGTCGGCCTATTCCTATATGGCGCTGGTGCCGGTCATTCAACCGCCGATTATGCGCCTGTTGACCACGCGCGAAGAGCGCCTTATTCGTATGCCTGCGCCGCCCGATGTGAGCAAGCTACGCCGCATTCTTTTCCCAATTGCCGGATTGTTAATCTGTGTGCTTATCGTACCCGACACGCTGCCGCTGCTGGGAATGCTCTTTTTCGGCAATTTGCTCAAGGAGAGCGGGGTGACGGCGCGTCTGGCTAAGACTGCGCGCGATCCTTTGATCGACTCCGTGACCATTATGCTTGGTCTGACCGTCGGCGCGAGCACCCAGGCCAGCACATTTTTAACGCCGCGCTCGGTCGTGATCTTCTTGCTCGGCGCACTTGCCTTTGCGATCTCGACGGCGGGCGGGGTATTGTTCGCCAAGCTCTATAATCTTGTCGTACGCGAGAAGATTAATCCGCTGATCGGCGCGGCAGGCGTCTCGGCAGTGCCGATGGCCGCGCGGGTGGCGCATACCGTGGCTCAAGAGGAAGACCCGCAGAACTTCCTGATCTGGCAGGCGATGTGTCCCAACATCGCCGGTGTGATCGGTTCGGCGGTTGCCGCGGGGGTGTTGCTGGTCGTGCTACGCTAATTGCGATGTCTACATCGGAAAGCACCCCGACCGCTCATTGGAGTCGGGGTGCTTTTTTGTAGGCGGTGATAGGCATTGTAGAAAAAGCTAAATTCTGCATCAGAGCCTGATGCAGCGGCGTTCAGTGCGGATTTATAAACAGATAGGTGTTTAAATGGCCATCTAGATGTAGTGGTCTGTGGTACTATTCATCCACAATATATCCCCAACATGTGGATAACATAATACCGCGTACGGCTGCGGGCGGTTTTTGCTGGGCAGGTGTGTTATAATGACCGGCAAGAGTCCGCACACCCGTGCTGAGGATGTTCTATGAGTGACGAGCGCCTGCTCAACCCAAACCCCGATGAAAGTGATCAGCAGGCTGAAAAAAGTCTGCGCCCCCGCAAGCTGGCGGAATTTATCGGCCAGGGCAAAGTCGTGGAACAATTGCGCATCGCGATCACTGCGGCGAAAGCGCGCGGCGAGCCGCTCGATCACACGCTGTTTTACGGCCCGCCCGGTCTCGGTAAAACCTCACTGGCGGGCGTCGTGGCCAACGAGATGGGCGTGAATATGAAAGTCACCAGCGGGCCGGCCATCGAGCGGGCCGGCGATCTTGCGGCCATCTTGACCAACTTGCAGAAAGATGATGTGCTGTTCATCGATGAAGTTCACCGACTCAACCGCGCTGTTGAGGAAGTGCTCTATCCAGCGATGGAGGATTTCGCGCTTGACCTGATCGTTGGCAAAGGGCCCGGCGCGCGCAATCTGCGCCTCTCGTTGCCCCGCTTCACGGCAGTCGGCGCCACCACCCGCCTCGCGTTGTTGACATCGCCGCTGCGCGATCGGTTTGTCTCGGTGCATCGCCTAGAATTTTACAACGATGCGGCAATGCACGAAATCGTTGCCCGTTCGGCGCGCATCCTGGGAATGCCGACGACTTCCGAGGGTGCGTTTGAGATTGGACGCCGCGCCAGGGGCACGCCGCGCATCGCCAACCGCCTGTTGCGGCGTGTGCGCGATTATGCTCAGGTTGTCGCCCAGGGAGAGATCACTCTGGATGTGGCGCGCGCTGCGCTTGATACGCTCGAAGTTGATGAGTTGGGGCTGGACGAGAACGACCGCCGTTTGCTGCGCACGATCATCGAGCTGTTCGAAGGCGGACCGGTCGGCCTCTCTACGCTTGCTGCGGCCCTGGCGGAGGAGGTAGACGCGATCGAGGATGTGTACGAGCCGTTTCTGCTCCAACTCGGCTTTTTGCAGCGCACACCGCGTGGGCGTGTAGCCACGCGCCGGGCCTACGAACACCTGGATGTTCCCTACGTTGAGCGCACCGCCTCCAACAGCGACCCCGATGCGCCGCGTCAGAACCGGATGTGGTAAGTTTTCCTAGTGGCCGTATTCGGAGAGGAGCAAGTGGCGGGCATATGCGGCGGGCCAGCGCTACCGCCAGCGCTGGCGATCCTGAACCGTGCGCGGGGTCGGCGGGCTAAGTGGCGCGTCGTTGAGCAGTGCAGCCGGCGTGTCGCGGACAAGCGCCAGGGCGGCTGCGGCATCGTCGAGCAGTTCGGCGGCGCGGTCGCGAGCATCCGCCAGGTAGGGCATCCGTTCGATGTGAGGGCCGTGGGCGTCGGTCGAAATGACCTGGATCAGGCCGTGCATCAGCAGCATCTCGGCGATGCGGCGCATCATCGGCCCCTGCTTGCCGGTCAATGTCCCGGCAGTCAGTTGCATGAGCGCTCCTCGCTCGATCAACGGGATGAGCAAGTTCGGGTCTTTTTGCACCACGTGCAGCCGTTCCGGGTGCGCGATGACCACCCGATAATCAGCCTGTTGCAGCGCTAGAACCATCTGGTCAACGGTTGGGAATGGCGTATTGTTGGTGAATTCCACCAGGACGGCGCGACTGTTGCCATAGGTCAACAGTTCGCCAGCGTTGAGACGCTCCGGCAGATCAGTGTCGCAGAACAACTCGGTGCCGGGCACAATCTCCAGCGGCATATCATGCTCCGCCAACGCCGCGCACAGCTCCGCCGCCCGTTCGTGAACCAGCGCCGTGCTGTAAGGGTTTCTGAAGACGCTGCGTCCGTGCGGCGTCGCTGCCATCACGGTGATGCCGTCGTTCAGGGCGACGCGGGCCATCTCCAGGGCGTCCGCAAGCGACCGTGCACCGTCGTCGACGTTGGGAAGGATATGCGAGTGCAGATCGATCATTGGGCATTATCCGTAGTATCCATAGCCGGTTTCTAGCCGGGCATTGTTCAGCACGACGCCGATAATGTTGGCCTTGACTTTCTCCAGCAGCCGCCGGGCTTCGCGGGCGCGGTCGCGGCGTGTTTTGCCGGCTTGAAGCACCAGCAGCACGCCATCCATCCGTGAAGCCAGCACCGCCGCGTCGGTCACGGCAACGACCGGCGGGGTGTCGAACAGGATCATATCCGCCTCGCCGCGCAGCCGCTCGATCAGCGTTTCCATCCGCCGCGATCCGAGCAAGTCGGCGGGGCGCGGCGGCAGCGGCCCGCTGGTCAGCAACCGCAGACCGGGCACCGGCGTCGATTGGAGCGGCAACAGTCCGTCGCCCTGTTCCAGAATGACGCTGGTCAGCCCGTGTTCGTTGGGCGCGTTGAAGATGTCGTGCAGACCCGGACGGCGTAAATCGCAGTCTACCAGGATGACACGCTGCTCGGCCTGGGCGATAGTCACCGCCAGGTTGGCTAGCGAGGTCGTCTTGCCTTCGTCCGCCGCTGTGCTGGTCATCATCAGCGTGTGGATCGGCTTGTCCAGGCTGGAAAACTGAATATTTGTGCGTAGCGTGCGATAGGCTTCCGCCGCCGGCGAGCGCGGATCACGCAGCGTGATCAAGCCGGTCTCAATCGATGTGGCGCTGGTTGACACCCTGCTTCTCCTGCTATTTATCGATCGTTGGGATCGCCCCTAACGTCGTCAGTCCTACAAAGCGTTCGACATCGCCGCTGTTCTTGAGCGTATCGTCGAGGTATTCGAGCACAAACGCCAGCAGCACGCCGATCACCAGGCCGAGAATGCCGCCGGCCAGCGTGTTGATCTGCGTATTGGGCTTCTGGCTGATGAAGCGCGGACTCTGGATGCGCGTCACGTTGATGCGATCGGTGCCTTCCAGATTCGCATTGATCCGGCTGACTTCTTCTTCGATGCGCTGGCCGACCGCGCCAGCGATCTCCTGGGCAGTGCTCAGAAACCGATGATCAACCTCGATGACCAGCTTCTGCTCGTCGGGCAGCGGCTGGACATTTACATCGCGCAGCAGGCGCTCGCCGCTAATGTCGAGCTGCAACTGGTCGCTGATCTGCTGCAGCACATCGGGTTGCAGCACGAGTTCGCGATAGCTGTTCATCGTGCTGCGCATCGTGATATTCAAGCCGTTGTCAACCCGGTTGGCGATAACTAGGTAGACCGCCTGGGCGCGAAAGGTCACCGGCTGGAGTTTGCTCACGCCGTATGCGGCGACAACCGCCGCGAGCGCTGCCAGCGCGATGACCCACCAGCGCTTGATCAGCACGGCGGCGTAATCTTGTAATTTCATCGCTGCTTGTCGAACCTCCTACTCTTTGGGTATGACGCCGATGATCGGAACGCCGACCCATTGTTCGGCTTGCTGCGGGTCGCGCAACCGATCATCGAGGTAGTACAACAGAAAAGCCAGACCAACCGCCGCCGCAAGCGCCAGCCCAACCCGCGCGCCGACGTTGACGGCGATCCGGCGCGGGGTGTTCGTCGCCGCGGCGACGCCGGGCGGATCGAGCACGGCAATGCTCAGCCCGGCGTGTTCGGCGTCGCCGCGGCTCCAATAGTTCAGGCCGTTGGTTTGCAGACTCGTGATCGCGCCGTTGAGCACGGCCAGCGTCGTTTCCGGGCTGGCGGCGCTCGCCGAGAGCGTCACCGAGCGGTGGAAATTCTCGGCCCGCAAGCCGGATTGCACTACGCCCGGATCGACCGCGACGCCCTGGCTCGCCAGCAACGCGCTGACATCATCGGCGAACGCCGCGCTGGTGACAACCTGGGGCAAATCATCGAGAATAAACTCGGAGCTCTCCCACGAATAATTCAAATTGATGTCCGGGAACGGGGCCGCCGGATCGGCAAGCTGCGGCGCCTGGCTGACCATCAATTTAGCTGTTGCGCCGTAGAGCGGCGGTTTCGCCAACTCCAGCGCCAGGCTGATCGCTCCGACCGCCAGCGGTATCATCACGACGAGCAACCAGAACCGTCGGAGAATGGCGAAATAGTGTCGCAGTTGCATACGTGCTCAGGTTCCGGGCCTATCCAGACAGGCCCCTTCGATGCGAACAGGCGCTTGCTCTTGTCGCCCTGCGTTCATCTATGTGAAGCGGGCGTCTGCTTTCTGGCGTGCGCTATACATACGTTGCGCCTTCTCGATAAACGCGCGCATACGGTCGAGAAATACCTCGCGTCCGAATTGTTCGGCATGATGGCGGATCGCGTGCGGATCGTAGCTATCGCACCGCGAAGCGGCGACGGCGGCGGCCAGCGCGGCGGCGGTCGGGTGATGGAAAAAGCGCCCGCTGACGCCGTCGATCACCGTTTCCAGCGCGCCCCCGGCGGCGTACGCGATCACCGGGCGACCAGCGGCCATCGCTTCGAGCGGCACGATCCCGAAGTCTTCCTCGCCGGGGAAGATAAACGCCCGGCAGCGTGCGAACAGATCGCGCCGGCTGGCCTCGTCGATCTTGCCGAGAAACTCGATATTCGGCTCGGCCATCGCCTCCAGGTTCTTGCGGTCGCGCCCGTCACCGAAAATCTTCAACGGCAAGCCCAGCTTGTTAAACGCGGCGACCGCCAGACACAGCCGCTTGTACGGAATCAGCCGCCCGCCGGCCAGGTAGAAATCCTCGGCGGGTCGATCAATATACGGCGGCAGGTCAACCGGCGGCGAAATGATCGTAGACGAGCGATTGTAGTAGCGTGCGATCCGCCCGGCGACCTCCGCCGAATTGGCGATAAACGCATCGACGCGGTTCGTCGTCGTGGCGTCCCAGAGTCTAACATAGGTCAAAATGAAGGGCAAGACCAGCGCTTTGAGTCCGTTGATGCCCTCGCGCTCCATATAGTGCCTGGTGCGCCAGGCGAAGCGCATCGGCGTATGGCAATAGCAGATGTGTGCGGCGTCGGGCGCCGGGATAATCCCTTTGGCATAGGCGCTGCTGCTGCTCAGAATCAGATCGTAGCCGCCGAGATTGAAGCTCTCGAAGGCGGTTGGGTAGAGCCAGAAATAGTGGCGAAAGCGTTTCTTCCAGCCGGGCAGGCGCTGCATAAACGACGTGCGAATATCCCAGGCGCGATAGGCGTCCGGCATCGCATCAGGGTCATAGATCGACGTATAAACAGGCGCGGCGGGATACAAGTCATGCAGCGCTTCGAGCACCCGCTCGGCGCCGCCATACTGGTTGAGATAGTCGTGAACAAGGGCAACGCGCATAATGAATCGTATGTCTCTTCCGTGCAGCGCAAAGCCGGCGACGCCGGAACAAGAGCCTGCCCGAACCCGACAGCGGGGCGATGCAGTCACGCAGCGTTTGACCGGGCGTAGAACACGGCATAGGATACCACACCTTTCGTTTTTCTCATACGGCGTTGCGAAAAGCTGCGGCTTATGCTACACTTGGAACGCCTCGGAACTGATGCCAGTGCGCCCCTCGCCTGGCAGCGACAATGCGGCCCGGTAGCTCAGCGGATCAGAGCACCAGTCTTCGGAACTGGGTGTCGGGGGTTCGAATCCCTCCCGGGTCGCCATAACTCTCAGCCGGTCAATCAAGCTGGCTATCAGCGAGATGTTCCCCTTACAGCGCCATCTGTAGTCTTGGTAGTCTTGATTGATCGAAAGGGGGCGACCGATGACCACGTTGAGTCTCGATTCAAGTGCTCGATCTGGCGCACCAACTTTCCCGCGCCCAGCGCGCCGAGTTCATTGCGCGTCTGACGCGTGATCTGGCTGCTGAATCTGCCGAGCATGCCTCGTCTCCTGCAACATCCTCCGACGCCTGGGCACGTCTGACCCGATTCCGGGAGGATCTGGCTGCACAGTACCCCCACGCCGATATCGGCGGGTGGCTCGAAGCCGATTGGCGCGAGCGGGAGGCTATGCGTTAATAGGCAATCGATGGAGTGCGGCAGCCATACTGCCGTCGGGCCATTGATCTCGATCCTGCTTATGCCTGTGCGTACTATGGTCGTGGTGTGGCCAACAAGAAGCTTGGCAACACCCAAGAGGCGATTGCCGATTTTGAGCGCTTCCTCGAATTGAGTGACGATGCCTATTGGCAAGAGCAGGCCGAGCAGCAGCTTGCAACGCTGCGTAACGAGTAGGCTCCGTGTGATTTCGCTGGCGGATTATATGGTTGTCGGCCAGCGGCGCAGAGCCAGGGCCGGACAGGTGCGGCGCGGTGCAGGCTATGGAATCCATCCGTTTGAGGAGACTATCTCGGCCAGCGTCTTTGGTAGCGTTGGCGCGACGCCGGTGATTATGTGATCCGCTGTGTGTTTATGTTCGCGAGCGTCCAACGGCGGGCGATGTGTCGCGTTATCATACCGGAATCGCAATTGATTGGCGGCGTCCTGATATTGGTAGCTATACATCTCACGGTGAACAACTGTTCCGACGACATCCAGGTATTCGCGGAAATACAGTATCGAGCCATCTTGAAATGTGATGGAGCCATGCAGGTAGCCTTGCTCGCCGGGTCGAGTTTCAAAGGTGATTTGCGAGTGCAGCACCGTATGCGTCGCTGCGTAGGCGTCCAACACGGCCTTGATCTGGTCAAAGTACGTCTGGATCACGATACGTTATTCCGCGCAACTGCTCAAGTTTCTCCTCCAGCCGTTGCAGCAGGCGATATTCGCCAGCCCATTGCACATATTCGTCATCGCCGCCTGCCAGATCCTCGGCGGCCATCGTGGCGATGAATCGCTCTGAGGCGACGCCGTAGGCCTGCTCGAACGCTGCCAGGCGCCGGCGGGCCAGGCGTAACGCCAGTTCCAGGGAGGCAATTTCCCGATTGACCGCCGTTTGAATCAGCGAACGCGCCTGTGTGGCGTCGCCCTCGGTGTCCAGGTAGATAGTTGACATCACTGCATCCCCCGTCGATGAATTATCGGAGCTGCGCGGTCGCCGGATCAGGGCGTATCGAACGGCTCAAAGGTGTGTAAACAAGCCGCCGGTTCGATGCGGCTGACGCCTGCTGACCATGCGGCTTGTTCCGCCCGCCGCGCAAATCATGTCAATTCAATTATAGCGTCATTTCGCATTCTTGACACCCGCCGCGAATTTGCTAGTATAGCTGCAACAACGATTTGCGCCGAGCGGCCCGGTTCGCAATGCCACCGGTCTGCCTGCAACCCTGCACCATTGAAGATCCACAGCAACGCCTATGCCTCCGTCAACGACTGCCGGACGCCAACCGAAGTTCTGTCAACAACCGGGGCCTTGCCTACCGAAACTTGGAGGAATATGGGCGAGCGATCGCCGATTGGCAACACCCAGGAGGCGATTGCCGGTTTTGAGCGCTTCCTTGAACCGAGTGACGACGCCTATTGGCGGGAGTAGGCCGAGCAGCAACTCGCGATGCTGCGCAACGAGTAGGCTCTGCATGATTTGCTTGCGCGTCAAGCTCGGCGCGTAGGGAGGTTTTACTAGTCCGTGGAATCGGCGAGGCGGGCCAACAATGCAGACGCTGTGAGTATCGGGATGCCGTGAAAGATCTTGAGCGTCAGCAGATCATTGTCCCCCGAAACCATTGCTTCTGCACGGGCGGCGAGGGCGCATGCGAGCACTGCATCATCGTCGGGATCAGTCGAGACGGAGTAAGCGAGCGGAGTTGCGCTGACAACGGTGATCAGGACAGTATACGCATCGATCAGCTCTGACGGCGTCTTGCCGATTTGCGCAAAGCGGGCTGCCAATTTAGGTCGCCAGAGAACATCTTCCAGTTCTTCCAACAACTCTCTACTGCTGAAAAGTTTGATCTGCTCGCTCCGGGCCGCATCGATGATCTTGCGCGGCGCGCCATACCAGAGCAAACCGGATATAGTGATATTGGCGTCAAGCACTATCCGCACGGCGGGATCGCCTCTCTGCTCGCGCGGCCTTGATTTCGGCGTTCAGTTCGTCGTTGCTGAGCGGGGGCGGATCCACAGCGGCGAGTTCATCCATCGTGGAAAACAACCGCTCGATCTTGCGTCGCCGTTCAACCTCCGCATCGATGAGTTGTTGTAAGACCTCGGATGTCAGCAAGCCGCGCGCCGCCGCTTCACGCGCCAGTTCGTCGGGCAAAGTCAGTCTGATATCAATATCGACCATAGTTTATCTCCATATATCTTGAAGGGTGCAAGCCGCCGGTTCGATGCGGCTGACGCCTGCTGACCATGCGGTTTGTCCCGCCCGCCGCGCAAATCATGTCAATTCAATTCAATTATAGCGTGGATTTCGCATTCTTGACACCCGCCACGAATTTGCTAGTATAGCTGCAACAACGATTTGCGCCGAGCGGCCCGGTTCGCAATGCCACCGGTCTGCCTGCAACCCTGCACCATTGAAGATCCGCAGCAACGCCTATGCCTCCGTCAACGACTGCCGGACGCCAACCGAAGTTCTGTCGCCATTGCGGCGCGGCGCTGCCGCCGAACGATCCCTTGTTCTGCGTCGAGTGCGGCGGTGCGATCTACGCCGGTATGCCGACGGTGCGCCTGCCCAATGCACCGCGTGAGCAAAGCGTGCTGGGCGGCACCATCCGCCTGCCCACCTCCGGCGCAATGCTGCCCGGCCTCTGGTTTCACGATCACCTGCCCGGCGTCGATGATGTCGTCGCTGTGTACGCTCCGTTGCGCGCTGTCGTCGGCGGCTGGAGCGGGCTGACCGGTCAGGGCTGGCGGCGCGTCTCCGAGCGCGCCGCGCCCGGCGGCACGCAGATGATCTTCCGCTTCGAGACCGTGCGCGAGTGGTTCGCCGCCCCGGAACGCGCGCGCGGTTTGCGCCTCGGGGTGCGCCTCCAGGCCGAGTCACGTGCCGACGAGGGGCGCGAGCGGCGCGGGTTCCGCTATCGTGTGCGCCGCGACCCGCCGATGGAGGTCGCCGAAGCCTGGTGGTTCGACCCGATCTCCCAACTGCGCGGCGGCGAGCCGGTTCCCCAGATCCAGATTATGGCCCCGCCCCGCGTGCCGCGCATCTCCGACTATGACGAGCGGATCAAGACGATGACCGCGCCGGACGCCGACGCCTGGGCGCGCGAGGGCCAGATTCACGATGTGTTGACTCTGCTCAACCCGGCGCAGCAGCGCACGCCGGCCGGGCGCGGCCTGGAGCTGGGTGCCATTCGGCACCGGTCGCTGCTGCCGCGCCTGTTCGGGTGGATGGGCGACCGCTATCGCGTTCAACTCTTCAGACCGCTGGTGATCGCGTGGGACGAGTGGCAGCGCCTGCAAACGCGCATCGAGACCGAGGCGCGCGGCGTCGGGCTCGATCTCGAAACCGACGCGATGGTCGAGTGGTGGCTGGATCGCCAGGGCCACGACGGCCTGGTGCTCGACGGCGTCAGGCAGCGCTACAACTACGATCGTGTGGTTATCGCCTTCCGCCGCGCGCAGATCGCGCAGATCCGCGATTGAGGCAGCGCAGAGTGTTAGGAAAGCTACCAAACAATATGGGAGACACCGCATGGCGTCATTCTGAGCGCAGCGAAGAATCCCTGGCTCCGAGGTCGAGATCCTTCCCCTGGAAGCATCCCGAGTAGTGTGCGGCGTGTGGGAAAGCTACCAAACAATATGGGAGACACCGCATGGCGTCATTCTGAGCGCAGCGAAGAATCTCCGATTCCCCCAACGCCGGGACCCTTCCCCTTCGCTTCGCTCAGGGTCAGGGTGACATTTGGTAGCATCCCGAGAAGCGCGTATCGAGGGGTGCTGCTTGCCGTGAATATATCCCCGGCATAACCGAACCGGATCCCACAGACAAACAATGCTATACTGATCACGGAGGCGTGCATACGCACGCCTCTGATGTTATGTGAATGATGCGTATTGCGCCGTTGCGCGCGTATCATTACTTGCCGAACAACATAAGGAAGGTGTGATCATATGCAGCAGAATCCCCAGTCCGGCCCTCCCGCCGGAGCCGAAGTCGCCACGCTTGGCGGCGGCTGTTTCTGGTGTCTGGAGGCGGTGTATGTCGAGATGGAAGGCGTGTTGCAGGTTACTTCCGGGTACGCGGGCGGCGCTGTCGCCGATCCGACCTACGAGCAGGTGTGTACGGGGAAAACCGGTCACGCCGAGGTCGTGCAGGTGGTCTTCGACCCGGCGGCGATCTCGTTCCGCGAAATCCTGGAGGTGTTTTTCACCATCCACGACCCGACTTCATTGAACCGGCAGGGAGCGGATGTCGGCACGCAATATCGCTCGGCGATTTTCTACCATTCGCCGGAGCAGCGGGCGATTGCCGAGGGCGTGATCGCCGAGCTCACCGCCGCGCAAGTCTGGAAGAAGCCGATTGTCACCGAGGTCGCGCCGCTCGATACGTTCTACCCCGCCGAGCAGTATCACCAGAACTACTTCGCGCACAACGCCTGGCAGCCGTATTGCCAGGTCGTCATCGCCCCCAAGCTGACGAAGTTCCGCGAGAAATATCGCGACCGGGTGAAGAAGTAGGGCGAGCCGACGGGCGTTGGGGTAGCCGATAAGATAAGAGTCGTTTGCGGGCGCGTTCCGTTTCATTCGGGCGCGCCCGTGCGGATCATCGCTGCCAAACAACTGGTCGATGCGGGATTAGCGCCGGAGGATCTGCAACGGCTCAAAGCTTGGGCTGCGCATCCGGTCTGGGCGGAGTCGACTGGTGGCGTTCCCATCCCCGAGTTGCGCATTACCCGGGGTGCGTATCCGCCGGCGACGCAGCAGGCGATCGGACGTTACCTCGACGCCTGCCAGCGTGAACGACCCGATGTGCGTGATGTGCTCATCGTTGCGTTGTTGAGCGTGCTGGAAAGCGTGAGCTACACCCGCAAAGATGGGCAATATCTGCGCTGGGATTATCGATCGGGCCGCAGACAGGGCAAGAAGGCGTTCGACAAAGGCGTTATTCCTTCATTTGAGCAGGCGATTGGCGAGAAGATTCAGGCTATGCTCCAGGATATTGCTCCCGCGCAGCAGCAAGCGTCGCTGTTTCCCGTCGAGCGTACGGCGGGCGCGATCCATTTGCATTATGGCTCGTGTCTTGAGATTATGCCCCGGCTGGAGTCTGAACGCTATGATGCGCTCATCACGTCGCCGCCGTATTGCAACCGCTATGATTACACCCGAACCTATGCGCTGGAACTGGCCTTGCTCGGCATCGAAGAGCGCGGTCTGACCGATTTGCGTCAGACGATGTTGAGCTGCACGGTCGAAAATCGCGCGAAAGATCTGGCGCGTATGAATCCGTCATGGCAGGCTGCGCTTGCCGTTGCCGAGCAGCACCCCTTGCTCCAACAAATCCGGGGGTATCTTGAGCGCCTGAGGTTGCGCGGCGAACTGAACAATGCGGGTATTCCGCGCATGGTGCGCGGGTATTTTTCGGAGATGGCATGCGTGATTGCCGAGAGCGCGCGTGTGCTCAAATCCAACGCGCCGTTGTTTATGGTGAACGACAATGTGCGTTACGCCGGCGCCAGCGTTTCTGTGGATATGATTCTTTCAGATTTTGCAGAGCAGCTCGGTTTTGCGGTGGAGAAGATTCTGGTTTTGCCCGGCGGCAAGGGCAATAGCAGCCAGCAAATGGGCGCGCACGGGCGCGATCCTCTGCGCAAGTGCGTGTATATCTGGCGCAAGCGATGAGTGTCAATCCTGTCTATCGAGGGCATCTCCATTCCGGCGCTGATGCGGACCAATGCCGATCTGTGTTTGCTGTCCGTCAGTCCCGAACAGTTGAATGCGGCGACATATCAGAACCCTGAACTCTATCTGGCATTCGGCGAACTCAAAGGCGGCATCGATCCTGCCGGCGCCGATGAGCACTGGAAAACTGCGAGCGCTGCTATCGAGCGCATTCGCGTGGCGTTCGCCGAAGCCAGCTATACCCCGGCCTTGTTTTTTGTCGGCGCGGCGGTGCAACAACGTATGGCTACGGAAATCTGGGATCAGCTTGAGCGAGGATTGTTAAGCAATGCCGCCAATCTGAACGAGGCGCACCAGATTGCGGCGCTTTCCCGCTGGCTTTGCAGCTTGTAGGACGATCCGGCTTCGGGTGCAGATCAACCGCGATCAGTATGTCGCGGGCGTATGCTCAGCTTCGACGACGTGCTGCACTATAGAGAGATCAGCCTAAGATATAGACGATCGAGGACTGCCAGTCCTTCAAGGACTGGCAGTCCTACAGCCACATTGTACGACCTCTAACTGATTTATCTATACATATGCGCGTGGTCATCGCCCTGCGCGAGACGCGGCGGCGGATGGCGGCGATCGACGCGCTGATTCCGGACTGGCCGATGGCGTGAGGGGCGGGCTTGTCTTTTTAGGCGGCAAGATGGTACAATTCCTCACATACCGCTGTGCCGATCAGCGTTGTGGGCATCTTTGCAATGGAACGCTCGATTCTTACGCTCACATTTGATCCGCCCGATGACCAGGGCGCCATCGCAGTGACCTGGTCTCTGGATGGTCATACGCCGGTAACGGTCAATCTCACCACGCCGTTTGAAAATGAGCGCTGGTCGTTGATTCAGCGCGCCCTTAATGCGCGCCAATATCCGCAATACGAGCAGCAATCGGCCTGGCTGTTCGCCCCGACCCCCGCCGAACGCGCAGCGCTGGAGCAGTATGACCTTTGGGATGCGCACAACCAGCGCTTGCCCGCCGACCTGCACGAGCGCGTAGGGCGTCATCTGGGCCGGGCGTTGTTACACGGCGCGGGCGTACGCCCGCTGCTCGATGCGTTGCGCGAGGCCGCGGGCGACATTGTGCTGGCGTTCATTCCCGACGCCGACAATACCCAGCACATCGGCGCCTTGCCCTGGGAGCTGGCTTTCGATGGCCCCCAACCCTGGCTGTTGCGCGAGGGCCGGGTATTGACGTGTACGCGCCGATTTGTGGCCGACCCGCCCGATTACGCGATCTCCGACCGTCCGCGCGTGTTGCTGCTGACGCCGCGCGCGGGTTTCAATGACGGCGCGCGCCGCTACGAACGCGAGGCTCGTCGCCACCTGCGCGACGCCTTGGACGATCACGTTGAACTTGAAGCGCTGGGGCCGCCGCTCACGATGGATATGCTTGACAACCGCCTGCGCGATGGTCCGCCGGTGACGCTGGTTGATTATTACGGCCACGGATTGCTGACTAATGGCCAGGGCTGCCTGGTGTTCGACGATGCGGCGGGCGGGCGCGATCCGGTGAACGCGGCGCGCTTGCAGGCGCTGGCCAACCCGCCGCCGTTCTGGGTGATCGCGGCTTGCCAGAGCGCCCAACAGCCGCCCGGCGAAGAATTGATCGCCAATCTTGCTCCGGCCCTGACGGCTCATCCGCGCGTGGCCGCCGTGCTGGCGCTGCAACTGACTACGCGTATGGCCGCCGCCACCGACTACGTCACACCGGCGATCTACACAACGCTGGCGCGCCGGGAGAGTCTGCAAGCCGCCGCCGCCGAAGCGCGCCGCCGCCTGTACGCCGCCGAGAAAGACTCGGCCAGTTTTTATCTGCCAACGTTATATGTGCGTCAACGGCGAGCCGAACCGCTCTATCTGACGCCGCCGCGCATGGTCATTTCCCATCCGGATGGCGGCGTTCCGTTCTCGCCGCCGTCCGGCGGCTCTCCGTTTACGCCGGGCAATGTGGCGCGGCCCGATCGGTTTGTCGGGCGCACGCAAGAGATCCAGGCTATCCTGAACCGTTTGCAGAATATGTTGAGCGTGTCGTTGGTGGGCGAGGCGCGTATCGGCAAGAGCAGTTTGCTGCGCTATCTCGAGGCGCGGTTGCCGGATCTGTTGCGCGAGCATGGCGATTATCTGCCGATCTATCTGAGTATGGATAGGCTGGCGGATCAGGCGAGCTTTTGTCGGGAAGTGCTCGAACGCCTGTTGCCGCGTATGCCCGCGCTTCCAGGCCAGGAACGCGCCCTGCGTGCATGGGCGGATACGCCCGATCCGTCGATCCGCGATCTGGAGCGGGCGTTGGAATGGGCCGAGCGCGGCGGCCTGCGCGTGGTGCTGTTGCTAGACGAGTTTAAGCATACGCTGGAGCATAACGACGCGTTTGACGAGACATTCCTCGGCATCCTGCGCAGCCTGTATGCCCATGGCGATATTGCGCTGGTGCTGGCGACCCGCCAGTCGTTGATCGGCCTGGTTCGGGCCTATTTCGCCAACGCGGTCGATGAACAGATTCTGTCAACGATGCCCCGCGCCGAAGCCGAAGCGTTGTTGCGCCAGCCCCACGATCGCCCGTTCACTCCGGCGGAAGTGCGGATCGGCTTGCGAGCTGGTCGCGATCACCCGCTTTGTTTGCAGTGGGCCGGCGCGTTACTCTACGAATCTAAGGGCCAACCGCCCGGACGGTTTCACGCCCGCGACGGCGCGCTGCGCCGATGGGCCTGGTATACGCTGGATCGTACCGTGCGTAAGAAATACGCCAGGGCGCGGCGCGCCAGCAACCCGCGCCGCCCGTCGCGCACCGCCGCGCCGTCGCCGTTGAACCACGCGATCACGAAGTTGGCCGAGACGCTTGATAGCTTCGGCGCTCGGATAACCGCCGTTCTTTTGCTGTTGGGAGTCGTTGCGCTGCTGCTCTACGCGTTGGGGTTGCTTTCGTTCGATCAATTGCAACGCCTGCTGGCGCTGTTGTCTGGAGGATCCTGATGGCCGATCATCCCGCCGCTGCCGCGATCTTGATCGCCAACCCGTTCAAGCTGCTCTACTGGCTGTTCTTTCGCGGGCTGGCCTTGCGCCGCTATGCCGACAGCATCCACGAAGACCTGGATGAGGATTTGAGGGTCTGGGAGGTGCGCGCCGCGGTCGGCGCCGACCCGCGTTTCCGCGCCCTGTGCCGGGCGCGCTGGCAGTTGTTGGCCGGCGGGCCGCTGGCCGGCGTGTTGCTGGCCGGCGCATTGGCCAGCCTCGCCGGCGCGACATTTCAATGGCGTGCGGCTTTGCTGGTTTGCATCGGCTGGACGATGGGCGCGTTGGCAAGCGATGCGCTGCTCTGGCGCTTTCCCCGCCACGCCGCGAATTGGCTCGGCTGGTTTACGGTGATTGTACTCGGGTTAGGATTTGCCGTCCCGGTTCTGGCGGCGTTTGCGCCGTTTCTCGAACCGTTCAGCATGCCCGCGCTGATCGCCGCGGCGACCCCCTCGGCCGATATCTATCTCGTGGCGTTCGGCGTGGCGGTCGGCGTGGCGGTCGGCGTGGCGGTCGGCGTGGCGGGAGGCGTGGCGTTCGGCGTGGCGGTCGGCGTGGCGGTCGGCGTGGCGGTCGGCGTGGCGTTCGGCGTGGCGGTCGGCGTGGCGGGAGGCGTGGCGGGAGGCGTGGCGGTCGGCGTGGCGGTCGGCGTGGC
>JANQID010000129.1 GCA_028282325.1 Chloroflexaceae bacterium | reverse complement strand
ATCGACGTAGGGTCCAGCGACATCGGCGCTTCCTCCGGCTGGGTGACGAACGACGGGTGACGAGAAACGGACGTGGCCCTATCATAGCAGAGGCGCGGGGTGAAACGCAAGGGCTGCTCGCCGATACGGGCGATCATACCGCAAAGGAACGCAACGATGTTCGTGGAGGGCGCCCGGCAGGCGTATGCGGAGTGCGGCGGCAAGCTGCCGCACTCCGCATACAACCGAACCTTAAAACACCGCTTGGGAATAACCTCCGGCAATGTGCGTTTATGACTATACACATGACCATGGCATACTGCGTACGAACGCCCGGAGCGCACATACTTTCGAACGATGAACGACATTAACCGTCCAATATGGAAAATTTTGCTGATGGGTCTGCGCGCCTTTCTGCTGCTGTTGGTGATTACCGCGCCGGCGGCATGGTATTGGTCGCTGGAAGCGGCGCTAGTCATCGCTATCCTGGTCGGTCTGGTCGTGATGGTCGTTGAGAGTATGCGTTGGGGCATCGAAATGCTCTTCGCCGTGCTGTTGGCAACGAGCGCCGCGCTCGGCTCCAGCTTGTCTGCGTATCAATACCGCGAACTCAGCGGCGGGCAGCGGATAACCGACATCTTGGTCGCCGAAGCCGCCGCCCATCCCGACGCGCAGGCGTTCACGTTTCGTGACGGACAGGTGATCGGCGAGATGTCCGGCTCGCACGTTGTACGCTTGCGCAATAGCGCGATGGGCAACACGGTCACCTTCTATTTTGTCGCGCCGGTGGTTTCGGAAGGTTGGCAACCGGATATGCCGGTTCCGCTGTGGGCGGTCTGCCGATTGCAATCCAGTTATGCTTGTATGTTCGACTGGCGCGAGCCCCATCGCACCGGCATCCGCGTGCATTCCATCGACGAGTCCGATTTTCTCGTCGCCGTTCACAATGCCGAGGTTCGCCACGGCCTGACCAGCGCACCCGATGCGCCGCTGATCGAATGGGGCGCCTCGCCGACGGATGCGATCTCCTCGGCGCGCAATGGCGTCATTATGCTGCCACCGGTCGTCTTCGCCTTCTGGATGGCCGGGGTCGTCATCTTCCGCCTCTATCGGCGCTGGCGTTCGGCGGGTGATTAGATCGCTGCCCGACGCTGGCGCACCGCGTCTTACTCCGCATCAGGCCTGGCTTGCCCTATCAGCTATCGATGCGCCGCTGGTCAGTGTGATCGGTACAGGGATATAACCGTGCGCGCATATATGCGGACGGCGCAGAGGCGCCCGCACCAGCAAACGCAAGATGTATGCGGATATGCAATACGGCGCGCGAGGAAAAGTCAGTTTGCACAGACGAGGCTAGTCGTGAAGCCGATGGATCATAGCAGAGTCGAACAGAGACATCGGCAAACCGCGCCGGAGAAAACCGGCTCGGTCTGTGACTCGGTTACGCTTCAGGCAGGTTTTAGCAAGGGGCGTCGAGGTTAATAACGAGATCGAGTTGCCAACGTTCTGACTCGAGCGTAGCTTGCCAGACGGTCCAGACATAAACGCCGGCCTTGCGTCGATAACGACAGCGAAACGTGACCGGCTGGTGGTCTTTAACATTGTACAAATGATGGATCGCGGCGACGACGTTGCCGAGATCATCGGGATGGATATTGTTCACCAGCGGTGTGTCGAGTAGATCATGCGGCTTCCAGCCGAGAACGCCTCGCCAGTTCGGATCAATATCCGTAAAGATGCCGTCAATGCCGGCGGTGGCACGCAGCGCAATCGTTGTTTTCTGGCGATTTTCAGCAATGCCTGAGTGGTTTGCCATAGCATCTGTTTGATATAGCCACCCCCAGCGCGCGCCTATCGAAACCTCGGTCATACTATGCCCTCGTAGCCAGATGTCACCTCAACAGCACCAAGCTTTTGCGCAGTGTCATATTGTCGGGTTGAGATCACAAGGCGGCATAATCTTCTGCATTGGGCGACAGGTCAGAGAATAGCCGGAGGTTAGGATACGCCATTGTTCTACCACCCGGCTACCCGCAAAGATGGCGCCTCATCGCGCACAGAGATGGACATCACTGTCCTGACTACTAACTCAGTAGACGCTTCATCGGCGAATTATGCATTACCCGCATCATACGTTCTGCCGTTCCGCAACGCACCGCCATGGTACGACGAATGATGCGGTAACAGTTGGCTAATCATCTGCGACAGCATCTTAAGACTGACTGGCTTCGTTATGTATGCCGTCGCTCCGGCTGCCATACAACGCTCTCTATCCCCTGGCATTGCCAGTGCAGTGAGCGTAATAATGGGGAGACCGTCAAATTGATGATCGGTGCGTATCCGACGAATGGCTTCCAGCCCATCCATCTCCGGCATCCAGACATCCATCAACACGAGATCGGGATGTTGTGAATCAGCGCATTGCAGAGCTTCAACGCCGTTGGATGCGATATGCACGTGATAGCCTTGGGCCTGAAAGTAGTCATACAACAACCTGGCGATGATATCATCATCATCCGCCACAAGAATTGTGGGCGAATCGATGATATCATCATCCGCCACAAGAATTGTGGACGAATAATCATTGGAATTGGCTGAGAAATAGAGGCTATCTTGCATTACATCACCCTTGATATATGGATAACGTTATGAAGCCGAAGCTCATCGGCAATAGTTGTGAAAAGTCTTTTCACGCTAGCATGCGCCGGCTTCTTGTGACATTGGACATGGTTGTACAATCAGATCAATGGTCAGGCGATCCCCGATATGCGGCATTGCATGCCAGGTAAGCCAGAGATAGCTGCCATCTTTGCGTCGGCAGCGACCAACGAATGAAATATAGTCGCCTCCGCTATGCAAATGATGGATTGCCGCGACCATTGCGGCTTGGTCATCGGGGTGCAGGCGAGCGATGAGCGGATCGGCTAACATTTCGGCGGGACTCCAGCCCAGGATATTCTGCCAATTATCATCAATCTGCATCAAATATCCGCTTGGTCCAGCAGCGCCGCGCATCATCATCAACGTGGCTGCGTCTCGAGCCGAAAGAACAGAAGGATATGCCGCACTATTCACTGGATTGTCTCCCAACAACTATATTTGGGACGGGCAGCGTTGCTGCGCACATCAGTTTGGACTTCCTCAGACCGGCCCATGCGTACGCCATTGTGCGCATGAGCCGATCCGTAGTAATTAGCATAGCATTCGCCTGGTTGTCGTTCGACTCGATAGAGCGGGAGTTTTGCGTGAAATTTGCGGAACAGGGAAACCGCAGATAGGCGGCGATGTAGGGTGATAGGATAAGGTGAAGGCCGTTGCACCCGGCGCTTCCGGGCGCAACGAGGCGCGAAGTCAACGCGACTAGTCGGTTGTTGGCTCAACCATCCGGTAGCCCAGGCTGCGGATGGTCTCGATATAGCCCGACTCGCCCTCGGCGAATCCGAGTTTGCGTCGCACCGAACGCACAATCGGGCGCAGCAGTTCGCGGGCTTCGGCAGCATCAGAAGCGGTGACACTATGGGTGATTTGCAGCAGATCGCAGGTTTCGACCAGGAGGCCGACGTTGCGCGCCAGGTGCGCCAGCAAGGTGAATTCGCGCGCCGAGAGTTCAACCAGATCGTCGTTGAGCCAGACCTGGTGGCGTTCGGTATCGATACGCAAGCTTCCGATCATAATCTCGCCGCTGTCCGTCGCTTGCGGCGGGGCTTGCACGCGACCCTGGATCAACTGTTGCCGACGGCGCAACTTGCCTTCGATCGTCGCCAGCAGATCTTCAGGCTGGATGGGCTTGGTCAAATAGTCATCAACCCCCAGGGCCTTGCCGTAGCGGATATCGCTATCCAGCGCACGCGCGGTGAGAAAAATAAACGGTATGGCCGCCCATTCGGGCCGTTTGCGCACAGCTTCAAATAACTGATACCCGTTCATTTGCGGCATTGCGATGTCCGCGAGAATAACATCGACCGGGCGCTGATCCAGAACCTCCAGCGCTTCAGCGGCGCTGGCACGCGTCGCTACGGTATACCCAACGCCTTCTAATATCAGTTGAATTGCTTTCAGGTAGTCGCGCTGATCATCGACAACCAGAATGCAATGATCATTCATAGCCATAGCGTTCCTCTTGTAGTGGCAGGTAGACGGTGAAGTTACTGCCGGTTCCGGGGATTGAGCTTACTTCCAGATGGCCGGCGTGGCGTTTTATCAATTCCCAGGCGATAGACAGCCCAAGGCCGGTGCCAGGAATGTCGCCTTGTGCCTTCGCCCGATAGAAGCGCTCGAAAATGCGCGTCAGGTCTGATGGAGCGATGCCAATTCCGGTATCGGTGACGCGCAGGGCGGCCCAGCGCCCCGGCATCAACTTGCCGCGCCCCGGCCAGGCGCGGAATAACGTTTTTGCGCCCGGTTCGCGCTGCTTGCCTGACCTGGCTTCGATCACCTGGCACGTGCAGACGATCTGCCCGCCCTCAGGCGTGTATTTGAAGGCGTTGTTCAGCAAATTGCGCAACACTTGACGTATCTGACCTTCGTTGCCATGCACGAGCAGACATTTGCTGCTCTTGATCGTCAACTGCTGCTCTTTGCGCTCGGCCAGGGGTGCAAGCTGGGCGACTTCATCACGCACGAGCTTGGCGAGATCAATCGCCTGCTGATCGGTGGCAATGCGTCCGCTATCGATGCGCGAGATCTCCAAGACATCGCCGATCAGGTCGCTCAGAACGCGCGTGTGTTCGCGTATGTCGCGGATGATCTCCAACCGTCGTTCGTCGTCCAGCCGACTGTACAACATCTCCAGACTTCCCGTCAACATCGTGATGAGGGACATCGGCGTGCGCAGCTCGTGCGAGACGTTCGAGACAAACTGATCCTTGAGCCGCTCGGCTTCTTTAAGCGGGGTAATGTCGCGTTGAACGCTGACAAAGCCGATTGGATCTTTCAAATCTTCAGGGTCGAACAGAGGCGCGACCGTAATCGCCGCATCGTAGTGGGTACCATCACTGCGCCGATCAATAAGCTCGCCGATCCAGGTCTGGCCAGATTGCACCGTTGCGCGCATCTGGCCGATGTCTTCGTGCTGATCGACCTGGCGCCAGAGCCACCAGGTGTGCCGGGCGCGGGAGACTCCGTCCAAGCGAATGCCGGTGAGCAGCGTGGCCGCCGGATTGAGGTATTGAATCACACCGCGCATATCAACGACCATCACGGCATCGCCCAGCGACTCGAGGATCGCGGTGGTCCGGTCGCGTTCGCTTTTCAGCTCACGCGTGCGTTGGTTGACCATATCTTCCAGGTGCGAACGCTCTTGCCACAGGGCTTCCTCGGCCTGTTTGCGCTCGGTGATGTCTTCCGAAACGGTGACGCAATAGCTCTGGCGCAGGCTATAGGCCGAAACGGCGAACCACTTCTGGAGCAGATCGAAGTGGAATTCAAACTGAATGCCCGCGCCGGTCAGCGCGACAGCGCCATACAGACGGATCAAGCTTGGCTCCATCCGATCGATTCCGGGGAATGTTTCGGTAATGCGTTTGCCGATGATCTTTTCCCGCTTGAGGTTGGTTTGCTCTTCAAAGGCTTCGTTGACTTCGACATAAATCAGATCGACGGGATCGCCGTTGTCGTCAACGACAACCTGGAAGTAGGCGACGCCGTTGATCATATGCTCGAAGAGCGCGCGAAATTCGATCTCGCGGGCGCGCGTCTCTTCTTCGGCGCGTTTGAGTTCGGTAATGTCGGTCGCGATGCTGCCGATCGCGGTGATCGCTCCCCGGTCGTTATAGATGGGAAACTTCACCAACAAAAAGGAATGCATATCATCAAGCAGCGGGATCTCCGTCTCGGTCGTAATCGCTCTGCCCGTTTCCAGCACTTCCTGATCTTTGAGCCGCATCGCTTCGGCGATTTCATCCGGGAAGAGGTTGGCGTCGGTCTGGTTGAGCAACTGACCGGCGTGTAAATGCACCGATTCTTCCATTCGGCTGTTGACCAGGATGTAGCGCCCCTCGCGATCTTTGGCGAAGACGACGGCCGGCGAGTAGTCCAGAAAGCCGCGCAGGAACAATTGGCTTTCGCGCAGCGCCGCCTCGATTCGCTTGCGCTCGGCGACTTCGGCGTGCAGCGCGATGTTGGCCTGGCTCAATTCGGCGGTGCGCTCTTTCACCCGGATTTCCAGTTCATCACGCGCGCGGCGCAGGGCTGCTTCGGCCCGCTTCAGATCGGTGATGTCGCGGGCGATGCCGTTGATGGTGGTGACATTGCCCTGCCGGTCGTAATGCAAGTTGGTCGTCCAGAGCATATAGCGTACGGCGCCGGTGCGGCTAATCTGGCGATTTTCCAGGGTTGCGCTGGTCTGGCCTTTGGCGATCCAGCCGGTGAACGCCTGCCGGGTGCGGGTCCGATCCGACGGGTGGACAAAATCGAAAAAGCTTTGCCCCAGGCAGGCCTCCGCCGGAAGGGCGAAGACCCGTTCGGCGGTGTGATTGACAAATGTAAAGTTGCCTTCTTCGTCGATTTGCACAATCAGATCGTCGGTGCCCTCCACCACCTCGCGGTAACGTTCCTCGCTTTCGCGCAGCGCCGCCTCGGCTTGTAGGCGTTTGGTGACATCGCGGAAGCTCCAGATGCGCCCGATGATGATATTGCCAACTTGATATGGAGCGCTGTAGCGCTCGATGATGCGTCCATCGGTTGTCTCGACCAGGTCATAGCCTTCGGATGACGGGATTTGCCGCATCCGATCCATACGGTGGACGAATGCGTCCGGATTTCTGACGTGGCGCAATATCTGGGCGATGCGCTCTTCCGGCGTAAATGCGACGCCCCATTCGCGGCTCAGATGCCAGAGCCGCTCGAACTGGCGATTGTACTCAATCACCTGATCGTCGTCTTTCATCACCAAAATGCCGTCGGCGACAGCATCGAGCATCGCTTCTTGAAGTGCCAGCGACCGTTCTAACTCGCCGGCGATGTGGGTGCGCTCAGCCTGCTCGACCTGGAGCGCGGCGGTGCGCTCTTCGATGACGCTTTCCAGGTGAGCGCGCTGGCGTTCGTGGGCAATCATCGCTGCGGCCTGGGAAGCAAGGACATCCAACACCGCAACCTGCGGCGGGGCGAATCCGTCGGCGGCGCGGGGATGTTCCAGGTACAACAAACCTACCAGGCTCTCCCGGTGCACGAGCGGCTGGCACAAGAACGCGGCCGGTTGGTGCGATTGCATGTAAGGATCGTGGGTGAACTCATCGTTGCAAGCGGCGGCGTTGTACACGACCGGCTGCAACGTGCGCGCAGCCTGATGCATCACCGTGAGCGGCGCATAATCCGCCGCAAGCGGAATACTCGTTGCGTGATCCTCACCGGCGGTTATCGCCACAGCGCTGTCCGGTTCGACATCGGGATCGGCGACAAACACAGCGCGTTCGGCGCCGGCGTACTGAATCATCACCCGCGCGATTCCGCGACCGTCGTCATACGGTGCGCTCGTCAGCGCCCGCAATACCTGAGCGATGCTCGCCACAGCGCGAGCGTCGTTCGGCCCATAGTCTATGGTGGCCGCTGTGGCGCTTGCGTCGCTCGAGACATCGCGAGGAGTTGACGAATGCAAAGCCATTTCTTACTCCTGGTGGTTCGCCATTCGGAGAATATCGGATTTGTGATATGCAGTATCTCTATATATGATACTACGAACGGAAAAGATTCGGGCAAACGGCGGCAAAGGATGCGGGGGCAGGTCAACACGGCAAGAGCATCGTAACTGTGACCTCGGTATTCTGCAACTCGTCAAGCAGTTCATCAAGACGCCGAAAACTGCCTTCCCAAAACTGGCGATAGCCCGCCAGCCATCCGGCGGCCTCGGCAAGCAGCGCCGCCTCGATCCGGCACGAACGTCGCTGCGCATCACGTGTCAAGCCTCACATAATCAGCCAATCCTCGCCGTAGCACACTATGCCGAGCTTGCGCGCGACGCCCTGTGACGCGATGTTGTCCCAAGTGGTGCTGTAAAGCGGGATCAGCCCGCGCTGGCGAACGGCGGACGCCCACCTGGCGACGGCGGCGACGGCGTATCCGCGACCGCGCGCGGGTTCCGCCGTTTCGACGCCGGCCTCCGCCGCCTGCGCGCCGATGCGCGAACAGTAGCAGATCGACACGGCGCGGCCTTCAACGACCGTCGCCGCGAGCGGCCCCGCCGCAATGTTCGACCGCGATGTCCATTTCCAGGGGAAGTGGGCTTCCAGCAGCGAGGCATTCGCCGCGGAAATCAAAACCGCATCTGGCGGGGCCGCGACGCCGTCGGAGATCCAGTACGCCGGCCCGCGCTCTTCATAGAGCGGCGCGTGTGCGCGGAGGACATCCCTGATCGCCGCCACGGCCAGCGGAGGTTCCGCCAGGTTCACGGCGGTTGGCTCGGCGCGGCACATGCGATCGAGGTCGCGCACGAGATCGGCAGGCAGATCATAGCGGAAGCGCCATATGTTGCCCTCCTTCGTCCGCCCCAGAAAAAAGCGCGGCGCGGGGTCCAGCTCAGATTCCGCATACCCCGGCTCGCGCGCATAACGCAGGCGTCCATCCGCGTCGCACACAAAGAGGGTGGAGAGCTGCATCGCGATCAGTTGGAAGTCTGAGAAAATGGGCATATGCGTCTTTCTACGCTGCCGCTCGACGCAAACGGGTTGATTCTCGTCGTTGCGCGTCGCCGACAGTGTACCACTCTAAACGACGCCCCGCAGTCGTAAAGATTGCGTAGTGCCGCCTTCAGGCAGTTCCCTTCGCCGCCTGAAGGCGGCACTACAGTGGTTTCACAACCTGAATAGGATTGCTATAGTTCAATTTCACGGAACAGCCTGGCATATCTCCCTGCTTTTGTCTCCTTTGAGCTACCTGATAAGTTCAATTCTGATGCTGCGAAGCCAATATTCTGGCAAGACCCTGGCTTATGTGGGGATTATTACCAATGCCATTGGCTGCACATTTTGGGCGCCGAAGATTGGGATTCCGCAAGCTTACCCCGCACCTGCCGACGCTCTGGGTTGTGACGCCGGGCGGGCGCGACACTGCGGATTTTCCCTTTGGCGAGGTAGTGCGCCTGGTCGGCGTGGCGTAGCCAACCGGCAATAACACCTTCGACCCGGTCTCGCTGTGAGCAAAGCCCGCTGCACGGCTAGTACTCCGGATACGGCTTTGCCATTTTTTAGGGAAGAAGTTCAAGCGCCAATCACTCCGGCGTCGCTTGTGCGAGTCAAGGAGATCGCCAAGCACAACCGCTGGCGGGTCATTCCGCAAATTTCGCGCATCTGGCAGAGCAATCGGTTAGAATAAAGACAAACATAGGTCGAGTGCGGGAGTTATGCTCCCATGCTCAGCATTTGTCTAACCTTATGTGATCGCTCTATAAAAGGAGACGGCTCATGCCCCGACCGCACACCAAAGCGCTGATCCTATCCGAAAGCGAGAAAGAGCACGCCGCCCTGGAGCAATTCCTCTCCACCCTGACGCCCGAACTCATGGTTCGCCCCGGCGTCGTCGGCGCGTGGTCCGCCAAGGATGTGCTGGCGCATCTGTACGAATGGGAGCAGATGGCGATGGGCTGGCTGGCGGCCGGCCGGCGCGGCGAAACGCCGCACGTCCCGGCAGAAGGCTACAAGTGGAATCAACTCCCCGCGCTCAACGAGCACATTCGCCAGAAGCATGCCGAGCGCTCGTTAGACGAGGTCCTGGCAATGTTTCGGGAGTCCTATCGGCGCATCACCGAAACGATTACGGCGCTTTCCGAGGAGACGCTCTTCACCGCGGGACTCTACCCCTGGATGAACAAGAACACGCTGGCGGCGTATTTCGTCTCGGCGACCAGCAGCCACTACCGCTGGGCGCGCAAAGAGCTGCGCAAAGGCTTGATCGAGTTGATGTAGGCGTAATCGACGCACATAGAAACTCGGATGATCAACCACGCAGCGTCAAGGAGCTTTCCCGAACCTGCACATACGCCAGGAGATGAGCAATGTCTTACGTCGCCGACCTCTCGCCTCATTCTGTGTGCAGCTCCTCATCCTGCTGGCGCAGAGCGATTCTTTTACCAAATGGTCATAATCCCTGAAGCCTGTATGCGCAGATCGCGGGTGACCAGGGGTATGTTGAGACGCAGAGCTGTGGCGGCTATGATGCGATCTGGCAACTCCGGCACAGCCGCGCGGGATGTGTGCCAGGGCCTGTGCCACCGCAAGATCAAGCGCTACGGCCTCCAGTCCACGCGATGGATCGGCGAACGTGTCATACAAGCGCGTGAGTGTCGCGGGCGGCAGTCATCCCTTTTCCACCAGATAGGTGATTTCAACAACCGACATTGCCGTCACATAAATCATACCAAACGAATTTGGATCTACCGCAAGCGGTCATTCTGAGCAAAGCGAAGAATCCCGGCTATCGGGGACGCTGAGACCCTTCGCTCCGCTCAGGGTGA
>JANQID010000111.1 GCA_028282325.1 Chloroflexaceae bacterium | reverse complement strand
AAACAATATGGGAGACACCGCATGGTGTCATTCTGAGCGCAGCGAAGAATCTCAGATTCCCCCAACGCCGAGACCCTTCCCCTTCGCTTCGCTCAGGGTCAGGGTGACATGCGGCATGGGTATCATCGTTTGGTAGCAACGGTGCAAAGGAGGCTCATCCGCGTGCAACAACAGTGGACTGATGCCATCATCCTGGGAGTAACCATTGGCGTAGTCGCGGTCGCGCTACAACAGTTGCTTGCTGGCGCGGGTACGGCGCTTCATATAGTCACGTTTCTAATCGCCGGCATTATCTTGTGCTTGATGCAAATCGTGCTAATGTACTGGCGCAAACGGGCTAATCGCAATAAGTGAGTTAATCCGACGCCATATATGTCTGGATGCGTCGTCTATCCTGATGGTGCAGCAACCGTTCGACTCGCGCGCTAACCTCGCGTGTTACCTGCGCTTTGTCAATCGTCAGCAGGCGGCGCTCCCGCATCAATATGCGTCCGGCAACGATCACCGCGTCTACATCACTGGCGCGCGCGCTGTAGAGCAAATTCGCGCCCAGGTCGTGCGTCGGGCCGAGGTGAAGACCATCGAGGCGTAGGAGCGCAATATCGGCCTGTAATCCCTCCCGCAGTTCCCCCGTCACGCCATCGAGCCGCAACGCCCGCGCACCCTCGCTGGTCGCCAGAGTCAGGGCTTCGTTGATCGGCAACGCCTGCGGATCACGCCGATCATGCTTCTGGATAAGCGCCAAAAGCCGCGTCGCTTCCAGAATGTCATAGGTATTGTTGCTCGCCGCGCCGTCGCTGCCGACCCCCACCGCAATGCCGTACTGACGCATCTCGGCGACCGGCGCCACCCCCATCGCCAATTTCATGGATGTTTTTGGGCAAACCGCCACACCCACGCCGTTGGCGCGCAGTATATCGAGGTCTCCGTCGCCGGGATGAGCGACATGGGCGGCGAGCGCAGGAACATCGAATAAGCCGCTGGCATAGGCAATCGCCACCGGCGTACGGCTATAGCGATCAAAGCTTTGCCGCACTTGATCGGCAGTCTCCGAAAGGTGAATGTGGATCCCAACACCCAGATCCTTCGCCGCCTGAGCCACTGTCGCCAGAAATTCCGGTGTACAGGTGTATGGCGCATGCGGCCCCAGCCAAGCCCTAATTCGCCCGCTCGCCACACCGTTCCATTGTTCGACGAAGGCGGCAGCGCGCCGCAGTTGCTGATCGGCATCCTCACCGCCAAACATCGTCCAGGCCAGCAACGCCCGCAGGCCACTCCGTTCAACCGCGCGGGCTGCTTCATCCATCGCGAAGTAGTGATCGGCGACGGTTGTCACGCCGCTTTCGATCATCTCGGCAAGGCCCAGCAACATTCCCCAGTAAATGTCCTCGTCGGTCAGGTTGTGCTCCAGCAGCCAGATGTAGTCGTTGAACCAGCGTTCAATCGGCTCATCTTCCGCGACGCCGCGCAACAAGCTCATCGCGGTATGGGCATGGGCATTGATCAGACCAGGGATCGCCAGCATTCCCTGCGCGTCGATGATCTCGCGGGCGAGACCAGCGCTAATGGCAGATGTAATAGCGGCTATACGCTGATCCTGAATGGCAATGGCATGGTTGGGCAAGAAATGAAGGGTGTCGCCGTGGAATTGCAGGACGGTTGCATCCTGGATTAACAGGTCGTACATCATTGTCTCCCTGTAACAGTTCGCCATCTACGATTGACAATAGCAGAGGAAAGCATTGCGCCTATTGTAGCCCAGAGTAACTTTAAAGGCAAACGTCGGCCAAGGGAACAAGACATATATAGCAATCCTACCGCAGTCATAAAGATTGCGTAGTGCCGCCTTCAGGCGGTTCCCTTCGCCGCCTGAAGGCGGCACTACAGTGACTTCACAACCTGAGTTAGGATTGCTATACCTTCACGCTCCTTTTGCAGCGCTTGCGCCCGGACTTTTACTTTCCCGCAGCGCTCGTCGCCAAAAATGGTACAATCTAGGCAGCAAGAATCCAACACGTTGAGGATATGTATGGATCAGACGACTATTCGCGTGATCGTCACTATTGCCGTGGCTGTCATTCTCGCCGGACGAGCGTTTCAAGCCACGGCAGGCTCGAAACGTCGCCTGGCTTTCTGGCTCGGCGCAGGTGCGTTTGCGCTCTTCAGCCTGCTGAACGGCCTGCCGCTTATCGGCATCACGCTACAAGCTGTGACGATCACGCTTATGGCTGCAGCTCTCGTGATGTTCCTCGCAAGCGTTCTCTTGCTCTTTCAGAGCTACCGTGCCGGCGAGATGCAATCGCAGTTCGATCGCATTCAGAAGCGCGTGATCAAAGAGCGCGAGCGCCTGGATGAGCGCGAGCGCCAACGCACATCACGCAAATAAGTGCTTGGAAGGCGAGGATCGGGTTCATTTACCACACCTCGCTATGTCATACGGAGGAGGAGATATGACCACCGACTTGAATGTCATCGGTCAACGCGCACGCGCCGCAGCGCGCAAGCTGGCGCGATTGACCTGCGAGCAAAAGGATGCCGCGCTCCATATGATCGCCGATACGTTGCTGGAGCAACAAGAAGCGATCCTTGCCGCCAACGCCGCCGATCTTGAAGCCGCCCGCACCGCCGGAACCAGCAAGTCCTTGCTCGACCGTATGCTGCTGTCACCGGAGCGCCTGGCCACGATTGCCGCCGATACGCGCGCGGTCGCCGCGCTGCCCGACCCCGTCGGCGAGACGTTCGATGAGACGGTGCGGCCCAACGACCTGCGCGTATCTAAACGACGCACACCCCTCGGCGTCGTCGGGGTGATCTACGAGGCGCGACCGAATGTCACCGTAGATATCGCAGCGTTGTGTCTGAAAACGAGCAACGCGGTCATCTTGCGCGGCGGCAGCGACATTCGCCAGAGTTGCGCCGCGATCACCGATGTCATTGGCGCCGCGCTGGAGCGCGTGGACTTGCCCGCCGACGCTGTGCAGAGTATCACCGATCCTAATCGCGAGCTGGTGGGAGCGCTGCTGCGCCTCGACACGTATGTCGATATGATCATCCCGCGCGGCGGAGCAGGGCTACATCGTTTCTGCCTGGAGAACGCAACAATCCCGGTGATCACGGGCGGCATCGGCGTGTGCCATATGTTTGCGGACGCAACGGCGGATGTCGAACGCGCGATCCCGCTGATCCACAACGCCAAAGTTCAGCGCCCCAGCGTCTGCAACGCCCTTGATACGCTGCTTGTCCAGCGCGAAATCGCCCCTGCATTGTTGCCCAAAGTAGCCGCAGCGTTGTCTCCGGCCGGCGTGGAACTGCGCGCCGATCCGGAAGCGCTGGCGATTCTGTCCGATGCGCGCGGGGATAACGACTGGAAGATCGTTCCGGCAGGCGAGCAAGATTTCGGCACAGAATTTATGGCGCTGATTCTCTCGATCCGCATCGTGGACGGGTTGGACGATGCGCTGGATCATATCGCGTTGTACGGCGACCACAGCGATGCTATCCTGACCAACGATCCTGAAGCTGTCCGACGTTTTGTGAACGAAGTTGACAGCTCGGCGGTATTCGTCAATGCTTCAACCCGTTTCAACGATGGCGGTCAGTTCGGCCTAGGTGCAGAGGTAGCGATCAGCACGCAGAAACTGCACGCCCGCGGGCCAATGGGGCTGCGCGAATTGACCACCTACAAGTGGGTGGCCGAGGGCGATTGGCTCGCCCGGTCATAAGCGTTGCAGAGCGAGGCGAGACGCGATGATGAACACCCAGGCGCTCACGCTGGCGCATCTCTATCCAGAGCAGATGAATATCTACGGTGATCGCGGCAACATCATCGCGCTGGAACGCCGTTGCGCCTGGCGCGGCATTGAATTGCGCGTCATCCCGATTGGCCTCGGCGACGTTATCGACTGGAGCGCCTGCGATCTGGCGTTTTTCGGCGGCGGGCAAGACAGCGGTCAGGCGCTGATCGCCGACGACTTCTTGCGCCGCCACAGCGAACCGCTGGCCCGTGCAATCGAAGATGGCCTGGTGATGCTGGCGATCTGCGGCGGCTATCAACTACTTGGCCACTACTTCCTGACCCACGCCGGAGAACAATTGCCCGGTGTCGGCGTGCTCGACATTCACACGGTTGGCGGCTCGAAACGTCTGATTGGCAATATCGTCGTCGAGGTCAATTGGGCGCTGGAGAGCCTCGAACAGCCGGCGACGCTTTCAAGCGTCCAACCCGCAATCCGTCTGGTCGGTTTCGAGAATCACAGCGGACGCACGTACCACGGGCCGCGGGTGCGCTCATTGGGGCGTGTACTCGCCGGATATGGCGACAATGGCGAGGATAGTGTCGGCGGCGCGGTCTACCGCAATACGATTGGATGCTATTTGCACGGTGCGCTGTTACCGAAAAATCTGCAACTGGCAGATCACCTGCTGCTTGCTGCGTTGCGCCGACGCTACGGCAACGGCGCGACCTTTGCACCGCTTGACGATACGCTGGAATTGCAAGCCCAACAGATCATGACACGACGCCTGGTGACATAAGCCGCCAGGACAAGCAAACCGCGCGAGGGCTGCCGGCTCTCGCACAACCTGAAATCTCTAATAGGTGCATTATGCCCATTGCATATACGCCAGACGATGACGAAGTAGCCGCCGCGCTTGCCGCCATCTCCTGCTATCTTCGTCAACAAGACGAAGCCCAGGCTGTCCAGGAAGCTGAGACGTGGGAATGGCGCGCCTCAGCCGCAATGATCGTTCAAGGTATGTCACCATTTCGATTGCCATCGCGGCCGGCGTGGGGCAACGTTGAACGCATCTACCGCGCCGGCCGCGGAACCAAAGGCATCGTCGGTCTCTAGATTTGGCGACAGCCGATTCGTGCAAACATATCTGGAAGCTGGCGCGAATACTGATACGCAGAGCTACTTCAGCAAAAGCAATGCATATTATCCACGAGACCTATATTGAGTTGCCCGCGCCGTTAGAGACCACCCACGCCGTTATCGGTGATCCGGCTACCTGGAGCGCATTGCCGTCAGGTGCGGAACGTCTTGGCACTATGTGGCGGCGAGACGGCGAATTATATACCCTTCTGTTTGACGGTTGGGTCGGCGACTCGACAGCCTCGCATTCGCATCCTTACCCTCTCCAGTTGCGCTGGACAGGCGCACCGGTCACCGGTAAACAAGGCCATCTACAACTGAGCATGACGCTCTATGACGCGATCATTTCCACTCATGCTTTGATCTCTGTCAAGCTTTTCCAACCCGGCGTGCTAGCCTGGCCCTGGCGTATACGTCGGACCAAACGCCAGATCGCCGCTATCGTACAGGAGTGCATTGTCGCAATACATCAGCGGGTATACGAACATGCGCATAAGCCACGTCCAATTGCTGCATTGGGCGTGCCGCTCACCGAGTCGGTCGCCGTTGGCATTACCGAGAGCAGCGATTCAAACGATGGGGAATGGCAAACCACAGAGCGTTCGCCGTCTGCCCCCCCCAACCGCGAGACCCTGTTTGACGTCTTGCGGGCGCGCTATCCACGGACAGTCACCGCTTTTGAGTCTATGGATGCGCTGGAGCACCTGGATCACGTCTGGCAGATGGAACGAAGCTGGCAACAGATTACTCGTGGCGAGCACGATCAATTACGTTATGTCAATACAGAACGGGTGGTTGAAGATGACCAGTCGCCGCAAACTGACTTTGATTTGATCTACGCTGGCGGCGGGCTTGGGTTATTGCACGCTGCGGTAATGGCTAAACATTACGGGCGACGCGTGATGGTCTTTGATCGCGGGGAAGTCGGATGCGCCCATCGCGAGTGGAATATCAGCCGCCGTGAGCTTCAAGCATTGGTTGACCTGGAAGTAGTGACGTGGGAGGAGTTGAACAAGGTTGTGATGCGTGAGTACCGCAACGGTCTCGTACGCTTTTACCACAGCCCGTTCAGCCAGGCGCGCGCAACCGATCTCTGGCTGCCCAATGTCTTGAGCCTGGCACTTGATTCAAGTGCATTACTACAACTGATGTGCCACAAAGTCGCGCAAGCCGGCGGTGTCATTCTCAGTCGGCGCTGTTTCCGGCGCGTGATCGTTCCCGAACGCGGTCCGCTTTGCATCGAGGTCGAACTCGACAACCTCGACAACCCACGTGCGCCTGTCGAATCGTATCGGGCGCGCCTGTTGCTCGACGGTATGGGCACAACTTCACCACTGGGATTGATCCGCCACGCCGGGAAGCCGTTCGCCGCCGTCTGCCCAACGGTTGGAACCGTCACGGACGGTCTGGCGCAAGGCGTCAGCTCACGGGAATACGATCCCGACCTCGGCGATATTTTAATCAGCGTTGCCGACGCACAGCGAGGACGACAGTTGATCTGGGAAGGCTTCCCCGGTCGCAACAATGAGATGACCGTCTATCTGTTTTACTATGCAACGCTCAGCGACGGCGACCGACACTCGACCAACGGCATTCACGTTCGCAAGAGCGCCCGGCGCAACGGCAACGGCGCCGTCAATCACGCAAGCTTCGAGCAATCGCCGCCCTATTCCCTGTGCGAGTTGTTCGAGCAATATTTCGAGCTGCTGCCGGACTATAAGCAACCGGGGCCAGATTTCAAACACCTCAGACCGGTGTACGGCTACATCCCGGCGCGGCATAGCATGGATCGGCAAGAATCGCCGTTGCTGCGCGGCGTGTTACCCGTCGGCGACTCGGCGGCGCAGCAGAGTCCGCTGACCTTCTGCGGCTTCGGATCGCACGTGCGCAACCTGAAACGCACCACCAGCCTACTCGAACACGCTCTGCGCCGCAACCTGACGGAGCCGCAGCACTTGCGCCACATCAACGCATTCCAGGCCAACGTCTCGCTCAACTGGGTATTCAGCCGCTTTATGTATCCCTGGGGACAGCCGCAGCAAGTCAACCACCTCCAAAACGTATTTCTCAACGTGCTGAATGATGTTGGCGCGGATATTGCAACCCGCTTCTTTCAGGATCAAATGCGCTGGGGCGACTATTACCCGATCATCGCGGGATTGATATTGCGCTACCAGGGCATTTTGTTTGACGCGATGCAACGGGTAGGCGCCAACGGCATCGCACGCTGGCTCCGCGACTACCTGTGCGTGGGCGGTGAAGCGCTGGTTGCAGCGGGTGCGCGAGGAATCGGCGCGCCCGGCGAACGCACCATTATTGCTGTCGGCGACCGGATCGCGCCGACGGCGGCGCTGATCATCCGCGCCCGCTACGCCGAGTGGCGCGCGATGGGGTGGATCACATAGCCTACCGACGATCCAACCAGACGAGCCATTCCTGTTCGAGTACAGACAGATCCTTGCCATACACGCCCGTATAGTCCGCCGACCCGGGCGCGTTGCTACCGCTGACATACAACGCATCAAAATGATCGCGTCCGTAGGTCTCGATCAGGAACTCCACAAAACTCGCCCACTGGTAATAGAGCTTGTTCATATCGCCGATTGGCCGCCCGGCATAGTGCGTCGCCAGCGGTAGCAGCGCACCCGCTTCTTTGTATTGCCGCCGAACGAAAGTACCGAAGCTGGATTGCCCGCCGAGCCAGTATTCACCCGCGCCCCATGTTGCGACGCCTTCCAGCAAGATCAGATCGGCCTGGAGATGTGACGGGCCATAGCGATCGTGCGCAAGCTGGTGAACAAATTCGTGGGCCAGAATATTCACTGCACGCCTGGGCGGCAAATCTGGGCACGTGAACGCCTGAGTGACATGCTGATCGGTGTAGGCAATACCATGGAGATTGCAACTCGCTTCCCAGCCAACATAGGCGCTGATAGGCGCAGCGGGACGAGCGCCGAACCGCGCGGCCACATAGTTCAATGCTTGCTCAAGATCGGCGGCCAGTTGAGCTTGCGTCGGGTTGTCGTATAACCCCTCGGCGCTCACCACAATCAGGTCATTGCGCTGCGCAAAATCGCCCGCAAGCGGTACGATGGTCGGCGTCGGCTGACCCGGCAGAATGGAGCGTTCCGCCCCTGGATCGATCACGGCCGAGGAAGGCGCGATCAGCGGGGGCGTTGTTCCAGACCGCCAGAGGGCCAGCACAATGAGAAGCGAAACGAGCAACAGCGGTCCCCATGCAGCGCGTGGAATCTCTAGATGTGGAAGCATATCAGTACTGACTGATTCAAAGTCTTTTTATCGAATGGCGAGGCGATATCCCGCCGTCTCCGTCGTATGCGGCGTAGTCGCCGCAACGACCAGCACGCCGCTCTCTTCCGCGCTCAACGTGAATATGGCGCGTCCCTCCGCATCAACGGGCAATGGCTCAACCGCCATTGCGCCATCAGTGGCGACGCGCACCAAGCGCAGCGTCCAGAGTTGGGGCAGATCACCATCGACGCGCACAAACCCTTCGGCTTGCCAATCGGTCGTCGTCGCCTCGACATCATCGCTGTAGTCTGCTTCCGCCAGTATGATATCGTCGATCAGCATGCCCGGCGCGTTATAGCCTTCGTCGGTGATCTGCCAGAAGCGTAGAATTATCTCCTCGCCGACGTATGGCGTCAGGTTAACCGCCTCATCGATCCAGACTCCACGCTCACCGCCGCCGCTCACGCCGGTCCAGCCGTGGCCATAATTCGCGCCCTGTGGATCGGCGTCGGTTGTATGCAGCCCCGGCAGCGTTTCCCACGTTACGCCGCCATCGGTCGAAACGCTGATGAATGCATAGTCGTAATCAGCCTCAATCTCATACCACGTCGAGAACCGCAGCGTCGCCGTTTCCAGTCCGCGCAAATCGAAGTCGCGGGTCAATGTTGAAACCGCATTGTCGCCGCGCCCGCTCCACCATGCGTAACGACCCGCCGGCAGCGTTCCAACCAGGCTCGCCCCAGTCGCGCCGACAAACTCCGCCGTCAGCAGACCGGACGGCAAGCGCAGGTAATCAACCCCAAATTGATGCACCGTACCATCAACCTCGCCGCGTGACACCGGTTCGGGAATCACCGTGGCAGGCAACAACGGCGGCAACGTGTGGTCGGCGGCGTACGTGTAACGCCCGTCGCCGACAGCCGGATCATCGATCAGGTTGGCAACAGCCCAGTCGGCGAACAGATCGGCGAAGTTGGTGATATCGGGACGCGTGCGCGCGGCGAATTCGGCAAACGCATCAAGGTTTTCACCCGCATTGGCGCGGATCAACGGCAATATGCCTTGATCACCGGCATACTGCGCATACACATAGCGCAGAAACAGACTTGACGCGCCATAGTGCCCCATCGCCGCGGCGGGTTCGTCCGCCCAGGCGTTGAGTTGCATATCAGGGCGGAAGAGATAGGTCGCAGCATAGCCGTGATTGACAAAGCCGTTGAGATCTTCGGCCAGTGTCGAACATCCCTCATTGAACCAGGTTTCAGTATGCGGCTGCTCGTTGCGGTGGATCATATGCTGGAACTCGTGCGCCAGCACGTCGAGATAGGATAGGTTGGCAAAATCAAGCGCATTGATGTTCATAAAAAACATCTCGCGCTGATTGCTGAAACGGTTGACGTTGTTCGGCATCGAGTCGCGGGAAGAGAAATAGCCGAGCACGCCACCGCTCGCACTGATTCCATTGAGAATGGTAATTCGATCATCGCCATCAACCCCCGGCTGCCATTCCGAGCCAAACACCGCGCGCGTGCGCGGGTAGATGCGTTCTTCAAAAGTCTGAGCCGCCTGCTCCAAAGCAGCCTGGTCAAAACGAGCGCCTTCTTCGACATACATCAGCACAACCGGTCCGGCGTACTGTAACGTCGCCGTCATCGGGTAGTTGCGATCATCACTCGTGTTAATCACCCAGAACTGCTGGACATCGCCAACAGCCACATCCAACGGTTCCGTACTTGCCACCGCCGGGCATATCGGCTGGTTGCGGCAATTGCCGAGGGCCTGCGCCAGCGCCATCTGGTCGCGCGGAAGAGGTTGGGCAGCATCAAGCGCCGCAATCTCATCCATACTATTGGAGCTATCGGATGAGGAGGAGATGATCAGCGGCGTAGGCGATGCCAGCGGCGTCACACTCAGCGCCGTCGGGGTCGGCGCCGTTTGCACAGACGGCGTATCTTGCGCCGAGAGAGGCGAACGCGCTTCATCCGCCGGCATGCGAGTACATGCGGCTAGCATCAACACAACCAGCGGAAAAAGGATCAGTCGGCGCATCGGCAGAGCGATACCGTTTCCGCCCCACGCCTCAACAACAGCATACCCGACGTCGCGGCGGAACCTATGAGCATACGAACAGATGTTGCTCATCCCCATTGTACCCCAGCGATGCGAACAAGAGCAAATACGACAACCAACGCCGAACGGGCGCATCCACAGTAGAGATACGCCCGTTCAGGGGGAGAGAAAGGTAGATTTCTATACACTACACTGCTATCGCGCCCTGCATCGCCATCGACCGCAATCGCGCGATCCGCTCGGCGGTTTCGGGATGGGTGCGGAACAGCCCCACCAGACCGCCCTTCAACGGGTTGACAATGTAAAGGTGTGACGTCGCCGGGTTGACGTTCATCGGCGCTCGACCCGCCGCCCACTCCAGTTTCTCCAGCGCACTCGCCAGCGGCAACGGATCGCCCAGGATGCGCGCGCCGCCCGCATCGGCCAGATACTCACGCGAACGGGAGATGGCCATCTGGATCAGCAAGGCTGCGATCGGCGCCAGAATTATCATCAGCAGGCTTCCGATCAGGCTGGCCCAACCGCCCTCTTCGTCATCCTGACCCGACAGGCCGCCGAAAATCAGCGCCCATTGCGCCATCTCGGCCAACATTGTAATTGCGCCGGCAATCGTCGCGGCAATACTGGAGATCAGCGTGTCGCGATGCTTAATATGCGCCAACTCGTGCGCCATAACGCCGGCCAGCTCATCACGGTCGAGCATTCGCATAATCCCGGTCGTCACGGCCACAGCGCCCTTGCTCGGACTACGACCGGTGGCGAAGGCATTCGGCGTTGCACTATCGATGACATACACTCGTGGCTTCGGTATACTCGCTCGCGCCGACAACACCTCAACCATCTGGTGCAATTCGGGCGCTTCCGCCGGACTCACCTCACGGGCGCCGCTCATCCGTAGTGCCAGCGCGTCGGAGAACCACCACGCGCCCATATTCATCGCAATGGCGATGACGAACGCAATGATCATACCGATCTGCCCGCCGATCGCCGACCCAATGACAACAAACAAACTAGTAAGAACAGCCAGAAGAAGCGTTGACTTTACCGTGTTCCACATTTTCGATACCTCATCTTTAAAAATCTAAACAATCTGATGATATTTTCAGGATGCGCCCGTCATCCCCAGATGAGGACTCCAAGCCCTCTGTGATTGAACTTCCCCGACGCGCGCATCCTTGCTCTCGTAACTCTCTCTATCTTCCCAGCGCTTGATCTGTTTATGCACTATCACTATAGCAAACGCTTCGACGATCTGGCAGAGCCCCTATCCCTATGTACGAAGGAAGTTTTTCCCTACTTCCGTCGGCAGCGGATGTTTGCATCCCGATACGCTTTCACCTAGAATGCATAGGCAACCAGTTAGCTTGAAATTGAGGACTCCATGCAAGCCATTCACAGCATTGCCATCCTCGGCGCGGGCGCGCTCGGCGCGGTCTACGCCGCCCGATTCCTCGCCGCGGGCGGGTTTGCGCCGGCATTCGTCGCGCGAGGATCCCGCTACGAACGCCTGCAACGCGACGGCGTCATCGTCAACGGCATCCCGTACACGATACCGGTTGTGCATCCCGATGAGCCAGCCGCGCCCGCCGATCTTGTGATCGTCGCCCTCAAACATCATCACCTCGCCGAAGCCATCCACGACATTCGCCGCCTGGTCGGCGAGACGACCACGATCATCTCGGTGATGAACGGACTCGATAGCGAAGAGCGGATCGGCGCTGTCTACGGGATGGGCAAGGTGTTGTACACCATTGCGGTGGCTATCGACGCCGTACGCGAGGGCAACCAGATCACCTACACGAATCCGGGCAGATTGCTGTTTGGTGCAGCGGACAATACCCAGATCAGTGCACAGGTGCAGCGGGTGCAGGCAGCGCTCGAACGCGCCGGCATCGCCTATGAAACGCCGCCGGACATGATCCGCACGATGTGGTGGAAGTTTATGATCAACGTGGGCGTGAACCAGGCGTCGGCAGTGCTGCGAGCGCCCTACGAAACATTCCAAACGTCGCCCGACGCCCAGGCCCTGTCAGATGCATTGATGCATGAAGTGGTTAAGCTGGCCCAGGCCGCCGGCGTCAATCTGGCTGAACAGGACATCACCGACTGGCGTCCGATTTTGCACAGCCTCTCGCCCGACGGCAAAACGTCGATGCTGCAAGATATCGAAGCCGGGCGCAAAACCGAGGTTGAGATGTTCGCCGAGAAGGTGACGGCATTGGGCGAGCAGTATGGAGTCGCCACACCGGTGAATCAGACCTTTCTGCGGCTGATTCGCGTATTAGAGCGCTATCCGCATGCGTAGATCTCTGCATGCGTATCAACGTTGCTATAGCATAGCATTATGAGAAATCTCCTTTTGAAATATCATAGAAAGGTTCAACAACTATGGCTCTTACGAGCAGTGCAACCGGCGTAGCCTGGGATCTCAGCGATCTCTTCGCCAGCTATGACGATCCGACGCTCAGCGCAATGCTCAACGAAGGCGCCGCCGAAGCCGAAGCCTTCGCCCAAACCTACCGCGGCACAATCAATGTTCCGGACGGCCCCGACCCAGAATTTCTGCGCACCGCCCTTGAGCGCCAGGAGGCATTGCAGGACCAGTTCGCGAAGCCGATGGTTTATGCGATGCTGCTCTTCTCCGCCGACACGAGCAAGCCGGAGTATCGCAACTTGCAGCAGCAGGTCGAACAGCAGATGACGGCTATTCGCAATCAGTTGCTATTCTTCGACCTGGAATGGCTGGAGGTGAGCGATGAAGACGCGCAACGGCTGATCGATCACCCGACGCTCGCGACATATCGCCACTACCTCGCAAGCGCCCGCCGCTATCGTCCCCACACCCTGAGCGAAGCCGAAGAGCAGATCGTCAACGAGAAGGATGTGACCGGCATCTCAGCGTGGCAACGGCTTTTCGCCGAGTTGACAGCGAGTCTGAGCTTCCCCATCACGCTGGACGGCGAGGAACAAATCCTGCCCCTCGACGGCGTGCTGACGTTGATGCGCCACACCGACCGTGCGGTGCGCGAACAAGCCTTCAAGACGCTGTATAGCGTGCTGGAAGACCAGGCGCAGACACTGGCTTACATCTACAACACCTTGATGCAGGATCAGTTGACGATGGATCGGCTGCGCGCTTATCCCGACCCGATGGCATCGCGGCATCTTGCCAACGAGGTCGAGCCGGAAGTCGTCGCCACGATGATGGATGTGGTCGAGCAGAATTATCCGATCGCGCAGCGCTACTTCGCGCTCAAAGCCCGGCTGCTCAACCTACCGCTCCTGCAACTCTACGATCAATACGCCCCCATCGGCGAGGTCAAGGCGCATATGCCGTATGCTGACGCCCGCAGCATCGTGCTTGAAGCGTTTGGCGTGTTCGATCCGAGCTTCCGCGACGCAGCGGCGCTGTTCTTCGACAACCATTGGATCGACGCCGAAATGCGGCCCGGCAAGCGCGGCGGCGCATTTTGCATGGGCTATCCGCCCTCCAATCACCCATACGTGCTGTGCAACTACACCGACGACATTCGCGACGTGATGACCGTGGCGCACGAGCTGGGGCACGGCATCCACTTCTGGCTGGCCCGCAAACAGACGCTGTTTAACTTCGGGCCGTCGTTGCCGCTGGCCGAAACGGCGTCGGTATTCGGCGAGATGCTGACCTTCGAACATCTGCTGGAGCGCGAACAGGATCAGGACGAAAAACTGGCGCTGGTCTGCGGCAAGATCGAGGACATTTTCGCGACGGTGTTCCGCCAGAATGTACTGACCCGCTTCGAGCAAGCCGCCTTCGCCGGACGCAACGAAAATCGCCTGACGCCGGAACAGCTCGGCGAGCGCTGGCTGGAGGCGAACCGGCGCTATTACGGCGATAAGATCGAGATGACCGACGGCTACGCACTGGGCTGGTCGTACATTCCGCACTTCATCAATTCGCCGTTCTATTGCTATAGCTATGTCTTCGGCGAGTTGCTCGTGCTGGCGCTTTATGGCATGTATCGAGAACAAGGCAAAGATTTCGTCCCACGTTATGTCGCGTTGCTGGAGGCCGGCGGCAGCCAGGCGCCGGGAGAATTACTCGCCGCACTGGGCATCGACACAAACGATCCGCAGTTCTGGCAACTTGGGTTCAACGAGTTGCGTCGCCTGGTTGACTGGGCCGAGGAACTGGCGGGGTAGCCCGTGTCCTATGTCTCCGAAAACCCGCTGATCGTCCAGAGCGACCGCAGCATCCTGCTTGAGGTCAACAATCCGCACTACGAAGCGGCGCGCGATGTGCTGGCCGGTTTCGCCGAACTGGTGAAATCGCCGGAGCATATCCACACCTACCGGATCACGCCGCTGTCGCTCTGGAACGCCGCCGCCGCCGGTATGCACGCCGACGACGTGATCGCGACGATTACACGCTACGCCAGATTTGAGCCGCCACCGAACCTTGCCGACGACATTCGCGACGCTATGGGGCGCTACGGGCGGCTGCAACTGGTGCGGCAGGCCGACGCCGCCCTGGCGCTCGTCAGCGATGACGCCGCGCTGTTGATGCAAGTTTGGGAGCATCCCCGATGCCGCCCGTTCCTCGTATACCAGCTTGACGACCGCGCCATCCTGGTTGATCCGGCGGCGCGCGGGCAACTCAAGCAAGCACTGGTACGCCTGGGCTTCCCCGCCGAGGATCTGGCCGGCTACGTCGATGGCGCGACACTGCCGATACAGATGCGCTCGACAACCCTGAGCGGGCACGCCTTCGCATTGCGTGACTACCAGCGCACCGCCGTTGAGCGATTCTACGCCGGCGGGAGCAGTCGCGGCGGGTCAGGCGTGATCGTGTTGCCGTGCGGCGCGGGTAAAACCATCGTCGGCATCGGCGCGATCGTGCGACTGGAAGTGCAAACGCTGATCCTCTGCCCGAACACCGTCGCCGTGCATCAGTGGATTGACGAACTGCTCGACAAGACCACGCTCACGCCCGACCAGATCGGCGAGTATACCGGCGAGAGCAAAGCGATTCGCTCGATAACAATCGCTACCTATCAGATCCTGACCTACCGCCGGGGCGCGGTTGATGACGCCGCCGAAGCGCTCGACTTTCCCCACTTTAGCTTGTTCAACGAGCGCGATTGGGGCCTGATCATCTATGACGAGGCGCATCTGCTGCCCGCGCCCGTCTTCCGCGTCACCGCCGTGATACAGGCGCGCCGCCGCCTGGGGTTGACCGCCACGCTCGTCCGTGAGGATGGCCGTGAGAGCGACGTGTTCGCGCTGATCGGGCCGAAGAGCTACGATGCGCCCTGGCGCGGGTTGGAACAACAGGGCTGGATCGCCGCCGCAAGCTGCACCGAAGTGCGGCTGGATTTGCCGCGCGAATTGCAGCTAACCTACGCGCAGGCCGACGATAGCCGCGCTCGGTATCGCATCGCCGCTGAAAACCCCGCCAAGCTGATTGTGCTGGATGCGTTGTTGCAGCGCCATCGCGACGACAACATGCTGATCATCGGCCAGTATCTCGATCAGTTGCGCGCGATCGCCCGCCGCATCAACGCGCCGCTGATCACCGGCAAGACAAATACCGCTGAGCGCGAGCGGCTGTATGCGGCGTTCAAGCGCAGTGACGTAAAGCTGCTGGTGATCTCGAAGGTCGCCAACTTCGCGATCGACCTGCCCGACGCCAACGTCGCGATCCAGGTGAGCGGCTCCTATGGATCGCGCCAGGAGGAGGCGCAACGACTAGGGCGCGTGCTACGACCCAAAGCAGACGGCCGGCCGGCGCACTTCTACACGCTGGTAACGCGCGACACGCGCGACCACGACTTCGCCGCCAATCGCCAGCTTTTTCTCACCGAGCAGGGCTATCGTTATACCATCGTCGATGCGGCGGAGATCGTGAACGACGACCAGTAAAATCAAGTATAATGAGAACTATCTTCTGAAAGCTCGCGCCCGCTTGCGCATCGCCAATCACCCGCTACTGAATACAGCACAAAGGAGCGCTCGATGCTTGAACAATTCAAAAAGCGCTATGATCGCACCCCCAGTGGAATGGAGCATCGCGTCCCACCCGGTCAGTACGTTACTGAGAAGTTCCCGGTGCTGCACTACGGTGATGTTCCGACATATCAGGATGTCGAAAACTCGTGGGATCTCAAGGTCTGGGGCGCGATCGAGCAGCCGGTGCGTCTCTCGTTCGCCGAGTTCCGCGCCCTGCCGACCGTCGAGATTGTCACCGACATTCACTGCGTGACGCGCTGGAGCAAGCTCGACACCCGCTGGGAAGGCGTACGCTTCCGCGACTTCCTCGCCCATATGCCGCCGCTCGCATCAACCACGCGCTTCGTGCTGGCCCACGCCGATCGCGATTTCACTGCGAATCTGCCGTTAGAAGCTATGCTTGCCGATGATACTCTGCTCGCTTACATATACGACGGCAAAGAGCTTACACCCGATCACGGCTACCCGCTGCGGCTGCTCGTGCCTCAAAAATATTTCTGGAAAAGCGCCAAGTGGCTGCGCGGCCTGGAGTTTCTCGACGAGGATCAGTTTGGCTTCTGGGAACGCCACGGCTACAGCAACAACGCCGATCCGTGGAAGGAAGAGCGCTACGGGGAGTGAGCGACGATGCATGACTGGCCAACCGACATTCCCTCCGCCATCACGCTCCAGCACGCTTTGCGCAAACAGATCGTCGTCGCCGATGACTTCGGGACGATCACAACGGTTGCCGGGGTAGACGCAGGCTTTGAAGACGGGCAAACCATCGCGCGCGCCGCCGTCGTCGTGCTGGCCTTCCCGGAGCTGAAACCACTTGACTACGCCCTGGCCCGACGCCCGGTCGAGTTTCCTTACGTCCCGGGCTTGCTCTCTTTCCGCGAAACGCCGGTCCTGCTCGATGCGTTGCAGCAGTTGCGCGCCACGCCCGATCTGATTATCTGCGATGGGCAGGGCATCGCTCACCCGCGCCGCTTCGGGATCGCCTGCCACCTCGGACTGCTGACGAGCATTCCAACGATCGGCTGCGCCAAGTCGCGGCTGATAGGACACCACGATCAGTTACCCAACGAACGCGGCGCGCGTATGCCGCTACTGGACAACGGCGAGCAGATTGGCGTGGTGCTGCGAACGCGCACCGGGGTCAAGCCGGTGTATGTTTCGCCGGGAAATCGCGTCGGAATGGAGGCGGCGGTACAGTTCACGCTGGCCTGTTTGACGAAGTACCGCCTGCCCGAAACCACCCGTGCCGCGCACAACCTGGCCT
>JANQID010000103.1 GCA_028282325.1 Chloroflexaceae bacterium | reverse complement strand
AAACAATATGGGAGACACCGCATGGTGTCATTCTGAGCGCAGCGAAGAATCTCAGATTCCCCCAACGCCGAGACCCTTCCCCTTCGCTTCGCTCAGGGTGACATGCGGCATGGGTAGCATCGTTTGGTAGCTTCCATCCGACCTGTCCCCGCCCGACGTTTTGCACACGCCGCAATTTCTGTTACAATCGCACCCGGTTTGACGCCCGCCGCGCGCAGGCGTCGCTATGTTAAGAAGCAAGCGCAACGTGTCGGCGCTTGCCGAGCCTGTCCGAATACCGGCGGCGACCCCGCCTGACAGGTCTCGCTAATGCAGAAGGATGAGACAGCGCATGAGTTCGAAGCGCGTGGTTGTAGTCATGCCGGCCTACAATGCGGCGCGCACCCTGGAGCGCACCTATCGCGATATTCCGCCGGGCGTCGTTGACCGGGTCATCCTGGTCGATGATGTGTCGAAAGATGCGACCGTGGAAGTCGCGCAACGCCTGGGCATCCAGGTGGTGATCCACATCCAGAATCGCGGCTATGGCGGAAATCAGAAGACCTGTTATCTCGAAGCGCTGCGGGCGGGCGCCGATGTCGTCGTGATGTTGCATCCCGACTATCAGTACGACTCGACGCGCATTCCCGCGCTGATCGCGCCGCTATTGTCCGGCGAGCGGGATATGATGTTTGGCTCGCGCCTGCTGCGCGCACCGGAGGAATCGGGCAATCCGGCGCTGGCCGGCGGAATGCCGATCTGGAAATACATCGCCAACCGGTTCCTGACCATCACCGAGAATCTGGTTCTGGGACAAAAGCTCTCGGAATGTCACACCGGCTTCCGAGCCTACAACCGCCGCCTGCTGGAAACGATCCCCTTCCTGCTCAACTCCGACGACTTTGTGTTCGACACCGAGGTCATCGTTCAGGCGGTGGCTTTCGGTTTCCGGCTGGGCGAAATTCCCGTGCCGACGCGCTATTTCGCCGAAGCGTCGTCGGTGAACTTCCGCCGCAGCGTGACCTATGGCCTGGCGACGCTCGCGGCGCTGCTGCGCTATCTCTTGCACCGCTTCGGGCTGCGCCACTCCGCGCAGTTCTCGCGCCGGCTGGAAGACATCATCAGCCCGTATCATCACGACGGCATTTTTCACCAGCCCGACGAGACGCCGCCCGCGCCCGCCCGGCAATCCGCGCCGCAGCAGGTCGAGACCGACCGTTGAGGGCAGCGGTGATGGCGCGCGGGGTGCGTTTCGGGTTGCCCGGTTTGCTTCTGGCGCTCGCGTTCGCGCTGCTCGTCGTCGGGATGCGCACGCCACCGGAGTTGGCGCTTGACCTGGGCGCGCCGGGCGACGCGCGGTTTTTGTACGGCTTCTTCGAGGCCGAAGAGGGGCCGGACGCGATCTTTCGCTGGAGCGGCCCCGATGCGCGGTTGCTCTTCCACAGCGCGACCGGCGGCGCGGCGCAGCTTGATCTGCGCATCTTCGGCGGCTGGCTCGCCGATTCTCCCGATCCCCGCCTGACCCTGGAACGCGATGAGCACGCGCCGGCGCGCTTCGCCGTGCAGCCCGGCTGGCGCATCTACCGCGTGCTGCTGTCGCCGGGCACGACGGTTGACGCCGACGGCGCGGCGGCGCCGATCCGGCTGCGCAGCGACACCCAACGCCCCGGCCCGCAAGACGGGCGCGAGCTTGGCG
>JANQID010000051.1 GCA_028282325.1 Chloroflexaceae bacterium | reverse complement strand
CAACGCCGAGACCCTTCACGCTGCCGGCGGCTCCGTTCAGGGTGCCATGCGGCATGGGTATCATCGTTTGGTAGATACGCGCGGCGCGCTACTCGGGATGCACAGGTCTCATCTCATACAAAAGGCCAGCGCCGGATCGCTGCATACCGGGCTGGCCTGCCGCCTGATGTCTACAAGATGCCTAGACTTCCATTACAACCGGTAATACCATTGGTCGTCGTTTCGTCTCCCGATAGAGGAAATCGCTCACGACTTCCTTAAGCTTGTGATTGACAAATGCGCTATCGATTTGGGTTTGATCGTTGCTTTCGCGGTGGTTCAGCGCAATGCGAACGGCTTCTTTGGTGGCCTCGATCAGATCCTGGCTCTGTCGCATATAGACAAACCCGCGCGAAACAACATCCGGGCCGGCCACCAGCTTGCCGGTCGAACTATCAATGCTGACCACGACCATCAAAATGCCGTCGCGTGAAAGCATCTGCCGGTCGCGTACAACCACATTGCCTACATCGCCAACGGTTGTGCCATCAACATAAATGTAGCCAACCTGCGCTTTTCCGGTAATGCGGCCATAATTTCGGCTAAACTCCATAATCATCCCGCCGTCTGGCAACAAGATGTTGTCGGGCTCAAACAAATCTTGCATACTGAGCGCGAGCCGACGATAGAGCACCAGATGGCGATAATCGCCGTGGAACGGAACCACAAACTCCGGGCGCAGCAGCGCCAGGAGCAACTTGAGCTCTTCTTGTGCGGCGTGCCCTGACACATGCACACCGGCCTGAGAGCCGTAGATGACATCCGCGCCGAGCCGGAACAGATTGTTAATTACCCGGCTCACCGAGACCTCGTTGCCGGGGATAGGCGTGGCCGAAACCACCACCGTGTCGCCCTCTTTGATCTTGACGTGCGGATAATCACGATTGGCCATGCGATTCAGCGCCGCCATCGGCTCGCCCTGGCTGCCGGTGCAGACGATGGCGATCTGGTCGTCATTGTAGCTGGCCATCTCGTGCGGGCGGATAATTGTTCCTGGCTCAGCCTTCAGATAGCCCATTTCGAGGGCGATCTTGCTGTTATTCTCCATACTCCGCCCGACCACAACCACTTTGCGGCTATAGGCTTCCGCCGAATCGATCACCTGCTGGACGCGGCTAATGTTTGATGCGAAAGTTGCGGTGATGATCCGCCCTGGCGCAGTGGCGAAGATGTTGTCGAATGCCTCGCCAACTGACGTCTCGCTGGGCGTATACCCCTTGCTCTCTACCCGAACGCAGTCGGTGATAAGCAACAAGGGCTTGCGCTGGCCAAACTCGGCCAGCTTGGCGACATCGGTCGCTTTGCCGTCAACCGGCTTATGATCAAGTTTCCAGTCCGTCAAGTAAACAGCCAACCCCGCCGGAGTGGTGATGCCAAACCCGACCGCGTCGGGAATAGAGTGGGAGATATGGAAAGGCTCGACAACAAAGTTTCCCGCTTGAAATTTATCGTCGCCCTTAATAGGCGCCAGGGTGGCCTGTTCAAGCAAGCGATGCTCTTTCAATTTGCCCGTCACTATGCCGAGCGTGAGCCGGGTGCCATAGATTGGAGGGAAGCCGAGGTCGGCCAGGAGGTGCGGAATAGCGCCGATATGATCTTCGTGTCCATGAGTGAGGAGAATGCCCTTGATGTTTTGCACCTTGTCGCGCAGATAGGTAATATCAGGCAACACGAGATCAACGCCGAGCATATCTGCTTCGGGGAACATCACCCCGCAATCGAGGATAAGAATCTCATCGCCGTATTCCAGCACCCACATATTGCGCCCGACCTCTCCAGCCCCTCCGAGGGCGAGTGCGCGTATTCGATTTTTCGCCATAACAATGTTGTGAAGTCATTTGTTGCGAGATACAACACAGGGCAGGACTTCGTTCTCCTTTCTGTGGATGTTCTGAACAACCAGTATGGCTGCACCGCCGCTCATCATGCCTGTGAGCCGATGCAGCCTGCCATCTGGGCAAACGTGCTCTATGCTGAAGAGTCGCCCCGATTCTGCGCGACTCTCAAGTCCACGAATTGGCTTGTAGATTCAGCCGACCGCTCTGCGCGCGCCTCGCGCTAGGTGGCTGAAGCAAGCGTACTGGCTCCGCCGCCCCGCCGTTGGATTTCAGCCAGCAACTCGTCGCGATCTGCTAAACCTGCGTAGATCGGCAGCCGGGTGCGACCGTATGCCTGAGCATGGAGAAACCGGAGCACGGGATTGGCGATCTGACGTGTATAATCGCCCGTAAACTCTAACTCATCGAAAGCTTCATCGCTATCGGCGTCAACGCGCTGAATGGCCTGTATGGCATTCCAGGGATAGACCAGCGTAATGCCCAGCGACTCGAAGCGCAGCCCTTCCTCTGTAGGCGTATAGCGCGCCGCCCACTCTTCGAGCAAATTCCAGATCAACAGGGGAGTCGCAATAATAAGCGCGAGCATCAGCAACGCAGGAACAAGCTGGCTAATAGGCAGGCCCTGTTCAATCGCCGCACTAAGCGTAGGCCAGAATCGGATCGGGTTATAACTAATATTCAGCGTGCTGCGAAAGCTCCACAGCGCGAAGCCCCAGATGATGAGCGCGCCGATCAACAACATCAGCGTCTTGCGACGACCCGTAGCGGAGAGACGATACGTTTGCATGCGGTTAAAGCGTCGTTTCTCTATGTGCTATGCGCTGTGCGACGGCTGAATTGTTCCGATGCACAGCCGGTGAATTAGAACATGCTCAACTGTTCCAACGGCGGTTCTTTGTCATCCTGCGCCGTTTTGGCGGCAGCTTCCTGTTCGGCGCGAGCGATGATCTCCGGCAGTCGTCGAAAATCCTCCTCAATGAGCGGTCGATTCTGCTGCTGGTGCAGCGCTGCCGCCGGGTGCAGCATCGGTACGAGCAGGCGACCGTTCACCGTTCGGGGCTGACCGTGAATGCGCGAGATCTTCTCACCGGGCAGATATAATCCCATCGAGAAGCGCCCCAACGTGACGATGACGCGTGGGTTGATCGCTTCAATCTGGCGGAAGAGATATGCTCTGGTGCAGGTTGCAACTTCATCAGGCTGAGGATCGCGGTTTTTCGGCGGGCGACACTTCACAACGTTTGCGATAAAGACTTCCGAGCGCTGGAACCCGGCTATCGCAAGCAATTCATCGAGATACTTGCCGGCTTGTCCGACGAATGGTCTCCCCTGGCGATCTTCGTGAAATCCCGGCCCCTCGCCGATAAATATAACCCTGGCGTCAGCCGGGCCCTCGCCGGGAACCGCATGCGTGCGCCCCTGGTGCAGGGCGCAGAGCGTGCATTGACGAACCTCTTGAGCAATAACCTGAATCTCGTGCACCGCCACGATGCTACAACCTTATGCAATTCAATACCGGTAACATTTCTGGCTATTATACTCCAACCGATGACCCTTATTCAAGATGAAAGTCGAAATGCGCGCGTTCTGCGTTGTGTTAGCTCATCGTCCCCAGCATAAAGAGTAACTCGCCCTCGCATACAACCGTTCCGTCCACCGTAGCTTGCCCGTTGCCTTTGCCGAGATTCCGCCGAATCTTGTTTAAATTGACCTCCATACGCAACGTATCGCCCGGATGAACTGGGGCTTTGAAGCGCACGTCATTGACGCCGGCAAAGAATGGGATCTTATCTTTATACTCAGGCAGACTCAGCGCAACGACCGCGCCCGTTTGCGCGAGAGCCTCGATGATTAAGACGCCGGGCATAATGGGGAATGTCGGAAAGTGGCCTTGAAAGAACGGTTCGTTAATTGTCACCAATTTCTCACCGACTGCACGCATCCCCGGTTCAAGCTCCAGGATGCGATCAACCAGTAAGAATGGGTAGCGATGGGGGATAATCTCCATAATTTCGCGAGTTGTTAACATAATCTGACCTTGCCTCTCTAGCCTGTGGATCAAAAGCTGGACGGTATCATAGCATCGGAGGAAACACCGGGCAAGCCGGACAGCCTTGCTGCGCCGAACAACCGACTTGACCCGACTCCTGGCCCGTGGTATGATCGAACCACAATGCAATACATTATGCGATGATGAGGACGAGTAGTCTGGCTGCCGCCATCAGGGAAGGTTCGTCGAAGACTGTGAGCGAATCTGGCAAGGCGCCCGGTGAAAACCGCCTCGGAGTTATTTCCGGAAAGTCGTTGACGAGTATGGAAATACGGTTTGCGCCCGTTAGCGCGCGGTTGAGGAACGCGATCCGGCAAATCGTAGATCGCCTGCCGCTTGCGTTTGAAGATGGGTGGAACCACGAAATATCCCTTCGTCCCATTACGGATGAAGGGATATTTGATTCCGGGGCGGGTCGCTGCGGCTGTTCAGAATCAAGAAATGCGTCGTTGGCGGCGGCAATTAGGTGATAGAATGCAATCTGGTGACAGGTTTATCCAGGAGCATTGCCCATGCGAAATCGTTATCGTACACGGCGGCGCAATCAACGCGTCTCCTGCTTCGGTTTGCTTATCCGCTTCATCGTATTGTTGGTGTTGCTCGTTGTGTTGTATGGGTGGCTGGTGCGTCCGTGGATTAGCGATTTTGCCGGCCAGCAAGTCGCTCGCCATCTCGTCGGCAACGACACGGCGGCGGACGAGGCGGAGGCAGTATTGCCGGGGGTTGTCGCTGCATTGCCCAAAGGCGAGGTCGTCATCACCGAAGCCGACGCCAACGCATACCTTGCTGCCAGTCCAGGCGCCGCCGACCCAATCGATCAGCTCGAACTGCGCTTCCTTCCCGGAGTGATACAGGCCGATATTCAGGCGTTTGGCATGCGCGATCAACTTCAGGCCGGACTGGCGGTTGTCGATGGTCGCCTCGCGCTGATAAACCCGCAATTGGAGGGGGCGCTGGGATTAATGATCTCGATCGGGGATATATTAGGCCCTATCGAGCAACGGTTGAACGAAGAGTTAGTAGTTCAAAATCAACGGGTGAGCGATGCCCGCGTTGAGCAAGGACAGATAGTTTTAGTTATTGAATAGCGGCAGGATCGCGCTATCAACCGATCTCAATCTGTAATTAGGGGGAAACCTATGCCGACGGATCCTAACAACGATCCCTACTATCGACTGCGCCATTCTGCGGCCCACGTTATGGCCCAGGCCGTGCTGGAGATCTTCCCAGAGGGCAAAATTGCGATTGGACCGCCGATCGAAGGCGGCTTCTACTATGACTTCGACCTGCCGCGCCCGCTCTCGCCCGACGATCTGGAGGCGATCGAGCAGCGTATGCGCCGGATTATCAAAGGCGATCACTCGTTTGTCTATCGCGTCGTCAGCGCCAATGAGGCGCGCGACTTGTTTAAGGATCAGGCCTACAAACTTGAACTGATCGATGGCCTGGCGCAGGGCCAGGACGAATACGGCGAACGCGGTTCGAGCGATACCGTTATCTCCACATACAAGCATGACACGTTCGAGGATCTCTGTCGCGGCCCGCACCTGAAAAGCACCGGCCAGATTCCGGTCGATGCGTTCAAGCTGACCAGCATTGCCGGCGCCTACTGGCGCGGCGACGAACATCGGCCAATGCTTCAGCGCATCTATGGAACTGTGTGGAACAGCAAGGATGAATTGGATGCGTATCTCTGGAAGCTCGAAGAGGCGCGCAAACGCGATCATCGCCGCTTGGGCAAGGAGCTGGATCTGTTCAGCGTCTCGGAAGATGTCGGGCCGGGTCTCATTCTGTGGCATCCCAAGGGCGCGCGCATTCGCGTGATCGCCGAGGATTTCTGCCGTCAGGCGCACCTGGACAACGGGTACGAGTGGGTCTTCTCTCCTCACGTCGGTCGGGCGCATCTGTGGGAAACCTCCGGGCATCTTGGCTTCTATAGCGAGAATATGTTTGCATCGATGAATGTGGAAGAAGAAGAGTATTACGTGAAGCCGATGAACTGCCCGTTCCACATTCAAATTTACAAGAGCCATCTGCGTTCGTATCGCGATTTGCCCTTGCGCTACGCCGAGAATGGGACGGTCTATCGCTTCGAGCGTAGCGGCGTGCTCCATGGCTTGACGCGAGTGCGCGGCTTCACGCAGGACGACGCGCATATCTTTTGCCGCCCCGACCAGGTCGAAGATGAAATCAGCCGGGCACTCGATTTCTCGCTCTATATTCTGCGTTCATTCGGCCTCAGCGACTTCAAAGCCTATCTCTCCACCCGACCGGAAAAGTATGTGGGCGATCCGGCGAAGTGGGACACCGCAGTTGAGGCGTTGCGCCGCGCCGTGGATCAGCACGCGATTCTCTACGAGGTGGACGAAGGCGGCGGCGCTTTCTATGGCCCTAAAATCGACCTGAAGGTCAATGACGCGCTGGGGCGAGAATGGCAACTCAGCACCATCCAGTTCGACTTTAACCTGCCAGAGCGTTTCAGTATGGAATACATCGGTGAAGATGGCCAGCCGCACCAGCCCTACATGGTACATCGAGCGCTTCTGGGCAGTATGGAGCGCTTCTTTGGCGTGCTCATCGAGCATTATGCCGGTGCATTTCCGCTCTGGCTATCGCCGGTGCAAGCTATGATCATCCCAATCACTGATCGCCATATTGAATACGCTGAATCGACGGCGGACCGTCTTCAGGCAGCGGGTTTGCGCGTAGGGATCGACACGAGCAAAGACCGTATGCAAGCGAAAATACGCCGTGCTCAGTTGCAGAAAGTTCCGTACATGCTTATAATCGGTGACAAAGAGCAATCCGCCGATGCAGTCGCGGTACGAACGCGTTCGGGTGCAGACCTCGGCGCAATCGCAGTGGATGCTTTCATCGAGCGAGCGCAGCACGAGGCGGCGGCACGAACGTAGGAGATATACAAGACCGTGAGAGTCTATGCAGAGCCTCCTGTGTAGACTCTTACCTGTCTATAGGGGATGTGTATGGGGCGCTTCTTACTTGGGTTTGCCATTGGCGCGGTTATCGGAGCGGTGGTTGCATTATTGTTTACGCCGGCATCAGGTGAAAATTCACGCCAGGATCTGACCAAACGACTCGGCGAGGCGCTGGAAGCCGGCAAGGCGGCAACCAACGCTCGCGAACAAGAGTTGTGGGTCGAGTTTCGCCGTCAGTTGAATCGTGAGGCGTCTGCCGACGATCAGAACAATCTGTTGGATCAACCGGATCAGTCCGCCGAATTGGCTTGATCTTCAGGACTGGCAGTTGCTCGCACGTTACGGTAAGCTATGAAAGCTGAAATCATCGCGATCGGTTCAGAATTGCTGCTGGGCGTCACGGTAGATACGAATAGTGCCTACCTGGCCCAGCAGTTAGCTTCTATCGGCGTGAATCTCTTTCGCAAATCGGTTGTCGGCGACAATATCGAGCGTATCGCGACGGCGATCGACGAAGCGCTTACCCGCGCAGATATTGTCATCTGCACCGGCGGATTGGGGCCAACGGCGGATGACGTCACGCGTGAGGCTGTCGCGCAAGTCTATGGCCGTCCGCTCGAATTTCGCCAGGAGCTGCTCGATCAAATCGCCGCTCGGTTTGCTGCGTTCAAACGCCCGATGAGCGAGAGCAACCGTCGTCAAGCCTACCTTCCCCAGGGCGCTCGTGCAATCGAGAACCCACGCGGAACCGCGCCGGCCTTTATCGTGGAAGATGAACGCGGCGTCACGATAGGGTTGCCCGGCGTGCCGCACGAGATGCGTTTCCTCTTCGAGACGGCAGTCAAGCCGTATCTGCACGACGAACGCGGCGTGCGCAGCGTCATCCTGACCCGCACGATATATGTCACAGGCCTGACCGAGAGCATCGTGGGCGAGCATATCACCGATTTGATGGGGCTTGCCAACCCGACCCTGGGGATTTCGGCGAAAAAGGCGCGCTACGAATTGCGGATTAGTGCAAAGGCGGAGAGCGCCGAAGAAGCTGACGCGATGATCGATCCGGTCGATGCAACGATCCGTGAGCGTCTGGGCAAATACATTATCGGCGTTGAAACATTAGAACGCGAAGTAGCTCGCTTGCTCATTGAACGTCAATTCACGTTGTCGATCTATGAAGGAATGCTGGCGGTTCCCGTTTTTTATGCTCTCAGCCAGGAATTGTCCTCGACCGAGTTGCTGCGGGGCGTTATTGTGCATCCGCTCGATCTTCCGACCGATTCTCAGTCTGCTGAAGCGCTCGCGCTTTCCGGCGCGATCAGCGTGAGTGATCGCTGGCGCAGCACGCTTGGTTTGGGAGTGCAGGCGGCTTCTCAGGTCAACGAGTCAGGCGCGACTGCCGTCAGCGTAGCGCTGGTTTTTCCCGGCGGCAGTCGCCAACATACACGCCACTATGATCTGCGTCATCCCGACGGATGGGATTTTGTCGGTACGTTTGGTCTGGATATCCTGCGTCGCTACTTGAGCGGTGACGAGGCGTAAGCGTGTTGCGGGAAGCCGGGAAGCTGCTTCGTTCGGCAGCGACGACGTTGCATCGTGATCCGGGTTGGCTGCAAACCATCTTGATCGGCGGCTTGCTTTCGCTCACCCTGGCTGGCATGCCATGGGTCGCGGGTCTGGTGATGGAAAGTCTCGATAACAGCCGCAAAGGATACCCGACGCCGCTTCCTCCCTGGTACAATTGGGGAACACGTTACCTGATCGGTCTCTTTGCGCTACTCATTGACTTCACGTTTTTTATCCTTCCGCTCATGGCAATGTTGTTCTTCCTATTCTGCTTCGGCGCCGGCGTTCTGCTTAGCGGAGAAAACGAACAACGCACGTTTCAATTCATTGCATTGCTTACGGGATCCATTGGAGGAACGGTCATTCTGCTCCTGTTCCTCAGCAGCGTCGCTCCCGCTGCGCGCATACTCTATGCGATGGAAGGAACAATAGAGAATGCACTGGGTATGCTGCCGCTCCGATGGACGTTGAATCGGGCTGCGCGCGGACATTTTTGGCGGGCGCGGCTGGCTTCGCTGGGCGGCTATGGGCCGGCAGCCACAATAGCATTGCTCATTGCCGCAACGGCGCGAATCAGCTTTGTTGGCCAAACAGCTGTATTGATTGTCCTGGTGTGGCTTTTACTGAGCAGCATCCTGTATGCCCATCTGATCGTCATACAAGTGTACGTTGCTGTCGAAAAAGAGATTCCTCGTACGATTCTATTAAACCTGTCGCGTCGATAATCATGGTCAGCGCGATGCACTTTCTACACTCGAAAGGAGGATCCGTATGGACCTGGGACGAGCATTTGGCTTTGTGACCGAGGACGAACAGTGGTTGAACGTCATTTTGATCGGCGGCTTGCTCATGATAATCCCGATCGTCGGCCAAATCGCGTTGATCGGCTTTATGTTGGAAACCGCTCGCAACGTCGCTCAAGGAAATCCACGCCCGCTGCCCAGATGGAACAACTTCGGCGATAAGTTTATGATGGGTTTGTATGGGTTGGTCATTAGCATATTCTATGCACTACCAATTGTCCTCCTGGCCTTCATTATGGTATGCATCACGCTGTCTGGCGCCGCCGCCGCCACTGAGAGCGAAGCGGCGGGCGGTTTGTTTGCCGTGCTGGCTACATGTCTGATCCCGTTGATGATTCTGTTTGGCCTGGTCATCCAACCGGTGTTGCTCGCAGCGCAGGCGCGTTATGTGCAAACGAACAGCCTGAGTGAATCGTTGCGCGTCGGTGAAGTCATTCGTATGGTTCGTTCGGAACTAGGCGTTTGGATCGTGCTGTGGCTGGTCTATATTCTCTGCAGCTTTGTTGGAAGTCTGGGCGGCATTGCGCTTGGCATCGGGGCGCTTTTCACTATGGTGTACTCCCAGGCGGTATTTGGCCATGCGATGGGCCAGACCATTGTGCGTACGGGATCGGCTCCCGGTTATGGCGCCGGAACGCCTCCGCCTACGTATCAATAGTCGTTGGGCATACAACGTTTGGCAACAAGAAAGTGTGAGTTGTTGTGAAGGACATGTTTCACGTCCGCGAATTTCTCTATCCATCGAATGTGCTGACCCTGGCGCGCCTGGGATTGCTTCCTTTCACGCTTTATTTCCTGCAACGGCCGGAACGGCGAAGGTTGGCGTTTGTGTGTATGGGTCTGGGGATGCTCACCGATGCAATAGATGGCCCAATTGCTCGACGACGCGGAGAAGTGTCAAATCTCGGTCAAGTGCTTGATCCCATCGCCGACAAGTTGGTGCTCGACTCGGCTGCTGTAATGCTCTCGCGCACGCGACAATTTCCCTGGTGGGCGACGACGATCTTGCTGGCGCGTGATGTTACTATTCTGGTGCTTGGTTTTCAGATCTACCGTCGGAAAGCTCACATCACCACTGCGCAATCGGTTGGGAAAATCACAACAGTTGGGATGACCGCAGCGCTGTTGCTCTACACGATCGATGGTCCGCGTAGCGGCAGGCCGATGTTGTACATCGCAGCTATTCCGCTGCTGCTGTCGATCTGGCTCTACTTGCGGCGGTTCGCACGCGTAATGCGTGACCAGGAAGCTCTATAGCGCTCATACCCCGAACGATTTCATACCGAGTTCGGCTCAAGAGTTGCATAAGGCTTTAACCGAATCTAGCGTTACGTAACAAAAAGCGGAGGCTGGCTGCTCATATCGCTGCCTCCGCTTCTATGTGTTTGAAGGATTCTGCTTACTCGCCCGAACTTTTGGCGTCATCCTCGTTGGCGTTCGGTTTATCCGTCGGCTCACTCCCATGGCGCATATCGATGGTGCTGGGCGTTTCGATCCAGCCGCGGCGCAGGGCGAATAACACTGCCTGAGTACGGTCATTCAGCGAGAGCTTGCGCAAAATCGACGAGATGTGATTCTTCACGGTCTGAGTGCTAATGCCCAGTGTATCTGCAATGTCCTTATTGCTGCCGCCGGAAGCGATGCGTTCCAACACCTCGATCTCACGATCGCTAAGCGGCGTAAAGATGGGAAAATCTGCTTCGGGCATTGTCGAAAGCGACTGAGGCAGATTGCGGAATTGGCTTAACACACGACTGGCGACGCGCGGTTCTTCCAGAAGCATCTCGTTGATCACATACTCGCCGTGGGCGACGCGGCGCACCATCTCGATCAACACTTGCGGTTTTACCTCTTTTGAGCAGTATGCGGAGGCGCCAGCGCGCAGTGCGTTGAAGGCCTGCTCATCATTCTCGTGCATACTCAACATAACTACGCCAATATTCGGGTGCTTCCGGCGCAACTGGCGCGTGAACTCCAGACCGCTCATTCCAGGCAAATTGAGATCGACCAGCATAACATTCGGTTCACTGGATGGTTCAATATCTTTTAGCCACTCAAGAGCTGCTTCTGCGTTCGATGCTTCTCCTACGATGCTAATATCATCTTCCGATGCAAGGGTCCAGCGCACACCTTGCCGAAAGAGGGGATGATCATCGATGATGAGCAGCTTTATGGGGATGTGGGCGGGCATGGCAGCGGCTCCTTTCCCTGTTTGTACAGCCAATTCCGGTAGGCGGCATCTGGATTATGCGGCGTGGTGATGCCGGCGGTTGTCAGAAGTCGCCAGACGGTGGGCAACGGCAGCCCGACCACCGCTGTATAACTTCCAATAACCTCACGCACGAGTCGACCGCCTAATCCCTGAATGCCGTAGGCCCCAGCTTTGTCAAGCGGTTCGCCCGTCGCAATGTAATCAGCGATGGTATTGGGCTCCAGTGGGGCGATCGTTACAGCGCTAGCAACGAGGTCGAGTTGTAGGGGCGACTTGGCTATTGCCGTCGGCGATTCATTGCCCGGCGTTTGTATCGAGCCGCACACACACAGTCCGGTATACACTGTGTGGATGCGTCCAGATAATCGATTCAGCATCGCGAAGGCATGATCGGTGTTACGGGGCTTGTTCAGCACAACATCATCAAGCGCCACAACCGTGTCTGCACCGAGTACCACTCCCTCCGGATGTTGCTCCCAGACCGCCTGGGCTTTGCGCCAGGCTTTGATCGTAGGATGTTCATGAGTCGGCAAGGGGCAAGCTGGTAAATTGGCGATTACGTCCGAGGGGATAGGATCTTCGTTTTCTTCGGCATCAGTTGCCATAATGTCAAATGGCGCGCCGAGAAAAGAAAGAAGTTCATGGCGTCGCGGTGATGCTGATGCCAATATCAGCCGTGCGGATAGAGCGCCGGTAGCATAATCTTGAACAGGTTGAGAATTTTGCCTGGATATGTGCATACAGTTGAGTTATTCTGCGGATGGAAAAACGAAACGATATACCTCCAAATGCAACTAGACTCTAACGTATGCGCAATGCTAACAACCAATATGATGAGTATTGCTCATCGCTTGTGGCGCTGATCATAGCATGCTGCGTGTGAAAAGGCAAGAAGATATATCCCCTAAAGCCAGCAAGGAATCGTTCGCTTGACGGTTTCATAGGCTTATGCTATCCTTGTGTCCTGACGCAGGGCATTCGGGGCAGGGTGAAATTCCCGATCGGTGGTAGAGCCCACGAGCGTGTTGAGAGGCGCGCATGACTCGGTGAAACTCCGGGGCCGACGGTTATAGTCCGGATATAAAGAAGTCCTGTTGGCAGAAGCGAATCTATATTCAGCGTTGAGCCATTGGAAGATGGTCGTATCGATGTGTGTGCGATCGTTTAGCTCCACGGGCTTGGTAATGGCCTGCTTGCACAAAACGGTGTAGGTCGGGTTGTATGCGATAAAAGCGCTGATTGACAAGTTCTGTGACGCCCCGAGGCTTGTTTGCTTCGGGGCTTTTTGTATATCTGGAGTTCGGTATGCAACAGATCATATCGATGCCGCGTCAGCGCCAAATGTCTGCGAAATCGCGCTTGCGTCCGCGCTTGCTCTGGCAGGATCTTCACTGGCTTGGGTTGCCCATTGCATCGCTGATGTTGCTCCTGGCCTGGCAAGCCGTGGCGACGGTCGGGGAGTATCAGGCGTTTATTCTACCCGGCCCGGATCGTGTTGTTGAGCGGTTCATCGCTACCGCATCAAGCGGTCTGCTCTGGACCCACACGTCGGTGACGCTGATCGAGGCGCTCGCGGGTTTCTCCATAGCGCTTGCCGGCGGCATTCTGCTGGGCTATATCCTGGCAAACATTCCCTGGCTGGAACGTGCCCTGGCTCCGTTGCTGGCTGCCAGTCAGGCTGTTCCGGTGATCGCCGTTGCGCCGCTGATCATTCTTTGGTCTGGCCCCGGCCTGATGTCCAAGATTATCATCGCCGCACTGATCACGTTCTTCCCGGTGCTGATCAATACGATCGTTGCGCTGCGGGGCATCCCGCGCGAGCTGCGCGAGATGGCCCTCATTAGCGGCGCAAGCCGCTGGCAGATGGTGCGCATGGTTGAGTTGCCGCTGGCGCTCCCGGTGCTGTTCGGCGGTATTCGTACCGGTTTGGCCTTGGCGACGACCGGCGCGGTCGTTGGCGAATTTGTGGCCGGGCGTGAAGGTCTGGGCGCGTTGATCAACATCGCGCGCGGTTTGTTTGATACGCCGCTCATCTTCACGGCGCTGATAACGCTGGCCGGAATGACTCTGGCTTTTTATGTGCTGGCTTCGTGGCTCGAACGTTTGCTGGTTCGTTGGGAGGCTTGAACAGGCCATATCTGATAACGATGCGAGGAGTCTCCGCTATGATGCTTCGACACGTACGTATTCTGCTTGTCACCCTTGTCGGCGTGTTGATCCTGGTTGCGTGCGGCGGATCTGCCGCCCCAATATCTGATGGCGCCGCCGACCCCGCGCCGACTGAAGCGACTGGAACGAGCCAGGCGTCTGATGCCGAAGATGCGACTATGCCGTCCGAATTGCGTGACATAACCCTGGCGATGTCGTATATCCCAAATGTTCAGTTTGCACCCTACTACGTTGCGGTTGCGAAGGGATATTATGCCGACGCTGGCCTGAACGTGAGCTTCGATTACAACTTTGAGAACGACGTGGTGCAGCGGGCCGCAACCTGGCCGGAGAGCAAGATCGAATTTGCCACGGCAAGCGGCGCGTCGGTAGTGTTGGCGCGGCAGCAAAGCGTCCCGATTAAAACGGTTATGACGCTGTACCAGAGTTTCCCGGTGGTGTTTTTCAGCAAAGCAAGCGTTGATCTGGAATCGGCGCAAGATCTTGTCGGCAAGACGTTGGGTCTGCCTGGTCGATTCGGCGAGAGTTATTATGCGCTGCTGGCAATCCTGTATACCAACAATTTGACCGAGAGCGACCTCAACATTCAAGAAATTGGCTTTACTCAGGCCCAGGCCGTGTTGGAAGACAACGTGCAAGTGGCGATTGGCTATGCGATGAATGAGCCGCTCGTATTGCACGAACAGGGCGTGGAGGTAAATGTGTTGCGGGTTGCAGATGTATTCCCGCTATCAGGGAATGGCATTGTCGTCAGCGAGAAGCTTATTGAGGACGATCCGGCGCTGGTGCGTGATTTTGTCCAGGCATCGTTGCGCGGGCTGGCCGACACGTTGGCGAACCCTGATGAGGCGTTTGCCATCAGTCTGGAGCAAGTTCCTGAAGCCGAACTGGGCAATCCCGATTTCCAGAAGCAGGTATTGCTCGCAAGCTTGCCCTATTGGCAAAGCCCGCTGACCGACCAGGAAGGGATTGGCTATACCGAACTGGAAACCTGGCAGAGCACTCACGAGCTGTTGTTGGAGAGTAATTTGCTCGCAACGCCGATGGATGTCGAGGCCGGTTTCACGAATGAGTTTATCAAGTAGGCGATCTGGAAATTATAGAGACGCAGTGATGGAGATTCGGGCAAAGGCGCTTCGCGTCTCCATAACTAGCCGCCAAGCTGTGACATACCGCGCAGTGTCGGCAGCATGCCTTCGGGCAGGCCGTGTCCCCAGGGCTTTATCGCTACAGCGTGACGTATCAGTTGCTCAATATCATCCTGGCTGGCGCCGTTGCGAATAGCGGTGCGCAATTCTACTTCGTTGTCGCGCAGCAGACACAGGTGCAATCGCCCGTCGGCGGTCAGGCGCATTCGGTTGCATGTAGCGCAAAACGGGTCAGTGACGCTGCTGATGAGGCCAATTTTGCCCGGCGCGCCTGGGATGCGGTAGCGCCGCGCCGAGTCGCTGGCGGTGTGGCCCAGGCTCTCCAGCGGCCCGAAGAGAGCCTCGATCTGCTCGATTAACTCAGCGCTGCGAACTATGCCGGCGTTGGCCAGATCGGCCACGCCGGTTAACGGCATCACCTCAATGAAGCGCAACTCCCACGGATATTTCAACGTCAGCGCGGCGAGTGCGCCAACTTCATCGTCGTTCATTTCACGCACAATTACGGCATTGAGCTTGATCGGGTCTAACCCCGCTGCAACCGCCGCCTCGATCCCCTCCCAGACCGCGTGCAAGTCGCCGCCGCGCGTCACCTGGCGGAACTTCTGCGAGTTGAGGCTATCGATGCTAATGTTGACTCGATCAAGACCGGCGGCTTGTAACGGTTCAGCCAGCGTGCGCAGACGGATTGCGTTGGTGGTCATCGCGATATGCTCGATCCCCGGCGTCGCCTTCATTGCGCGCACCAGTTCGACAAGATCAGTCCGCAACGTCGGTTCGCCGCCAGTCAGACGAAGCTTGCGAAAACCTGCCGCCGCCGCTGCGTGAATAACCAACAGCAGCTCGTCATTGGTCAGCATTTCTGGGCGCGGCGCGAATTGCATCCCAACCGTCGGCATGCAATAGACGCAACGCATATTGCAGCGGTCGGTCAACGATACGCGCAGATAGTCGATCCGCCGACCGTACGCATCGTGCGCCGGAGTATTGTCAGGATAGCGTGGAAGCGTGCGTGGTTCAACAAACGTCAGCGGCGCTACGCCATTTATTGTGGTACTGACCATCAGCGCGCCTTCGAGCGAGCAAAAAAGAAACGACTGGCGATCATCCGGCTATGAGATCGTCAGTCGTCTGATAGTTTGAAGATCAAGTAAACTTCATTACACTGATACGTGCGGCCACCTGTCGCGCGACTTCACGGAATACATCACCGTAAGCATCGGGTGCATCATTAGCGACAGCCGGTCGGCCATCGTCGCCACCAGCGCGCACGCTTATGCCCAGCGGAATCTGGCCAAGCAACGGGATGTTTTGCTGATCGGCCAATCGGCGTGCTCCGCCGGTTCCAAAGATGTCGTATTGCTTGCCGGTATCGGGTGCCACAAAATAGGCCATATTCTCCACAACGCCAATAAGCGGAACATTGACCTTCTTGAACATCTCCATCGCTTTCACCACGTCAATGGTCGCAACGGTCTGCGGCGTGGTGACAATGACCGCCCCCGTGAGCGGCATCGACTGCGCCAGCGTCAAGGCCACATCACCGGTGCCGGGAGGCATATCGATAATCAGGTAGTCCAGCGGCGCCCAGGCGACATTGTAGAGAAACTGACGCAACAGCTGCGTCACCATCGGGCCGCGCCAGATGACCGGCTGATCCTCGGTGATCATGAATCCGATCGAAATAAGCTTGACGCCGTGCGCATCGAGCGGGATCATCATCGCCTGACCGTTCTCGTTCTCGTATGCATCTATCTGACCGCCTGCCCCCAGCATTGTCGGTAGCGATGGGCCAAATACATCCGCGTCGAGTGTGCCAACTCGAGCGCCTTCCTGCGCCAGCGCTACGGCCAGATTTGCGGCGACGGTAGATTTGCCGACGCCGCCTTTGCCGGCGGCGACAGCGATCACATTCGCGACGCCGGGGATGAAAGCCTGTTCGGGGAGGCCAGAATCCTGGCGCACATTCGACGTGAGTTCGATATGCACATCAGTAACACCGGCCAACTCGCGAACCGCCGCTTCGGCTTCTGAGCGGATCTGATCTTTGAGTGGACAGGCCGGCGTCGTCAATTCAACAGCAAAAGCAACAACGCCATCTCTGACTGTCAGATTTTTGATCATATTGCGCGAAACCAGATCGCCGCCCAACTCAGGCTCTTGAACCTTGCTCAGCGCCGCAATAACGTGCTGCTCGGTTAGTTGGGACTCTTCTTGCGATAACGGGCTCATACTGATTAACTCCATATGCTTTGCAGAATCTTAATCGATGAACAATACCGTGCATAATATCAGAGACGATTGTTTGTATCAATTATACCAGCTTGTTGGAGTTTAGAACAGAAAAAACATTTTTAAACATCATTATCATCTTGACAATGCATACGGCCCATGCTATCTTACGCAGTACTTCGACATATCCCCTGATATCGATGATGATAAGAACGACGTGGCGCGGTATCACGAACGTACACGCGCTTGTTTGTTGTGCATGACAGCTGTCGTGTATATGGGCTGTGCATCCCATCAAGGTGATGGATGTGTCGGTGGAGGCGCCGATAGTATTAACCTGAACGGCGTCGAAAATGGAACTCTCAGTGGTATGATGCATATGTCGGAACTGAAAATATTTCAGATGACCACGTTTATCTATAGTAAATCACAGGCGCATACTCGTTCCAGCGTTAGGAGGAGGGCCGGGTATGGAATCTTTCACCTCTTCAGTCGGCAATTCTGATGTAGCCGCTGACACGTTTAATTCTATTTCTACCGGTTCGTCTTCACGAACTGCTCCTCACAGCAGTTCGTCGTCCGAGCAGTTGGTATTTCCCCCTGCAGTAATGCTCAGCCCAACAGCTGATGCGCTGGTAGCGCGTGTTCAATCCTATCTTTCTGATGTTAACGCCGATCTGATCCGCCGCGCTTACGCTGTTGCTTATGTGGCGCATGATGGGCAGAAGCGCCAGAGTGGCGAGCCCTATATTGATCATCCCGTAGCAGTAGCAACGATCTTGCTCGATCTGCACATGGATCCAAGTTCGATAGCTGCTGCACTACTGCACGATGTCGTCGAAGATACAGCCATCACGCTGGAACAGATTGAAAAGACCTTTGGCGGCGAGATCGCGCACCTCGTTGATGGCGCTACCAAGCTCTCGGTTCTAGAGACGCGCAGCAAAGAGGATGCTCAGGTTGGAACCTATCGCAAGATGTTCATCGCAATGGCCGATGATCCGCGTGTTGTGCTGATTAAACTGGCCGATCGCTTGCACAATATGCGCACTCTCGGCGCAACGCCGGCTGAAAAACAGCAACGGGTAGCTCGTGAGACGCTGGAGATCTATGCGCCGCTTGCCCATCGACTGGGCATGTGGCAGATCAAGTCAGAGTTGGAAGATCTCGCGTTCAAGACGCTAAATCCGGCAAAATATCGTGAGATTGCGCAACAACTTATGTTGCGCCGCGACGCTCGCGAGAAAATTATCCACCGTGTGATAGCCAGGTTGCGACAGGCGTTTGATAAAGAACACATTGAGGCGCAAATCAGCGGGCGCCCCAAGCATATCTACTCGATTCATCGCAAGATGGAACGCAAGGGCGTTAGCCTGGAACAGATCTACGATCAACTCGCGGTACGGGTTATTGTTCATGAGGTCGGCGAGTGTTATCGAGTGTTGGGGATCGTGCATAGCCTGTGGACGCCCATCCTCTCCGAGTTTGATGATTACATCGCCGTGCCGAAAGAAAGTATGTATCGCTCGTTGCACACAACGGTGATCATCCCTGGTAATACTGCTTGCGAAATTCAGATTCGCACCCAGGATATGCATGAAGTGGCCGAGCACGGCATTGCGGCGCACTGGCGATATAAAGAAGGCTTTGGCAAAGGCGATCAGAGTTTCGAGACCAAACTGGCCTGGCTGCGCAGCTTGATTGATTGGCGTCGCGATCTTACTGATGCCCGCGAATTTGTCGAAAGCATCAAATCTGACGTTTTCCAAGATCAGGTCTACATCTTCACGCCTAAAGGCAAGATTATTGACCTGCCGGATGGCAGCACGCCGGTCGATTTTGCCTACCGCATTCATAGCGAGGTAGGTCATCGCTGCGTAGGCGCGAAAGTAAATGGGCGGATGGTGTCGCTCGATTACCGGCTCCAGAATGGCGATATCGTTCACATTATGACGAGTAAGACGCCGCGCGGCCCTAGTCGTGACTGGCTCAATTTTGTAAAGACTACCAGCGCGCGTAACCATATACGGCGTCATTTTCGGCGTATGGAGCGCAGCGATAACATTGCTGCCGGTCGCGATTTGCTGGAGAAGGAGTTGAAGCGGCTGGGGTTAACCGGCGTGTCGTTTGATGACATCACGGCGGTCTCGAATGCCCGTAGCGTTGATGATCTCTTTGCCCAGATTGGCAGCGGCGATACGACGGCGCGCAATGTCGCGCAGAAGGCGCTCGCGCAAAGTGCGGCGGCGCAGGATGATGATCTGTCCAATATTCCCCAAAGCGCGCCGCCGCAGCGTTCCGAGAGCAGCGACATTCGGGTTCGCGGGATCGATGGCTTGCTGATACGTTTTGCGAAGTGTTGCAATCCCATCGTCGGCGAACCCATCGTCGGATATGTGACGCGTGGCCGAGGCATCACCGTTCATCGCGCCGATTGTCGCACGATTATTAATGAACGTGATCGCGCGCGGCTGATCGATGTCACCTGGGGCGATCAAAGTCCTGCCGGCTACCCAGTGCCGGTGCGTATCGAGTCCTGGGATCGAGTTGGTCTCTGGCGTGATGTGTCTGCAACGATTGCCGATGCGAATATCAACATCGAGCGTCTGGAGCAAATGCAAACCCGGCGCGACGGGCGCACAGTACTCGTAGCGACGCTGACGATCGAGAGTATTAGCCAATTAACAACCATTCTCGACAAGCTGAATCGTATTCCTAATGTCATTGAAGCCCGCCGCGAGAGTCAAGTCATCGCGGCGGCTTCGTGAGTCTCGCTTTCCCTTATTCGCTGGCAGGCAGTAGGCAGGCATCATATCTTGTCTACTGCCTTTTTGTGTTATTGGCAGCCTTATGACGCAACGCCCGGATGCGATCGTTTTGCCGGATCGCAGTTTACTGGAACGCTTACAGCGCCTATTGCTCAATTGGTTTGCCAGCTCTGCTCGCGATCTCCCCTGGCGGCGCACCCGCGATGCATATCGCATTCTCGTCTCCGAAGTTATGTTGCAACAAACGCAGGTAGACCGCGTCTTGCCGAAGTACGCCGAGTTTCTCACTGTATTTCCCAATCTGGAAGCCCTGGCCAGCGCCGCCCCGGCGGACGTGATTCGAATCTGGGCGGGTTTGGGATATAACCGGCGGGCGGTGAATTTGCAACGCGCTGCGCGGGCAGTGCTCGAACAATATGGCGGTCAGTTTCCCCGCGATGTCGCATCTCTGCGCAAGCTGCCAGGGATCGGGCCGTACACGGCGGGCGCGATAGCTTGCTTTGCGTTCGAGCAAGATGTGGTCTTTATGGACACCAACATCCGTCGAGTGTTACGACGAGTATTGGTTGGCCCGGAAGATGCGGCGTCTGAACCGAACGAGCGTGTGCTCTTGCTGCTAGCTCAGGCAGCGCTCCCTCATGGTCAGAGTTGGTCGTGGAACCAGGCTCTGATCGAACTCGGCGCGCTGATCTGTATTGCCAGAACGCCGGCATGTTGGCGTTGCCCGCTCCATACGCATTGTCGGGCATATACAGCCCGCCGTAACGCCGACGAGCGCGCTTTTGGCGCCGCAGAAACGCAACCAGGGGAAGATACGTACGATTTGTCGTATCCTCCTGCCCGGCGGGTTGCCGAACGGCGCGCCCGCTTACACGCCGGCGATGCCTTCGCCGGATCGCGCCGCTACTTTCGCGGGCGTATCGTCACTGCACTTCGCGAACTTCCGCCTGGAGCAACACTCCCCCTGGATCAGCTTGGACCGCGAGTCAAGGATGGGTTTATCGATCAGGATATGCCCTGGCTTCAGGATCTTGTCGCCGATCTCGTGCGCGATGGCCTGATCGAGCAGGTTGACCGCGCTGTGCGTCTTCCTACCATGTAGGGAATTGTAATCCGGCCCTGCTGCGTATGGCGCGTCGGCATCCCCGCCGGCGACTATTCAGTCGTGCCTGCCTGTTCCCCGGCAACAAAAAGTAACAGATCGTAAAATGTATGTTACTATTCAATGTAGTATTTTTAAGGCCATAAAAGGAGCATCGGCAGCAGGTGCATCAAGCATCATCTCTACTTCTCGTGCCGCTCGAACGCGTTGTTCATCGACAATCCGGCGCTCGCCTTCGACAGTGGAGCACACTCCTTGACCATGACACAACGCTGTGTTACAGTGTGTAACCATAAGTGAGGGACAGCGCCTATGCCGACCATCATATTGCGACCGGGTCGTGATCGCCCGATCCGGCATTATCACCCATGGGTCTTCTCCGGGGCGATTGCTGCGGTACAGGGTGAGCCGGAGCGTGGCGACACAGTTGAAATCTGTGCGAATGATGGCGAGTGGTTGGCCCGCGGCGATTGGAGCAGCCAGTCGCAGATCCGCGTACGTTTGTTGACGTGGAATGCCGATGAGATGCTCGACGAAGCGTTCCTCTGTCGGCGGATCGAACGCGCTATCGTGAATCGACAAGCCCTCTGCGTATCATCCGCCGCCATAGCTGAGTCCAACGCGTATCGCCTGGTCTACGCGGAATCCGATGGCCTGCCAGGACTTATCGTTGATCGGTACGGTGATTTTCTTGTTGTTCAGTTTCTTACACAGGGAATGGAGATGCGCTCCGAGCGCATTGTGGCGATATTGGCTGATCGTGTTCGGCCACAAGGAATCTACGAGCGCAGCGATGCCGAGGTCCGCGACAAGGAAGGATTGCCGCCCGCCGAAGGTGTGCGTTGGGGGCAATCACCGCCGAAGGATGCCATCATTCAGTGCGGCCATATGATGGCGGAGGCTGCGGGGCAGTCGTTGCGCTTTTACGTCGATCTCAGCGAGGGACAGAAGACCGGATTTTATCTCGATCAGGCCGATAATCGTTCGCGGGTTGGTGCGTATTGTCGTGGCAAACAGGCGCTTGACGGCTTTTGCTATACCGGCGGCTTTACGGCGTTTGCCGCGGCGAATGCGGCTGAACACATTACTGCAATCGACAGCAGCGCCGGCGCGCTTGATCTCGCCAGGGCGAATCTGGCGTTGAATCAGCTCGACATACCATTTGAGCCGGTGGTTGGTGATGTGTTCAAGCAGCTACGGGCGTACCGTCAAGAAGGTCGCCAGTTCGATGTGATCATTCTCGATCCGCCAAAGTTTGCCCATAGCCAGGCGCATATTGAACGCGCAACCCGCGGCTATAAAGACATCAATATGATTGCGCTCCAGTTGTTGCGTCCAGGCGGCGTGCTGGCGACGTTCAGTTGTTCAGGTCTGGTATCGTCCGATCTCTTTCAGAAAATCCTATTTGGCGCGGCGGTTGATGCTCGGCGTGATGTGCAAATTCTCGAACGCCTGAGCCAGTCGCCCGATCATCCAGTAAATCTGGCGTTTCCGGAGAGCGAATATCTGAAGGGGCTGATCTGTCGTGCGTGGTAATGTGACCAATGACCGGCATCTGGCGAGAAACAATCGCTGGTACAGATCGATGTTGCGTCGCTGTTCGTTTGGCGTTGGTCGTTGTGCAATATGAGTTATACCATCTTTGAAGACGGCCACATCTCAAGCCCAATGGGCTATCGATCAACGGGCGTTTCGTGTGGCTTGAAAGGATCCGGAAAGTCTCGCGATTTAGCGCTGATCTATTCGCAGCATCCTTGTACCGCAGCCGCGATGTTTTCTAACAGTGCGACAACTGCGGCGCCGATCTTTTTCGATCAGGCCGTTCTGTCACGGAATCGCGACAATATTCGCGCAGTGCTGATCAACGCCGGACAGGCTAACACTGGCACAGGACAATCAGGCCTGAACGATGCGATCGAGATGGCCAAAATCGTCGCCGATGAGCTTGAGATTCCTCGTGACGGCGTATTGCTGATGTCTACCGGCGTCATCGGCGTTCCGCTGCCGATGGAACGTATACGGATCGGCATTCGGCGAGCGATATCGGAGTTGGATAGCGGCGGCGGAAAGCGCGCAGCCATTGCGATTCTTACCACTGATGCGCGGCCAAAGGAGCGCGTCTACCGAGTGCAGCTGGGCGAGGGGCAGCGCATTACGCTAGCGGGTATGGCCAAAGGCACCCGGATGATCCATCCGCGCCTGGCGACGTTGCTATGTATGGTAACAACCGACCTTGCAATCAACGAGCGGCTTCTCCAACAGTCGCTGCAACAGAGCGTCGCGCAATCATTTGCACAGTTGAGCATCGATGGCGATACGTCGCCCAACGATGCTGTTATGATATTGGCAAACGGCGCTGCCGACGGCCCGCCGATTGTTGATGTGAATTCGTTGGAGTATGGCGTATGGCAGGAAGCGCTCAATGCACTGACCGCCGATCTGGCTCAACAGGTCCTGCGCGATGCAGCCAGCGCTGGCAAGGTGATCCAGATTGTTGTACGCGGGGCGCGTGATATGGTCAGCGCGCGCCATGTCGCCGAAACTGTTGCGCGTTCGGCGTCATTGCAACGCATATGCGCTCAGGGTACGCCAGATTGGGGAACATTATTGGCGGCGGTAGGCGCGAGCGGCGTCGATTTGCGGCCTGATTTGCTCGAATTACGTATCGACAACCTGCTGCTGATGCATGAGGGTATCCCTACAGCATTTAATCAGCAGATCGCGCTACAGCTTTTTTCGGGACCGGAGATCAATTTTACTGTCGATTTGCATCTTGGCTCAGATACTGCGACAATGTGGACATGTACACGGTATGGCGATTGAAATGATTCAAAAGCTGCCTCTTTTTCCATTACAGACCGTTCTTTTTCCGGGATCACCGCTAACGTTGCACATTTTTGAGGAACGTTACCGACAGATGATCGGTTGGTGCCTGGAACATCATATGCCCTTTGGCATTTTGCTCATTCGCGAGGGTGAAGAAGTCGCCGAAGAGAGCGCTGATCCGCGGCCTACCCTGACATATGACATTGGAACGGTGGCGCAGATCAACGCGAATGTGCAACTCGATGATGGCCGGTATATCATTACCGCCGTTGGTCAGCGCCGTTTCCGGATTCAGTATGCTCTTCAGCGCTTGCCGTATATGGTTGCGTCGGTGGTGCTGCTTCCCGAAGAAGGCAGCAGCGAGGCGCTGAAGGTTGCGCAAGATCTGCGTGACTCGTATGAGCGCTTCTGGCAATCGCTCGCTGCGGCGACCGGCTTTACGGTGAAGCCGGAAGAACTGCCGCACGATCTGATCGAAATGACCTATCACCTGGCTGATAAGTTGCAAGTTGATAACGAACGTAAGCAACGTTGGCTTGAATCCAATGTTGTGGTGCGCGTCAGCGATATGCTGGCGGCGTTGCAGCAGGATCTGGCGTTGCTGCCGTCACCGGGTCGTCGAATGAGCAACAATCCCTGGGAAGGTATGGGGTCATTTAATTGAGTTTGCCGTGATTATCGGAACATGCATCATTACGCTGCATATTCCCGCAGCGCAGTCGCTCAAGGAAAAACGCCAGGTTGTGAAGTCGGTGCTGACTCGTATTCGCAACGAGTTCAATGTGTCGATTGCTGAAGTCGCCGAACAAGACCGCTGGCAGAAAGCTGTATTGGGCGTGGCATGCGTTTCGACATCGTCGGCATATGCCCACGGGCTGTTGGAGAAAGTTGTGCAGTTTATTGAGCGCCAGCGCCCGGATGCCCCGCTGTTGGATTATGAGATCGAATTGTTGTGAGATCAGGCCGTAGCGGTGATGAGGGCGCCTATCAGCGTTGCCGTCCGTTCGCCGCCGACGTGATCCTATTGCTCACGGTCTAGCTATGGAGACACCCCTTCCGTTTCCTCTCCTCGCGCTGGTCGGACAGGCCGAACTCAAAACCGCCTTGCTGCTCGCGCTGATCAACCCCCAGGTCGGCGGGGTGTTGTTGAGCGGGCCGTATGGGGTTGGCAAAACGACCGCAGTCCGCGGTTTGCTCGATGTGCTACCGTTGGTTGAATATGAACAGACCCATGACAACGGTCAGGCGCACACGCTGCACGAACGGATGCGTCTGGTCGAATTGCCCCTGAATGCGCGCATGGAAGATGTGGTCGGCGGCATAAGCGAGCGGGTCGCCCTGGAGCAACACAAGATCCTCCTGGAGGAAGGCGTGCTGGCGAAAGCCCACCGAAATGTGCTGTATGTCGATGAGATTAACCTGCTCGATGCGCGCATCGTGGACGCGATCCTCGACGCCGCCGCCCAGGGGCGGATGCTGGTACGTCGCGGCCCGATGACCCGATTGTTCCCGGCGCAATTTATCCTCATTGGCTCGATGAACCCCGAAGAGGGCGCGCTGCGTCCCCAGATCCTGGATCGCTTCGGCCTGCGGGCCTGGGTGTCGCCGCTCGCCGATGCGCGCCAGCGTCTGGAGGTCTACCGCCGTTCGCAGGCGTTTCGCGCCGACCCGGAGGCGTTTCGTACGCTCTACAGCGAGCAGACCGCCGCGCTGCGCGATGAGGTCGCGATGGCGCGTGAAATTTTGCCCCACGTCGTCATCCCCAACCAGATCGAGGAGCTGGCGCTCGCGATTATCCAGCACTTGCGTGTTCCTTCGCATCGCGCCGAGATTGCGTTGCTCGAAGCCGCGCGCGCCCGCGCCGCCGCCGATTTTCGCAGCGAAGCGACGGTCGAGGATATTCAACGCCTCGCGCCGCTGGCCCTGCGCCATCGCCGCAGCGCTGCGCTCGAATCCTACGCTCATCAAATCGAAGAAGAGAATATGGCCATCGACGCCGCACTGCTCCAGCATGGCGCGCTCGAAGCTCCGGTGCGCAAATCGCAGCGCCAGAGCAAAGTGCGCGCGATCGAAGCGGGAGAAGCTTCCTCCGACACTGCGGATTGATGCCGCCGGAATCGGGTCGATGCTATGCGGGCGGTGCGGCAAGCTCGGCGAAGCGTTGCGTGGCTGCGATCAGATTGGCCGGATTGCCAATGTCCAGGCACCATCCGTCGGGGAACGTCACCGACTCGATGCGGAAGCCGGCGTTGATCGCGGTCTGAATAATATCGCCGACGTACACCTCTTGCCGCGTCACGCCGAGGCGCTCATTGGTCAGCGGATCGCGCGTTGCGTCGATTTCAGCCAGCCGTTCATGCAGAAAATGGGTAAATCGAGGCGTCCAGACCGCGATCATCCAGGTGTAACGCAGTTCGGTCTGCGCGGGCTTGATCGCAATCCGCCGCACCCGCCCGCGCTCATCAGCGTCAACCATGTCGGCGGTGTGCGGCTGGTCGGTGGGGAATAGTCCCAGCGCGACATCGGCCTGGGCGGCTTCCCGGCGGGCGATGAGGGCGGCGAACGCGTTTGCCGGCTCGAAGATAATGTCGGGGAAGCCCAACGCGACGAGCGAATCCTGGACGAAGGGATAGGCCTGGTCAAGCGTGTAGGGCGAACCGTATGGCTTGTTCATAATCAGATAGCCGAGGCTCATATCGAGCATTGTTCCGTCCCCAAAATAAGCCGGAATGTCCCATTTGCCGCTGCGCAAAATGAAGTACGAGCGTGTGATGCCCGCCAGGCGCATACGTTCCAACACATATTGGGCGACGGCCTTCGGACGCCAGCTCGCGCCTGATGCGGTCGCAACCTGACGGAAACCGATTGGGTAAATCTCCTTGCTGCATTGCAGCGGTGCGATGCGCGCCGCAATGCCGCCGGCTGGAAGCAGCCCGATGACGGAAGGAGCAGTCGGCGGAGGCGGATTGGGCATAGTTTTGCTCATGCTTTAGCATCTCATATCTGTCAGGTCTTTGGCTGGATGCGGCGTCACAGACCCCACGCAACAGTGTATACGATGACACCCAGACATAGATATGTGCCGTAGGAAAGATATTGGGGCAACGGGCGACCGGGTTGCAGCCGTCGGGCGACGATAATCCCTGCTGCCACGATGCCGGCCATCAACATGCCGTAGAATAATGCTGACGCGAGATGCCCCAGGCCAACCGCCGCGCCGATGAAAATACCCAAGTAAACATCGCCGAGACCGAACGGCGCTCCGGCGCCGGGAAACATCACCCGCGCGAGCATAAAAAAGATCGTAAAAACGCCTCCCGCGACCAGCGCTCCCAACGCGACATCTATCAGGTTCATACCGGCGAGCCGGCCAAAAACCAGCGCGAGAACTGTCGCCCCCAGAATGATAAATGTATAGATGAAACGGTGCAGCCAATCGATAGCGCCGGTAATGATCAGCACAACGCTGACGAACGTGAGGTAGAAAAACGCGGGCGAGAAGCCATATCGGGCATATAGCAGCGTCAGCGTCGTCGCGGTGAGCGCTTCGATCAGCGGATAAATCCAGTGCAGTCGCTTGCCATTGCGTGCGCGTCCGCCTTGCAGCGCCCAGCCGATCATCGGCAGCAGGTTCAGCCATGCCAGCGGTTCACCGGTGCGCGTGCAGCGCGGCCAGCCGAGCAGTCGTTTCTCGCGCGGCAAACGAATGATGACCACGTTGAGCAGCGCGCCCAGAACAAGCCCGCCGATGAAGACAAGCAAGAATTGCATAGCATCACGCGTCCTTCAGCGCGGCGCGCATCACATCGAGCGGCGCGGGGCGCCCAACCCAGCGCGTGAACGCCAGTGCCCCCTGGCGAATGAGCATCCCCAGGCCATCCAGCGTCCGCGCGCCCCGCGCAGAAGCATCGTGCAGCAAGCGCGTCGGGCGATACACCATATCGTAGACCAGCGCGCCCGGCGCGATCGGCGGATCGGGCAGCGGCGTCTCATCATTATGCCAACCCAGCGATGTGGCATTGATCAGCAGCGAGCACGCCGCGAGCGTATCGCCTACGTCCGGGCCGTCAAGCGCCAGGGCCGTAAGTCGCGGCAGCGTCCGGTCGTCAAACGGCGCATCGTGGTAATCGGTGAGCGTTTCGATGACATCGACCAGCAGTTCTTCGGCGCGTTCAAGGGTGCGATTCACAACAATCAGCTGCGCCGCATCAGCATTGATCAGCGCGTAGACCGCGGCACGGGCGGCGCCGCTGGCGCCCAGCACCATCACCGACTGCCCGGCGGGTGTGAAGTCGCCCTCTTCACGCAGCGCGTCAAGCAGCGCCGGGGCATCGGTGTTTGCGCCGACCAGCGCGCCATCCGCGCGTTTAAAGATCGTATTCACGGCGCCGATCTGCGCGGCTTCCGGCTCCAGCTCGTCGAGCAGCGGTATGACCGCCGTTTTATGCGGCAACGTGATGTTGGCGCCCAGGTACGCGGGATCGCGCAACGCCTGCACTCGCACGGATAGCTCGGCGGCGGGCGTGCGCCAGGTTTCGTAATGCGCATCGATGCCCAGGTGGGTAAATGCTGCGTTGTGCATCGCGGGCGAACGACTATGCGCAACGGGATCTCCGATCAAACCAACAATGTGATGCATAACGGCACGCTTTCCGCAACGGCGCAGCCGGCGATTATTGACACGCCAGCCACTCGGCTTCGTACTGCTGAAACTCCTCGAACGTGACAGCGAAGTTGTGCGAACCGTCTTTCGCACAGCTCGCCACAAAATACAGATAATCCGCGCTTTCGTCGGGTTGCGCCGCTGCGCGCAATGCCTCCAGCCCCGGGTTGCTGATCGGGCCGGGCGGCAGTCCAGGCTGCGTGCGGGTGTTATATGGGCTGTCGATTTGCAGGTCGGCGATAGTCAAATCTTTGCGCCACCATGTCTGCTCGGCGACGCTATAGCCGAGCGCATATTGCACCGTTGGATCAGACTGCAACTTGCCCCCGCCCGTCTCATCGCTATATTCGGGCTTGAGGCGATTCCAGAACACCGCCGCGATCTGGGGCATTTCTTCGACCAACGCGGCTTCCCGCTGCACAATCGACGCCATTGTCACAATCTCTTGAGCCGTCGCATCTGGCACGCGCACCTCGCGCTCGATGGTTTGATATCGCTCGACAAATCGGTTAACCATGATGTCCACCACTTCGGTGATGCTGGCCGTGGCGGCGAAGCGATAGGTATCGGGAAAAAGGTATCCTTCCAATGAAGCGTTTGCCGGCAGGGAGGAGAGCAGAAAATATTGCGATGCGAACGAGTCGGCATCGCGGACTGCGTCGATAAATTCGGCTTCGCTCACAATCTCGGTGGCGCCTATAATCGCCGCGACTTCCTCCAGCCGCAGTCCTTCGGGTATCGTAACCTGGATTTCATCAACCGGGCTGCTCTGTAAAGCGACCAGGATCTCGCCGATTGTCATATTGGGGCGTAGCATATAGCGCCCCGACTGTAGCTTGCCGTCAAGATCCTTCAAGCGAGTCAGCAGGGTGAAAACCACCGGCTGACGAATCAGTCCGGCAGCACGGAGCCGGGTGGCTATCTGGCTGGTTGTATCGCCCTCCTCAATCTCAATTTCAACCGGTTCGTCGCTGGCTGAGGCCGGGGCTTGGATCTCACTCAACGCAACATAGCCGGAGCACGCAACCATCAACGCAATCAGAGCGATGCCCAGCATAAGCGCGCGCACGTGACGCATGCAAAAACTCCTTCGGCGACATAGAGCAACCCTTAGCTGAGTTGTGCGGGTTGCTACCAAACAATATGGGAGACACCGCATGGGGTCATTCTGAGCGCAGCGAAGAATCTCAGATTCCCCCAACGCCGAGACCCTTCACGCTGCCGGCGGCTCCGTTCAGGGTGACATGCGGCATGGGTAGCATCCTGTTCAGGCGCGCCCAGAGCATTGTTGCCCCATGCGAGCGCTTATGGCATCTATGGCAGGCGTCCCTATGGTGTAGGATTGCTAGAACTCGCCGCTCATTATAGCACGCTACGCTAACTTGACCGGGTATGTTTGGCAAGATGAGCCGATTGTTATCGATGGACCTTGCAGGTATGGCGGAGTGTGAGCATCCCGAATAGTATGCAGCGCGTATCGAGGAACGCTTATATCCTCATACTCGGGATGCCGGTCGATTCGGACTTTGCACATGCCCTGGCGAGTGTGGCGCGGGGTTTGCGAAATTGCCATATATCGACTTACAATGAAACGAGCGTTTATTATAAGCGGAGAATATGAACGTTTATGTAGTAGATAGATACGTTTGATAAAGTAGTGTAAAGCTAGGATAGAGCAGTCCTATCTGCATTGTTCAGACCGCGAAACCTGTCAGAGACGACGCCGGAGCTTTTCTGGGACATTCCGGCGCTCATGGGTGCATCTGACAGGTTTCTCTGTTGCGTAGGATTGATTGTTAGACTCTCCAGAATTTCCGCCTCTCCAGACGCCTGACAGATCATCTGTCAAAGGGTATTCCGACGAGAGCTTTCAATAGTGTCAGTATAAGGATCCAACATCGCTATGGATGCACATGATCTACTTGTAATGATGGGCCTGGTGATCGCGGTTAGCATCGGAACGCAGGTCATTGCCGAGCATCTCAAAATCCCCGCGATTGTGCCCCTGCTGGGAGTAGGCGTCCTGGTCGGCCCGGAAATGTTGCATCTGGTCGATCCCGAAGCCCTGGGAGCGGGATTGCGCGTCATTATCCCAATGATGGTCGCGATCATCGTGTTTGAAGGCGGTATGGCGCTCGACTTGAGCTACTTGCGCCAGGTGTCGCAGGTGGTTCGCAACCTTGTCACCATCGGTTGTATGGTGACAACATTGCTGGCGGCCGGCGCAGCCTGGTTGTTCTTGCGTCTCGATTGGCCGCTGGCGCTGCTGTTTGGCGCGCTGGTCTGCGTCACCGGCCCGACGGTCATCAACCCGCTGATGCGGCGCGCGGCGGTGACACAAAAGCTCAAAACCATTTTGATGGCTGAAGGCGTGCTAATCGATGCCGTCGGCGCTGTGCTGGCGGTTGTTGTGCTGGAAGCTTTGATCGCTCAGCAGGCGCCGCTCGAAGGCTTCACCGATTGGATTGTGCGCGTCGGCGGCGGCGCATTGATCGGCATTGGCGGCGGCCTGATGCTGGGAATGGGATTGCGCTATGTCGGTCAGACGACCAACAGCGAGTTGACGCGCTTGAGCGCCCTCGGCGGCGCGCTGGCGATCTTCGCGTTTGCGGAAACGATCGCCGCCGAAGCCGGGATCGCCGCCGCCGCCGTTGCCGGCATTGTGATCGGGAATGTGCGCTTTCCGCACGAAGACGAGGTCCACAACTTCAAAGGCGACCTGACCCAGCTTGGCATCGGGGTTATCTTCGTGCTACTCGCGGCGCGCCTGCGTTTCGCCGATCTGGCTCAGATCGGCTGGGGCGGCATTGCCACGGTTATGACGCTGATATTGGTCGTCCGTCCGATCTGCGTGTGGGTTTCAACATTCCAGACATCGTTGCAATGGCGCGAGAAGCTGTTTATCGCGGCAGTCGGTCCGCGCGGCATTGTCTCGGCCTCGTTCGCAACATTTGCCGTATTGCGCCTGGAAGATGCGCAACATGCCGGCAGCGATGCGCTGGTCGGGTTGGTCTTTATGGTTATTATCGGGACGGTGGTGGTGCAAAGCTTTACCACGTCGTGGATTGCCCGATTGCTAGGAGTGCAGCCAATGTTGACGGTAATAGTGGGCGCCGATCCGTTAGGACGTGATCTGGCGCTGCATCTTCAGAATAAGGGTGAAGAGGTGATCCTGGTCGATCGCGAATCGGAAGGCATCGCCACTGCGCGCGAGCTCGGTCTTTCGGTGTTGATCGGCGATGTCACCCAGGAGCAGATCTTGCGCAAGGCGAATCTCGAGCGTGCGCGCGGTCTGGTGGCGACGACGCCCAGCGATCGCACCAACCTGCTGGTGTGCCAGCTTGCCCGCACGCGCTTTAACGTCAAGGAGTTGGTGGCGCGGGTCAACGATGCCTCGAATGTCAAGATGTTCAACGACCTGGGAATCCGCGCGATGAGCCCCAATGCGGTGGCGGTGATGGCGCTCGACAATCTGCTGCGCCGCCCCAGCACGCTGCGCCTGCTGACCGACCTGGATTCGGGCAAAGAGGTGCGCGAGGCGGAGTTGCACAACGGCTCGCTGGTCGGCAAGCCGCTGAAGAACCTGACGCTGGAAGGCGATGTGCTGATCGCGATTATCCGGCGGCAGGACAAGCTTTTTGTGCCTCACGGCAAAACCATGCTTGCCGTCGGCGACAAGCTTACGCTGATCGGCGACTCGGATGCGGTGACGAACGCCGCCGATTTGTTTGAGCATTATGTGCGAGTGGAGATTCCACCGGCGGCTAGCGTGGCCTCTAAGCTGGAGTCGTAGATGTATGGGCGCGGCTCACCCTCTGCGTCGGCGGGCCGCGTCGCGTATCGATTGCAATGCTGCGATCTCGCCGATCTCGTAACGCGGCGGTAGGGTTTCTGGGATGGGGCACACGCTCAGCAGGGATACGAAGTAGCTGCTTGCCGGGCATACTATCTCTGCTCAAACTGCTGCTGCAGCCGCGCGATAATCTCCGGTTCTTCCTTCAACTCGACCAGCGGCGTGAGCTCTTCCCAGATGAGGGGAATGTCCAACCGATCCCCCTGGCGTATGATGATGCCTTCGATGTCGATCCAATCCTGGGGGCGGTTGGCGAAGGCCTTATGCACGATCAGATCTTCGGCGCTGCAGGTGAGCAGTTTTCGTCGCGGACTGATCGGATACCAGCTTGCACGTTGGTATCGATTGCTCCTCAAAAGGTGTCGCGCCCAGCGCCACGTCCAGCGCCACACGATTGACGGCGCGTAGCAGCAGTACGCGAGTCGCGCGGGCAAATACGCGGGCATCCGGCACACGGGAAGCGAATTGGTCGAGAAGTGCATCAATAAAGGCGTCCTCGGTGCCGAACTCGACCAGCAACGTCAGGTCAGCATCGCGAGTGAGGCGGGGTTGTCCCCAGCGTTGCACGGCAATGCCCCCAATAAAGCAAAATGACCAGCCTTGTCGCATACAAAACTGTTGAAGTGCATAGGCGGCGGTATAAATGCGGTTCATTGCGTACGTCGTTGATGAAAGATACGCTGCTGCTCAATTAGTCCAGAGTAGGTTTCGTAGCGCGGATCGCGATAGGCATGTTCTGAGAGCGCCAGCAGGTCATCTGCGGCTGCCAGCGCCTCCGCATCGGTCATCCGCGCCAGTTCGTCGCGTTTGACCTGTTCCAGCGCGACGGCTGCCCGCCGCCACTGCTGCATCCACTCCCGTTGTTGTTCCGGGGTCATTTCGCTGGCCATCGCTCTGCTCCTCTCGCCGTGTTGCACCGCTCGTCGGCAGGTCGTGCGTCAATTTCACTATACCACAGGAACCCCTCCGCGGAAGTCGTTGAACGCCGTTGCGTAAATGCGCGGATACGCCGACGCGGGGATATTCACAATACGCTGAAGCGTATTCCATTTGTCAATGACGATCAAACGAATGCTGTCGTGGTATACTGAGCAAAAGGAGGCTACCAAACGATGATGCGTATGCTGCATGTCACCCTGAACGGAGCCGCAGGCGGAGGGAAGGGTCTCGATGACCTGGGAATCCGAGATTCTTCGCTGCGCTCAGAATGACCGCATGCGGTGTCTCCATCTATTGTTTGGTAGCGTCTATGAACCAAACCATAATCGCCGTCTTTGAGAACGGCGTGCTGCGACCCCTGACTGCACTGGATCTGCCGGAGCATACCGAGGTACAGGTTTCAATTACGATTCCGCCTGCCGCTGCTACTGCTGAGATTGAACGGCAGCGCATACGCACGGCGTTGATTGAGGCTGGGTTGGCGCTGCCGATACAGACCCTTTCCCAGACCCTACCGCTGTCGGAGGGCGAGCGTAGCGCGCTGGCGCGCCGCATCACCGCCGGTCGTCCCCTCTCTGATCTGATCATTGAGGAGCGCGAGGGGCGTTGATGGCGCATTTCTATGCCGACAGCAGCGCGCTGGTGAAGCGGCATATTGCAGAGAGCGGCTCGGCCTGGTTTCAGGCGCTGGCCGCTCCACCTGCCGGTAACGCCATAACAACTGCGCGCATCGGCATGGTTGAGGTTTACAGCGCATTGAACCGCCGAATACGTGAGGCGTCGCTTGATGCGTCCGACTATGCTCGCATAGCGGCAGACTTTAATCTTTGTGCGTCAGTCAGTACATATTGGTCGAACTGACGGCTGCCGTGATCGAGCAATCGCAAATCATTCTTGAGCGACACGCCTTGCGTTCCTATGATTCTGTGCATTTGGCGTCAGCGGTGATCGTGAACCATACACTTGTCGCTGCCGGGCATCCGGCGCTGGCCTTTGTAAGTGCTGATCATTGTTTATTGTGTGAGCTGCAGGCTGAAGCCCTGACGGTTGAGAACCGCGACGTCTATTATTGGAGCTAGGTTTGAATTTGTTCTACCTTTTCCTCGTGAAATTTACTGCTTGCTAGCAAAATCACAACTGCTACAGAAATACAATTCCGTGTATTACCGAGAACTATAGGTTGACCGCTGCTTAGGATCAGCACCGGCTTCGCGCCTCAGGATTTCACCAAGATTGCTCAATTGCTCCCCTGTCACAACGACGATCTGATGTGCGCGTGCCTGACTACAAAAGTTGTCATACGACTGAGATCGACCGGGATGGCTACGATAAAAATGTTCTGACTGGCTGGCAATAAAAAGCCTTGAAACGAAATCTCCGCCGACCATCGCCGCGATTGCGTGCAATTTGGTTAAATGCCTGACACTAAAAGGTTCCTTCTCGGTTTTGCATTCGGCGATCAAAAGAGATGCCATATGTGTAGCAGCGAGATCTACTTCATTACTAGCAGTTTCTTCAGAAGATATGATCGGTAAGCGCAGGCTGTGACGGTAGTCGTCAAAGCATCCTGCGTCACGCGCGACCGACCAGGCATAAACCTCTAACCAGTCTCCATCAACATATTTCCATAGTTCACTTCCTGTTATGTCACATCGGATTTGCTGCGATGGCAACGATTGATAACTTGAAATCAAACCTGCCTCCACCGCTAATTCGCAGAAGTCCATAAATGCAGAAGAAGAAGGAATGGTTCCGCTATGTGCTGCACTGGATCTTTTCTGGTTGAGACCTGCATTGCGGAGTGCATCACGAAACGCCATCGCCTCCTGCGGTTGCTGTGCTAACCGTTGTGCAAAGCTTGTCAATTGATGATCAGGAGCATCCGATCCTTCAGGCCGTCGTCCGTACACGTCCATATAGTCGGCAACCTTGAGATGATACAGGTTTTCCTCAGGTGGAGTCCCGACCAGAGTGACTACCCGGCGACTGGCTGTGTCAAGGTACCAGACCGATACTCCAACTTGCCTTGCGACCTCGTATGCACCAATGCTCATAATGGTGGTTGCACAGGTGACGTTGAATACCCATGCAGCTTCAGGATATTTGTTTAGGGCATTCCGACAAGCCGTATGAATAGCTTCGATATCGAAGGCGTCGACCCTCAGGGAGTCTTCTTCTATGGGATCTTCCAGTCCTTGTGGACACAACTGTCTGAGTGCAGGTTCAATCCTGGACCACGCATCACCTGAGCGCAAAGCTTCGTGCGATGCGATGGGCACAATGATGTCAGGCTTCAAATACTGTGCAGTTAGCAAGTTGGGTATCTGGCGACCGCCAATCAAAATGAGTAAAGCACGTTGGGGCATAGCCATATTCTCCTCGTATACTTGTAGAAGCACTATGAATAGCCGGTACTGACAGCAATCTCTCAATCACACTGGCGGTTCTGTGTCTAGAAACTCGCGGAGCTTTTGAAACCAGCGTTTCCCTTGCAGCTTCTTCCGATTAATATGGAGATCAGCCTTCTCGACCACCGCCCGAGCCGCTTGGCGTTTCAGGTTATCGCTAACAGATAGCTGCTCTATTTGATTAGCCAGATTCGGCAGTGCCCCTGGTACATCTTTGGGAACCATAGAGTTCACCCGTTGGATAAAATCAGTGATGATCTGCTGCTTAGGATCCACTGGCAACTGACTATGTTCTTTCCGTGCCGCATCCGGCACTGCTTTGTAGTAGCGCAGCAGCCGAATAGCCCAGCCGAGCGTCTGTGCCATCTCGTCGGCGGGCATGCCGCGCAAGTGTCGCTCGCAGGCAGTGAGCAGGTTCCGGTAGTAGTCCAGCGTCCGGCCCGACCGGATCACCGCGCGCCCGTCCTGGACAATGGCGCGTAGGTAGGCAAAGAACTGTTTCTCGTCCCGATTCTTGCGCAGGTAGGCCAGCGCCTTCTGCGCCTCGTTCGGATCAACCTTCGCGCCGGCCAGATCGGCGGCGAGTGTTTCGGCTGTATACCCGTCCATATTCTATCCTCTCCATTTTTGAACAAAGAAAGAGTCCTGAACTATCTTGGGATAGTTCAGGACTCTTTTACAGTTTGCACGTTTCGCGCCTGGAACGGACAATATGGTGCAGCAAACACCAGTACTTTGTTCGTCTCAAACCCCTTCATAGCGGGGCGGAGACGCGACTGTGCATTGTGTAGAAAGTACCATACAAGTCCTCTGGAGTCAAGTAACCATGCTATGTGCACCATCTTGTAACTCCTCCTACCGTGTGATATAATTTCTATGCGGGCTTCAACGCTCGTGAACTTAACAATCAGCAAACGTATAAGACAAGGAGTTGTCTATGAGTCCGCCTGAGATCGTAGTTGTCTTGGATAATATGGTTAGCACATACCCTTACTTAGTTCGTCTCATATGCGTAGTCGTCTTAGGAATAGAGGCTTACAGAAAGTATTTCACAGCCTAGTAAAATTCTCGAGGATAGGGAAGGCTGAAAAAGCCTCCCTATCCTACTTTTTTCGGACGATGAGCCAATTTGCAATGACCACAAGAGTAACGATAATCCCCACATATATGGCTGCCTGATTACCGAAAATAATCCATAAGCCTGCACATAAACCCATCAGAATTGCCAGGCTGTCACGTAATGGTCTCTCATAATATTTTACCAGCTCATTTCCTGGCTTGTTTTGATTATATAAAATCTTTGTGTTTGCAATTCCATCTGTCTCTTTTGTAGCAACAGAAACAATAATCGCTTCACTTATCCTATTTCTGTGAGGTGTGATTGTGTCTAGATGTATCACTACATAGTTCGCGCCTTCGCCACCTTCGGTCACCTTGTAATTTACCCTTGAGTCTCGAGTTCGGACATAGACATCCTCTATTACTCCACGACAGTCTAATCGCAAAGAAACATCTTTGGCATTCCTAAAACCCAAATTGATTATGATAACCCCCTGACAATACAAATCTTTACATCGCAGCGATTCTGTATGCTGATAGACAACTCTTGAAAACAAACCCAGATCGATTAATCCTCGATTTCCCCCAAGTACAACTATTGTCCCTGTAAAAACAGCAGTGATAATACCCAAGACTAGCTGAATGTCCATGGATTCTTGATCCCCCTTGGTATTGGCAGGTATGATATAGGTTGTACTGCTGTGAATCCGCCTGAAGGCGTTACTACGGTGCTCCTCCCGCCCAGCCACTCCACTATCTGCCGTCACCAGGCTTTGGGAAGGGAGAAGACCGCCTGAAGGCGCTACTAAGTACTCCTCATATATGCTCAGGCTCTGCGCCATTGTGTTGTCGTCAGGTGCTGGGAGGACGTTCCTACGTGACACCCTCTGTTGTGCCTCCTTTAGGCGGCGCTTCTCCATCATCGTCCCATCCCGAACCGAAATCATCGACAGGATAGCCTCTCCAGGTTGTCTCAAGCCATTCCAGTCCCAGTGTCTCAATATAGCGTTCCAGACTTGACCAGCGCCAGTTGCGGGAGCGCTGAACATAACCGTGATGCACCGGGTTCGTATGAATATAGTTGAGCGCGCGATAAAAGCGTCTTTCATCGCGTATGCTGCGGTCGCTATAGCGATACCAGACTCTCCGGCCCGGCTGGTTGTCTGCTATATTCCACTGTCGGGAGGTTCGCCCGTGCAGACGGTTAAAGATCGGCGCAACTCTCCGTAGAGATGTGAGTTGGACAAGAATGTGGTAATGATTCGGCAGGACAACCCAGGCAACCGCTTCGATCTCCGACTGGTTGAAAGCGGATAATAGGGCATCTTGAAAATGGTCGCGTCGTTCTTCAGGGACAATCAGCGCCTTATGTTCGTACACGGCAGCCGTCAACAAATAGTACCCGGCTCCCTGTTCCAAATGGGGCGGACGGTGCCAGGGCAAACCTCGCCTGATCCGCTCCTCAAGGAGGGCACGCTGTTCATCAGGGGTAAGTTGTCGGTACTCGTAGAACGGCATTGAACTGAACCACCGCCTGCAGACGGCGCTAGGTGCTCTCAGATCTCGCGTAGTGCCGCCTTCAGGCGGTCCTCCTCTTCGATCTCGCGTGGTGCTGCCTTCAGGCGGTCCACAGTCTAATCGCCTGACGGCTCTGCCACCGCCTAAAGACGGTACTACGTGTTGTTCGTCACCACCGCCTGCAGACGGCGCTAGGTGCTCTCAGATCTCGCGTAGTGCCGCCTTTAGGCGGTCCACAGTCTTCAATTACCTGAAGACGGCACTACCTTCACAGTGATGTCAATAACTCCGATCCGGGCACGATCGATCCTCGCGCGGCCATTTCAGTACGCCTGCCAGACGCTGCACCTGCTCCTCCAGCAGAAGTTTCTCGCTCTTCGCCGCCTCCAACAGCGGTTCGAGATCCTGGGCCTGAGGAGTAACATCGAAGTCGGTGAAGGCCGTACGCGGATCCAGCACCTCCAGGCGTGCATCGACAACCTCGACTGTGCCCAGGCAGGCCGGCTTGCCGCCGCCAAGTTTGGGCCACAAATTCGGCTGGCCTAACCCCAGCGCATACAGCAATAGTCCCAGTTCGCCGCGTGTCAGGTTGGCGAAGTCCGCCCGAAAACTGAAGCGGCTCTGCACCGGGCATGTCTCCAGAGGCAGGTTGCCGCGCGCCGGCTTGCCATGCATATAGAACTTGCGACCCTTCAAGCGCTGTCCGTCGAAGTAGGTGTCCACTGACTCGGACCGTGGGCGGAAGAGTTGGACGGAGGGCGTTATCTCCGGCCGCGCGTTCGCCGGCTCGATTAGCGCGTCGCTGAAGCGCACCTGGCCTTGGTAGCCCAGCGCGCCGAATATGCGCTGCGCTACGTCGAGTTGGTTCGGCGTATAGGAGGACTCAGCTTCGCGCGGCACGGGGCGCGCACGTGTGATAGCCACGCCGGAGGGCGAGATAGCCTCCAGGATACTGCGGATACAACCCTTCAGCGAGGTCGCCGGGATGGCCAGCCGACCTTCAACCCGGAAATGGGCCTTGACCATCGGGTACTGCCGGTCCTGTGTCTGCTCGAGCAAACCCGATGCCACATGCACCGGTGAGTGGACGATCAGTGCCGCGTGCAGCGTGCCATTCAACTGCTGGTAGTGCTGGTGCCCAGCGGGCGTCTTCAGTTTCGGGCGTTGCTGCGGTAGCGGCACGAACTCGTAGGGTTTCGGCAAGGGCGGCTCAAACGACCCACCACCGCGATTTCTATCACCGTGGCTCATCACTTCACCTCCTTGTAGCGCATAAACTGCACGGTCCCCTGTGGTGTGGAATAGGTTACATAGCGGATGCCTGGACGATTGTCCGTTTGAATGATCGTCACGTTTGCTCCTGGTTCATTCGTATGCCATCGGTCTTTGATCAACTTTCCTTGCGCGTTATCCAGCCGTTCGGGTTGAACTTCGTAGGCTCCTTGAATGGTCTGCGCAGTCTCGCTTAGGATCAGCACATCATAACTATCTTTCCCAGTGCGCTTCCACCGCACCTCGGCTTTGGTTGAGAAAGCGTGTCCGAAATCACCCTGCGTATCAAGTGTTTGGTTCGTATCAAATGGTGTAATCAGGCGAAGATTTTGACGCACGTCTTTAAGCGTTGCGTCGAAATCCCACACCGATGCGCCGCCGAAGGTCCATCCTGACGCGCCAACAATCTGAGTAACGATCTCACGGAGTCGGTCAGCAGTAATGTCAGCTACTCGATAGATGTACCCATTACTCATAGCCCGATCTCCCGTTTCCAGGCCGGCATGCATACCCTCCAGATCGCTCTGACGTGTGCATCGCCGTTCGCCCGCAGTGTCACGCCGATGCCGCGATCCTGGTCAGCCTCGTAGGCCAGTGCTGGTTCTGTGGGCAGGTCAACGCTGTCGTTCTCCGGAAAGCTGTAGGCCGGGTCGGCGACGAAGGCGCCAACACCTGCCAGCTTTGTTGCCGGGAACGCCCTGGTTCCGTTTAGCAGGCTCACTGTGCCGTCCTGCAGTTCACAGGCCGGGTAGCGCAACAGCAGACTGCCAAAAGTCACCTTCACTCGCCCCAGCCCGCGCGACTTGCCGAAACCCAGGGCGACCCGACCGTCGGCCAGGTCCCGCAGCGCCAAGCCCAGCAGCGCCAGCTGCGCCAGCGTGATATTCTTGAAGTTGATATGGGTCGGGAAGCTCCCGGCAACAACCGTTTCGTAGTTGAACGGGCCGACTGCCACCGAGCCGTACACGCGGTCGATCGCAACGCCGTTGCGCTCCTCGGTGATTACGCCCTCGCCATACGCGTCGGCGAAGCGGATGCGCCCGGCCAGGCTGGTGTGGCCGAACATCTGGCTGACAAACGATGAGCGGCGGTAGGCAACGGCTGTACGATCTCTTCCATCCAGCTTCATTGCCTCGATTGCGCGTCCTGAACTGTAGGCCATATCATCAAACTTCTTGTACCGCGTCCCTTCGCCGAGCGGATTGTCAGACAGGGGCACGACCTTGTCATCGCCAAATGCGCGGCGCTGCTCCAACTGCTTCTGCTGCCGTTCTTCACTGTCCAGCGACCGGCAGATCCGCTCGCACTGGGCCCGAATAACACCTTTCAAGGACGGGCCGGGGATGTAGACGCCGCCGCGGATATGTGTCGCCGCGTCGTCGTCCCGGGTGCGGAACTTCGTGCGCACGAACTCCATGTCTGGCAGGGTCGGATCGGCTCCGCCACTTTCGCCCGCCTTGACCAGCACCGGCCCGTCGGGATGGATGGTGAAGGTGATCGTGCCTTCGAGAAACGTTGCTTTATGCACTGGCGGCCTCCTCTCGTACTGTTTTGGGATCGCGCAGCGCCGCCACAAACGCCGCACGCCACGCCGCTGATTGTGTGGCGTCAACTGGCGTGCCGCCACCATCTGCAAGCAGACTCAGGACATCATCAATGCTCGTAATCTCGCTGTAGCGCATCTCCGGCTCGGTGTGGTCGCTCGGACCTACCAGCTGCACATATCCCAGCCCGCGTGAGCGAAAGCCGCCGATCTGCACCTCGCCGCGCTCCCAGGGCTTGAGTGCAAGCAGGATCATTCCCAGTTGCCACGCGTCGGCGTTCTCCAGCACTAACTCGAAGTCGAAGCGCGTCCCCGCCGGTACGACTTCGTAGTCGTAGAGTCGCTGATCCTCAGCCGTCTCGGTGTCGCGGTTGAGCGCCACACCGTTGCGCGTCTCAAACTGGTTGAACCAGAGCGAGCGATCCACCAGCGCGTCCTTGAAGAAGATCCGCCCGGCGATCCAGGGTGCGCCGAAGGTAAGATCGATGAGTGAGGAATGTTTCCAGATCGCCGCGCTCAACGAACGATCATCTTGAATGTCTTCGTCCTGCTTCAGTTGCGCAATGGTTGTGCGCTGCCACTCTTCGATCTCCTCCAGATCGAGTGCCTCAGTCGGTGCAACGGATCGCACCAGCGCCTCAACGCGCGCGCGGAACGCGCCTTTGAGGGATGCGCCGGGAATGAACGGCGCGCCCAGCGCGTCACGCAGCACAGGCAGATCGTTGCTGGTCACGTCGCTAGCGCGGCCCGCCCCAATGCGCAGCGCCGTGAGTGCAACCAGGCTTCCGCGCACCGCCAGGCGGTTGCGTAGGGTGGAGAATGAGTAGATCGGCTCACTTGGCATTGGCGGCCTCCTTCGCATTGTTCCCGGCGATCTCATTCAAATGTTCAAAGCCATTTGCTTTCTTACCGTAGTAGAACGCGCGGTTGAGATAGCCCAGATAGAGCTGCATCAGCCGGATGGAGGCTTCAGAACGCAGAGCCTCGGCTTCAGCTTCGGAAATGCTGCTGTCTTTGAGATACCCAACCACGTTGTCTGCTAATCCAGCAACGAATGTACGAATGTCTCTGATGACAGTGCGACCAAATTCGTCTTTATCTTTCTGCCAGGCACTTTCGTTTCGCCCAATCTGGTAGCGAATAAAGTTGATCACCACCTCAACCGAGCGCGACTCCATCGCAACGTTGAGCAGGTTGCGCAACTGATTCTCCTCCATTTTGTTGTTGGACTTGAGTTTCGCGGCCGTTGTGTTCGCCCGTCCGACCAACGCATCGAACTGCTGCTTGATCGACCGTTCCAACAACAGCTCGCGCCGCAGTTTATTCGGATCGAGTGTGCTCATTGGATTCCTCCCTCTTCATCACGTGAAAGTCATCGCATATCTGCACCTGCCCATAGCCTTCGGCGCGCCGCTCGCCGATGCCGTCGAGTTGCAGGCGTTCCAGCGCTTCATAATCTTTTTGTTCGAGTGGGTGCTCGGCCTGGAACACGAACACACCGCCCATATTCACTGCCACGTCAGTCGGCTTGGGCCGCTGCCAGCTCACATTCCAGCCGCCGACGATGCTGGTTGTTGTGAACGCGCGGATCAGGCGCGCTTTCAGACCGGGGTAGTCCTCCTTGCGGGTATATGCTTCTAACATCGACCCGCTCAACTCGTTCGTGGGAACCCAGCCGTGTTCAAGCAAGATCGCGTCGGAGAGCAGGTTGACGGTGAAGATGGACTCGTCGGCAATCATCTGTTCGTTGCCCTGCGCATCAATCCACCCGCTACCCCCAAGGTCTGTGTAGAGCGCAACCTGTTTCTGAAAGCGCCTGGTCAGGTTGCGTACGCGCTCCTGAATAGATGTGTCGGATATATCGTTGCCCGCCGGCTGTTCCGACAGCGCGAGTTCAATCGCGCCTAACCCGCTCGTCTGCCGCCCGCCCACATGCGTGATGGCTCGCAGCGCGGTCTCGATCTCGGCAGGCGTGTTATCGGGTATTACCAGGCTGCCGCGAAACCGGGTCGGCTCAAGCCACTTCTTGTCATCCTCTTTATGGGTGGTCACTTCGTTGATCGCTAGCAGCGAGTAGAGACGCTGATCTTCCGCCGTGCCGCGCCGCCGGTTGATCGAGACGCGCGTCAGTGTACGTTGCGTCACCTTGCGTGTCGCGATCTTTCCACCTTTCAGGGTATAAAACTTCGGTCCAGCCGCTTCCCAGGGTCGTCCTTCATCATCGGTCGGCGCATAGATCAGCGCGGCAGGCTGCTGGCGCTCCCAGCACACCCGCGCCACCAGCGAGTCAATCGCCTCGTGAACTTCGGCGCCCTTGGGCTGAATTGCGGTCGCTGGCAGCGGACGCACCCACGCATCGTCGGGGTACGCCGGATAGGCGTTGTGACAGCGGATGTTACTGAATAGTTCGGGGTCAAAACGATTCTGTTCGCCAAGTCCCATGCCCAGCGCGCCATAGATTGCTGTGCCCGGCACATAAGGCAGGCTTGTGCGAAACTGTGTTCCCGGCTTGCGGGTTGGGAAGGTGAGTGGCGAGCGGGCAGTGATATGTATGGTGATATGTTTCATCAGGAACTCCCTTCTCGTGCCGCCAGATCACGAAGTGCCTGTTCAAGTTGTTCATGCTTTACGATGTTGCCATCATATTGCATCGTGACATCGACGCGCGCCCATCCCAATCCACGCGACTTTGCCCCACCCCAGCGAGTAGACAGGCACAGCGCGGCCCAGAGCAGCGCGACGTGTCCTAGATTGTCCATTGCGCCGCTAATGGCCTCCTCCGCGTAGAATCGGGCGCCCTCCAGTCCAATCTCCTGGAAGAGCAATCGTGCGTCCTCGGCGGTGCCGCGCCGTCGGTTGATCGAGACCGATGGGCGCACTTGGCTGCGCTGCTGCTCCAGGTTATCGCGCAGGCTGTCAATCTGGTCAACCGGGCCAACCACACCCACCAGGTCGGCGAAACACAGCGGCGAGCGTTGGTTGGGGCTGCCGAAGATAGCGCGCACCGGGTTGTCTTGCTCGACGCGCGCAGCTTCGTCGAAGGGCGCGGGAATATCCCGACCCAGGCTACGCAGGATCTGCTCGGCTGCCCAGCGCGCCTTGCCCTTCACCTGCGAACCGGGGATGACCAGGCGGCCCCAGCCGTCGCGCACAACACTCTTGTCGGCAATCGTCCCGGCACTGCCGCCCGCGCCGACACTCAGGGCCGTCTCGCTGATCACCGTCAGGCTTATGCTCAACTGTGTCATTGTTCCTTCTCCTCAAGCAGCGGCGTCACGTCATATCGTACGCCTCGATCAGGTCGGGCCAGATCGTCTCCCAGCTCTGTCTGCCGAGCGGCAGCCAGGGCGGGATCGAGAGGCGATTGTTGTTGCTCGTTAGCGTTCCGGCGCGCCAATTCTGTTCGATCACCTCCTGAAGCTTATCGGCCAGTGTGCGACGCATCCGCACGCGTGTATACAGGTATTCCATCGTGCTGGCAATCGTGCTGTGCTGCGTCTCTTCCTGCATCACGCGCCGGATGCGGTAGAGTTGCGAGCGTGGTACGTTTGCTTTCTTTAACTCCCGGATCGTTTCCAGCAGGCCGGCAAACTCATGCCAGGTATATGGGCGCGCCGTCAGGCGGCGGAGCGGCTCGTCTTTACGAACATCACCATCCCCCAAACCGGCCTCGCGGAAGGTCTTGATGTCATCTGTGACCATGGTGATCGACTTGAGCACCATAAAATCCACCGCGCCGCCAAAATATCCCTGCTTGACATTCTGCTTCGCCAGGCTCTTGGCCTTCTTGAGCAACTCTTCGACCAGGTCACGCAAAAAGAAGATCGGCGTGTTCTCCTGGGCAACAATCACGCCTGCCGAGAGGCCGATGGAAGGAGTGTAGTTGTCGCGAATAACAGGGGTGCCAGCGCTGTAACGTTGTTTGTACTCTGTCGCAGACAGCGCATCGTGCAGAACGGGTAAGTCTCCGGCTAGTCTCTGCTCGAATTCCAGGCCAATAGTCAGGGCAACATCAAACGCCTTGTCTCCCGGGACGATCAAGATGAGGTCGTCGCCGCCAATGGCGAGTATCTCAAAAGGATGCATCCAACGATCCTGATTCTTACCGGTTCGCACATGCTTCGGTGTCAAGTGCTTCGCCAATGCGCAGAACACCGCATTCTTTGCAGCATTACGTAGTATAAGCGAGTTGTCGTGGTATTCTTGCGGTGTTTTTTGTGTGGCGATCAGCCGCCCGACGTTGTTACCATCAGCATAAATGATTCCAACATACCTCCCAGGTGAAGATGCCTGGCCGATCTCCCCCAGATCTTGCGGTGGCTTAATGCTATGGCCCGCAGCAGTTAATCGCTTAAATTCTTGAGCATAGGCTGAATCCTGAACATCCTCAAGATGTTGATCCCATTGCTGTTCCCACGACTGCAGGTCGCTCGGCACCTGCCAATGTTTGAAGGCCTCTCTAAACCAGCGTGTCGTTCGTGCTTCGTCTCTTTTCACTGCCTGGCCAACCGCACGCTTGCGGGCCGACGGCTCGCTCATCTGGCGCGGGGCAGCTTCATCGCCGATCGTCCCGCTCCAGACCGCCGGGCGAATATCGCTGCTATCGCACTTCTCGGCCCATGGGATCATTGGGTAGAACGGCACGTTGCGCGGTTCGCCAGCATATGCCTTCTCGTCACGCCGCCGATTGAATTTCGTCGCGAGAACAGCCACTAATTCTCCAAAGGCCTTGCGACGGTAAAATCGATCAGCTGGTGTGTCTTTGGCGTTGCCATAGTAGTACTGCGCTAGTATCGGCTGCAATTCCGGGTTTTTCCAGTGCTCTTCGAATTCTTCGACCCAGTAACTGAGCGGATTGCGTCCATAACGCAACTCTAGCAAACCAAAAGTTTCGTAAACAGCGACGCTGTTGGCAGTCAGGGTCTGTTCGGTGTAGCAGCGCTCGATGTCGGTTGCCAGTGACTGGCCTTTGCTCGCGGGCGCGAAGGCCAGAATGTTGCCGCCGCTGGCGTAGACAATGCCTTTCTCGGCAAACTCTTTTGGCTTATGGGCGTCCCAAAGCCTGGGAAGTTCAACTTCATTCACCCAGTCCAGCAGCGCGCTCGCCCCGCGAATCTCCGGCAGCTTCGGCGCTTCGAAGACGTAATCCTTGATCTTCGTCGCCCCGCCGTAGATCAGAGCGATCCTACGTTTTCCCGTGAGTGCGTTGAGATTTGCGTCAAGTTTGCTCAACATCTCTTGTGAATCAGGAATTGGCTTTTCTTTATCGAACAACTCATGAATTGCTTTGATGAGCTTGTCGCGATCAAGCGTATGGTCATAGTCGAAACAGGCGGCGATTGCCGGTGCAAAATCAGAAATACTGTTCATTGTCTATCCTCAATTTGTCAGAATCGCTCCTGTCACTCTCACGTCCTATGCTGCCCCGTCACACACGTGTACACGCTCACTCTACCATCCCGCCCCGTCACAAATGCGCACACTTCCGCCTCATCCCTGCACCTCAATCCGCCCATGCCCAAACACAACCGCCTTACCGACATGCACCAGGCTGCCCGTCAGCAACAGCGTGCGCAGATCCGGCGGGACGTTGCGCAGCGTCGCGCTGCCGACAATGCCGCCGAGCTTCATCGGACGCGAGCGCTCGCCGCGCATCGAAGTGCGCTCCCAATCCAGCCAGCGCACCTGCTCCTGCTCAACGACGATGTCGCGCGCCTGCTCCGTCAGCATGCGGTGATCGACCGGCCAGGGCCCGCCGCCGTGGAACGTCGCCAGCGCGCTCAGGCGCCAGCACAGCGATTGAACCAGCGCCGGCGGCTCGATGCGCTCGATAAACGCGCCGCGCGCCTTCACCCGCAGCGGTGTATGCAGCGTGAGACGCAGATCGGCGGGAAGATGCGCGGCGCGCCCGGTGATCGCGTTCGCGGAGTACAGCAAAGGCGAGCGACTAAAACTGGTCAGATCAGTGTCCGGCTGCACCCGGCCATCCTGATAGATCGTCTGACCGGCGATGTGCCAGGGGCGCAACGCTTCAACCCGTTCGAGTCGCGCGCGGGCGTGCTGGCGGCCCAACCCCGCGCGGCCAAGCTCCTCGAAGCCAAACAGAAAATAGGGCAGATAATCGATCCCGCGCCCGATCAGCGTCAGGCCAAACTCCAGCGCATCGCCGGAACGATAATCGGCGCGGCGATCCAGGGGCGGCTCGATCACAAAGGGGCGCGGCACATCGCGCAGATCGTGCAAATGGCTGACATCGGGCGGGTGCGGCGTCTCAAACACCCAGCGATACGGGCAGATCATATCGGCGACGCAACGGTCGGAGACGTTCCAGCAGGCGCGCGGGCACGAGGCGCGTTGGAAAGCATAGCCAAAGCCGCCGCGCAACATTGCGCCTTTGTATCCGGGCAACGCGGCATCTTCAAGCAAGCGCAGCGTCACCCGTGCGCAAAGAATCGGCAAAGTCGGCGGCAACTCGAATCGGGCGGCATCGATCGCGATCGCATCTTGAGTCATCACAACTCCCCAAACTTCAAATCCCAAAGCATGCGCTCAAATTCGGGCGCATTTCAACGGTGCTTGTTCGTTATGGTTAGCGTGATGAACAAGCGCTCTGAGTTATTAGTAACGAAAAGGGGCGTTTTGTGATTGCGTTTCTGCGTCGATTTTGAAATGGCGCGCCACGCATAGTATGCTGCTGTTCCGTCCCCGGTATGCAGCGTTCCCGACAGTATAACATGCTATACAAGATTGTGCGGCGACAATTCGATGAATCCGGCGCGTGAAGAACGGAGGCGGCAATTGGGACGGCAAGAAACGTGTGCGGACAGGAGGCGTTTTGCGGAACTGAATCGCGGAGCGATGCTTGCGACAGCTATGTCAGACCTGACAGATTTCCCAAACCTGCCAGATCTTTGTGCGAGTGTTCATCTGCACCAGGCTGGCGATGAAAGCCGATCAGCGCGATGTGCGCTACCAACCCCACGTGCCCGGACTGCCCTTGAACGGCCCGACGATGTCGCTTGTCACCCAACCGCCGTAGAAGTCGCCCTCCTGTGCCTGCACCTGCTCATCATCAACGTAGCATGCGTCCATCATGCCGGGATAGAACGCGACATAATCGCGCAGGGGCGCGAACGCGGCGGTTGGGGCGGGATAGCGCCAGGCGGCGTTGTGCGCCTGCTTGTCGCCGACGGTGATCGTGTAATACTGCGCCTGGCCCTTCCACTCGCAGAGTGAAACGCGACTCGTGTTGAGCAGATATTCCATCGCGATGTCTTCCGGCGGCAGATAAAACGTCGGCGGGTGGCTGGTCTCCAGCACGCGCATCGCACGTTTGGTGTCGGCGATCACAACGCCGTTGAAGGCCACTCGAATATGCTTCGTCGATTCCTCCAGGCGCGGCGGGCGAGGATAATCCCAAACGGATTCCTGCCCCGGGCCGGGTTCGATGCGTCGGATCACTTGGATACCCCTCTATTTATGATAGCTTTGTCTTGCGTTTGTCATGGTGAATCTTACCATGATCTCGCCGCGAGGATCGGCGTTTCAGGGGCGCATTGGGCAAACGGGGCGGGGGCGGCGCTAGCTGCGGGCGGTCGTTGGGCGGGTCGAGGCATAGATCAGCACGCTCAGCACCAGGATGCCGAGCACGGCCAGCGCGCCGAGCTTGGCCGCCGGGGTCATCACATCGAGCAGGGCGATGCCGCCGAATGCGGCGCTCAATATGTAGTAGAACGCCACGATCTGGCGTTGCGAAAAGCCCATATCCAGCAAGCGAATATGCAGGTTATCGCGTCCCGCGCGGGCCGCCGAGCGCCCGTGCAGCGTGCGCCAGACGATCAGCCAGGCCATATCGATCAGCGGCACGCCCATCACCAGCAGCGCCGTCGCTAGCTTCGCGCCGCCGATGATCGCGCTCACGCCCAGCACATAGCCCAGCGTCATCGCGCCGACATCGCCCATAAATATGCGCGCGGGGTGAAAATTGAAGGGCAAAAACCCGGCGCACGCCCCGGCCAGCGCGAGCGGCAACAACCCCACCGTCACTTGCGGCGGATTGAGCATCAGCGTGTGGATCGTGAGCATCGACGCGGCGATCAGCGTAATGCCGGCGGCCAGCCCATCCAGACCGTCGGCCCAGTTGACCATGTTTTGCATGCCAGTGATCCAGATCAGCGTTGCGGCAATGGCGATCCAGGGGCTGAGGTTGTGCAAATGCACCTGCTCGACGAAGGGGAAGTTGAATGCGGTGAGAATAATGCCGCGGGCTTCGGTTGGCATGCCCAGCGCATCGGGATAGAGCGTCGGATCCCAGAGATACGGCCCGACGGCGACCAGCGCCGCCCCGAAATGCACAACCAGACGCGGCAATGCCGGCAAATCGCGCAGATCGTCGATAAAGCTGATCGCTGCAACGATCGTTGCGCCGATCAGCAACAACGTCAGGCGCAGATGCTCATAGGGTGAACGTCGAAGGGCGGGGTCGAGCCATTCGAGGGCGAAAGACAGCAGCAGCGCGCCGGTGAACCCGGCGATAATTGCGAGGCCGCCCACCGTCGGCATAGGCGAGCGGTGGACGCTGCGGGGGCCAGGATACGCCAGCCAGCCGCGCCGCTCACAGAGACGCGCAACCGGCGGCGCGAGCAGCATCGTGAGCGTGGCGGCGATGCCAAACGTGAGCAGCAGGGCGATGACTACCATCGATCAGTCATTCGTGCGCCATATCTTGTGCGGTCTCTCGCGCCGACGGGCCGACCTTAGCCCGTGCCAAACTGCCGATCTCCCGCGTCGCCCAGACCGGGAACGATATACCCGTGCTCGTCAAGATGGTTATCGATAGCTGCAAGATGGATCGGCACGTCGGGATGCGCGCTGGTCAACGCTTGTACGCCTTCGGGCGCGGCAATCAGGCCGAGAAACTTGATTCGAATGGCGCCCCAGCGTTTTAAAATATTGACTGCTGCGACAGCGGAGCCGCCGGTAGCGAGCATCGGATCAATCACCAGCGAGAGATCGATTTCCGGGTGATCGGGCAACTTGTTATAGTACGTCACCGGCTTGAGCGTCTCGTGGTCGCGATACAGCCCCAGGTGCCAGACATGGGCGACCGGCAACATCCCCAGGATCGCCTCGGACATGCCCAGACCGGCGCGCAGTATCGGCATCAGGCCGATACGTTCGGCAACCTCATAGCCGGGGCAGCTACTCAGCGGAGTCTCTACCGTCAGCGGGGCAAGCTTCAGATCCTTTGTCGCCTCATAAAACAGCAACTGCGAGATCTCGTGGACCATCTCGCGGAATTTTTTCGGTTCGGTGTGGATGCTGCGGAGCAACGCCAGCTTATGCAGTACCAGCGGATGCTGGGACACATAAACCGGCGGTGGAGAATTAGGAGTTGTCGCACTGCTCATTGGTCATACGTTCGAATCACTGAGCTTGTAGCCTACGCCGCGGACAGTCATGATAATGCGTGGTTTTGATGGTTCGATCTCCACCTTTTCGCGTAGTCGGCGCACGCACACATCAACCAGGTTCGTTTCGCCAACGTATTCATAGCCCCAGACCTCGCGGAACAACGTTTCGCGATCAAATACCTGGCCGGAATTAGCTGCCAGGAAATACAACAACTCAAACTCCATCGGAGTCAGGTTGACTTCCTTGCCGCGTACAAGCACGCGGTGGCGCGGCTCGTCAATCTCGATATCGGCGACGCGCACAATTGGCGGCGCTTTGCGATGCTTGTTGCCTTCCAGCCGCCGCAGAATGGCCTCGACTCGCGCGATCAACTCGGCGGTTTTAAACGGCTTGGTGATGTAATCGTCGGCGCCAAGCTCGAAACCATGCACAATGTCATCGGTTCCATCGCGGCTGGTGAGAATAATAATCGGAACATCGCTCTGGGCGCGAATCTGCTCGCATGCCTCAAACCCATCGATATAGGGCATCATCACGTCGAGGATGAGCACATCGAAGACCTGCTCCTCAAATGCTTTCAGTGCCTCTAGGCCATTCTTGACCGGGACAATCTCGTAGCGCGGATCCTTGAGCGTCACCTGGATCAGCGTCGCAATCGATGGGTCATCATCAGCGACGAGAATACGACGATGCACCGTCGTTTCATCGGCTACACGATCGGGCATGCGTTTGAAAGGGCGCATAGAAGGCTCACTATGGCAACTGGCAAGATCGAACGAGGGCGATATTACACAGCTTCATCTAGACGGCGGCGATAGTCGGAACGTTCGGTGCGGGGAACCATAATCGGATGTCCGCGACCCTGAACGACTTCGGCATTGATAATGCAGCGCCCGATATGTTCCTGGGATGGTATCTCGTACATTACATCCATCAGCACGTCCTCGATCGTGGTACGAAGCGAGCGAGCGCCGGTTCTTGTCTGCATAGCGCGATCGACTATTGCTTCCAACCCGTCCGGAGTCACTTCCAATTCAACGCGATCAAGCTCAAACATCTTCTGGTACTGCTTGATGATCGCGTTGCGCGGCTCGGTGAGGATCTTGAGCATCGTCTGCTTATCCAGCGGCTCCAGTGCGACGATCACCGGCAGGCGGCCAATAAACTCAGGGATGAACCCATATCGCAGCAAGTCATCGGGAAAGATCTGGGCAAGCAAATCGCGTTCTTGGCTGGCGATGTCGATGCGTTCGCCAGCATCGTGCTGGAAGCCGATCTTTGCGTTGCCGCCGACTCGTTTGGCGATCACATCGGCAATGCCCTCAAACGCTCCGCCGCAGATAAACAGCACGTTCGTGGTATCGAAAGGGATATACTCTTGCTGCGGATGCTTGCGCCCGGGCAAGGGCGGCACATGGGCGACGCCGCCTTCGAGGATCTTCAGCAAGGCCTGTTGCACGCCTTCACCCGACACATCGCGAGTAATGGAGGGATTATCGGCCTTGCGAGTAATCTTGTCGATCTCGTCAATGTAGATAATGCCGTTGCGTGCGCGCTCGATATCCCCATCCGCCGCCTGGATCAGCCGGAGCAAAATGTTTTCTACATCTTCGCCGACATACCCTGCTTCGGTGAGCGCTGTGGCGTCGGCAATGGCAAAGGGCGCATCAAGCACCCGCGCCAGGGTCTGCGCCAGCAGCGTTTTTCCGCTTCCCGTCGGGCCGATCAGCAACACGTTGCTCTTGGCCAGATCCGTATCATCGATCTGCGCCCCGGCCTGAATTCGCTTATAGTGATTGTACACTGCGACCGACAGCACGACTTTTGCGCGATCCTGGCCAACCACATACTGATCGAGCTTTTCGCGGATTCGCCGCGGCGTGGGAAGCCACGACGAGCCAGTCGCTACCTTGCGACGCGGCTCAGGCGCCTGCTGCTGCGCGTTTTCCTCGGCGATGATCGCGCTGCACAACGCCACGCACTCATCGCAGATAAATACGGTGCCGGGGCCGGCGATCAACCGTTGAACTTCGTCCTGACCGCGACCACAGAATGAACAGATATATGAACCGCGACCACTACTGCGGGAACGGGTCATTATGACCTCCAAACATCAACGCCTTTGTTTTCTTGTAAAACGACAACGGCGGATTTCGTAACCTCCGCCGTTGCGGCATATAGCGTATGCTACTCCTGGCTCGTTGGTTTTTCGCGACTGAGCACTTCATCGATAATGCCATACTCTTGCGCCTGCTCTGGCGTCATAAACAAATCGCGATCAAAGTCTTTGGCGATGCGATCAATCGATTGGCCGGTGTCACGCGACAGCAACTCGCGAATGAGCTGCTGTTCGCGCAACAACTCGCGGGCCATAATCTCGACATCGGGGGCGTAGCCGCGCGCGCCGCCGCCCGCCGGGTGCATATGCACGGTTGAGTGTGGCAAGCTATAGCGCTTCCCTTTCGTACCACCCGCCAGGATCGGCGTTGCCATGCTTCCTGCCATGCCTACACATACCGTCGCGATGTCGGGGCGAATGTGACGCATCGTATCGTAGATCGCCAGACCGGCGGTTATCGAGCCGCCAGGGCTGTTAATATACAGCCAGATGTCACGTTCGGGGTCTTCGCTTTCCAGATACAGCAACTGAGCAACGATGAGATTAGCGATTTGATCCTCGATGGGCGTGCCCAAAAGGATAATGCGCTCCTTGAGCAAACGCGAGTAGATATCGAATGCACGCTCGCCGCGACTCGTGCTCTCAACAACCATAGGAATCAATGATTCGGGTTGAGGTTGAGTCCATTCTGCGCCGAGGGGAGAGATCCACTTCATAATGCACAAACTCCTAACCACCTGTACGTCCATGGAGATCGGGTAAACACAATTACCCTCAATATACATATCATGCTGGTTTGTGGTGAATCGTCAAGCAACATTGCGCCGATGCACCTGATTTCCGGCCCATCAATGCGAATCTGAATCTGACGTTTGGGCAGCAGACGATACCGGCGCTGTTTCATCCGCCGGCTGAGCATGATCAACCGAGGAGGGTTCCGGCGCGGCGTTTTCAACCGTCTCCGGCTCTCCATCGTCGTCTGACGCTGAGTCCGCCGCTTCAGCATCAAGTTCAGGCGCAGTTCCCGTTGCAATTGCGACAATCCGTTCACGCAGCTTGCGATCCATCACGGCGTTGGCCACAATCTGGCGCAACTGGTCTTCCATCATCTGCTTTGCCCGCTCGCGTTCTTCCTCCGCGTAATCTTTGAGCAAGTTTTGAATTTCGGCTTCGGTATCCTCTTCAGCGAGCTCTAGTCGTTCGCGCCGCGATACTTCTTGCAACGCCAGCGTTCGCTTCAACTGGCGCTCGCCTTCCGGCAGCAAATCTGCAATGGCCTGCTCTTGGGTTTGACCGCGATATTGCAGCATTTGCTCCATCGTGATGCCATAGCGCTGAAGCTGTTGCTCCTGTTCTTGAAGCATATTTTCAGCCATATTTTGGATCATCACATCCGGAATATCATACTCGGTCTGCTCCGCCAATTGGGTGATATACGCGTCGATCAGAGCGCGTTCGGCGGTGTCGCGCGCCGCCTTTTCCAGATCGGCGCGCGTCTTGGCGCGCAACTCATCAAGCGTGCCTTCAAATTCCTCGAGCCCGGGGATTTCCTCCCAATCGGGAAGTACGCGCGCCTGAATGCTCACCACTTGCTGGATTTTGAAGGTTATTTGTTTGCCGCGTATCTGTTCATTGGCATGATCGTCAGGCATTTGCGCCTGTATTTCACGCTCCTCGCCGACATTCGCGCCTTGCAGCCCATGGTATAGCTCATCAACCAGACGATTCGGTTCTAGCACAAGCGTGGCGTCTTCAAGCTCTTCATTATCGGCTTCTGCTTCCAATGGTTGGCCATCAACGAGCGAGCGCATCTTTACGACCAATTGATCGCCTTGTTGCGCCGGGCGCGGCTCTTCTAGCTCTTGCAATGCTACATGCCGATCACGGATCATGTCCATTGCGTACTGCTCATCCGCATCAGTCACCGGTTGAATATCCAGAGGCATCCGCATTGCACGATAGTCAGGCAGGGTGACAGTCGGGGACAGCGGCACCGTAATGCGAAAGGTGAACGGATCGGCTGATGCGATCTTTTCCAGATTACCCGGACCAACCGGCTCGATCTGCTCCTGCTTCAGCGCCTCGGCATAAGCTCGATTAATTAAATCTTCGGAAGCTTCTTCAAAGAGGGCCTCTCGCCCAAAATAATTTTCGATAATAAAACGCGGCGCTTTTCCCTTGCGAAAGCCCGGTATCGTGTATTTCCGCGCAAATTGGCGGGCGGCCCGGTCAAGACCTCGCTCAACCTGATCGCGATCAAGTTCAATATCGAGAGCTAAAAGACTTTTGGGCAATCGTTCCGTCGTAACCTTTACCAAATCCTGCGCTCCATTCTGATTTGAACGTCACATCCAGCTTGGAAACCCGAACCATAGAATCAACAAATACTATACAACATGTGTCTTCATAGCATCGAATAATACAGGCGATGGGAGGGTCTGGCTGGCTCTTTTGATGAATTTACGGCTGCCATTATAGCATGATTAAACCGCGCTGCAAAGGAAACACATGTAAGCTTATGATTTCGGTGTTACCGCATCGTGAGCGATTGCAAGTCTAGCAATATCGTGGCACTATATGAGAATACTCTATCAGTGTAACATGCGCTATAATTTATAGCTAGATCAGGCTTTGGTCTATCTCATCGGGTCGAATGTGCGACGTACGCACTCCGAACCAGGCATCGTGGATCGGGGCGACGACCACGGCCCTGGTCTTCGCAATGCGTTTAGGCTGAGTGTTAACAGCGTGGAGTACGGAAATAGTGTTAGATAAACAACAACGTCGCTGGGCCATACCTTTTATTGTTGGGGTCGTTGTCCTGAGTATTGACCAGATCAGCAAGATCTGGATTGTACGCACTCTTGGCCCAGAGCCTTTGCGCAATGCATGGCCATTGCTCGGCGATTGGCTGCGTCTGGTGTTCTCGCAGAATACGGGCGTGGCTTTCAGCCTGTTTCAGGGAATGTCAGGACTTTTCATTGTTACGTCGGCGTTGATCGCTGCCGGCGCTATCTATGTCTATTGGACGCAGTTGCCTAATCACAACGCTTTTATACAGGTCAGCCTGGGATTGATTGAGGGCGGAGCGATTGGCAATGTGATTGATCGCATTCGTCTCGGTTACGTCGTCGATTTTATCCAGGTCGGCTGGTGGCCAGTCTTTAATCTGGCCGATAGTGCAATTACGTGCGGGGTGGCTATTCTTGCCGTCTACCTGCTCCTGGCGGGCGAGCAGTCGTTGTCGCCGGATCAGTCGCCGTCGCCCCGCGATGGAGCGCTCCTGAGCGAGTTGCTGGATCAAGATGTCGGGTCATCCAGCGATACAAAGAAAGAAGTCGCTGGCAGCAGCGTTGATGCATAGTCAAACTTTGGGATTTAAGGAAGGTGTTGTGTCGGAGGAGGTCGTAGCTCTGCACGTTGCATCCAATTATGCGGGTACGCGGTTGGATCGTTTTGTAGCCCTCTCAGTTGCGGATATGTCACGTTCGTATGCGCGCCAACTGATTAGTGAAGGATACATTCGGGTCAATCAGCGCGAGGTGAAACCCAGCCAGCTTGTCGAAGCTGGCGACCAGGTGACGGTCTGGCGTCCGCTGCCTCAAACGACCGATATTCAACCTGAGCATATTCCCCTGCAGATAGTCTACGAAGATGCTGATATCGTTGTGGTGAACAAAGCGTCGGGCATGGTTGTCCATCCCGCTCCGGGTCACGCCAGCGGCACGCTGGTCAATGCCTTGCTCTATCGGTATCCTGATTTGCGGCTAGGAAATGATGTGCGACCGGGCATTGTGCATCGTCTGGATCAGGGTACGTCGGGTTTAATTGTAGCGGCGCGCAATGACCAGGCTATGCATGCGCTTACTGAGCAGCAGAAATCTCGCGCGATGCACAAGGTTTACCTCGCTGTCGTTGAGGGCCGCTTCAAAGAACCTGAAGGCGTCATCAACGCGCCCATCGGTCGGCATCCAACCGATCGCAAGCGGCAGGCGGTTACGGCCTCCGGGCGGGAAGCGAGAACGCATTATCGGGTGATGGAAGATCTCGGCGCATACACGTTGATCGAAGCGCGCCTCGAAACCGGGCGCACTCACCAGATTCGCGTACACTGCGCATACATTCAGCATCCGGTGCTCGGCGACCCGCTGTATGCGCCTCGCAAACCGCGTGCGTCATTCGGCCTGGAGCGCCAGTTTTTGCACGCTTACAAATTGGGCTTTGTGTTGCCGTCGGATGCAATGTGGCGAGAATTTACAGCGCCGTTACCAGACGATCTTGCCGACGTGCTTGAAAAACTGCGTGTGATTGCTCGGACAAGACGATAGGGTATGATACAATGCTTTTGGCGATGTAGCCGCCGCGAGGCAAGCCGGATGTCTTGCATCGTAAAGTTGTCAAGTGTCAGGAGGAGGTATGCGAAACAAAATCAGCATCATCGGCGCGGGGTTCGTTGGTTCGACGACCGCACACTGGCTGGCCGCGAAGGAGTTGGGTGATATCGTTCTGCTTGATATTGTCGAAGGCATTCCTCAGGGGAAAGCGCTCGATCTGTACGAATCCAGCCCGATCGAGGGGTTTGACGCTAGGGTGATCGGTACGAATGATTACGCTGATACTGCCGACTCTGATGTTGTCGTCATCACGTCCGGCGCTCCGCGTAAGCCAGGGATGAGTCGCGAGGATTTGATCAAAGTCAATGCCGACATTACCCGCCAGTGTGTTGCACAAGTCGTCAAGCATTCGCCGAATACCATTATTGTTATGGTCAACAACCCGCTTGATGCAATGACCTACACGGCCTATAAGGTCAGCGGCTTTCCAAAGAACCGCGTTTTTGGACAGGCTGGCGTGCTTGATAGTGCGCGCTATCGAACCTTCATCGCGATGGAAACCGGCGTTTCAGTGGAAGATATCCAGGCGATGTTGATGGGCGGTCATGGTGATGAGATGGTTCCCCTTCCTCGCTTCTCTACTATTGGCGGCATTCCTGTCACCGAGTTTATCGCGCCGGATCGCCTCGCCGAAATCGTGACCCGCGCACGCAAGGGCGGCGGGGAAATCGTCAACTTGCTCAAGACCGGTAGCGCCTATTACGCTCCTGCTGCCGCAACAGCGCAGATGGTTGAAGCTGTGCTGCGCGATAAGAAGCGGGTTATTCCCTGCGCTGCCTATCTTGAAGGCGAGTATGGGCTCAACGACATCTACTTTGGCGTACCGGTCGTGGTCGGCGCCGGCGGCGTCGAGCGCATTATCGAATTGCCGCTCAACGACGAAGAGCGTGCATTGGTCCAGAAGTCTTCCAATGCTGTGCGCCAGACGCTGGAGACGCTCAAATCTCTGTAGGCACGAACCGGTCTTCTGGATATCGCTGGTCTGATCATGTGGAGAGGTTGACGGAAGGACAACAAAGTTTCGTCACCTCTCCACAGTACGTTCGGTATATTCTGGCGTTGTCAGTCGCCTATCTTCATCTTGAAATCGAATTATGAGAGACGGATTGAGGACTATGACGACCAGCTCGACATTGCACAACCAGGACGATCGCTGGCAAATGCTCGGCGGAGATCGATTTTACACGGTTGCGCGATGGTTCATTATCGCTCTTCTTTTCCTGGTTATTCCCTTGTTCGGAAAAGAGAACGTTTTCTGGCCTATCTCCATCAGCGGTTCCGAATCTAGCCCGCCCTCTATATTGACATTTTGGGGGTATGTTGGTTTCAGTTTGCTGATAACCATTGTGATATTCATTCCACAGCTTGGGTCTTTATTAAGTTATTCCTATATCGCTGATATCATCTTCATCTCTCTCATAGCGCTCTTTGAAGGTGATCGAACGACTGTCTTGTTTCCACTCTATTTGTTGCCGTTAATCAACGCGGCGATTCGCCATCCCACACTCATTACCTTGGTTTCAGGCATCTTCGCAGCGGTATGTTATGTTGCAGCCAATCTCGTAGCCAATATCGGAACCCCATCATCGGCATTGGGCGGGCTGGACTATGTGTCATTGTTATTTCCCAGTTTGACCTTAATTTTAATACCCTGGCTGACCAGCGGATTGGCCGAGAATTGGAGTGCGAGCAATCGGCGAAGCGTGAATATCGCCAAACAACAAACTGATGAAGCATTGAATGAAGCGCGCTCGTATCGCGATCAAATGCGATCCCTCTATGAAGTGGCTTATGCTTTGTCAACGACCATTGATCACAATCATGTTCTCGAAACGGCGTTGAAAGAAAGCCGGAAACTCGTGCCCTATACAGCGGGTGTGGTGTTGCTTTCATCAGGGAATCCTGACGAACTCTATGTCTCTGTCGGTCACGAAGTGGATGTCAAAGACTTGAACCAAAAGATTTTGATTGGTCGCGGCTTGTTGACTGCGACGTTGCGGTCGGCAGACCCGCGCTTCGTCGCCGACATTAGCCAGGAGCCGGATCTGCGAACCATTGGCGCTTTTCAACAGTGCAAAGCCGCCTGTTTGATCCCTCTGCGGTCAGGATTGCAAACGTATGGCCTGATAGTTATCGCAAGCAGCCACGCGAAAGCTTTTACCAATGAACAACTCGATATGCTGACCGCGCTCTCGAATTATGCGATCATTGCTTTGCAAAACGCACAACTTATTTTCGATCTCAAGGAAGAGCGCAACAAGCTTATCTCGAAGGAAGAAGAAGTTCGCCACCAACTGGCGCGCGATTTGCACGACGGCCCTGCACAGACGCTGGCGGCGATTACGATGAACGTTGAGTTTATCAAACGATTGCTCGATCGTGATCCTTCCCGCGTAATTCCCGAACTCGACAAGCTCAGCGAACTGGCCAAACACACTACTTATGAAGTTCGCACAATGCTTTTCGAGCTGCGTCCCCTGGCATTGGAGACTCAAGGTCTCCAGGTCACATTGGAGCAGTATCTGGCTCGTTTCAAATCCGCCGATACCAATAGTGGTACAGAAATCGTACTCGAAACGAAGGATGTCGAAGATGTAGCATTAGATACCAAGACCGAGGGGACGTTGTTCAACATCATTCAAGAGGGCGTGAATAATGCGCTGAAACATGCGCGGGCCAGCCGTATCTGGGTGCAGCTGAATCGCAAAGGGAATATGCTGCGGGCGGTTGTCAAAGATGACGGCGTGGGCTTCGATAGGAATAAGGTGCTTCGTTCTTATGAAAAACGCGGCTCTTTTGGTTTGCTGAATATCGATGAACGCGCCAGGCTGGTTGGTGGGTATGCCGAGTTAAATTCTACGCCTGGCGAAGGAACAATCATCGAGGTCGTCGTTCCTATTGAACACTAGATGAACCCGTATCTTTCGCCCTCCCGTGTGCGTGCTGCGTTGCGCACGCTAGCTATTCGGCCAAGCCGCGGTATGGGGCAAAACTTTTTGATTGACCCGCAGGTTCTGGCAGCTATCGTTGCCGCCGCTGAACTCGATCCCTCCAATCTGGTCGTTGAGGTTGGTCCTGGTCTGGGCGTGCTTACCTGGGAGCTTCTTCGCAGCGCCAAATGCGTTGTCAGCATTGAGTTGGATCGACGCCTCGCCAACCGTTTGCAACACGAATTTGCCGATGCCATCGCCGCGGCATCGCTGCGCATCATCCAGGGCGATATTCTTGAACAGTCGCCGCGCGATATCTTGCGACAAGTCGGCGGCGAATCAGGCGCCTATAAAGTCGTCGCCAATCTGCCCTATGCCATAACGGCGCCTGTACTCCGGCATTTCCTGGAACATACATGGCCGCCGACTATGATGGTGGTGCTGGTGCAATATGAGGTTGGCGCGCGGATTGTCGCGCAGCCCGGAGATTTGAGCATGCTTGCGCATATGGTTCAGTTCTATGCCGAGCCGGAAATTATCGCGCGTGTGCCGTCCAGCAGCTTTTTCCCGCACCCGGCGGTCGATTCGGCCATTCTGCGCTTGCGGCTTCGCCCGAATCCCGCCGTGGCCGTTGATGATGTTGATGGCTTTTTTCGCATTATCAAAGCAGGGTTTCTTCAGGCGCGCAAAAAACTCTCGAACGCATTGCCGGGAGGCCTGGCGGCGATGGGTCGGCGTATTCCTCGCGAGCAAGCCATCGCTGCGCTAGAGCGCGCCGGCGTCTCGCCAGACCGCCGCGCCGAGACCGTGAGTCTGGCGGAATGGGAGCGGGTATGGCGCGCATTGAATGATGCATAATTCTCTCTCAGCGGAGTTTATGCGGGATGCGACGTTTGACTACCCTTTTCATCCAAGCTATAATGAGCCGCATACTTGGAGCTTCTCGCGTGCGGGACGGGGCGTAGCGCAGACTGGTAGCGCACCTGAATGGGGTTCAGGAGGTCGCTGGTTCAAATCCAGTCGCCCCGACCAGAAAAGCTGTGTTACCACGGCTTGCAAGGGTCAGCCTCGATGGGGGCTGGCCCTTTTGTATAGATAACAATTTGTTGTATGCGTTAGCGCATATTGTCAGAGAAAACGCTATGACCGCTACACAACGCAATTTAGCGGCAATCTCGCCGCTCGATGGTCGATACCGGGCCAATATCGCTGAGCTGGAGGCGTATTTTAGTGAGGCGGCTCTCTTCCGCTATCGTGTACGCGTAGAGGTGGAATATCTGATCTTTCTGGCGCGAACGCCGCGTGCAACGTTTGTTAAACCGCTGGCAGCGCAGCAGCAGGCTGCATTACGCGCGCTATATCGTCATTTCAACGCCAATGACGCCCAGGCGATCGCCGAATGGGACGCCCGTGTGAATCACGATGTCAAAGCGGTTGAGTATTGGCTACGTGAACGGCTGACAGATCTTGGATTGAGCGATTGGCGCGAGGCGGTTCACTTCGCATTGACATCCGAAGATGTCAATAATCTCGCTTATGGCTTGCTTGTACGTGAAGCGCGTGATCTGGCGCTGCTGCCTGCGCTCAACCAACTGGCGTCGCACCTGTATACCCTTGCCCGCGTCGAGGCTGAAACTCCTATGTTGAGTCGGACTCATGGCCAGCCGGCTACTCCTACGACTATCGGTAAGGAGTTCGCCGTCTTCGCTCATCGACTCAGCAAGGCGATTGCCGATATGGCAGGCGTCAAGCTGACGGGCAAGCTCAACGGAGCTACGGGAACGTTCGCCGCTCACGTCGCCGCCCTGCCCGATGTTGACTGGATCGCTTTCAGTCGAGCATTTGTCCGTTCGCTTGACCTGGAACCGATTATGCATACCACTCAGATCGAGCCGCATGATGCGCTGGCTGCGTTGTGCGATGCGATCAAGCGAATCAATACCATCTTGATCGACTTGAGTCAGGATTGCTGGCGGTATGTCAGCGATGGGTATCTGATCCAGGCTGTGCAAACCGGCGAGGTCGGCTCGTCAACGATGCCCCACAAAGTCAATCCAATCGATTTTGAAAATGGCGAAGGCAATCTGGGATTGGCCAATGCGCTGCTCGAATTCTTCAGCCGCAAACTGCCGATCTCACGTTTGCAACGCGACCTGTCGAATAGTACGGTGCTGCGCAACCTTGGTATTGCGTTTGGCTATAGTCTGTTCGCCTATCGGCGAATGATGAAAGGCCTCGCCAATGTAGCGATCAACAAGGCTGCGCTACGCGACGATCTGCAAGCCCACCCTGAAGTGCTGGCCGAGGCGATCCAGACGATTTTGCGCCGCATCGGCTATCCGCAGCCTTATGAAGCGTTGAAGGAGTTTACACGCGGCCGAGCATTGACGCTCGATGACTTGCACGCATTTATTGAGCAACTGGATATTGACCTGGCCATACGATCCGAGATGCTGGCGCTGACGCCGGAAACCTATATCGGTTTGGCAGCGAGGATTGCCCGCTTGCGCGATTAATAGGGAAGAGTAGAGACGCGAATATGACCTGAGGAACAGAGGTCATCGTTCGCAGTACTAACGATAACGCCTCCGATGGGGCTATTTACTCTGGCTGACGTCAGTGCTATAGTTTGACCAGGCATCAGCCAGGTCGGAGGATAACGGTTCGTTCCCATTGCGCATTGGTCAGCCGTTTGATCTTCTAGCCTGGCGATGCACCTCCTCCATGATTTTACATAACCTCACTTGTTTGCGCCGCTTGCATATACCCACGTCGCTCGTCTGCACGCAGAATCTTATCACCGCACAACGCTTCCAAATCATATTCTATATCGATTCGATCTAGAACTATTGCCCACTTATGTCTATATTGATGACTGTTCTATTATAAACTTTTTATTAACCTAGTTTTATGGCTTTGTGAAGCCATAAGATCAAAAGTGGAAAGCCAAAAAAACCGTTTATGGCTTTCTTATCAGGAAGGGTACTTGACAAGTGCTGTATACTGCATCACAAAGGGATATTAATGGTTTATCAATCCAGGGAGGAGTTGCACTGATGCAGAAAACGGATTTCATTAAGGCCGTTGCCGAAAAGACAGGGATCTCGCAGAAGGAGACCAAGCAAATCATCGATGCAGCGCTTGATGTCATTGCTGAAACCCTCGCGCAAGGCGAGAAAGTTACCCTGACCGGCTTTGGAACGTTCGAGGTGCGCAGCCGTCAGGCCCGTGAGGGTGTTAATCCGCAGACGCGTGAGAAGATCCAGATCCCGGCTACCAAAACGCCTGGGTTTAGCGCCAGCAGCACGCTCAAAGAATCTGTCAAAAGCAACTAGTCCTGACAAAGAGACCAGGGAACGGCGCCGCTGCTTTCCCTGGTCTCTCAATACCACATAATACTTCGCCGGTTGCCGGGCTTGATATGTCGAGGCTCTGGCTGCGAGGGCAATGCATAGCACGCAACGATTCCTTCGTTGCGTTTTTCGTCGGTTGCTCTCATCAAGGGATATTGACCGGCGCAACGCCGCCGATCCATGCATTGTAGATCGGCTGAAGGTTGCATGCGCAAACATCCTCGCCGACGGCGAGCAGCGTTTCGCTGTTCGCTTCGCCGTAACGATGGGTTGCATAGTATTCCTGCAGGAACCGAAAAAAGACCTCGTCGCCCAACTGATTGCGCAGCGCTTGAAAGAAGAGTGCGCTCTTCGCATAGACCAGCGCAACGTAATTGCCCTGAAACGCCGTTACGGGCTGATCTGCTGTATCGTCGCGTCCGGCTTCCCGCACGCCTGTATACCAATTGCGAAATGTTTGCAATTCGGCCTCGGCCAGTTGGTCGTTGCCTAGCGATTCGTAGAAGACGATCTGTGAATAGCTAGCTAACCCTTCGTCGATCCAGGGTTCGCCCTGGTAATCGTTTCCAACCAGGTTGTACCACCACTGGTGCGCTATTTCGTGGGCAACCGTCGTCTCTAGCAGGCGGTTCCCCGGCTGGTAAAGATCCTGGTCGATAAGGACCACACCGGGATATTCTACTCCCAAAAAATCCATCAATGCCGCCTGGATAATTTCTAACTCGGTCAGCGGATAGCGTCCATAGCGCTCGTTGTAGGCGCGTACCGCCGCCGCAGCCGTCGCCAGACCGGCTTGTCCCGCTTCAGCATTGGCGGGTTGATAGTAAGCGGTGATCAGCGTGCCGTCCACGTCGGCGCTAGCGCGATCGAGGCCTTGCAGAGCCGCTACGAAGAAATCGCGCTGCGGTCCGCTGACGAAACGTTCGCGTCGCAATCCTTCCGGGGCCGTCGAATCGTCGCTGTCGTAGCGCGCGCCGGTTGTCACCAACATCCAGTCCGGCGGTGCGTCTAGCGTCACATCATACAATGCTGTCGTCGTGACGGCTAGGTCGCCGCGGCTGCTTACCGGGCGGCGATCCCATTCTGTGAAGTCGTAAGGGGTGTTGGAGTCGGCATAGACGCTCAGTACCGGGTAGAAATTCGCCAACGCCCAGACCCCGGCTTCCTGGTTGAATGCGCCGTAGGCATCGCGGCTGGCATTGCGTTGCGTGCGCGCTTGAAAGTTCAAGGTTACGGTCGCCCATTCATCGGGATTCAGCGGTTGCGGCAAGTCGAGGCGCAGCAAGACATTGTTTTGTTCGAGCGTTGTTGCCGCCGGTTCATTGTTAACGTATACGTTGCTGACTTGCATACCACCGCCGAAATCGGCGTGGTTAGGGTAGAGATGGAAATAGATCGCGGAAAACGGTGTTTCCGCGCGGTTGCGCATATCCAGACGCATCGCGCCGCTGACGGTTAGCAGCGCCGGATCAAGGCGCGCGTTGATTTGATAGCGATCCCAGTCCTCAGCCTGTTCCAGGTCGGCGGCGAATGCCGGCAATAAAGCGGCTGCTTGGGCGTTGACGTCGAAGGACATGGTCGGCGGAAGCATGGCGCCGGTGTTAGTGCTGCCGTTGGCGCTGGAAGGCGTAGGCGATTGAGCGGTTGATGTCGAAGATGGCGCAATCGTTGCCGTTATGCCTGGTGTGTGCGTTGGCGAGGGCGCCTCGGTGGCCGCAGCTTCGGTCGGCGTCAAGCTCGGCGTGATGGGCATCAACGTCGCGTTTGGCATGCTGCCGGCGCAGCCGCTGATCAGCAATGCCCAGAGCAAAACGCTGCATAAGACGCCATAACAGCGGGCGCAGCGATGTTTCAATAGAGGATGATACCAAACGATGATGAGTATGCCGCATGTCACCCTGAACGGAGCCGTAGGCAGCGTGAAGGGTCTCGGCGTTGTGGGAATCTGAGATTCTTCGCTGCGCTCAGAATGACACCATGCGGTGTCTCCCATATGGTTTGGTAGATACATATCGTAATGAGATCGATTCTAGACTCTGATGAGTGTGTATGTTATGCTACGAGTAAACCAATTTGCACTATGATGCAAGATCGCGTTGATTTCGGGTCAGTGCTTGCCGCCTCAATGTGATGAACTGAGAACCGAGTAGCGTCTCAGCGACGAGCTTACTCTCATCATCGAGAAAGGAGTGGTGGTTATGACTCTCGTAGAACGCGAATATGGCTCCAGTGTTGAAGATATTCCGTATCCGGGCAATGGTCTTGACAGGCTAGATTTCGAACACGAGATGATCGAGGCGCGCCCGCGTTATCATATGAATGCCGCGACGTGGGAGGATCTTTATACTACCTCGATGGTTTTGCGTAGCCTGACATTGGCAACGGTGCTGATCCGGGCGCTTGAACTGAGTGTGGCAGCGCTCGCCTCAATCGGAATAGGGAAGTTGCTGCACGACATACGCCAACATAGGTAATTTGCCTGGCCTGAAGTCATCCGATTGTCTCCAGGTTCACCGGATTGGGAACCGGTTGGCCTGTTACGGCGGCGACGAGATTCGTCGCTGCAAGGGTGGCCATGCGCGTGCGCGTTGCCGTTGTCGCGCTGCCGATGTGTGGGGCGGCGACAACGTTTGGCAGCGTGAGCAAGGGATGGTCTGCGCCAATTGGCTCATGCTCGAAGACATCCAGTCCCGCTGACCAGGGACGCCCCTGTTGTAATGCTTCGTACAACTCCATTTCTTGCACCACCGCCCCACGCGCCACATTCACGAACACCGCTGTTGTTTTCATCAAGGCGAACTCGCGAGCGCCAAACATTCCGCGTGTCGTGTCAGTCAATGGGACGGAGACGACCACAAAATCCGCCTCGCGCAACAGGTCGTCGAGGGTGCGATACGCCGCGCCGGTTTCCGTTTCGATAGCGGGCGAAGGACGGCGGTTGTGGTAGATAACCCTCATCGCAAAGCCGCGCGCTCGTCGGGCGACGGCGGCGCCGATGCGTCCTGCGCCGACGATGCCCAACGTCGCGCCGTGAATGTCTTGCCCGACCATAAACATTGGTGACCAGTCGGCCCAACCGCCCGCTGTGATCAACGTGTGGCCTTCGACAACGCGCCGTCCGGTGGCCATCAGCAACGCCCATGCCAGATCGGCGACGGTCTCGGTTAGCACGCCAGGGGTGTTGGTCAACAGGACGTTGCGGGCATTCAATGCCGCCAGATCGACGTTATCGTAGCCGACAGCCATATTCGCCACAACCTTGCAGCGCGGCGCGGCGGCGAGGAATTCGGCATCGACGCGCTCGGTGAGTAGCGTCAACACACCATCAACATCGGGGATCGCACGCAGCAGCAGGTCGCGTGGTACGGGTCTGGCTTCGTCGTCCCACAGCGTATAGTTGCACGCCGCCGCGATGATGTCGAGTGCGGGCTGAGGCAGCCGACGGGTGATGTAGACGTCAGGTTTCGTTGTCATCCGATCCGAGGGGAAGTCCCGCGAATAGGCGTTCCAGGGGCAACGCAAATCCCGGCAATATGTGCGATGTTAATATTTCTCTGCCCCGGAATGTCATCGCAGGGACGAGCAAGGCGTCGTCGCGACAGTAGACGTCAACCGTACGACTGGGCCAGTCTATAATCCAGTACTCGTCTACGCCGCGCCGTGCATAGAGTTTCAATTTCGTTTTGCGATCACGCATAATGTTTCGCGGACCTGGCGAGAGCACCTCGACCACCAGTTCCGGTGCAGCATACAACTTGCCCTCCCGCAGAATGGCGGCCAGCCGTTCGCGACTTGCCCACACCACATCGGGCGCAACATCGTCATCTTCGGCGAAGATCAAGCCGGGGGCAATGGCAGCCATTCCTTTCTGATCCGGCATGCTCCAGGCGTCAAGGGCGCCGCCGACGCGCATACAAATCACCTGGTGATACCAGTTTGGTTGTTTAGACACATAAAGTTCTCCATCAATAATTTCACGTCGCTTCCCATCGTCGGGAAACTGTTCGAGATCGGCTGAGTTCCAACGCAAAAGAGCAGTCATAAAGACCCTGCCTTATTCAAGGGATTAGTTGTCATCACCATACACCCAGGCGCTCGATTTGTAAATGCTTATGGCGCTGATTTGTCAGAGGGACGCACAATGCCTCTACTTTTCGATCAACACGACATGCATCTCGCGCGGGCCGTGAATGCCTAGCGTCAGTGTCATTTCGATGTCGGCGGTGCGGCTTGGTCCGGTGATCAGCGTGATATTGCTGGCGTCGGCGAACAGGTCCGCGCCGCGTTCTTGGCGCACTTGCGCGATGGCTTCGCCCAGGCCGCGCACGAGTTGCGACGCCCGCAGCACGGCGATGTGGATCGGCGCGAGCAGCGAGGCGATCCGCGGCTTGCCGTCGCCGTGCGCAATGAGCAGTGAGCCGCTCTCGGCGATGCCGACATCCGCGCCGGAAATGCACACCGGCGCCGGTTCGAGCATTTGCAAACGTTCTTTGCGATCCGTCGCGACGATGTGCGGATCGAGCGCAACCACGCCGCATTCGGCGAACAGCTCGTCGAGACCAGGCAGCCCGATCTTGTCGTGTTCCCAGGCGATCACGGATGGCGCGTGGTGTGCGCGCAGGATATCGGCGATCACCCCCAGCGCGGACGCTTCGTCGGCGCAACGGTGGGTCTGACCTTCAAGCTTTGCGAATTCGGCGGCGAACTGCGCGACCAGATCATCTTCGGGCCGATGCACAAACGGCGGCGCGGTATGGGGCATACGCGTCGCTTCGACATCGAGCGTGGCGCGTGTCGTGTTCAGGCTGGCGCGGATGTTGGCCAGCATACGTTCTCGGCTAGCGTTCATCGGATTTCCTTCGCTTCTCCCAGCGCTCGGTGAAGGTTTCGGCGGGAAATGCCGGGAAGTCGCGCTTGCGAGTCCAGAGATGCAACGGCGGCGGCATCTGACGGAAGCGTCGCTTGCGTCCGAACATTCGCGAGGCTATGCCGCCCAGCTTGCCGCTGGCCCGATACAGCGCGGGGTTCGTCATCAGCACGCGATAGCCCTCCATTGCGAGACGCTCGATTGGCGGGGCTTTGCCCTGTTGCACCGCATCGGCGCGCAGGCGCAGCAGCAAATCGGGGATGGCGATGCGCACCGGGCATGCTTCCTGGCATGCGCCGCAGAGGCTGCTGGCAAACGGCAGCGTATGCTGTTCGGGCAGATCGGGCTGGAGCAACGGCGTGAGCACCGCGCCGATCGGGCCGGAGTAGACCCCGCCGTAGGCATGGCCGCCGATCGCCTGGTACACCGGGCAGATGTTGAGGCACGCGCCGCATCGGATGCACATCAGCGTCTCGGCGTACTTCCCGCCGAGAATCTGCGATCTCCCGTTGTCGAGCAGCACCAGATGAAATTCTTCGGGGCCATCAGATTCGTTGGGGCGAGCCGGGCCGCTGATGATCGATGTGTAAACCGACAGCTTCTGCCCGGTGGCCGAGCGTGCCAGCACCTGCAACATTACGCCCAGATCTTCGAACGATCTGACAATGCGCTCAATGCCCATAATCGCGACGTGGATGCGTGGCACGGTTGTGGCCAGGCGTGCGTTGCCCTCGTTCTCAACGACCGTCACTGCGCCGCTGTCGGCCACGCCGAAGTTGACGCCGCTGATCCCCATATCGGCGCGCAGGAAGCGTTGGCGCAGCGCCCGCCGCGCCGCGCGAGTCATCGCGGGCACGTCGTCAGTCGGCGGTTCGCCCAGGTGCTGCGTAAATAGCGCGCTGACCTGCTCGCGAGTCTTGTGGATAGCCGGGGCGATGATGTGCGAGGGTGTTTCGTTGGCGAGCTGGATAATATACTCGCCCAGATCGGTCTCGATTACCTCGATTCCGGCCTGTTCCAGCGCTGTATTCAGGTGGATCTCCTCCGAGGCCATCGACTTCGATTTGACGATCGATTTCACGCCGCGTTCTCGCGCCAGGTCGGTGATGTAGCGACGGGCGGCGGCACCGTCTTCGGCCCAGCATACGCGGCCGCCGTGCGCTTCAACATTGTCGCTTAGCTGGTTCAATAATTCGTCGAGGTGTGCCAGCGCATAGGCTCGGATCGCGCGGGCCTGATCGCGCAACGCATCGGGGCCGGCGAGGGCGGCCAGCGCTGCGGCGCGGTTGCCGATAAACCGGCTGGTTGCGCGATCCAGCGCTGTTCGCAGCGAACCATCGCGCAAGGCGTCGTCGACTCGATTATAGAAAGACAGCGTTTGTGTTGTCATAACTTCTCCACCCCCTACACTCTATTTGCCAGCACTTCGGCGATGTGGCGCGCTTTAACCGGCGAACCGGCGCGGCTGAGACCGCCGGCGATCTGGGTCATACAACTGGCATCGCCCATTACGACGAGATCGGCGCCGGAAGCGGCGATGTTGGCCAGCTTGCGGTCGAGCATCGTCTCCGAAATCGCCGCCTGCTTGATCGCAAACAGGCCGCCGAAGCCGCAACATTCATCGTGCCCGGCCAGCGAGACGATTTTGGCTCCCGCGACATATTCGAGCAGTTTGCGCGGCTGATCCTTGATGCCGAGAAAGCGCAGGCCGTGGCACGAGTGGTGATAGGCGATAGCGCCGTCGAAATGTGCGCCTACCTGGGTTACGCCAAGCACATCGACCAGGTACTCGGTCAGTTCATACGTGCGGCGGGCCAGATAACCGGCGACGGCTGCGTGGGGCGAGTCGGCAAACAGTTCGGGGTAGAGGTGGCGGATCATCGCGGCGCACGAACCGGAAGGCAGGACAACATCGTCGTCGCCGTGCAGTACTTCGATTGTACGCCCGGCGATAGCATAGGCGTCGTCGCGAAACCCGACGTTGAATGCCATCTGACCGCAGCAAGTCAGACCGCGCGGTACATGCACAGTGATGCCGAGGCGCTCCAGGATTGCGACCGTTGCTTCACCAATCTGAGGATAGAGGCTATCAACGATGCAAGTGACGAAGAGGGTGACGCGGCGACCCTGCGAGGTAGTCACAGCGAGGCTCCTTCTAGCTCAGGGTGCGGGAATAGAGGTATTATACCATTTGAGCTAGCTGCATACCACGCCGTAGTGCGAAATACAAGCGACAATTTTGTAGTATTGTCGAAACCAGATGATTATGCCGAGAGCGCTAACTTGGAGAAAGCAGCAGGCTTGATATGCTGTGCAAGATTACATAGCGCAACATATCAAACCCGCCGCAACGAGGAGGGAAAAAACCCGGAACAGATCCGCTTTCTGATCCAGAAATCCGCGCTCCTCATATGTTTGACATAATATTACATTTTAATCGCGCCCGATGCCTGCCTCAACCAGCAAACGTCCCATACGTTCGGCCAGGGTTAGTGATCGGGCCTGCATCTGAGCCATATCTGCAAGAGCGGCTTCGGCTAATACCGGATTGACGTTGACCTTTGTCCGTGCCTCAACGGATAGATCGTGGACCTGATCGAGCAGGTCAAGTACACCATTGGCCGATGCTTCAATTTCATCACGCTGGCGGACAATGCCCATTGGCCATCGCCCATCAATCGGTTTTGCTTTGGCGAGAACCATATAGCGTCGGATGCGCTCGGTTCGCGTCATAGCGTCAGCAACATGGCGGTCTGCATCGGCGAGAAGTATTATCACCAGGCCGGGGTTCAAGTTCAGTTTCTCGCGAGCGTGATCAAGCTTCTCCAGCGCCGTTTGCAAGCTCTGTGTCGCTTCGTTCGTCGTACCAAGGGCCTGGATGCGCTCTTCCTCTACTTCTGCCGGCCATCGTCGTGGTATCGTCGGCATAGTTTGTCTTGCTCCCCGCATCTTTTCTCGCAGCATATTCCATCAGTTCGATCTGACGCATCACTGCTTCGCCCAGTTGCCACAAAATAATTGGCATACCGGAGGCGAAAAAGCAACGCCAGACCGCTGTTTCATACGTGTTCCAATGAAGATGCGAAAACTTTCGAGCCGTTAGCGCAACTGGCGCCAATGTGATAATTACGCCGCCTGTCACTTCGGCCCACGTATGATCGGGCTTAATAGGATACCGTCGTTCCAGCCAACCTAAGATAGTTGAATACGCAACCGATAAACCAAATACGGTCAGGGGGACGTTGACCAGCAGCGATGTTGGTTCTTGGACGGCTTTTTGATTGAAAGTAGTTGCTGCATCGTTCACAGACGGGCTCCTTTCGGGACATACATTATAGCTTGTTTGTCAAGCCCCCTGCTCTCATCTCCCTCTAGCTCCTGGATTCTGCGGTTAAACTTCGCTCCCTCAACGAAATTCCACAGTTGCCGATCAATACAACTCGGCTGAAGCCAGAATATTTGGCCCTGGATCGTTACAGCTTTGATCGTTTCAAATCCGTTGCGAAATTCACGATTCTAGGTTGTTACAATCACCTCCCCGGCAGCGGTTGTTTCATATTCCTTGAAGTGTGGCCCGATGTTTGTCGCGAAAGCTGGTCAAGTAGGATACTACCAGCAATAGTATAATCCAGTAAGCGCCTTTTGGCAACCCTGAAAGTATAGAGATTTGATCTGTCGGGTAGAGCGCTTCATTTCGGATTTTAACGATTCCTTAAAAAATGACTCGACATGAGATAGTACTATGTGATATAGTATAACCCAATAAGTATTCATTAACAACCCCATAATTGCACTCTGGATCTACTATACAGCCATGAACAACATCCTGAAAGGCGTACTGAAAGTGTTTGCTTTAAGGAGCGTATGCGCAACAATCAACTACCCAAAGAGGACTTAACGATGAGACATTTATCCAATCAATTTTCGCCTCTCTCTCGCTCTGCTCGTCGCGATGCTCGATCCGGAAGTGCATATATCGCTCGGCAACGCCTACAAGCGCTGCTCGGCGCAGATAGTCGGCAGGCGTTGTTCGACCAGCCTTCTTACGCTGTCGGGTCGGGCCCTCCGGTCGATCGGTCTTGCGATCACGCCGATCGTGACGCCCAACTGCTGCGTGATCTGTTAAGCCAGGAATGCGCGGTCGCGGAGGAGGCGTTGTGATGAGTGATCTTGCCTGCAACCTTGCCCATGATCTGGCTCAGTCCGCTGCGCTGCTCCGCGATCGTCTGGCGTCAGTCGATGAGTCGCGGAGCGCCGATCTCGACGCCGCGCTCAGTGGCGTCGCTCGCTTGGGCGAACCGCGTTATGCCGAAGCATTTGCCGATGCTGTGGATCGTGCCGCTTCGATGCTGCGCAAAAATTTTCCCGATCGCCAGGCTGCTGAAGCCGCGCTGAATCTGCTGGCTGATGATCAACCGGACACACGCGCTTTTCGCCAGCTTGCCGTCAGCGAGATGCTCCTGGGAAATGCGATCAATACAGGGGCGCTGCTCGATCTGTATCGCCACCGCGTGCGCTACCGCGCAATCCAACAGGCCGAGCCTATTTCTCCTTGGAATGTCGTGTCCCCGCCGCTGCGACTCTTTCTGAGCACGCTTTTGCCGCGCACTGTCGTTTCGCAACCACGGTTGCGCCACCTGCTTCCCGATGAGGACGCCCGCGCGTTGATCGATAAGCTTCGGCATCATGCTGCGAGCGAGCAATCTAAAGCGCTGCAACAGCAAATTATCGCGACATCTGGCGGTCGGATCGCCCAGGTGCAGCAAACGATCGTGCATGGCGATCTCTATGCCGTCGCCCCGATCATTGAACCCGATGTGGCATCGCTCTTTGTGCGCTATCGGTCGTTCCTGCTGGATGCCTTCCGAACGCTTGATGTTCGCGGCGTTTTGCAAGTGCGCCACGTCAGCCGTATGGCGCTCGCCGACATCTATGTGCCGCTTACGGGGGCCTGTCAGCATTCCACGCCTCCCAGGCGTCCAGAGCGTCGTACGATGCGGTTCGGACGCTATGAATTGGATGTGTCGGATGTGGTGACGCCGCCGTCGAGCGCACCGTTGCATACCTATGTTCGCGACGTTCCCTTAATCGTTGTGCTGGGTGATCCCGGCACAGGAAAAAGCACCCTCATCCGCTACATCTTGCTGTCGTTTGCAAACGGAGAGATGTACGAGCGCCTGGGTTTGAGCGAGAGCTGGCTGCCGATCTTTTTTCCGATAGCCGCATTCGCCGAGGCGCGGTCGCGGTCGGGCAACGCGGATATTGCGCCGCTCGATTATCTGCAAGCCTATTACACCGGCCTCTCTCAACCTGATTACGTTCCGTTATTTCGGTGTGCGCTTGAGCGTGGCTACGGTCTGGTATTGCTGGACGGTCTCGATGAGGTGCGCATGGATCGAATGGATATTGTCCATTGCATCGAGGCGTTTGTCCGTGAATGGGATGAGTTCGGCAATCGTTTTATTGCTACCAGCCGGATCGCCGGTTATGACAATGCGCCGCTTGATGAGGTATTGTTCACACGCGTGATGATCCAACCTTTGAGCGATGACGATATTCGGTTCTTTGTTGAGCGCTGGAGTCATACTTACGAGGGCGCGTTCTCCTCGGCATTGTCGAATAATCCGACGGCGCGCGAACGCCAGGAAGCCCAGGTCGATCTCGAACGCCGTGTTCAGATCCACGCCAATTCGCTGAGCAGCGCGGTCTTCGCCGATCCGGGGATTACCGATCTGGCCCGCAAGCCGCTCTTGCTCACCATCCTGGCGCTTATTCACAATCAGGGCGCACGCTTGCCCAACCGGCGCGTTGATCTCTATCGATTGTGCGTTGAAGCGCTGGCGGAGACCTGGAATCGCACCCGCTCGCTCTCCGGACGCGAGATCAATCTGTATCTCGGTAACGAGAGCATTGATGAGCGATTGGTCGTGAATCTGCTTGGCCCGGCTGCGCTCTGGATTCACGCCACCCAGCCGGGCGGCGAAGTCGAGCAAAGCGATTTGGAAAAGAATATTGCCGATACACTGATGCAGACCGATGGCATGTCACGCGGGCAAGCACGGCGTCTGGCCCACAATTTCATCGAGCTGATGCGTCACGACACAGGGCTGATCCAGGAACGCGGCTATCGTCGTTTCGGGTTTATTCACTTGACGTTTGAAGAATATCTGGCTGCACGCGGTCTGGTTGAATCGGTGACGATCCCTGATCCCGATGCATTGATGCATGCCTATGTGCTTGATCCGCGCTGGCGCGAAGTGCTGCGGCTGGCGGTCGCCGCTTCCCCCCAACGCGAAGCCCAGCGCATCCTGCTGCACTTGCTCGCTGCGCCGACTACTGCCGATACACGGGGCCGTCCGGTTGTGCTCGCCAGCGAGTGCCTGATCGATATTGGCGTCAATATCGCAACTCAGCGCGGCTGGCGGGAAGTTGTCGTACGCTTGATCGCCACGTTGCGCGATCCGGCGACGCCGCTCAATACGCGGGTTGCCGGCGGTCATACGTTGGGCCAGCTCGGCGATCCTCGCGTTCTCGGCCAGAGCAACGCTGAGGATGTGTCTGGCGAAACCTACTGGTGTGTACTCGAAGCTGGCGACTTCTGGTATAGCGCCGATCAGCCGACACGGAACAACCATTATCACAATGGCCGGAACAACGGTGCAATCCACAGCGCCGATCTTCAACCGGTGACATTGCCGTACATGTGCTGGATCGCGCGCTATCCCGTCACCAACGCGGAATATCGGCGCTTCGTCGATTCTGGCGGTTACGAAATGCAACGCTGGTGGACGCCCTCCGGCTGGGCGTTTTTGCAGAATGGCAGCCAGCCTTCACCGCTTGAAGATGAGACGGAGGGGCCGATTAACCAGCCGGGTTTGTGGAAAACTGCGCAATTTAATAGCCCGGCCCAGCCGGTCGTCGGCGTGTCGTGGTATGAAGCGGTTGCCTATTGTGACTGGTTGACCCATATCGGTCACCGTGAAGGTTGGCTTTCTTCGACCGAGAGACTGCGATTGCCCACCTCGCTGGAATGGGAACGCGCGGCGCGGCACACAGATCGCCGCCGCTATCCGTGGGGCGATGAGTCGCCCGACTCGGAGCGGGCCAATTATGAAGCTATCGGCTTGCGCGCTCCCGCCCCGGTTGGATGTTTCCCAAATGGCCCGGCGGTATGCGGAGCGCACGATCTGGCGGGCAACGTCTGGGAATGGACCGCAACGCTCTGGGAGCAACCGTTCGAGCAGGCTCCTTGCCGTGAAGTCTCTCCGCACGACCGCCCGATCATTCGTGGCGGGGCATTCAACTGGAAAGCCGATTACCTCGAGTGCAGCGCACGATACTGGTTCAACCCAGGATACCGCTATAACCTGCTTGGCTTCCGCGTCGTACGCGTTCGTAAGCCTTAACTATGCAATAAATACTAGTGAACAGGGATACGACGATGATTCGAACGCCTCATTCAATCGATCTCAAACTCGTGTTCAGTTACGCTGCCGATGGAACTATTGCGCGCTGGGAAGCGGATGTCATCGGCGTACGTCAGAGCATCGTCAATCCTCCCTACGATAGTGCGGATCTGGCGCTGGTTCTCAAGGCGTTGGATGTCTTGCAAGATCCGTATTATCCAACGCCGGTGACGATCGAACAACACCGACGCTTTGCTTTTACGCTCGATGAACAGGAGCGTTTGGAACGGTTGGGGTTGTGGAACAACGCCGAGGGGCATGTGCATGCCAATACGCCGCGCCAGGTTGGACGAACGCTCTATCGCGCGCTCACATCTGATCCGGTCGGCAAGCAGGCGTTGAATACAGTGCGCGACCATGCGGTTGCGCTGGCTCAGCCGATTATGCTGAGCATGTGTTTTCCCGCCGATGCTATTGATCTGGCTGCGTTGCCCTGGGAACTCCTGTGGGATGATGAGCCGACACCCCTCTTATTTAGTCGTGGCGGTCAGATCGTCTTCACGCGCCATCTTGATCTGGCTCAGGCATTGCCGCCTCCGTATCGATCCAGCCACCCGTTGCGGATTCTGGCGATTACCCCCCATGCCGGGACAACGCCGGAGCTGCGTCAGATCGAACGCGAGGCTCGAATGGCGGCCTGGAAGCCGCTGTTGGAGAATGGACAGGCGACCATCTTGGAAGTCAGTCCGGCGACGCGGCGGGCGCTGCTGCGTCTTGAATCGGATTGGACCACGCCCGATATTGTGCATTACTTTGGGCATGGGCGTTATCACGCCGGACAAGGAGCGTTGCTACTCGATGATAAAGCTCAGGGTATCTGGACCGACGTCGCCATGATCGCAACCCTGTTTAGTCAGGCCCGTCTGGTGTTTTTGCATGCATGCCAGGGTGCAATGGTCGCTCCCTCCGCCGCCGACGGTTGCCAGGATCAGTCATTGCTCACCGGCATTGGGCCGGCATTGAGCGCTGCCGGAGTGCCGCTGGTAGTTGGCATGCAGTTGTCGGTGCGCACTATGGCAGCCGCCAGCTTCAGTCGCAGCCTCTATCGCGAGCTTGCCACAGGCGCGAGCGTTCAGCAAGCGGTGAGCAACGCCCGTCGAGCGCTCTATATTGCTGAAACTGATCGGGTGTCCTGGTTTGTGCCCACGGTGTATGTGCGTTCGCGGGGAACCGAGCCGATCTATATGCGCCCGCAAGCGGCGCCGCGCCAGGCATCGCGCATTCGTTCCAGTCAAATCATCACAGCGCGTTCTCGTGGTCGTATTGAATCGATACGTATGCACAATGGGGGCGCCGGTGAGCAGCAGGCAACGGCTACGCATAATGGTCGTATCGCAAATGCGGCCCTCAATGCAAGTGACGCGGCGCATCAGCAGATTCAGGCGTCCGACGGCGGAGAGATCTGCGATGTTCAGATGGATGCCTAAATTCAACTATTAAGGAGGTCTCGTTGTGGAGATCAAACACATATCTATGACCCGTAAGCATTATCAAACGGTTGATGAACGCCAGATTCGGATGGTCGTTCTGCACGCAACCGCCGGACGAGCGCCGGGTGATTTTCACTGGCTGCGGCAAGGCGGTGATGAGCGTCGTCCAATATCCGTACATTATTACATTGATAAAAAGGGTACGATCACGCAGTTTGTTGATGACAAACACATCGCCTGGCATGCCGGTGTAAGCTCCTGGGTTGTCGATGGCGAGCGCATCAATGGCTGCAATGCAATTTCGGTCGGTATCGAGCTGGAAAATCTGAACAATGGTCGCGACCCGTATCCACAAGCGCAATATGATGCCGCAGTCTGGTTGACGAAGCGGCTTGTCTCGGAGTATGCGATCCCGCGTAATCAGCTCGTGCGCCATCTTGATATCGCCCCGCGTCGCAAAACCGATCCGGCCGGTTTTCCCTGGGAGCGCTTTACCGCCGATGTTTATGCCGCCGCGACCCGGCCTGACGATCCGCCGCCTGCCGACACGATCGATGCCGAGCACCTGCGCCGTGTGCTGGTTGAATTTGCCTACCGCGTCGCCGGCGGGGCTGCGCCGGAAGGCTGGCTATTGGGCGTCGCCGCCGCCGACCAGCGACTAGGTATGCCCGTCGCTGCAATCACCGGCCATCAAGTTCATACGCGGTATGGATCGCACCGCGCTTCTTCGCGTGCTGAGTCGCAGAATGACCAGGATCGTGCAGTGACAATCGCGCACCATCCGCCGTTTGTGGTGGAAGCCTACGCTGGCGATCTGCTGTACATTGATTTCGAGCGGTTGGATGATGGCATTGCGGCGCTCGAACATATCCAACGGTTGAGTGCAACCCCGGACGGCGTATTGCGTGATGGGCTGCTAGAGATGCTGTTTCGCACCGCTGATCCAGTGAACGGATTCCGCCCGGACTGGGCATTTCACCAGTACTACCTGCAACATATGGACGAACTCGGCGTTCCGATCAGTCCAAACTATCGCTTGTCTGCAACAACCAGCGACGGTCAGCAGTATGCATGCCAGCACTTTGCATTCGATACGTTGTGCTCGCCGGTTGGGCAATGGCGCACCATTATCCGTCTGAGCGACCTTGAAGAACAGGTGCAATCCTCAGCCAACGGGGATGCCGCAGCAGCGTACGAACTGAACGCGACTAGCGCACGCGAGTTGCGCGAGATGCTTCTCGATGCGCTCTACCAACGCCGTGCGCGCCAGATGTTTGATCCTGAGGCGCTTTTCTGTCAGCTTGCGCGCGAACTGGGTGCGCCGCTTGGTCCTGCCGAAACGGCGAACATTGGCGATCAGCGCATTGTGATGATGTCGTTCGCGCGTGATGTCGCCTATTGTCGCGCGCCTGCCGGATGGCAGACCGGGCAGCCGCTACAAGCGCCGAATCGCATCGAGCGTTTGTCCGAGTTGCTCGCCGATGTAGGTGCGCAGCCGCTCCTGCTGGGCGGCGATCAACCATCAATCGCGGCTTCAGCGGACGGGACGGGTAGCCCGGATGCATCGCGCCATCCCAGCTCCGACAGCGTTGTCTTGATTGGCGCACCGGCCATGGTCCCGGCACTCTGCGATCTCAGCGCGCATACCGAGATTGACGCGCTCGCTCTCGACCTGGACGCTGAACGCATCGTGCTCCAACCCGTCGGCGGCTCGCTTAGCGCCCTGTCGGCGAACAACGCTAATCATTCGACGCCGGCATGGCATTACTATGTTGATCTGGCGGGCGGCATTTTTCAGTTGCTGCCGGAAACGGCGCCAGTGACGCTTGCTCAGGAAATTGGCGCTTCTCAGTCGGCGAATATACCCCACGGATCGTTATTGATTGCGGTCGAAGAAGGCGTCGATCGACAGAATATCGAACAGGTTCAGACGCTAGCCTGGCTGCTTAAAATGTTAGCTCAGCGTTGGCGCATCAGTTCAGGCCGGATCTTCCTTGCCCAGCCGGCATTTATATCCCAGGAGGTCATCCAGCGATGAAATCCAGAAGACAACGCCGTACAGAGCGGCAGATAAAACCTGCCTCTCTATCCACAGCCAGGGGAATGAACCATGACCGACCGACCGGAGATTCGCGCCAGGCCGAGAACCTGCCAGGCGCGACGACGCGCGACGGTATGCGTTCGCAATGTCTGCCGCCGCCGGAAGATTTCGTTGGCAGCAATCCGTATACGCGCATTATGGTGGTAGGGGTTGGCGGCGGAGGATGCAACGCTGTCGATCGTATGATTGCCGCAGATATTCAGGACGTCGAGTTTGTCGCGGTCAACACGGATATGCAAGCACTTCGTGGATCGCGTGCGCCGGTGCAGATCGAGATCGGCACACTACTGACCGGCGGCCTGGGCAGCGGCGGCGATCCGGTCGTTGGGCAATGTGCGGCGGAAGAGAACCGCGCAGCACTCTACGAGCAATTCGCCGGCGTGGATATGGTGTGCCTCGCCGTGGGAATGGGTGGCGGTACCGGCACCGGCGCCGCGCCTATCATCGCGGCGCTTGCCCGTGAGCAGGGCGCGCTCACGGTAGCAGTGGTCACGCGTCCGTTTAGCTTTGAAGGACGCCGCCGCCAGCGCGTCGCCGATCAGGGGATCGCACAACTGCGTACCGTCGTGGACACCCTGATCATTATTCCGAATGATCGGCTCCTCCAGGTCGCTGCGCGTGAGACCACATTCCCGCAGGCATTTATGATTGCCGATGGCGTGCTTCGCCAGGGCGTGCAGGCGCTTTCTGACTTGCTCGTGCAGCATGGTCTAATCAATGTGGACTTTGGCGATGTGCGCACGATTATGCGCCAGGCCGGCACAGCCGTGATGTCCGTGGGCATTGGGCGTGGGAGCAATCGTACAGTCGAAGCCGTGAAACGCGCCATCAAAAGCCCTTTGCTGGAGACGAACATTGATGGCGCGCGCGGCGTCATCTTCAACGTCAGCGCCGGTGAAGATCTGGGCTTATTGGAGGTGCAAGAGGCTGCCAACATCATTGCCCAGGCGGTTGACTCTGAGGCGAACATCATCTTCGGCGCCGTGCTTGATCGGAATATGCCGCCGAATCAGGTGAAAGTTACGCTCATTGCCACTGGCTTCTCGGAACAAGCGATCCAACGACATATGCAGAATTCACAGCAACAATCCCTGCCATCTGCATCTGAAGCGCAGCCGGCTGAACTGCCTGCGCAAGCTGCTCATAGCGGCGACAATCGGCTCTTGTCGCTGTATCTTAGCCGCGAAGCTAGATCATAGACGGATCGAGCTGTCCTCCGCGATGCGGGTATCTGTCGTATGACCGGCATGCTCTGTCATTCCATCAGTCAGGTTTCAGTATCAGGAAGGCGTTGTTCGCATTCCGATGTCTGGTCAAACTGGATTATTCTTTACTATAAGGAAGTACGCATGTGTTTCTCGGCGAATTTGAACAAATCATCGATGACACAGGCTGCGTGGAAATACCGGCGCGCTTCCGCGATGAATCGAGCGGGGGGTTGGTTTTAACACGCGGCTTTGACCGCTGTTTGCAGGTATTCAAGCGTTCGACCTGGGATAGGCTGGTGCGTCGCTTAAATGAGCTATCCATTGGTAATGCCGATGTTCGCAATCTGCGACGCCTGGTTCTTTCCGGCGCTATTGAGGTAGATGTAAATACCGAAGGCAAAATCTCGATACCGCGCAATTTGCGGACCTATGCAGAACTGGGTGAGCGCGTCGCTATTGCCGGGCTTGACACCTACTTCGAGGTATGGTCTGACGAGCGCTGGCAACATGTTCAGCAAGCCCTGGTCGATCAGGGAAGCCTCATCGCGCAACGTATCGAACCGCTGAATGGCTAGCCTTGTGCGCAACCATTCGTTTCATTGTCGTATACTACAGCGTTCTCTCTGCGTCGCGCCGCCTTAAAACGGTGCGATGCAGAGCTGGCTTTGCTGCTGCCAGGCTGATTATCCCTCGTCACACACATTCCGCGCAATCTCGAAACGCTCTGCCCAAAAAATCGTAAACCGGGTATAATACTTCTGTGGGATACTTCGGGTGTAAAAATACCCTACGATTAGTTATACTGAATCGCCGGTGGCGCATCAAGGCAATAACAAAGCTTCCTCGGCCTGATTGATGCGCATAGTTCGCATTGACCGGGCGATTATGCGATACCGTTGATGGAGAAACGGCGAATGAGAATAGGAACGCGCGGTTTCTGGAATGTATGGGAGTGGATGATATCCGTTCTTGATACGGCATACTCAGCTTTTCGTTTTCCGACCCCGCGCGAGGAAAATGCGCGCAGTATGCGCGAGCAAACTTTTGAGGCCAGAGCGCGTTGTCAAAGACAGGTGTTGTTCCTCTGTACCGGCAATTATTATCGTAGCCGCTTCGCCGAGATGATCTTCAATGAACTGGCCAGGAAGTATAACCTCTCCTGGCAGGCGACCTCACGCGGGCTGGCGATCGAACGCGGCGTCAACAATGTCGGCCCGATCGCACCGGTGATCATTACCGCCTTGGAAGCGCGTGGTTTTCCGCTTGTCGGCGCCGACCGCATGCCGCAAAGCGTTTGTGATGCGGATATGGAGTCGGCCTTCTTGATTATTGCCCTCGATGCCGCAGAACATCGCCCCCTGGTCGAAGAGTGTTTCCCACGCTGGCAAGAACATGTCTCCTACTGGCGCATCAGCGACGCTCACCTGCTCAGTCCGGAGGCTGCGTTGCCGCGGATTGAACGCCACGTGTGCGCGCTGGTCGAGTGGTTGCGTACGATGCAATAAGCAACGCAGGAAGCTGGAGATCGGTGCTGACCGATAACTTCTGGCTGCTAGAGCCGAAGTAGAATTACATAACGTGTTTGCGATTGTGCGAACATTATAACGTGCGGGAGGCGCGGCGTTGCGTCTCCTGTTGTGTTGTTCCGCATCGCAGTATGGTGGTATGATAGAGGTAAGTTTGCCCGGCATGCCTGATTCTGTAGCAGGATTTCGCTTCTCTTTCTCATGTCATTTCTGCATATCAATGGCATTGACCTCTATTATGAGATCACCGGCGACGGGCCGCCGCTGGCGTTGATCCACGGTCTCGGCGCCGGTACGCGCTCGTGGAATTCACAACTCTCCCATTTTGCCGCTAATTACAGGGTTATGCGCTTCGACCTGCGCGGTCACGGACAATCGGCGCACCCGCCCGGTCCGTACAGCATCGCGCTGTTGGCCGACGATACGGCGAAGTTGCTGAATGCGCTGGGAATCGCCCCGGCGCATATCGTCGGCCTCTCGCTAGGTGGTATGGTCGCGCTGCAACTGGCGCTCGATGCGCCGGATCTGGTGCGGAGCCTGGTGGTCGTCAATAGCGTACCCAAGCCGCTGGTCGGGAATCTGCTCGATCGCGCGCGCATTGTGGTGAATTATCTGCGGCGTGTGGCCATCTTGCGCTGGCGCAGCCTGCACGCGATGGGCGAGTATCTCGGCACGCATTTGCTGCCGGGGCCGGAATATGCCGCCGCGCGCCAGGCGTTTATGGTGCAGTGGGCGATGAACGACGATCAAGCGTATCGCGCGGCTTTGAGCGCGATACGGGGCTGGGATGTTTCCCGGCGCGTCAATGACATCCGCTGCCCAACGCTCTTTGTGACGGGCGATCAAGATTACACCCCTATCGCGGCCAAGGCCGAAGTTGTGGCCCATATGCCGCGCGCCGAGCTGGCGGTGATTTCCAACTCGCGCCATCTGACGCCGATCGATCAGCCGGATCAGTTTAACAAAACCGTTCTGGCGTTTCTCGCGCGACAGTCATATGACGGGCATTGTTGATTCGATCAGCGTTCCGGCGCGCCAGCGAGGCATCACCATGCGAATCGGTTATCTGTTGCTCCCCAGTCTGGTTATCATCGCTCTGTTGCGCATATCCGCGACCTATAGCGTTTTCTGGCAAACCTGGGACGAACCGGCGCATATTGCGGCGGGTATGGAATGGCTGGACAAAGGACGCTATACTTATGAGCCGTTTCACCCGCCGTTGGCGCGAGCGGTCAGTGCGCTGATTCCCTACCTCGACGGCGTTCGATCAACCGGCATCGAGAGCGGAGCCTGGGGTTTTTGGGATGAGGGCAACGCTATTTTACACACAAACGATGCCTACGAACACAACCTGACCCTAGCCCGTAGCGGCATGCTGGCGTTTTTTATCATCGCCTGCGCGGTGGTCGCGGCGTGGGCGCGCAGCTATGGCGGGATTGCCGCCGCCCTGTCGGCGCTGCTGCTGTTTACCACGCTGCCGCCTGTGCTGGCCCACGCCGGGCTGGCGACGCTGGATATGGCGTGCGCTGCGCTTGTTGCAGCGGCGGTCTTTGCCCTGGATCGCTGGCTCGATCGGCCAACCGTGGTTCGAAGCGTTCTGCTCGGATTGGCCGGGGGCGCTGCGATTCTGACCAAGTTCTCGGCCATCGGGTTTTTCGGCGCGTCCGGCATCCTGACCGGCGCGGTCTATGGCGTGGCCTGGCTGCTGCGTCGCCCTGCGCCGGACAATGCCCGACCGCGGCTGTGGCATTGGGTCGGTGGCGCGGTTCTGGTTGCGGCGGCGGGATTGCTCACGATATGGGCCGGGTATCGCTTTTCGTATAGCTCGATCCAGGAGGCCGTGAATCTGCCATCCGAGGACATCGAAGCGATGGTCATCGCCGCCGGGCCTTTCCACGACAGCGCATACGCCTTCGTCGAAGCGACACCTGTCCCTGCGCCGGAATTGTATTACGGTCTGTATCGCTTCTTCGATCGCAACAGCCAGGGACACCTGGCCTACTTTCTCGGCAACGTTCAGAGCGAAGGGTCGTGGTATTTCTTTCCCGTGACGTTTGCGATCAAAACGCCGCTGCCGTTTCTGGCGCTGCTGCTGCTCGGCGGGTTCGCGATTGTGCGTCGTGTGTTGTCCGGTGACGCCCCGCCGCGCTGGCTCGTTCCTATTGCCGCCGCGTTCGGCGTCTTCGCGATTACCATTGCCGGCAATGTCAACAACGGCGTGCGTCAGGCGCTCCCGGTCTATCCTTTCCTGGCCATCGTCGCCGGGTATGGAGCGGTCTGGTTGTGGCAGCAGCCCCGACTGCGGCGCGCCGGCGCCGGGCTGGCGGTCGTTTTGTTGGCCTGGCAGGTAACAGGTTCGTTTGTCGCGCACCCGGACTATCTGGCCTATTTCAACCCACTGGCGGGCGGGCGCCCCGAAACGATCGTCGGCGATAGCGATCTCGACTGGGGGCAGGATCTCAAGCGGCTGTCGATCGCGTTAAAGCGCCATAACGTGACCAATGTGGCGATCGCCTATAACGGCAGTCTGGGCCTTGATCTGGATCGATTTGATTTTCCCCCGCGCCACGAACTGGTTCCATATGAGAAAACGACGGGCTGGATCGCGATCAGTGTGAAATTCCTCCAGGTCGGCTGGAGCGCGCCGCCGTATGATCATTTCGCCTGGCTCAAGGCCTATGAGCCGGTTGAGCGAGTGGGTAGGTCGATCTGGCTCTATGATATTCCTGAGGAGGAACGTTGAAGATGCTTTCCGGCCCTACGTTTCGGGCGTTCTGGTCAGGCTTTCGTGCGCTGATGCCGCTCTGGCTCGGCGTCATCCCATTCGGCCTGGCGTATGCCGTCACTGCACGCAGCGCCGGTTTGACCATCGGCGAAACGCAACTGATGAGTCTGGCGGTGTTCGCCGGCAGCTCGCAATTCAGCGCGGCGAGCCTGGTCAGCCTGGGCGCGTCGGGCGCGGTGATTGTTCTGGCGACGTTTCTGATCAATCTGCGCCACTTGCTGTATGGCCTCTCGCTGGGGCGCCAGGTGCAGCTTACCTGGCCCCAAAAACTGATCGCGGCCTTCTTTCTGACCGACGAAGCGTATGGCGTGACGGTGACGGTTCGCGCGGCGACGTTCCCGTTTTTGCTGGGGGCTGAGCTCAGCCTGTTCACGGTCTGGAATGCGTGTACGTTCATTGGGGCGTTGCTCGGCGCGGGCATCCCCGATCCCGCCAGTCTGGGCGTGGATTTCATCTTTCCGCTGGCGTTTCTGGCCTTGCTCATCCCGCTGCTTCAGACGCGCGTCGATGCGTTTACGGCCCTGTTCGCCGGCGTGGTTGCGCTGGTTGCGGCGCGGTTCGTCTCCAGCGGGCTGGAGATTCTAATCGCGAGCGTGCTGGGCAGTCTGCTTGGTGCGTGGCTGACGGGCGGCGAGCCTGCGGCGCGCAAGTCGATGGAAACACAGCCGGAGGGAGAACGACGATGAATATGCTGCTAGTGATTGCCGGGATGGTTGTGGTGACGTACGGACCACGTCTCGCCGGCGTCTTGCTGGGCGATGTCGCCGTGCCGCCGTTTTGGGAGCGCTTTCTGCGCTTCGTGCCGATTGCCGTGTTCGCCGCGCTGGTGGCGCCGGCGCTGCCTGGCCAACAGGGCGAGTGGGCGGTGCGCCTTGCTGCCGCCGTTATCGCCGCCATCGCGATCTGGCGCACCCGGCAACTCTGGATCGGCGTCTTGGTTGGTATGATCGCCTTCTGGCTGTTGCGGCTGGCGGTTTGATGGTATACCTAAAGACGTATACCAAGACCTGACATGTTTCCAAAACCCGTCAGGCTTAACAGCCTAACCTTTTATTTAAGCTTTATTTGAATCGGCGCTTGACATGCACTCCTGGTATGAGTACAATCTAGACAGACTAGACAGGAGGTGGCCTATGTCACGTATCTGGCAATTACAAGAGGCCAAAAACAAGTTGAGCGAGGTCGTTGATGAGGCGATGCTCCACGGGCCGCAAGTCATAACCCGGCGCGGTGAGGAGACGGCGGTGGTGTTGTCGTATGCCGATTATCGCACGATGATCGCTGCGCGCACGAAGCTATCGACGTTTTTTCGTGATTCGCCTCTAGTTGATGCTGACCTAGACCTGCGGCGTGATGTCAGCGGTACGCGGGGTGACATCGCGTTGTGAACTATTTGTTGGACACCTGCATCATTTCGGAGTTAATCGCCCGCCAGCCCGATCCGCGCGTCGTGAACTGGATCGATAGCGTTAACGATGCAAACGTCTATCTCAGCGTGATCACTATCGGAGAAATCCGCAAAGGCATCGAGAAGTTGCCCGAATCGCGCCGCCGCGCAGCGATCGCAGCCTGGCTCGACGATGAATTGCTGGTGCGATTCAGCGGGCGGATCTTGTCGATTGATGTCGCGACGATGCTGCTGTGGGGCCAACTCGTCGGCGCGCTCGAAAGCCGCGGGCGGCGAATGGCGGCGATTGACTCGCTGATCGCGGCGCAAGCGCTTCAGCGCAACCTCTCACTCGTTACACGTAACGCGGACGATTTCCGCGACTCCGGGGCGGCGATCGTCAATCCGTGGATGTAGCCGCGTTGCTTTAGCCCTCCACCACTTTCCGATAGCATTCCAGCGCTCTCTGCGTTTCGTTCAGATAATCGTAGAAAACGGCGGCGGTTCCGTAATCGCCGCGGCGGCGCAGCTCGTCGGCGCGCTGGCGCAGTTCGTCCTCGAACGGCGGGCGTTCAGGCGCGGCGGTTTTGCTGCTGAGCACGCGATCGAGCAAGCCGCGTCGCGACGGAGCGGCGGGCGGCACGGGCGACGTGGTCGGTGCGGGGGGCGCATTTGGTTGCGGTGTGGGCGTGTTGGCGTCGAGGTCGCTCAGATCGAGCGGCGGCAGCGGGCCGGGCCGCAGCGTGATCGCGACGGGTTGCGCCGGCGCGTCGAGTTTCAGTAGCGCGCTCAGTGGTTGGAACGCTGCCAGCGGCGCGTCATAGCGGCGCGTCGGCGTGAGCACGGTGAGTGTGTCCGGGCGCAGATCGAGCGCGGTGGCGAGCAAGGCGGGCGGTAGGGCGGGGCGCAGGTGCAGGCCGCGTGGCACGAGTAGCGACGCCGGCTCGGTTCGGTTCAACGGTTGGCCCAGGGGAACGCCCGCGACTGCCGTGCAGGTGGTGTCGGCGATCAGTATGGCCACGCCATCGCCGAGCGCGATCCGTGCGTTGGCGAAGAATGGGCCGGGCAGTCGCCGCGCCATTCGGCGTAACCGCGCGATCGCCGTGGCGTCGAGCAGCAGGCCATGCACCGGGCCGCGCGCCGCCGCGTCGGGCCAGAATGTCAGTTCGAGATGCATCGGTGCGGGCGTGTGCGTGCCGATCGTAACCTGTGCGGCGACCGGTGCGGCCACGTCAACCAGTTGTTGCATCGGCTGGCGCGGCGGCGGCGGGCTGATCAGCGCAGCGCCCCACGGCGGCGCTGCCAGGATTAGCAGCGCGGTGTCGGACAGCAAGCCCTGGACGTGGGGCAAGTAGAACGGCGCGCGATGATCGGCGGCGACCAGGATGCGGCGCGGCGGCTCGTGCGCCAGATCCGCCGGTTCGAGTGCATCGGACAGCAACGCCGTGCGCGGCAATCGGCGCAGGAAGTCGCCGACGAAGCCGGGAATGGCGCGCCCCTCGCTCGCCACGATGTCGAACAGCGCCGCCGGGGTTGTCGTCTCCCCGCGGCGCCAATCGACGAAACGGGCCGTGTAGCCCAGACCGTGGCGCAGGGCGTACCCGGCGATCAGCGCGGCCAGGCGACGGTCGGCCAACACGGCCAGCGTAGACAGCGCTGCCGGCGGGGCGGGTTCGAGCGGCAGATCCAGCAGCGCGTCGAGGATCGGCGTCGGCTCCGCCGTGGGCAGTACCCGCAAGCCGTCGGGATGAAGCAGCGTGCGCTCCGTCGTCGGCGGTTCGCCGCGGGCATCATAGCCGTACGGCGCGGCGGGATCGGCGTAGGGAACAAAAACGCGCCCGTCGCCGACGTAGACCTGCGCGTGGGTTGGGCCGAGCCGGGCGGCGGCCAGCGCACGTTGAATCGTATCGAAGAACAACGACGACGGTGTGTCGCCGTCGGGCGGCGTCAGCGTCGCCGCGAGATCGGCGTGCTTCGGGTCGGACGTGACGCGCTCGATTGTGACGCCGCGCGCCAGATCGAGCGTTCGGCTGAGCGCCGCGAGGAACGCCGCCTGGCGTCGTGACCCGCGCACCACGACCAGCGCTTCGGCGCCGACCACCATCGCGCGGACGTCGCGGCGCAGCCCTGAGAAACGCGGCGGCTCGTCGGCTTTCAGCACATGCAGCTTGATAGCGTAATCGTTGGTCATAGCTTTGTTCCCAGATGCAGGTTGCAGCAATCGCCGTCGGCCCCTACGTGATCGATGCGTGATACGCGCCGCCTGGCGTCGTTTCGCGTTCTTCCGGTTGCGCCAATTTGCGCAGCGCCTGAATTGCTGCTTTCTGCTCCTGCGCATCGTGGAGCGCGTTGCTGCCCAGGGCGACCCAGCGTTGCGCCAGCATATCGGCCAGGGGTGGCGCGGTCGGGGTTGCTCCGGCGCAGAGGAACAGCGCGCTGCTGCCGGCCTGGCTGCGCAACCGTCGGGCCCGGACGGCGACCGCGCCGCGTTGGTCGGCCCCAAGCTGGGTATGCACGAGCCATTGCACTTCGATCCGCGCGTAATCGGCGGATTGGCTGCGTACGTGCGCCAGCGCGGCGTCGAGCACGCGCGGCAGATCGACGCCGCCGCGCGACTGTTGCTGGATGAACGCCGCAATCTCGCGAGGTCGACTCAGCCCTTGCGGCGGGTGCAATATCGTGTCGAACCAGGCGACGCGCGGCGTCGCCCCGCGCGCTTCGGCGGCCCGCGCCAAAGCCAGCGCCGCGGCTCGCGCCAGCAGATCGGCGTCGCCGGCCATTGCGTCGCCGCCCTGCACCAGCAGCAACACCAGCGTCCGGCGCTGTTCGGGGGGGCGCTCGCGCCCATAATACAGCAATTCGCCGTTGAGAAAACGATATGCTAACAGGTCATCGGGCAGCGCCCATTCGCCGGGCAGCGCCATATCGAGGCTGCCATGCCGGGCCAGACCGCCGACGCCGTCAGTTGCGTAAAGCTGGCTGGCAACCGCTGATCCGGTCTCGGCGAGCGCGGGCAGGAACGCCAGCGCCTCGCCGAACAGATCGTGAGCCAGCGGCGGCAATTCGAGCAATTCGACCATCGCGCGCAAATCGGCGAGGTCGGCGGCGGCGAGCGCGTCGGGGCCGAGTGCGTGCAGAAAGTGTATGTCGGCGGCGGCGAGCGCGCGCAACCGGTCGAGCAGGTGCGCGTAAAGCGGCGCGAGCCGGCGGTCAAGGTCGAGCGTCTCCGAGGTCGCATCATCGGCGAGCGTGGGCGCGCCGCGAGCAAGGTACGCCAGCGCCGCGACCGTCGCCGGGTCGCGCAGGCCGATCAGGCGGGCGGCGCGAACGGCCGGCGTGACGGCGGCAGCGCGCAGAAATGCCGCGTACGCATCGCTGCCGACCGGCACCGGTTCGCGCGTAGCCAGGAGCGCGCCCAGATCGGCGACGAGATGCAGCGGCAGCGCGGGGGCCA
>JANQID010000015.1 GCA_028282325.1 Chloroflexaceae bacterium | reverse complement strand
GGGCCCGCACCACACGCGCGGCCCACGCCGACAAAACGCTTGACACATGATTGCTTCGGTTCGCGCTTTCGTGGTCTTGACAAAGGGGCCAAGCATAATAAGCGCCCGGTGGATGCCTTGGTTAGACCATATCATCCTGATTAACTATTCACCAACAATTTGAATCGCACCGATTTCAAGCAACTGAAGTAAAAGATTTGCAGCTCCACCATGTTCAGTTATTTTTCCATTTTCAATTTTTTCTATGTTAACTCCAGTAAAGGAAACTTGTTTGCCAGTCGGTTTCATCCCTAACCAAGAACCTTTGTGGGTACCTTTAGCAGTAATACATGTCGCAACCCAATCCCCTTCAGCAATCTGTTGATCAACAGTAAGTGTCAAATCCGGGTATGTTTCACGTACTCCAACTATATGATCTTTTGCACCCTGTATCCCAACCTCATACCGCTTGCCTTCATGAACTTCAACATAGTTTGGAGAAATGAATTTTTCCATTAATTCAACGTTTCCTGTGTTTATCACTTCTTCAATATAACTTCGAATGAGTTTTTTATTCTTTTCAACTGACATATAATCTTCCTATTTCCAGGGTCTAACACTGGCATCAGGCGATTCACCCAGAGCGCCAGCGGCGGGTGAATTCGCTCTGAATGTAAATGTTATCCGATTTTTGAAATATACAATCCTCTACCTGAAAGCCCTTCATGATCATATTCAACTTTCAATCCTACACTATGAAAACAGTCTTTCATTTCATCTATTGTGAAAAGCCCAAGTTCATGAGACTCTACCTCATGAGTAATTTTGCCTGAAACTCCAATTAAGTATTCGAAGCGAAGAGTTGATATTCGGTCGTTTACCTCATTGTAAGCCATTCTAGCGACTGATAGTTCCTCATTTTCCAAAGTATTAAGAAAAATCTTTCCCGTTGTTAGATTTCCAGGTGGGAACCATGGTTCAACAATAATAATTCCGTCATCTTTAAGATGTTCCCTAAATCGCCTTAAACTTGCAGCAACATTTTCTAAGGTTTTCACATATCCAATAGAACTGAATAGACACATAACCACATCAAATTTTTTCCAAGATCAAAATCAATCATATCGCACCGATGAAAAGTACCAAAAGGATTTTTGCTTATTGCGATAGATATCAAATCATCGTCTAGATCAATACCGTCTACGTCATATTCATATTGATTTCTTAAAATGCGAGCATGCTCTCCAGTTCCACAAGCTACATCCAGAAGAGTCTGCGCATTCCTGTGCTCATTTTGAATTAAAGAATGTATGCTTCGGCATTCACTTGAGTAGTCTTTAAATGAGCCATAAATTCTATCATAAAGTGCAGCTGATTTTGAAAACATATAAATTCGATTCCTTAGGGGTATTGTAGGATAACGACGAATTCAGCGCGCGGTGTGGGCTGGAGCGAAGCGGAATCCCACGCCGTCCGCTGGAATGATGGGTTGGGTGGCCATGGCTCAACTTTGAGACTCTTAACGTCTGATCGTTTCCAAACATATGGTTGTTCGACAACATCCCCCGGCGGGCGATAGAAAGCGCCGCTGTAAGAACTCAATCGGCCTGGCGAAGAACAGTTCGCGCCGCGCCCACCAGTAGGGCTCAAGCACATTATTTGTCTTGTACTGAGTCATCTTCGGCACCGCTGACTCGACAATGGATGCCTCCAGCCACTCAAGGTCTTCTCTCGCCCTTTCGTACTGCTTGTCGTGGGCGACCAGGACTAATAGCGGTTTGGAGCCTTGGTTGGGCGTTTTCAATCGTCGCAACGCACAAGAAAGACTCTCAAGTGTGCGGATATTAATTTTTCCATCGTGCCTATGCATACGGTAGACAGGCGTACCATTAATAGACGTTCCGTCCCTAGCATCAGCACCGAAGAGCGCGACCATAATCGCTTCTTGAGTCAGTATCCGATCGAAAAGGCTGGCATTGGCGCGGAGCCACGCAGCTATCTCTTCATTCGCTTTGCCCGGCACTAACTTGCCTGCTCTCCGGACGGCGGCCGGCGTGGCGTCCTCAAATGCCAGCGCTAAGGCGGTTGGAAGCTGGCCAGCCCGTTCGGCAGGCGCCGATGGACGTGTGACGTCCTTGAAGTAGCCAAACCAGAACACACCCCATGTCCAAGCGACGGTGCCCACCACGGTGAGGACGACGGACTTGGAGATTCCGACGATTCCAGTAATAAGGCCGAATGTCCCCACGAAAAATATTATCAGTCCGGCCCAGACAGTAATTGACAGCATGTATGACACTCCTTCCAGACGGATAGTCACGAAACTCAGGTTCCTTTGTTCCGTCCACTATTAGACAGATCTTTCCACATAAACATTTATACGGAAACTTCCAGATAAACACTCGCTGATTCTACTCCCGCTGGACTGCATAGTCAAGTCCTGTCACAATAGAACCTATGTTCCAATTCAGCGTCCTGTACGTACTCACGGAGCTCTCTATTCTGGCATCCCAGACACCAAAACTCCTCGACCAGGTTCGGCAAGCCCTGCGTGTTCAGCACTATGCCATCCGTACCGAAGAAGCCTACGTGCACTGGATGAAACGCTTTATCCTGTCTCACCACAAGCGCCATCCTCGTGAAATGGGCTGCCCGGAAATCGAGGCCTTTCTGATCCACCTCGCCGTCGAACAACACGTTGCGGCGGCGACCCAGAACCAGACCTGCAGTGCCACCCTCTCCCTCTATCGCTACGTCCTTGAGCTGCCGGTCGATGTGCTGGAGGCCGTGCGGGCGGCTCGCACGCCTCGGCGCTTGCCGGCCGTCTTCACCCGGGCAGAGGTTCGCGCGATGCTGAAACACTTGCACGGGGCCCGCGCCTGTTGATGACCCGGCTGCTCTATGGCAGCGGCCTACGCCTCCTCGAGTGCCTGCGTCTGCGGGTGAAAGATTTCGATTTCCCGCGCCGCCAGATGACCATACGTGAAAGAACTTCCCCAGCAGGCAGACCAGTCCGCCGGTTCGATACGGCGCTCGCCTACGCACTATACGGCTTGATTCCTTTGCGGGAGCCAGAGTGCCAAGAGTGCGGGAGCCTGGCTCCCGCACTCAGAAGTTGCCGAACCTGCCAAACGATGATGCGTATGCTGCATGTCACCCTGAACGGAGCCGCAGGCGGAGGGAAGGGCCTCGATTGGAGTCCGAGGTTCTTCGCTGCGCTCAGAATGACCGCATGCGGTGTCTCCAATATTGTTTGGTACCGATCCGCGATCACGCTATGCGGCGAACATCATCAGCGGCGCATAGACGCTGTACTGCTCCCTCGCATCGTGCCCGGCTGAGGTCTCTGCATCGCGCACAAGGCGCACATAGTTGTCGATGCGAATAGCATCACCCTGCGGCCCATGGCCGGTAGGGTAGTCGGCGGAGTCGCCCGCTTTGGGGTCGCTGCGCTGGGCGCCGGCGCCGTGAACATCCATCCAGGCGCCGTTCATATAGCCCATTGCCCGTCCGAAGGCGACATAGGCGCTGTTCATCCCGTTCTGCATATTCGCGTGCGTGGTGCTGCTCCAGTAGACCGGGTAGTCGGTCTGGCCGGCCTCGTTGGTGATCGCCGTTGCGTTGAAGGACGGGTCGATTGCCGCCGAGTTGGTCGTGTCGGGCGAGCGGTTGTAGTCGACGAGACTCTGCAGCTCTTTGATGTCAGGCAGGCGCCAGTCGTTGTGGCCCAGGTAGTTGGCAGCGTTCATCTCCTCAACCCAGGCCAGCGCTTCTGCCCAATTCATACCCGCGCCGCTGTCGTTCTGAGTCCACATCAGGCCGGTGGCGTCATCGGTGATTGTGCCGTCGCCATTGTCGACGAGGCTGTTCTCGCCGTAGGCGCTGTCGCCGCGCACGTAGAGAACGTAGTAGCCCTTGTCTTCGGACTGTCCGGGCATCGGCCCGACCGGATAGCCCTTGATCCGTCCGTCGGCGAAATTGACGCCGAACATCGTCTCGGCGCCACCCATCGTGGTCGAGACATAGATCGTGCGTGAAGCGAACTGCGCGTCGATGATCCGCTCGCCGGCGCTGACATCGCCGTAGCCGAAGTCGAAGTAGTCGGTGTTGATGAAGGGCGTCAGGTTCGCCGTGTCGTTGCCGTTGTAGCCGCTGGGATCAATGCCGGTGAACATAATCAGCGAGTAGAGCTCCTTGATCGTCGGCAGGCGCCAGTCGTCATAGCCTGCCAGATTGAACGACTCTGCCCCGGCGGCAGCCTCGTCGTACATCAGCTTGTCGTTGACATCGATGGTTCCGTCGCCGTTCAGATCCGGGCTTTGCGACCACATCAGGCCAGTGACGTTGTCGGTGACGGTGCCGTCGCCATTATCGGTGTAGCTCGGCGCATTGCCGGTGTGCTGGGCGTCCTGACCAATGACATTGCCGGTGTTCGAGCAGTCGATCACTCTGCCAGCACTGTTGTAGCAGGTGGTCTGGCCAGTATCGACGATGGCGTAGCTCGGCGTTGTCGCCGGTTCGACCGCAGCCGACGCGTCGGTTGATGGCGATGGCGTTGCGGATGGCGCGGGTGACGCGGACGGGCTTGCAGGGTTCATCGCGGGCGCGGCCTGGTTCGTTGTCGGTGTCGCTGCGGCGCAAGCCGCCAACGTAATTAGGATCAAAAGAAAGATGGTGTTCCTGAACATGATGTTTCTCCAGAGTGTAAACCGATTACGTGCCGCCAGTCTAGCAAAACCCGCCGCCGGGCGATAGTTTCACCAATCATCGTTTTTCGCCTTCAGCCGTGATCGGGTTCACACATATGCATGACAATTGTCACGGCGTGACGACCAGGATGATGACTGCGCGCGGAGACGAACGCGGCGCTTCTGGGCTATAATCTGTGTATGCAAGAACACGATGTGCAAACCAATGTTATAAGCTTGCTGCCGCTTACGGCGGTGTTGTGGTTGGGCTACTTGCTGGCGCTGGCCTTGATCGACCGCCTGTTCTATCCACACCCGGTGTTTGCACCGGTGTATTACCTGCTGAACGGCGGGTATGCGCTGGTCGTGCTGGGGCTGGCGCTGTGGCCGCGCGCACGGAACCGGCTGGGGGGCGCCTTCCTGCCGTTGGTGATCGGCTTGATGTCGGCGGCGCCGATTATCACCAGTCATCTGGTTGTGCTGCCGCTGCCGCCCAGCCAGGCGCGCAGTATGGAAGCGATCACGCTACGGCTGATGCCGGTGCTGCTTATGGCCCTGGTGCTAACCGCCTGGCAATACCGGTGGCGATCGGTCATTGTGTTCAGCATAGGCGTGGCCGTGTTTACCCTGGGGCTGCATCTGCTGTTTTTCCGGCCCGGCAGGCCGTCGCTCCTGCCGCCGATCACGGTGCTGCTCATTCAGACGATCAGTTTTCTGACCGTCGGCTATTTCATCAACTCGTTGATGCGCCGCCTAAAAATGCAGCAAACTTCGCTGGCGCAGGCCAACGCGCAACTGAGCGACTACGCGGCTGCGCTCGAAGAGTTGACCATCAGTCGGGAGCGCAATCGGATGGCGCGGGAGCTGCACGACACCCTGGCGCATACCCTGAGCGCGCTGAGCGTGCAACTGGAAACGGTCAAAGCCTACTGGCAGGTTGACCCAACCGCGGCGCAACACCTGCTGAACCAATCGCTCATCGCCACCCGCTCCGGCTTGCAAGAAACGCGTCGGGCGCTCAAATCATTGCGGGCCAGTCCGCTTGATGACCTGGGGCTGCCGCTGGCGCTTCGCCAGTTGGCGACCGAGACCGCGCAACGCGCCAACTTGCAGCTTCATCTGACGCTGCCCGATCACCTGCCGCCGCTGCCTCTGGCGGTAGAACAATGCCTCTACCGGGTGGCGCAAGAAGCGATGGCCAACGTGGCTCATCACGCCAACGCTCGAACACTGACCGTGCAGCTCGTCTGCAACGGCGAGATCGCGCTGCACGTGCGCGATGATGGTCGCGGGTTCGACCCGCAGCGAGTGGAATCGACGAGTCACTATGGCCTCGCCGGGATGCACGAGCGGGCGGCGCTGGTTGGCGCGCGTCTGAGCATTGTCAGCCGTCCGCAGCAGGGCGCCGAGGTGCGCCTCGTTATTCCTGCTAACAACCTTGTCCATTCGTCGGCAGCCGCGAAAAATGATGGAACAGAAGCCACATAGCTATGCGACGTTTTCCTATTACTTTGACACTGGGAGCGCGAGATGAAAGTAGTGATTTGCGATGATCAGGCGCTCATTCGCGATGGTCTGGAAATGCTATTGAAGCTGGAGAAGGACATCGAGGTTGTGGGATTAGCCCAGGATGGCGCGGAAGGCGTCGAACTGGCGGCGCGGCTCCAGCCCGACCTGGTGTTGATGGATTTGAAGATGCCGGGACTGAACGGCATTGAGGCCACCCGGCAGATTTGCGCCCGCTATTCGGCGATCAAAGTGCTGGCGCTTACCACCTACGACGATGACGAATGGGTATTCGACGCCATCCGGGCCGGGGCTGCTGGGTATCTGCTGAAGGATACGCCCCGTGAAGAGGTGATCAAGGCAGTGCGGGGCACGGTCGAGGGCAAATCGTTTGTCGATCCGGCGGTGGCGGGCAAATTGCTTGGCCAGGTGGCCGGGCAACAAGCGCAACCGGCTACGCTCATCACCGATAAGCTGACTGAACGCGAGATCGACGTGCTGTGCTTGCTAGCGCGCGGTTTCAACAATGCCGCCATCGCCGACCGGCTGCACCTTTCCGAGGGGACCGTGCGCAATCACCTCAGCGCCATTTTCGCCAAGCTGGATGTCGCCGATCGCACCCAGGCGGCTGTGATCGCTCTCCAGCATGGGTTGGGTGATCGGTGAGGATACTCTTGCAGGCATACATATTCGCAAGAGCTCTTGGAAAAACGCAAGTATCTTTAACAATGCTATAACAAAAGGACAAATTTTTGTTAATGAGCCTCAAGTATACTCATCCGCGCACACCTTCCAGCACAGGGCGTATGCCCGCGCATTCAATGTTGCCACGTTGCTCTTATGCGCTTGCGTAAGCACGCCGCATAACGGGTATCTGCGTCTCAGAAGCGCCATTTTGGCGCTCCAGATATCCGCACATTGGCATTATTGATGGGATTGTGCAGCAGGAATTCACAGATGTTTGACTTGAAAGGACAGCATTATTATGGGAGCCTCTGATGAAAGAGATTGGCATGTTGTTCGCTCGGCGAAAGGAAAAGGCGAGACTTTCAGCGAGATTATGCAGCGCCGCCTGAGTCGTCGCGCCTTTATCAAAGGCTCGGCAGCGTCTTCGCTCGTTGTGGCGGTTGCCGCCTGCGGACCCGCTGCCGAGCCTACAGTCGAGCCAACCGCTGCTGAGACTGAGGCGGCAGCAACGCCGTCCGCTGAGCCCACTGCGGCGACGGCGGAATCTAAGTTGCCCTTTACGGCAATCGATCCACGGCCAATCACCGAAGATCAGACTGCTGTTCCCGCGGGATATGTGGTGACGCCTCTCTTGCGCTGGGGTGATCCGATCACCTCGGATGCACCCGAATTCGACTGGGAGAACCAGACGCCTGAGGCGCAGGCCAAGCAGTTTGGCTACAATTGCGATTTTGTCGGCTTCATGCCGCTGCCGCTGGGATCATCTTCGTCCGATTCCGGTCTGCTGGTGGTCAATCTCGAGTACACCAACCCGGAGATCATGTTCCCCGGCTACCTCGATCCAGAGAACACCGAGGCGCCGGTCAAGACCTCACAGCAGATCGTGGACACGGAACTTGAGGCCCACGGCGTTGCCGTCGTGGAAATCAGCCGCAGCGCCGACGGTGTGTGGAACTACGATCGCGGGTCATCGTACAACCGTCGTCTGACGGGCACGACGCCTATGACTATTTCGGGCCCGGCGGCCGACCATGAGTGGCTCAAGACCAGCGCTGATCCGTCTGGCAAGGATATTCGCGGCACCCTCAATAACTGCGCCGCTGGCAAAACGCCCTGGGGCACGGTGGTTACTGCCGAAGAGAATTTCCACCAGTACTTCGGGAACATGGGCCAACTGCCGGACGACGATCCGCGCAAAGAAGTTCACAGCCGCTACGGTGTGCCCGAAGAGGCGTCTCAGCGTTTGTGGGAGAACTTCCACAGTCGTTTCGATGTTTCTCAGGAGCCCAACGAGCCGTTCCGCTTTGGCTGGCCCGTGGAGCTAGATCCGTACAACCCGGATATGAAGCCGATCAAGCGCACCTGGCTGGGACGCTTCCGCCACGAAGCCCAGACGTTCGTTCTTTCACCGAGCGGCAAAGCAGTTGCGTACACCGGCGACGATGCCCGCTTCGAGTATTTTTACAAGTTCATCTCGAGTGGCAACTTTGATCCGCAGAACCGCGAAGCAAACATGAGCCTGCTTGACGACGGTATGTTGTATGTCGCCAAGTTGAATGAAGACGGAACTGGCGAGTGGTTGCCGCTGGAATTTGGCACGGGCCCCCTGACCGAGGAGAACGGCTTCACCTCACAGGGCGACGTGCTGGTCAAGACGCGATTGGCGGGCGACTTGCTGGGCGCCACGCGGATGGATCGCCCGGAGGATATTGAGACCAACCCAGTGAACAACAAAGTGTATATTGCGCTGACCAACAATACGAAGCGCGAAGAGGGCGATACGGATTCCGCGAATCCGCGGGCGGAAAACAGGTATGGCCATATCCTGGAATTGACCGAAGACGGGGATGATCATAGTGCAACCACGTTCAGTTGGGAAATCTTTATGCTCTGCGGCGATCCGGAAGACCCGAGCACTTACTTCGCTGGCTTCCCGAAAGAGCAAGTTAGCCCGATCAGCAATCCCGACAATCTTGCCTTCGACATGTTCGGAAATCTGTGGATCGCTACCGACGGCCAGCCACGCACGATTGAAGCCAACGATGGCCTGTTTGGCGTTCCGGTGGAAGGTCCTGAGCGAGGCTACTGCAAGCAGTTCTTCTCGGGCGTAGCCGGCGGCGAGGTCTGCGGTCCGGAGTTCACGCCGGACAACACGACGATCTTCCTGGCTATTCAGCATCCGGGCGAGGGTGGCATATTCGCCGAGCAGATCAGCACCTGGCCTGACGGCAAGGTTGGCCCGCGCCCAAGCGTTGTTGCGGTGCAGGCCGAATCCGGTGCGGTCATTGGGCAAGTATAAGCAGGTGTAAAAGAGCAAGTAACGCGATCAATACGATCAGCGTTTGGGTCACAAAACGCACTGGGTTTCCAGTGCGTTTTGTGGCTAGTACATTTGTCGTCCAACCCTCGGAAGTGATCACAACGAGCAGGCAGCGAACAGGGCGTTGTGATCAACACTATCTTGCTGCGGCGCCTATTCCGCACAAACGTCGGCGCTCAAAGCATCCGGCACATCCAAACGCTGGGAATCTCCGCTGTAAATCCAGCTTTCTGGTATGCGCGACGCGCTGGCGCGTGGCTTGGATCGCCGCCCGTGGCGACTGTGGCGACGCGCATCCCGGCTTCCTGCATCCGGGCGACTGCGAATCCATACATCGCGGTTCCGAGACCGCTGCCGGCGTTGTCTGGATGGACGGCGTTGAGTCCAATCTCTCCCACTTTCGTGTCCTGGTTGAGTTGGAGCGAAACGAATCCGACAATCGATCCCGCCTGCTCCAGGGTATAGACCTCCCAGCCGGACTCCGGTGCGAGTATAGAGGCCAAAAGCGCACCCTGAGCCTCGTCCTCGCGGGCCTGGGCCAGTTCGTAGAGTTCGTCGCCGAGAATTGACCGAAACGATCCGAACACCGGCGCGAAGGCGTCCGCGCGGATTGTTTCCAGGCGCGGTGCGTCTGCGGCTGTAGCCAGGCGAATCACGAGATGTGCTTGTGTCATACCGTGCGCCTTTCTTCTGCAAATGGGCCGTTACTGTAGCGCATCCATACTTTATGTGGACAATGCGCATCCCGTAGGGGAATCCAGGGAAGCATAGGAATTGGCGAGGGATCGAAACGTAGAAACGACCCGGCAGGAAATCATCCGCCGGGTTGCCTGGGCATACATTCAAACGTGTAACATCGGGCGTCAGGACATCAGATTGCGCAACGCAGCGCGATACGCTGGGAACGCCTCCTCACGCAGCACGAAACGCACGTGTTTGACTTCGGGATAGTCGTTGAGGTATTTGATCACCGTGCTCAAGGCAATCGGCGCCGCCGTGTTGACCGGATAGCCAAAAAGGCCGGTGCTTAAGCTCGGAAATGCGACGCTATGCACGTTATTCTGGCTGGCCAATTCAAGACTCGATCGATAGGCGCGGGCAAGCAGATTGGCGGATTGCGTCGGGTTGCGCCGATTATAACGCGGGCCGACGGCGTGGATGATATACCGGGCCGGCAATTTGAAGCCGGGCGTCAGTCGCGCCTCTCCGGTCGGGCAGTGGCCGAGCTGTGCGCAGGCGTGTTCTAAGTCGCGAGCGCCGGACGCTTTGTGCAAAGCGCCGCACACCCCGCTGCCGTGAGCAAGGTGTTCGTTCGCTGCATTGACCACCGCGTCAACTTCCTGGACTACAATGTCCCCTTCGACGAGTTCGAGCGTAGCAGCGCCGATCTGAACGACGAATGGTTCCGCAATTGCGGCGTGATAACGTCTGGTGGTTGTCATAAGCTGCTCCGTGATAGTGATACGCGCTTCGATGGCATAACAATATATGTTATGTTGACGAACTATAGCAGATCAGTATTACAAACAGACAACGGCTCATAGAACTATCAGAGAGAAAATAGTCACAGTGGCTGGAGGACTGCCAGTCCTCGATTAATGCCGGATTCCCTTCGGCAGATCCGGAGAGCCTGCGGCTCTCTGAAGCTCCTCGCTTGCGGGCGACCGCGTCATTCGCGTCAATTAGGGTTGGCACGCATCGTCGTTGTGGTTAGATTCAGTTAGAAGTCGTACGATACCTAGTAATGCCGGATTCGCCTTTGGCAGAATGGAAATTAACACAAAACTTGTTCTCTAGAGATTACTGAAATGATATCTCACGGACGTGGATATGCCAGCCGTCGGCGGGGGGCTGGCGAATATCGAGAATTTCGATCCGGATGATACGGCCAGGCTCAGAGCTCGTTAGGGGGATTACCACATGGGGGTCGGGTTCAGGCGAGGCGTGTTCCTGGGCGATCAGCGACTGCCCGCCGCCGTCGTGCAGGAGCGCTACGGTTACTTTGAAGCGCGGCATCGTGCCCAGATCAAGCGTGACCTGGCTGAGCGACCGTGCCGTAGGGAATATCACTTCGATGATCAGCGGGTTGACCGAAGCGCCCCGGATCAGCGTTGTGCGGTCGCCGTCAAAAATCTCCGTGATGTCTCCAATATCAAGGTTAGAGTAATACACCTCCGCCATCTCGTCGCCGATGGAAACGCGGCGCTGATCCATTCCCGGCGACGTTGCGGCCAACGCTGCGGCATTGGCGCCACGCCGCAAAAACGCGGCATGAAAGACCGGCAGCCCGGAGCGACTGCTATAGAGCTGCGGTTGCAGCCATTTCATACACGGCTCCAGATTCGGATCCGGCGTTGGTTCGCGAAAGCTCCAGATCAGCACGGATGGTTCGACGAAAGTCGCCAGATCCTGACACGTGAGCGACAACTTATCGTGATAGTGAAACCGCTCCGGTCGCGCCATCGCATTACGAATGCTCTTCGGTTCGGGCATATTATGCGCCCAGCAACAGTTGATCAGGTAGACCTCCATCTCAGGGGGAAGCATATCGACATACTGCGTAATAATGCGCGCGACGGGGGTGTTCTCGTATGGCAGGCCGCTGATGTAATCCTGAAAGTAGCGTTGCGCATTCAGTGTCAGAATAAGCGTTAACAGGCCCAACACGATGACCGCGCCTGTCTGCCGTCGCGTTTGCAGCATGCTGAACAGCCACCAGATGCCGCTGGCGACAAGCAGGTACGCCATAGGTGCGGCGCCGAGCGTGCGGGAGGCCGAGGGTACGTCGGAAGGCGTGCTCAATACCAGCATTGAAGGGATGTGCTGAAGCGCGAGCGGCAGGAAGAGCGCCGGACTCCAGCGCCAGCGTTGCGGGCGCAGCCAGAAGACGACGCCGAGCAGAAACAGCGCGCCGCTGACAATGTCAAGATGTGGCATACCTGAGGGGTTGCTGCGAAAGGTTGTATCGCCGCTGATATGCAGCGAGAGCGCGACGCGCCGGAGGTTTTGCAGCAAACTGCCGACGGTGTCGCTCGCCGGAGCAAGTTTGCCGCCAATGTAGCCGGTAAAGAAATTCGCCGGATCGTTGAAAACAATCGCGGCAAACGGCAGCGCAACAACCAGGCTGACCAGGGCGAACATGCCGACATCACGCCAGCGCACCTGCAAGCCGGTCAGGCGCAGACAGACGAGGGTGACGCCGATGACGCCCGGCAAGATGAATGACTGGGGATAGCCGTACAACCCGATCGCGGCGACGGCCGCGGACAAGAACAGATCGCGTCGTTTGCCATGCTGCACAAAGCGCACGAGCAGCCAGAGCGATGTTGTGCTGAGCAGAGGAACGATGATTTGGGAATTGCCCAGCCGGCTGAAGATTAGCAACCAGGAAGAGACCCCGGCGACGAACAGGCCAATCAACGCGAAGACGTCATCGATCAGTTGACGTCCGAGCGCGAAGACGGCGGCCAGCACGCCGAGGCTGACGATGACGGAACTCAGCTTGATGCCCAGATAATTCAGCCCGGTCGCGGCGATCACCGGTGTGATTAGATAGTGATACAACGGCCCTGAGCTGAGCACGAAATACGACGGCCAGTTGCCCTGGCGGATGCTATCCAGATATTCCCAGACGATGGAAATATCGCCGTAGATCTCGGCTTGCAGATCATCGAGACGGACCAGGCGCACAAAGAGCGCAATTGCGACAACTGCCAGGACAATGAAGAAGAAGCGTCGGCCTCGTTTATCTGAAGGTTCGTTGTCGACGGTGGCTTCTGGCGACAGATCAAGCATATCGGTCTCCTGACAGTGCGGCTAGCAAACGCGAGCCTGATCGCAGGCTATTATATCAGGACTGTTGTTGCGGAGTATCTATGCCCAGCAAGAATCCACGGCGGTTTATAAACTGCATTTCCGTGTGATGTACTGCAGCTACCAAACAATATTGGATGTGCCGCATGCGGTCATTCTGAGCGCAGCGAAGAATCCCTGGCTCCAAGGTCGCGACCCTTCCCCTTCGCTTTGCTCCTCAGAAACGTGAACGCTATCGTGTAGCGTTCAAGCTTCTCCCGGCGCCATTGGCCCGCCGCCGGGCCATCGGTGCTCAGGGTGACATGCGGCATAACTTTGATCGTTTGGTAGCTGTCCTGGGGTGTTCGAGATTCTGCTTCTGGTGTGTCAGAAGGCGGTTAGGATGAGGGTTTGCGGGCGTTAGTTTAATAATTGAATCGACAAAGTAACAAGTGGCTCATCATAACTTGGGCTATGGGATATGAGCAACAAGATATTAGCGAAGCGCTAATACGCGCGTACCCGAAACAAATAAGACAACAACGGGCTTTCAGATCTCCGACAAACTGTGGTCAGTTTTGCACTGTGATATAATCTGGACAAGACAATGATTGATGAAATCAGGCGAAAGTTTGTGCGAGATGAGTTTGAGTTCTCAAAACATGCTGCCGACCAATCCATTTTGCGTAAAATCAGGGTGTGGGAGATCCGACAAGCCATATATGTCGGAGAAGTCATTGAAGATTATCCGCATGACAAATACGGGTCAAGTTGCCTGATACTCGGTTTCACTCCAAATGGCAGGCCATTGCACGTTCAATGCAGTTATCCATCTCGTCCGATAATCAAGATTGTCACGGTCTACGAGCCTGATCCCGATACATGGAAAGAGTTTCGTATGCGGAGGAAATGAAATGGCAATGAAGATGCCAAAAGAAGAGCTTGTGGAGCAGGAAGTTACCTATACTTTGTGGAAGGATGGCCAATTTTACATCATTGAGCACGTGCCGGCGCGGGTGAATTCGGAGACAGGCGAGCAGTTTTTCTCCCCGCAGACAGTTGAGCGGTTGCAGCACATTATCTGGGAAGACCGCCAGCCGGTTCGGTACGTTCAAGCGCCGGTGTTTGAGTTCGCATAAGGTCTCATAAGGGTGCTCTTGAAGACGTTGTACGAATCTGTCCACCGATGAAGCGCAGGCTCTGCTGAACCGCAAGTTAATTGCCTGCTTGATGCGCCAGATGCTCTGGAGGGGCGCACGGAGGGCTGGATCGTGGGCTTGCACCTGCGGCGTTGTCGATGCAGGGGCAGGCGGACTTCGCCGGGTTCATCCAATCGTTCACGGGCAGCCACCGGTTCGTGCTGGACTACTTGGTCAAAGAGGTTCTGCGCTGCCAGCCGGAACATGTCCGCAGTTTCTCACCAGAAGACGCCTGAGGCCAACGAGAAAACATCGATACGTCTGTAAAGCCTATACAGCTCATAAAGAGATACCCCGCCGACGCCGGAGCCCGTAAAGAACTTCGCTCTACCTTTTCCCCTCCTCATCCAAAATGCGGCGCGCCAGCGCAAGATCGTCCGGCGTGTTGACGTTGATGAAAGCATAACCATGCGGATCATAGCGAGCAATGTTAGCCGGTTCGACGATGATCGTTCTCGCCGAACGGAGGAACGCTGTTGCCTGGCGCACGCCGCGTTCGAGCGCCGCCTGCAACGACGGCAGCAGCGTGCGCACGTAGATGCTATGCAGCGGCTCGATGCGCAGCGCGTTATCCGCATCGGTGCAGAGCGGCGCGATAACCTCCAGCGTATGTTCCAGCAACGTCGGTCTACCAAACCATATGGGAGACACCGCATAATGTCATTCTGAGCGCAGCGAAGAATCTCCGATTCCCCCAACGCCGCGACCCTTCACGCTGCCTGCGGCTCCGTTCAGGGTGACATGCGGCATGGGTGTCATCGTTTGGTAGTCCTTGGTCGCCCCAGAGACGCAGCACGCTTGTCGCTGCCGAATCGTCGGCTGCGACCTCCGGCGACGATGATTCCGCTGATTGGCTGCATTGATGCCCCCCGTGTAGAAACTGTGCGCGCGTAATGGTGGTATGATAGCGCCGGTATGCAGCAATGGGCAACTGTTTGCGATAGCAATATGGCTGGAACAACAATCTTTCTGGCGTTGGGAACCAATCTGGGCGAACGCCAGGCGAATCTCGACCGGGCGATCCGGCGGCTTGCGACGGAGGTGTGGGTCGTCCGCCTTTCCTCGGTCTATGAAACCGCGCCGGCGTACATCACCAACCAGCCGTCATTTTTGAATATGGCGCTGGAAGGTGTAACTGCGCTAGAGCCGGTTGCGCTCTTGCGCTTCCTGAAGGATATTGAGCAAACGATGGGGCGCGTTCCGACCCGGCGCTACGGTCCGCGCCTGATCGATCTGGATATTCTGTTGTTCGGTGACGCGACAATCGATACGCCCGATCTGAGCATTCCGCATCCGCGCATCGCCGAGCGCGGCTTTGTGTTGCTGCCTCTGGCCGAAATTGCGCCGCATCTGCGCCATCCTACGCTGAATCGCACTATCACTGAACTTGCCGCACCGTTTGCCGCCTCGCCAGATGTGGTGAAGGTGTATGCATCGCGCCGGAATGCAGGCAACCTATGAGCCGTAAAGCATCAGTATGACGAATATCCCGACACAACCGCGTGAACGAGCGATCCAGGCTGCGCTCATCGGCGCGAGCGCCGGCGCGTTGGCGATCGGCGCTCTTTGTGAGCGCGGGCGTTTGAGCAAGCCCTATGAGCTGGCATCGTCGATCGGCGTGTTGGGGGCGGCGATTGTTGCGTGGCGGCGCGCCCGGGCACGCGGTGCTGCCGCCGTGACCGAGTTGCTGATTCGAGGCGTGGCCTGCGGATTGGCGGGCGATGTGGTGATGGGCAAGGTGCTGCCGCTGCCCGAACGGGTCTACGTTCCGCTGGGTATGCTGACGTTTGGCGCGGGTCATATCGCGTATGTGCAAGCATTTTACGAGCTGGCTCAACGACGCGGTCTGACGCGGCGCGGGGCGTTTCGGGCGGCGCTGGCGGTCAATGTCGCAATTGGTGCGCTGGCCTGGCAACACTACGTGCGCAACGATGAACGGTTGGTGCTGAGCTATGCCGCCCTGGTATACGGACTGCTCTTGAGTGTTATGTCCGGCAGTGCGATTGCGCTGGCGCTACAGGATCGGCGGTACGCGCCGCTGGCGCTGGGCGGCGAGCTGTTCGTCGCGTCTGATCTCATTCTTGGCGCACGGCTTCTGCGTGGCCTCAACTTTCCCAGTCGCGACGAGATCATCTGGCTGACCTACATCGCTGCCCAGGCGCTGATCGTCTGGACGGCAAGCGATCCCGGCCACGTGTGACGCGCGCCGGCAATGTGCGCGATTACCCTATGGCTGCAAATCGAGTTTCGAGCGTTTCAGGAGTTGAACGATGCTTTCTTTGGATCTGTCCGCTATCCGCAGTCGATTTCCCGCGTTATGCCGATTGGTGAATGGACAACCGGCAGTGTTCTTCGACGGGCCCGGCGGCACGCAAGTTCCCCAGACGGTGATCGATGCGGTCGTCGATTATTTGACCAACCGTAACGCCAACGACCACGGCGCATTCATCACTAGCCAACGCACCGACGAAACCATTTCCGCCGCCCATGCCGCCATCGCCGATCTGCTCAACTGCGACGCCGACGAGGTCGTCTTCGGCGCGAATATGACCACTCTCGCCTTCGCATTGAGCCGCGCGATCGGGCGCGATCTCGGATCGGGCGACGAGATTGTGGTGACGCGGCTGGATCACGATGCAAATGTCGGCCCCTGGCGCGCTCTGGAGGAACGCGGCGTCGTGGTGCGCACGGTTGATGTCAACATAGCCGATTGCACGCTCGATATGGACGATTGCGCCGCCGCGATCAACCCGCGCACGAAGCTGGCCGCGGTCGGCTATGCCAGCAACGCCGTCGGTTCGATCAACGATGTGCAAACGATCATCGATATGGCGCATCGTGTCGGCGCGCTGGCGTTCATCGACGCGGTGCATTACGCGCCGCACGGCCCAATCGACGTGCGTGCGCTCGACTGCGATTTTCTGACGTGCAGCGCCTACAAGTTTTTCGCGCCGCACGTTGGTTGCCTCTACGGCAAACGGGAGCATCTGCAACGCCTTCGGCCTTACAAAGTGCGCCCGGCTTCCGACGCCATCCCCGACCGCTGGCAGACCGGCACGCAAAACCACGAAGGGCTGGCCGGCGTCGCGGCGGCGGTCGCCTACCTCGCCGAGCTGGGCGCCGGCGTCGATGAACGAGCATCGGCGATCGGGAATCGCCGCGCGGCGCTGGTCGCGGCGATGACGGCGATCAAAACCTACGAGCGGACGTTGAGCGAGCGGTTGATCGCCGGGCTGCTGACGATTCCCGGCCTCACGCTATACGGCATTGGCGAGCCGGAGCGCTTCGATCTGCGCACGCCGACGGCATCGTTCCGCATCGAGGGTGTTGCGCCGCGCGCCATCGCCGCGTATCTGGGCGAACGCGGCATCTTCGTGTGGAATGGCAACTTCTACGCGATTGGTCTGACCGAACGCCTCGGCATTGAGTCGAGCGGCGGCATGGTGCGCGTAGGACTCACGCACTACAACACCGTCGCGGAGATCGACCGGCTGCTGGATGCTCTGCGCGCCCTGAGTGCGACGCAGACAAGCCGCAGATAATTGCGAACTGCCCGCCAGAAGTTCACAACGATTGGTCGTTCAAGGAGTCGCTTATGCGCCGCTCGCCGTTGCTGGCGATCTTTATGGTCGTGTTCATCAACTCGTTGGGGTTCGGTCTAATTCTGCCGCTACTGCCGCTCTACGCTGAGGAAATGGGCGCGAGCGAGATCGAGATCGGCCTGCTGCTGATGACCTTCGCGCTGGCGCAGTTTTTCGGTGCGCCGATCCTCGGCAGCCTCTCGGATCGGTATGGACGACGTCCGCTGCTGTTGATCAGCCAGCTTGGCTCGGTGGTGGGCTACGCATTGCTTGGCGCGGCGTGGGCGGTGTGGGTGCTGTTGCTTGCGCGGCTGATCGGTGGCGCGATGGGCGGCAATATCACCGTTGCCCAGGCGTATATCAGCGATGTCACCGACGAGAAGAATCGCGCGCGTGGCCTCGGTCTGATCGGCGCGGCGTTCGGATCGGCGTTTATTCTCGGCCCGGCGTTTGGTGGCTTTCTCAGCCGTTGGGGTTATGCAGTTCCCGCTTATGCCGCAGCGCTTATCGCCGTTGGCCTGTTTGTTTTCACCGCCTTCACGCTGCCCGAACCGGAGCAGCGCCAGACAGCCGCCGCGCACGGCCCCGACCAGATGCTCTCCGCGTTGGTGACGATTAGTCTACGTCCGCACCTGCGCCGAATCTACCTGACCGGATTTATGGGCGCGCTGGCGCTGGTCTTTTTCCAGGCCACCTTCGCGCTCTATGCCGAACGACGCTATGACTTCGGCGGTCTGGAAATTGGATTGCTGCTGGCCTATGCCGGCGTGCTGACCGTCATCGTGCAGGTTGGTTTGATGGGGCGGCTGGTGGCGCTCTTCGGCGAATGGCGGCTGGCGCTCGCCGGGGCGATCTCGCTGGCAGCGGCGCTGGTGACAATGGGCCTGGCGGAGGCGTGGCCCCTTTTGCTGGTGGCGTTCGTCTTTCTCGCCACCGGTCCGGCGTTGTTGACACCCAACCTCCAGAGTATGCTGACGCGCTTGAGCGGCGACGGCGAGCGGGGGCAGGTGCTCGGCGTGTTTACCTCGCTCGATAGCCTCACGCGTATTCTGGCTCCGATCCCGGCCACCTGGCTGCTGGGAGCGGTGACGCCCGGCGCGCCGCTGCTGCTCGGCGGGGCGCTGGCCGGTATAGCGGCGTTGGCATCATTGACCATTGATCGCGGCGGGCTGTAGCGTCGATTATTCTTCGGGCGTTGCGGTCGCTGCGTCTTCTTCGATAGCCGTTGCGGTCGGCGTTGTCGTCGGCGTCACAGTAAGCGCAGTCGGCGCGACTGTTTGGAAAGGCGTCGGCGTTGGCGTACCGGACGTGTCTTCCAGGTCGAATGCCGTGTCGCTGGCGATGTCGCCGAGGCGTGCAAGGAAACGGACGATCCGGTTGGTGCGGCGCTCAACTGCGGCGATTTCCTCAGCCTGCCGCATCTGCACCGTGGCAAACACTTCAACGTACGTTTGATAGTCGCGGGTCTGGGCTTGAATCGTCGCCGCCATTGCGACGTTTTCGCGCAAATCCGCGGCCAGCGTGCTCAGCTCGCGCGCCTGTTGATTCATCCCGCTGATCTCAGTTTCCAGCGTTTCCAACGACTCGCGATTGCCGCCAATTTGTACGGCGCTGTCCGCGTACCCCTGCTCGATCGTTGCGATCTGGGTTTGCAAAATGCTGTTTTGCTCGCGCAATGCCTCCATCTCGCTCTGCGTACGCTGCAACTGTGCCGGCGTATCTAGGTTATACCCCAGGACATAGTAAGCGATTGCACCGGTCGCCGCCAATGTCAACACAACGGTCAATATCAGTGAGAAAAGCCAGACTAGTGCATTGCCGAGTCGGCTCATACAACTCCGTCGCGGCTGGATGATTGGTTGAGACTCATGCGTCTCTCGCGGCTCATACGGCTCGCTCATAATCGCTCCTGAAAGTATCCCCGATGCCAATGATGGATGCGTTTGCGTCGATTCTAGCGAGATCGGCGTGCGAGTCAAGTGTCGCGCCGCCAGATCCTGGGAGTGCAGACGGTCCGCCTGCATATGCGCGAGCGGCGTGACGTGCGGAGAAGAGGGAAAAAGGTTTGACAGTGCGGTATGCCTGGGCTATACTCATTTCGGTTTTGGCTGTCGAAAGGTTATGCGTGATGAAAGCGCCCCTAAGCTGGCTGAAAGAGTTTGTCGATATTGCGATCTCAGCGGAAGAACTGGCGCATCGCCTGACGATGGGCGGCCTGGAGGTTGCTGCTATTCACTCTATTGGCCTGGAGGGATCGGAGTTACCCTGGGATCCGGACAAAATTCTGGTCGCGAACGTTTTGGAGGTAAAGCCGCATCCAAACGCCGATCGGCTGGTGCTGGCCGATGTTGATTACGGCGACCCGACACCGCATACGGTTGTTACCGGTGCGCCGAATCTCTTTCCCTACAAGGGCCAGGGGCGGCTGGAACATCCGCTTAAAGCCGTATTTGCTATGCAAGGCGCACGCCTCTACGATGGTCACGCCGAAGGCAAGGTCATCACCACGCTCAAAGGCCGTCCGGTGCGCGGCGTGATGAGCGATGCAATGCTCTGTAGCGAGAAAGAACTTGGCATCAGCGACGAGCACGAGGGGATCATCTTCCTGGAGGACGACGCTCCGGTAGGTCAGCCACTGCGTGATTTTCTCGGCGAGGTCGTGTTTGAAATCGACATCACTCCGAACAATGCTCGCTGCCTCTCGATCATCGGCCTGGCGCGCGAAATAGCCGCACTGACCGGCGCGCCGCTGCATCTGCCCGATCCGCAGGCGCAGATGGATGGCCCGCCGGTTCAGGGCCAGGTGACGGTGACGATTGAAAACCCTGAGTTGTGCCCGCGTTTTACGGCGGCCCTGGTTGAGGACATTACCATTGGCCCATCACCGCACTGGATGCAGCGTCGTCTCCGCCATATCGGCATGCGTCCGGTCAATAACATTGTCGATATTTCAAACTATGTGATGATGGAATGGGGCGAGCCGACCCATGCTTTCGACGCCGACAAGGTACGCGATCAGCACTTGATCGCGCGTGTGGCGCGACCTGGTGAACGCCTGACCACGCTCGACGGCAAGGAGCGCGACCTGACCCCTGGCCCGGAGAGCGGACTGGCGCATTTCCCGCTGCTCGTCGCCGATCCGTCCGGGCCGCTGGGCATCGCCGGGGTAATGGGCGGCGAAGACAGCGAAGTACGCGAAACCACCACTCGCGTGTTGCTGGAGGCGGCGATCTGGGAGCCGAGTCAGATTCGACGCACGGCCCAGGCGTTCAAGCTTCCCAGCGAGGCATCGCGCCGCTTTGAGCGCGGCGTAGATTACGAGATTCCGCTGGCGGCACAACGCCGCGCCCTGGATTTGATGCGCACGCTGGCGGGCGGCGTCATCTACGAAGGCATTATCGATGTCTACCCGCGTCCCTGGCAATCGGTCAAGCTGGATCTGCCGCCGTGCGAGATCACGCGGATCGTTGGCATTCAACTGAGCGCTCCTCAGATCGCCGATATTCTGCGCTCGGCCGGCTTTGTTTGCGAAATTCGCGGCAGCAGCGGTCTGGGCGATTTCTCAGGCTATGCTATAGGCTGTGGCAACGATTCGTTGCTTGTGCATGTTACCGTGCCATCTTTCCGCCAGGATGTCACGCTGCTGGCGGATCTATGCGAAGAAGTGGCGCGGCTTCATGGTTATGAATACATTCCCGCAACCCAGATGACCGATGAGATTCCGGTCGCCGATGCGCACCCCGACCTCGTGCTGGAACAGCGCACCCGCGATATTCTTGTCGGCTGCGGTCTCAACGAGGTGATCACTCCATCGCTTACTAGTATGGAAGCCGTCGCGCTGACGCAGCCTTCCAAGGCGGTCGCCGCGCGCTATCTGAAACTGAGCAATCCGATTTCGCCGGAGCGCGAATATCTTCGACGCAGCATGCTCCCGACGCTACTCGAAGCATTGGCGGCAAATCTGCGCGAGCGCGACCAGGCGCTGATGTTTGAAACGGGGCGAGTCTACTTGCCGCAACCCGACGCGGGCGCGCACGGTGAGTGGCTGCCCGATGAACCTCGCCGCCTGGGAATCGCGATCGCCGGTCCGCGTACGACGCTCTCCTGGTCTGAACCGGCGGGCGAATCGCTGGATTTCTTCGACCTCAAAGGCATCGTCGAGACGTTGCTCGAACGCTTCGGGCTGGATGATCAGACGGCGTTTGTACCGCTCGCCGACGATGAGCGCTTTCATCCCGGTCGGGCGGCGACGCTGTTGATCAACCGCGCGTCTCCCGATGCCGATGCCAGGGCGGAGCGGGCGAAACGCGAAAGCGGCAAAGGACGCGCCGAGATCCTGAGCGAGCCGGTGGGTGTGCTGGGCGAAATACATCCGTTGGTCGGCGAACGCTTCGATCTGGAAGGTGTGCGTGTCGTCGTCGCCGAGATCGATCTGGATGCGCTGATTGAGGCTGCGCAACTGCCCCGCTATACGCCCATTTCGCGTTATCCAGCCACTGTTCAAGATCTGGCGGTGGTCATCGCCGATGATGTCTCTGCAGATCGAGTCGCCGCCGCGATCCGCCGTGGCGCCGGGGACTTACTCGAATCGCTGACGTTGTTTGATGTCTACACCGGCCCGCAGATTGGCACAGGCAAACGCAGCCTGGCCTATCGGCTCGCCTTCCGCGCGTCTGATCGCACCCTCAGCGACGAGGCCGTGGCAAAGGTGCGCACGAAGATCATCAAGCTGCTTGAACGCGAGATCGGCGCAAGTATTCGCAGTTGAATCGTATACAAAGACCTGACAGGTTTCGGCAACCCGTCAGGCCTGACAGCTCATCGCGGTATGGAACGCATAGTGCGTGAAGCTGGAAACCTCCCAGAAATTGAGCCTTCATACCGCCGGGCATTTGTCGATATGCCGCAGCATTGCCAGGGCGAACCGCGCCGCGTGTACGATCCCATCCGGCTCGATGTTGTCCGTCGTATCGCTGGATGGATGCCAGTTTGCCATCCATCCGATCCTACGCCCACCACGCACAATCATCGATAACCGCGTGCGCGCAAGCTGCCGACTTCTTCGCCGATAGCCATCTGACGGCCCGAAATGCCTAAGCCAGGATTTAACGTGTATGCGCGCCACGCCGCGTTTGAGACCCGCCGCCTGGGCAATGTTCGCCAGCCCATTGGCAAGCGTCACCACTTGATCCGCCGCTCCCAACGCAAGAAGCTGCCGCTGATTGCAAAACGACAGCCGCGGTTCCGATGTTAGTATGCTCTTAATTTGCGATTGTGGATGGCTGCGTATCTACCAAACGATGCTACCCATGCCGCATGTCACCCTGAACGGCGCCGCAGGCAGCGTGCAGGGGCTCGGCGTTGGGGGAATCGGAGATTCTTCGCTGCGCTCAGAATGACCCCATGCGATGTCTCCAATATTGTTTGGTATCTCTGTGCGAATCACACCGACGCCGCGAGTTCCGCCGCGATCACTGCTGCTCGGTGCGGATCGGACAGCAATGCCGCGCCAACGCCGACTGCGCTTGCTCCGGCGCTCAGAAATTGCCGCGCATCATCGGCGTCGTAAATTCCACCGCCGCCGATCACCGGTGCATCCACTGCCGCCGCGACCGTCGCCGTAAGCGCCAACGCCAGCGGACGCACTGCCGGTCCCGAAACCCGACCGCGCACTTGTTCGCCCGTCTGCGGATCGAGCGCCATGCCGGGCGCACCATCGATCAGCGCCAACGCATCGGCGCCCGCCGCGACCACCGCCCGCGCCAGATCGGCGATGTCGGGCGCTTCCGGTGGCAGTTTGACCAGCAACGGCAACAACGTCGCCGCGCGCACTGCCGCGACCGCCCGCGCCGCGCTTTCGGCGTGGATCGCTTTGAGGCTTGCCAATCGCAGTTCAATGCCTGCCACGCCCTCAATGCCTTCCAGGGCGGCGGCGACATCAGCGCATTCGGTGGCATCGACGCCGCCAATGCTCATGATGACCGGCAGGCCCCATCTAGCCCAGGCCCCGGCGTACCGGACGATCACTTTCTGCACGCCGGGATTGTGCTCTGCGCCGTGATAGAGCAGTCCGGCGGGCGTTTCGATGATGCCGGGCAGCGAACGCGCTCGCTGTGGATAGAGCGTTGTTGTGCGCGTTACCAGCGCACCCAGACCGTGGGTCGGCGTATGTGCGCCCAGATCGAGCAGGCGGGCATATTCGACGCCATAGCCCAGCGCGCCCGCCGCCGCGATCACCGGCGAGCGCAGATCCAGACCATAGGGATTATGCGGCGCAAGATCGATCATCGATTCTGACTGCCCTTGTTGCTAGACTTCGAGATGCTTCCAGCGACCGGCGCTAAAACGCCAGAGCGCCAGCAGCGACTGAAGCGTGAAATCGGTACACATCGCCAACCAGATGCCTTCGAGGCCAGCGCCCATTATACCCACCAGCCAGAATGTGAGCGGCAGCCGCACCGCCCAGTTGGTCATCATCCGGCTGTAGAGGGGCCAGTGCGTATCGCCCGCGCCGCGCAGTCCGCCGAGCAAAATGAAGCTCACTGCCAGCGCCGGCTGCACCAATCCTCCGGCGCGCAAGGCGGGCGTGGCCGCTTCAATCACTGCCGGGTCGTTGATAAAAACGCTCAAAATATGCCCCGGAAAACAGGCCATTATCACGCCGGCCAGCGTCATCATCAGTCCGCCTTGCCAGAGCGCCTCATAGGTCATGTCTTCAGCTTCACGCGGTGAGCGTGCGCCCAACGCCTGGCCGACCAGCGTGCTGGCGGCGGCAGCATATCCCAGGCCGGGCAGAAACGAGAGCGACTCGATGGTGATGGTGACATTATGCGCCGCGTAGGCAACCATGCCCAGACCGGTAACAAAGCGCGTGAAGATCAACAGCGCTCCCTGAAACACCAGCTGCTCGCCCGCACTCGGCAATCCGACATTGATCAAGCGGCGCAGCGTGACCGGATCGGGGCGCAAGTCGGGCTCCAGACGCAGGCCGGAGCGCCCGCGCAGCAACAGCGCGACGAGGACGATGCCGCCGCCGCCACGCCCGATAGCAGCGCCGATTGCGGCTCCGGCGACGCCAAGCGTTGGGAAGCCGAGATTGCCGTTGACCAACAGCCACGAGAGCAGGATATTCGTCCCGTTTACGCCGATCATCGCATAGAGCGGCGTGCGTGTATCTCCTGCGCCGCGCAGACATGCGTTGCCCACAAACAGCAACGCCGCCGGAATCAAAGTCAGGGCGATGATATGCACATACTGCGCGCCAAGCGGAAGCACCTCGTCGGATGCGCCAAGCAGGCGGAGAAAATGCTCAACGCCTACGAGCATCACAACCGTCACGCTCAAACCAAACGCCAGACCGATGAGCATGGATTGACGCACAATGCGCTGCACATCGGCATGGTTTCCGGCCCCGACGGCGCGCGCCACCAGCGCTGTGCCGCCAATGCCCAGCGCGATGAAAAACACCGTTACCAGCCAGACCATCTGGTTACCCAGCCCGGCCCCGGCCAATGCGGTAGCGCTGGAGTAGCCAAGCTGATCGGCGGCCCGCAAGCTGAGATTGCCCACCAGGTAGATATCGGTCAGTCCCACCGCCATATTCAGCACCTGCTCGCCGACCGCCGGCAGCGCCAGGTCGAATACGCGGCGGCGCACCGATCCGGGAAGAGGTTTGATGAGCGTTGTTGCAGTTGCCATACGTTCAACAATTGTTCAGGAAATACGGGAGGTGTGGCGGTTTGCGTCAGTATTGCTGACCCAGACCGCCACACCTCCTCTGTCGGTGAGCGCCTATGGAAACATGTGGTTATGAAGTAAACGCGATCTGCGCTAGTGCAGGCTTGTCTCGGCTAGCCTGCACTAGCGCAGCAAATCATTAACGTAATGATGAACAATGTATAGTAGTATACCTGGATTTTACTTCCGGCTCGTCGGTCAGAAGGCTGAGATGCAATCCTCAACCAAAGGTCGCCTTTATCCCCAGACGGCCCATAACCCTAGCCCCGTCAATGCGCCGCCGCCAATCAGCCAGGTCGAGTTGAGCTTGCGATAGCGCAGCAACAGCACGATTGCAATAATCGCCAGCGTCGTTGCAGGCAGATCGAGCGTGTTGCCGGCGAGCGGTATGCTCCAGATCGGCTCGGACAGATTGATCGTCGCCGTGGCGAAGAGCGTCCATGTTGTCGCCGCAATGCTGCCCACCACCACCGCGTTCACGCCGTCGAGAAATGCGCCGGCTAGTGCCGACTCGCGCAAACGCGGAATCCACGGCGCCATTGCCCAGACGATGATGAACGAAGGCAAGAAGATCGCCAGTGCGCTGACCGCCGCGCCCAGCACACCCCGCACGATGTCGCCCTCCGGCCCGGCCTGAATGACGTAGCCGACGAACGCCGCCGTGGTAAATACCGGGCCGGGCGTCATCTGCCCGACGGCGATTGCGTCGATCAACTGTTGCGCTGTGAGCCAGCCGTTGCCGACGACCAGATCGTTTTCCAGGTAGCTGAGCAATACGTAGCCGCTGCCCATAAGAGTCGCGCCGACTTTGAGAAAAAAGAGACCCAGTTGCCAGAGCGGCGCATCCGCTCCGCCGCCGCTGGGGCCTTGAAATGCCAGCGGCAGCGGCAACGCGATCAGGGCCGAAGCGGCGCGTATTAGCCGCGGGCCAAAAGCCAGCGCTGCACCGATCACGCCGCCGCCGATGATGATCCAGACCGTATCCAGCGTGGTGAACAACGTCAGGAGCGCGCCGACAATGGCCAGAGCGATCATCGATGGACGGCTGCAAGCGCTGACCCCCAGGCGATAGGCCGCCAGCAGCACGATTGCAACGATCGCCGGCTGAATGCCGTAGAATAGCGCACTGACCTGAGGCAGCGCGCCGAACGCCACATAGACGATGCTAAGTAGCAGCACCAGGAAAAAGGCCGGCAAAATAAAGCTGGCTCCGGCGACGATCATGCCGAGCGCGCCACGCTGACTATAGCCCATATGAATCGCCATCTCGGTCGAGTTCGGCCCTGGCACAAGCTGTGTTGCGGCCAGCGTGTCGAGAAAATGCTGGCGGCTTACCCAGCGACGGCGTGTCACCAGGTCATCTTCCATCATCGCGATATGCGCTGCCGGACCGCCGAACGCGGTGAAGCCCAGGCGGGTGAAATAGCGCGCCAGCTCGCCCAGGCTGGCGCGCGCAGGCGAATTCGGATCACTATCGCTATCGGCGGTTGACGTTGTTGTCGAATGTGACATATATCCCTCTCCATCCTCCCTCTCTGTCGAATAATGCATAGCGTATCATCGTATCGGCTCCTCGTTTATAATGACACAGGAAGCCGTGCAACACAGCGGACATTTTCCCCAAAAAGAGCGAGGGTTTCCTGGTGAGCGAAAAAACGCAATCCTACCGAGTTGAGATTAGTAAAGACTACCTGACTTTTGCAGCGGCGCATTTCGTCGTCTATGACGGCGACAAGGTCGAACCGCTGCACGGCCACAACTACCGCGTGCGCGTTGTGGTCGAGGGACCGTTGGACGAAAACCGCTATGTCGTGAACTTCGTACCGCTAAAGCGAACGATGCGCCGCCTGGTTGACGCGCTTGATCATCGTATGCTCCTGCCTTTACATAGTCCGGTGGTGTCCGTCCGCGAGGAAGGCGACAGCATCATCGCCGAGGCCCGCGAGCGACGCTACATATTCCCGCGTGCAGATGTAATCTTGCTGCCCCTCGAAAATACCACGGTTGAGCAACTGGCAGCGTACCTATGCGCCCAACTTCGCGCCGAACTAGTCGCTATGGGCATACAACGACTGGACGTATTAGAAATTGGAGTGGAAGAAATTTTTGGTCAATGGGGAGTATGCCGTGAGACATGGTAGCGCAATCAGACTCTCATCAGGGTATCTACGTTTCACAGCAGGGAGGAAACAGCAACGATGACCAATAAGATATGCCCGTCATGCGGCGCCCAGGTCAGCCCAAATGAACGTTTCTGCGCGAACTGCGGTTCTCGGATGGACGATCTATCATCGGCAGCCACCCAGACGCTGCCGCAAGTAGATGAAACAAGCCCGACGCCGCCAACGCAAGCGCCGCTGCCGCCGGCTCCGCCGCCGCAATTTCAGATACCCGGCGACATCCCGCCGGCGGAACCGCCAAAGCGTGGGGTCAATCGGGTCTGGATTTTTGTGTTACTCGGCGTTGCAGGGCTGTGTTTTATTATCTTTGCCACAACAATTGCCGCATTGTTTATGTTTAATCAGAACCGGGACCAGGATGTCGTCATAGTCGCCGCGACGACCGTCATCGCCGCAACCGTCCCCCAACCGGTTTCGACTGCCGTTCCTACGGTTTCGGCGGTAGACCCGACGGCGACTGCCAAACCGACAAATCAGGGCGCGCAAGGTGTACAAGGTATGCAGCAAACGTTGCAGGCCGCTCAAGCTGGCGCAGCTGATCGGGCGACTGCTGAGGCAGGCAATGCCACCGCAACGATAGGGCCGACACAGGCTGCGCAGGCAACAGCATATGCCAACGCCGATGCGATGTTTGCGCGCGCGCGTGAGATCTTCAGTGATGATTTCACCGACAACCGTAATCAGTGGTTCACCGGTCGTTTCAATGATATTGAAACCGATGTGATTGAAGATGGCGTCTTCAAAGTACTATGGGACGCCGATGGAACATCCTATGAAGTCTACGGTGTTCGCTCGTTCCGTAATGTTATTGCCGAAGTGGACTGTGCCATTGTACGCGGCGGCGTAGATGGAAGTTGTAGCCTGGTATTCGCTCAGAACGATGATGTCGGCTATTACGAGTTTGAAGTATTCAACGACTACTACCGCCTCTATGTCTTTAGTGATGCTGCCGATCCGCTCATTATCGCCGAAGGTGATTTGACAAGCACAGTGCTATTAAATGATCCCAACCGCCTACGTGTGATCCATGTCGACGCAGAAATTGGATTGTATCTCAATGGCGAATGGCTGGCCAGCGTGAGTGATAGCACTTTTACCGAAGGCAAAGTAGGCGTAGCTACCAGTTGTTATCGCGAAGAGGGCGAGGTCGAAATCTGGTTCGATAACCTCACGATATGGGAATTGCCGGAAGAGGTCTGACGCGTGTGAGAAGCAACGTCAACCTCCGCTCATAAGTTGGGCTATCGGACCTGACAGGTTGTTCGAACCTGTCAGGTCTCTATTGACACATCAAAACTTGTGAGATGGCCAGGTAGATTTCCCGTAAGGTGTCCGATGTTGGGGTGTAGTAATAATCTTCCGGCGCGGAAGCTAGCGCTTCGAGCAACGCCGCGTTAATCTCATCACCCAGGCCAATGGTGATGATGCGCGTGCCATAATCCTTGGCGTGTTCCGCCTCGACCAGCGCGTGTTCAGCTCCCGAACCCTCGACCCATCCATCGGTGAGTAGAATGATGACCGGCTGTGCGTCGGGGTTATGTCGTTCGCTCTTCAATTCCTCCAGCGCAACACTCAAACCGTCGGCGAGATTCGTTCCTCCTCCGGTCTCGATGGCATCGATACGCTCAATAATGGCCTGGTGGTCATCTGTCAGTTGCTGCTCCAGCGCGGCTTCATCGCTGAATGTTACCAGGCCTACGCGATCACGCGATGGATGAATCTGGCTCAGGAAATCTTTCGCAGCATTCTGTATATCGAGAAGCGAACCGCTTTCCTCAATCGATTCCGAACGATCAAGAACCAGGATGATGTCAAGCGGCTGTGTTCGTGACATACACGGCGTTGCTGTCACCGTGGGCGTCGCGGAAGTCGTCGCGGTGGGCGAAGCCGTGGGCGTCGCGGAAGGCGTCGCTGTCGCCGATGCGGTGGCAGTGGGCGTCACTGAGGCGGTTGATGTTGTCGACGCAGTCGCTGTGGCGCTTGCCGTCGCTGTCGCACTTGCCGACGCTGAGTCAGTCGCAGTGGCGGAAGGCGTCGCAGTGGGCGATGCGGTCGTTGTGGGCGACGCGGTCGGTGTCGCCGATGCGGAAGCGGTGGTTGTGGGTGATGCGGTCGCCGTTGCTGGTGCGGTGGTTGTGGGCGAAGCCGTCACGGTGGCGGAAGGCGCCCTGGTCATCGTTGCGGAAGGCGTTGCGCCAGCCCATGCCATTCTGGTCGCTGTGGGCGATTCTGTAACAGAAGGCGTTGCCGTTGCCGCAGCGGTCATTGTTGGCAGCATCGTAGCCGTTGCTATTGCCGTGGATGACGCTGTTCCAGTCGCGGTCGCCATGGCTGTTGCGGAAGGATCGGGTATCTGGGTAATTTCCACGACAATCGGTGTTGTTGTAAAACTAGGCGATGGGGTAAACAATGGTGACGACGCGGGCGTGGTTGGCATAGCCAGCGTTGGCGTTTCCGTCTGTTCGACAGATTGGCCAACGTCAATTGCCAGGAGCACTTTGTCCTGGCGAGCGTCAAACACATCGGCGGCAGCGCTTTGCGGGGGCGAGGCGCTGTTTGCGGCGGCGGCGCATTGCTGCGCCGTGTTCCCAACCGGCGAACAGTATGGACTAGGATTTACCAATAATACGATACGAACTAGCAATACCCCGCCCAGCAGCAGGATCATATAGGGCAACAAACGTTCCAGGCGACGCAGCATACCCTGCCAATCATCAACAAGTTGCTGCACAGCCAGGATGCTCAACGTGCTGGCGAATTCCCAGACGATAGTAAAAGCATGGTTGTCGGGATCAGCAATCAATTCTTGTAAAGAACTTAGCTCTTCGGTACGCCGAGGGAATAGATGCGCGACGTGCAAGAGGATTGTATTGAGTAATTGTCTGATGCGGCGATTCATGTGGTTCTATACCTCCCAAATCCCCTGCTTGCTCTCAAGGTCTCGGCTTTTTCCACAGCCGCGGCGATGTTGAGTGGCGTGATGGCGGGAGAGCTGTGGCACGACGCGCATCTTAAACTATGCTTATCATATCAAGATGTTTGGCATTTGTACCTCACTATTACCTTAGTATTACAAGACACCGGACTTATGGGCCGTATCGTCGGCGTGATGCTATTGCAAACCCTTCAGTACGGGCTGGTATTGGCCCGCAATCCGCTGCCAATCCTCTTCGGCTTCTTCGGCCTTCCGAACTGCTTCGCGATGGCGGATCGCTTGTTGAATGAGTTGATGCCCCGACGGCGTCAATCGATAGGAGACCCGCTGCGTTGCGCTGCGTTCGATGAGTTTGTTGTTCGTCAGCCGCGCGAGCTTGTCGGGAAGGTGCGCGAGGTTGATCGCGATCTGATATTCTTTCTGCAAGCGTTTCTTGATTTCATAGGTGGTCAGATCGTTCGGATCGGCTTTAAGCAGCAATGCCAGTATCTCGAAAAGCGGCTTTGGCAACTCAGTGGATCTGGTATTGGGCGCAGCGACGGATTCAGGCCGGCGCTGCACCTCGACAGCCGGTTCATCTTCTGGGATCGCCGCTTCCTTCTCAATTGCGTCGAGAAAGGACTCGTCCAACGCCGAATCGACGATTACTCCCCGTGCCACGCGCAATACGTCGGCGACGCGCTCGAAATCGTTCGCGCGATGTTCGAGCACTAGGCAGAGACGCCGCCAGGCTTCATCGCTAATCTGCGGATTATCAACCACCCCCAGTTCAAGCAGTTGCAACGCACCTTCGCCAATGCCCGTGCGCGCGGACACAGCGCTAATCGAGAGATCGCGGGTTACGCGGCGCAACATCAGCCAGCGACCGCAGACTCGGCGTACGGCGCGAAGGTCCGCATCCGTCGGCTGACCTTGCGCTTCTTGCAGATCGAGCAATTTCTCGAATGCGATCAATGCTGCATTGTCGAGATGCGTCTCCGTACGCTGAGACTTCCCTGCATGCTCGTCTTGATAATCATGAGTATTCATAACCAATCCCCGTTTCGTCTGTTCGTAAGCATAAACCTGCTGTTCTGAGCTTAATCGGTTGTGTTGGGCATATATCGCCAAAACACGCCTGAACATTACAAAATATCGCCAGGCAGTAATCCAAGCGACCTGAGATGCTCCCGCGCCTCTTCAATGAGACGGCTAAAGCGTTTGCGCGTCGAGCTTTCCGTCCACGGTTCACCTAGTATCACAGCAATATCACGGTGCGAGGTTGGGGGATCGCGCAGTCGCTCCCGAAAGATGACCCGCTCCTTTGGAGAAAGACGGGCGTCGAGAAACGCAGACACCGCTTCCCAGCATTGTTGGAGGTGCATCGATTCGTGGACTTGCGTGGTGATAGTGCTGCTCAATTCGTCGGGGATCGCGTTGATTAGCTCATCGTCGAGGTACGTGGTTTGCGGATGATCGCGGGCCTGAGCGGCGCTGTCGTCACTGGAACGTTGATACCCCTTGCGGCGCAACGTACTTCGATACTCGTCAATAATCCGGCGCTGGGCGATGGTGCGGAGCAAAGCATCGATCCGTTTATCGCGTTGGATCGAAAGACCGGGAAGCTCGTCGATCAAGTCCAGGCACATATTGGCATTGACCGAATCGACGGCGTCGGACCATCCGCGCGAACCGCCGAGATCTACAAGATACCAGCGGGCCCAACGTTGCGCTAACGGTTGTACGATAACCTGGAGCCGGGGCCAGAGCATTTCCACCACGGCGCGTAGTTCTTTACGATGTTGTTCTTTGCCTTCTCCTACGGGCGCTGATTGCCAGCGTACGAATGTGTCCTGATACGCCTCGATGAGGTCGGCGAGCGAGGCGTTGTCGGTGGTTATGTCACTATGTGCGATCATAAAACACACCTTTTCTGGGAGTACAATTGCTCAGGCAACTCACTCTGCCTCTGTCGTGCCAACATACGTAGAGCAATCTTCAAGCCTTTCCATTTGCGGCAACCTGCGAACAGAACCGTTGGTCAAGCCGGAAACGTCATATTTGATGGGTTTCCACGTCGTGCAGGCGTTCTATAGCTGTTTACATTGTTGTATTAGCAGGAGCCGGTTCGCTTTTCTATGGTCTGGATGCTAGCATATTCGTCGCCGATAGAAAGGCGTGACAAGCATTTTTTATATATGTCGGAGGGCAACCC
>JANQID010000130.1 GCA_028282325.1 Chloroflexaceae bacterium | reverse complement strand
GAGGAGGGGGAGGGAGCCGATAGTGCGGTGGGGGTCGGCGACGATGCCTGTCAGGATAGTGGTGAGATGGCCCAGCATGCGTTCGATGGTCGCTGCGTTGAAACGGTTGGCATCATACGGGATCGAAAGCGTCAGGGCTGCTCCTGGTTGTCCGATCAAGGCGATCGGATAGTTGGTCTGCGAGAAAGATGTGATCTCGCTTAATGTCAGGCGATTCTGTTGTTCATGGACTGCTTCGTCAACCGGGTAGTTTTCGAAGACCAGGATGTTCTCGAAGAGGGGCGTCCCTGGTTCGAATTCGCTCCAGGCCTGGATCTGAGCCAACGAGCTGTATTCATACTGGCGCAATTCGGCTTGGCGGCGGTGAACATCGCGAAGCCAGTCAATTATGGATGCCTCAGGTTCGATCTCGAACCGCACCGGCAGGGTGTTGATAAATAGGCCCACCATCGTTTCGGCGTCGGGCAGATCGGCCGGACGCCCGGAAACGGTGCTGCCGAACACAATGTCGTTTTCACCGCTGTAGCGACTCAGCAGGATTGCCCAGGCACCTTGCAGCACAGTGTTAAGGGTGATCTTATGCTGCTGGGCCAACTCCTGGATCTGTTCGCTCTGCTGTGGTGAGAGGGTATGACATATTTCGTAGTATTCGTTCTTCGTAGCGCCAGAACTGTTCGGTAGGTTTTCTACGGAAAGTTTGGTTGGAGCTGTCAATCCAGACAGATACTGACGCCAGAATGCCTCCGCAGCGGCCTGATCTTGCTCCTGGAGCCATGCGATATATTCGCGGTAGGGCGGAACCGGCGGCAGGTCAAGCGTTTCACCGGTGGCATATGCTTCGTACAACCGGAAAAGTTCGTGCAGCAGCAGCGGCGTCGACCAGCCATCCAGCAGCAGGTGATGATGCGTCCAGATGAGCGTTGTTTCTTCGGACGAACAGGCGATCAATGTCAGCCGCATCAACGGCGCATAATCCAGATCGAAACCGCGCTCTCGGTCGGCGATAAGCAACTCGGTGAGATGACGCTCGCGTTCGTCAGGCGATTGTTCAGTCCAATCGAGCCATTCGATCGGTAATTCCACCTGTTCGTAGGCGATCTGCATCGGCTCATCGACATCTTCCCACAGAAAGGCGCTGCGCAGAATGGAATGCCGTGCGATCACGGTCGCCCACGCCTGAACGAAGGAATCGTAATTCAGCCGACCATTCAGCGTATAACTCGCCTGCTCGACGTAGACAGCGCTTTCGGGTTCGTACAAGCTATGAAACAGCATGCCCTGCTGCATCGGCGAAAGTGGGTAGATATCTGCGATAGTGGCTTCACTCATCGTGTTGATCGCTCCTTTTTGTTTTTGCCGACCCTGGAAAGCACTTTGTCAAGCTTGCGTTGATCAAGATTGGCCAGCTTGAAATCAGAGGGCGTGTAGGCGCTGCCTTCGGCGCGAACTTCATCGGCGAGCAGTTCACGCAGGGCTGCAATGAATCCCTCGGCGACACGTACAATCGTCTCGCGTCGGTGCAGGTTGCTGCTGTATGACCAGTCGAGTGATAATATGCCATTCATAACGACGCCATTGATCTCCAGCAGGTAGTCACGTTCGTTTTGCGGATCTACGAGTTCACCGCCTGACTCGTCCGCCGGTTGGAATGTCGTAGTGGTTGCTTCGTCAAATCCGCGGTCAAGTTGTCCCAGATAGTTGAAACCGACCTCTACCGGTTGAGTGTTCTGCAGGGCGGCGCCACTCAGATAACGCAGCACGCCATATCCGATACCATGCTGTGGTACAGCACGGAGCCGTTCCTTGACTGTCCGTAATGCGCCGACCGGATTGCGATCGGGCGGCAGCGTCAAAGCGAGCGGATAGGCGCTGGTAAACCAACCAACCGTGCGCGAGATGTCGATGTCATCGAAGATCGGCTCACGACCATGACCTTCGAGTTCGATAAGATGCGTCCGCCCGCCGGTCCAGCGGCTGAGCGCCAGAGCCAGCGCAGCGAGCAGGATCTCGTTGATCTCGGCGTTGCAGCGGCGGGGCAGTTCACGTAGCAGGCGTTCGGTCTCCTCTTCGCTTAAGCTTACGACGACGCTGCGTCCGGCGGCTACCGTGTTTTGTCCGGCGACCATATCGCGCGGCAGACGTGTTGAACGTGCGGCAGCCGCTTCCCGCCAGTAGTCAAGTTCGCCGGCGGCTGTCTGGGCATAGTCGGCCAGGCGTTCGGCCCAACGCTTGAACGATGTTGTCTTTGGCGGCAGTTGAATTTCGGCGCCCTGGGCAATCTGCTGGTAAAGCGATTGCAGATCATCGAACAGAATGCGCCAGGATACTCCATCGATCACCAGGTGATGTGCAGCAATAAGCAAGCGATGAGTGCGTTGCGGGCCGAGATCGAAATAGACAAACCGGATCAGCGGACCGTCAAAAAGATTGAGACTGGCCTGTATCGTATTGGCAACCGCCTCAATCGCGGCGGCGACATCCTCCGTCTGGCTCATATCGATCCAATCCAACAGTTGGGTGGTATCTGCAGCGATGTATTGTATGCGCCAGCCTTGCTCTATGTGCAGGAAGCGAGCGCGCAGCGCATCGTGATGCTCGATCAAACGTATCGCTGTTGTGGCCAGATGCTCACGCTCCAACGGCGTCGCAATCTCCATTAGCACCGACTGGTTCCAGTGGTTGGGCTGCGCGAATTCACGCTCAAAGAACCAGCGCTGGATCGGCGTCAGTGGGGCGATGCCCGTGACCTGACCCTGTTCAGCGTCAATCGGTTTGGCTGTCCGAACTACAGTTGCCAATTCGGCAATCGTAGGCGACTGAAACAGGTCTCGCGGGCTGATTTGGAGACCGGCCTGATTGGCGCGTGAAATAACCTGAATGCTCAGGATCGAGTCGCCGCCGATCTCAAAGAAGTTGTCGTGAATGCCAATCTGCTCGATACCCAGCGTCTGACGCCAGATCGTGATTAACGTTTCTTCGGTTGGGCTTTGCGGAAGTGCTATAGCATCTGCTCGTTCATCGTTTACCTGGTAGGGCGCCGGCAGGGCTTTACGGTCAACTTTGCCGTTCGGAGTGAGTGGGAGTGTGTCAAGGATCACAAATGCTGCGGGCATCATGTAGTCGGGGAGCGTTTCGCGAGCGTAGCGACGGAGCGCATCCGGCAGTTCCGCCGCATTGACGGAAGCATCCGGCACGGGAACGACATAGGCTGCCAGTTGACGGCGCTCGGCGGCTGGTTCATACACGAGTATGGCCAGCTCGCGCACTTGCGGGTGGGTGCTTAAGACGGCGGCAACT
>JANQID010000124.1 GCA_028282325.1 Chloroflexaceae bacterium | reverse complement strand
TGGTGTCATTCTGAGCGCAGCGAAGAATCTCAGGCTCCAATAACGCCGAGACCCTACCGCATGGTGTCATTCTGAGCGCAGCGAAGAATCTCAGACTCCAATAACGCCGAGACCCTTCCCCTTCGCTGCGCTCAGGGTCAGGGTGACATGCGGCGTGTGTATGATCATTTGGTAGACGCTCCCGCCGGCGCCGCTAGAACGTCGGCGGCGTGCTGGCGATGTGCGTCTGATCCGGCCCGAAGCCGTACACCCAGCCCTTGAGATCCATATACATCAGCACGCCGCTCTCGAACAACTGCACGGTCCCGTGATCCGTCTGCTCGGTCTCCCACGCCCAGCCGATCGCCTCGCGCACGTCGGGATTCTCGCGCCAGACCTTGCCAAACCCGCGCACCGGCTCGTACAACCCCGGCCCCGGCGGCGTCCATCCGCCGCTGACGGGCTGGCCTTCGCTCCACGTGTCCGCGAAGACGCGATAGTAGAAGGAAGGATCGTGGTCGGCGTCGCTGATGATCACGTAGATGCGCTTGCCCCGCGCGCCCAGATCAACCCAGATCATCTCGCCGTTGACGAAGCGCTGGCGGGCCATCGGCGCGGCGTCGAGCCTTGTCGTCGGGCAGCCCAGCATGTTGCGAAAGCTTATCCGGCTGTAGGCGATGGTCAGTATGCCGGGCAAGCGTTCAGGGCAACTGTAGATCGCCTCGTAGGATCGCACGTCGTGGCTGAGCAGGCCGAGCAGCACTTCGTACGGCGTGCCCGCCAGTTCGGGGTGATGCTCCATCCGGCGGCGCTCGAAATATTGCACCGTGCCCGTCCAATCGCCGATGGTTTCGGTGCGCGGCTGGGTGATCGGATAGCCGAAGCGCTCCAGTCCGCCGTTGTTGCGCCAGTAGCTCAGAAACGGCTCGCAGACGTTGTAGCCGGTCTCGGTGAAGAGTCGGCAGCTCGGCGGCGTCTCGCGCGGGCGTTGTCCGAAGATCCAGTTCTCGCCGCGCAGGTGCAGCAGTTTTGCGCCAAGCCGACCGGCCAGCACGCCGTCAGGGCCGTGAAATTCCAGCCGGTCGCGTTCGAACCACTGAACCGGCCCGTACCACGAGCCTTCGACGACTTCGTCGTGCAGATCGCTGATCGGGTAGCCGAAAACGGCCAGTCCGCCGTTGCGTTCCCAGTAGTCGAGGATCGGTTCGCGGATGCAGTAGCCGGTTTCGGGGAAGCAACGCTCCTGGAGGTCGGCGCTCGCGGTGGGCGGCGGGAGTGTGGCGCCGAACGCGATCAGCGCCATTGCAACGATGGAAGCTATACGGTGCATCGTTCTTCCTTTCACGTATACGGCTATGTTCTGTGCGGTCTATGCTGATTGTACCGCGTTTATTCCGCCGGTCTAGCGGCCTCGGCGTGGTATAATGCGCCGTCTCATATAGGTGACAAGTGATGCGTGGCGCGTGATGAGCCGCACGTTTCGCATTGCAATGCGGAGTAGGGGCGAAACATCTTTCGCCCCGCAGGCTCCGGTCCTTGCACTATGCAGATCCGATTTTCGGCGTCGTCGTTGGCGCTGCCGCTCCTGATCTTCGCCCTCGCCGCCGTGGCGCTGTTCACGCTCTTGCGTTCGCCGTCCGCGGCGACGTTCGACATCGGCGCGCCGGGCGACGCCTATAGCGCTGAGAATTTCTACGCCGCCGAGGCCGACGCCGGAACGAGGTTTCGGTGGAGCGGCCCCGGCGCGCGGCTGCGCCTGTACGACGCCTACCCCGGCGCGCTGATCCT